>NZ_JBEXMJ010000001.1:0-600000 GCF_040610475.1 Actinopolymorpha sp. NPDC004070 | reverse complement strand
GGAGACCTGCGCCCCTTCGGTGAGCAGGACGATGCGGGTGGTGGGAAGCAGCGACTTGAGGCGGCGGCAGACCTCGCCGACCGCCCGGGACGCCTGCCCACGTCGCAGAACCACGACATCGGGCATGCTTTCGGCGACGACTCGCTCCGCCGCCCTTCCGTCACCGGCCTCGCCGACGACCTCGATGTCGTGTTCCTGGTCCAGCAGCAGTCGCAGACCTCTGCTGAGCAACTCCTGGCCGTCGACGAGGAGTACCCGAAGTGGACTGGGTACCCCCGCCCCGGCGCCCAAGTGTGCGGCGGTGGTCACCGAGGCATGATGACACGACATCTCGCCGCCTTCAGCACCTTTTGCTACGAACGTTGCGTCCATCACAGGACTCCGCATGTGTCTCGGCTGGGTCTGGGCCAAGAGCGCGGCGCGTGCAGCGTCAACGGCACTCGTCTCGCCCGGCCGGCCCCGGCGGTCCCGGGGCCGGCCAAGATCCCTGACGGCGACTACGGCGCCTCAGGATCGGCGTTCGGCCGCGGCGACGGCCGCGGCGGCGTGCTCCTCCTCCAGTCGGATCACTCCGTAGTCGTAACCGCGTCGGCGGTAGACGACGCTCGGGCGCTGGCTGTCGGCGTCGATGAAGAGGTAGAAGTCGTGCCCGACCAGCTCCATCTCGTACAGCGCCTGGTCCAGGGTCATCGGTACCGCCGCGTGTTCCTTCACCCGGACGACGAGCGGGCCGTCGCCGGTCACCTCGATACCGGCGACGACCTCGGTGCCGGGCCGGCCGTCGGCCTCGCCCACGCCGTTGCGTTCGGCGTACCGGGTGTAGTCCTCGTCGGAGTCGTACTCCTCGCCGGACATGCGTCCCGAACGCCGCCCGTTGAGTTCGTGCACCGCGGCGGTCTGTTCCATGACGGGGCCGGTCGCCTCCGCCACCGACATGGGGGTTCGGGAGCCGTGGTGCACCCGTCGTCGGTCGGCCGCCTTTCGAAGCCTGGCGAGCAACTTGTCGAGGGCCAGATCGAGAGCGGCGAACCGGTCCGCGGCGGACGCCTCCGCGCGGACCAGCGGGCCCCGCGAGTAGACGGTGAGCTCGACGCGTTCGGAGTCTCCCGCGCGCGTGCGCTCCTTGCAGACCTCGATCTCGATCCGACTGGCCCGGGCGGTGAACCGCTCCAGGCGCGTCAGCTTCTCCTCGACGTGACCACGGAATCGATCGGTCACCGCGCAGTGCCGACCAACGACCACAACGTCCACGTGAACCTCCCCAATGTCGTACTGCTCCGGGGTTTCGCACCTCACCGTGCCCACCGTGGGAGGACCGGTAAGGCGTGCTCAGGTCATACCCGCTCCAGGTGCGGATATGACGACTGGACTGGACTTGACTGGATTGGGATGGGATCTGGCTGGGATATGGGTGATTGTGCGGAAGGCACCCGCCCGGCCGACCTGGTCTTCGTCCCCACATCCGCCTGCGGAGGGTTTCGCGGCGGCAAGGTTGCTGGATGCCACTACTCCCCTTCTCCCGGTTCGGAGGGCATCTGGCCCTCCGGCGGGGCAGGGCTTACTTCTAAGCCGCACCGTGATCGGTCGACGAGAAGTCGCCTTACGTGGGCCGTTTCGCCTGCGGCTGGCATCGGCTTGCCGGGACGCGGCCGACAAGTCGACCTGTCGTCCGGCGCAACCACGGACCCGGGCGGGTGCCATGCCGAAACGCTAGCGCCCCTGACCGCTTCCCGGAACCCGGGAAACTGCGGGTATGTCACCAGGTGCGAAGTGCGACCGCGACACGCCCTGGGAAACGACCAGGACACGCCGTGGAAACACCCCCCGGGGACCCCGGGATACCCGACTCAGCTCGGCCGATCCTCGCCAGAGCCCGGCCCGATGGCCGGTCGCCGGCGCCGGGTCGCGGCCACCACGGCAGCCGCGCGGACGTTGACGCCCGCGACGCGCAGCACCCTGGCCGCCTCCGCGAGGGTCGCGCCGGTGGTGAGTACGTCGTCGACCAGCAGGACGGCCCGGCCGGTCAGCAGGTCGCGGGACCGGACCCGGACGACGAACGCACCGGCGAGGTTGGCGCGGCGGGCACGGGCGTCCAGTCCGGCCTGGTCGGCCACCCGGCGGCCGACGGCCAGCGCCGACCGCACGGTCACCGGCAGCCCCGCCCGCCGGGCCACACGTGCCGCCCGGCCCACGATGCGCGCCAGCGGGTCGTGGCCGCGGCGGCGGGTGACGGCGGCGCTGGACGGGATCGGGACCAGCACCACCGGCCGCCGCGGCGTGGCGGCGTGGCGGCGGCCACCGCGGTCGCCAGGGCCGCTCCGAGGGGGCCCGCCAGGCTGGTCCGGCCGCGTTCCTTGTGCGCGAGCAGCGCGGCCCTGGGCACTCCGGCGTACGACGCGACGGCCCAGACCGGGGGCAGCCCGGGCGGCACGGGGTCGGGCTCGGTCCGGAACGCCGCCGCCCGCAGAGTCGGCGCGCACCGCACGCACAGGGCCCGGCCGGGACGGCCGCAGCCCACGCACCGGCAACCGAGCGCCAGATCGGCGAGGTCGTCGCGGACCAACCGGTCGGCGTACGCGACAAGGCGCGCGGCGGGCCGCAGGCCGGTCATCCCGGGTAGGCCGGGCAACGGCCCGCTCCCTGGTTGCTCCACATGTACGTCTTGTCCTCCCGATGCAGTACCCCGTCGCTCCCGCCGAGCAGCACCAGCTGGCCGGGTGCGGCCGACAGCGAGGTGGCGTCGGGGCCGGTGAGCGGCGTCGAGGAGTATCCGTCCACGGTCACCTTGAGGGCACGCGAGGCCCCGGCCTGACCCTCCGAACCGATCACCGTCACCTCGTCGAGCTGGGACCACGCGAGGTCGGTCATCCTGGTGAGGTCCAGCGGGATCTCGCGCAGGCCGCGGATGGCCAGCCCCTCGCCGCGTTCGACCCGGCCGACCATCAGGACGGTTCGGTTGCCGTGCTGGACGAGCACGGCCGCCCGGGAGCCCTCCCGGGAGATCTTCAGCGCACGGACGTCCTTGCCGTTGAGCCCGGGCGCGTCGACGGTGCCGAGCCGGTCGCGTTCGTCGAGGACCTCGATCCGGGCGCGGCCGCGGTTGCGATCGACCATCCACAGCTTGCCGGTGCGATCCCAGGAGGGCTCCAGGAGGTCCCGCCCCTGCCAGGCGGTGCGCGGAGCCAGGCGTTTGGCGCCGTAGAGGTTGACCTTCCTGCCGTCGGTGGACACCGCGGCCAGCCAGTCGGCCGATCCGCGCGGGTCCTCCGGGCCGAGCCGGCCCTGCGAGCTGCGCTCGCCGAAGATCCCCACCGCGATCGAGCGCGCCTCGATCCGGTGGCCGGCCAGGCTGCTCACCAGAACCGTCCGGTCGGAGCCGACGAGGACGACCTTGCCGTCGTTGAGGGCGTACGCGCCGGTGGCCGCTCCGGCCACGCGGGGGTCGTAGGTCGCCCACTGGTCTGCGCTGGTGGTGTTGGAGCCGCCGTTGCCGCCGATGCTGAACGGCGCCCGGCCGGCGGTCACCTGGATCTTCTTGATCTGGCGCACCTGGTCGAGGGTCCAGCTCAGCTGGGCCAGCAGGTAGCGACGCTGTGGTTCGTACAGGCTGTCGACTCGGGGGTCGAGGTCGACGGTGGCGACGTTCCCGTCGACGGTCACCGACGGGGCGGCGAGGGTGGTGCGTTCGGGGAAGGCGGTCCGCACCGAGGGCTTCAGCCATCCGGAGGGCCCGCGCAGCAGGGCGTTGACCAGCAGCGTCTCCAGCCGCCCGCGGGTCGGCAGGTAGATCGGGTCGGGGACGAGGATCTCGAAGTTGGGGTCGAAGAAGTACAGGTTGTAGGACTCGTACTCGCGCCGGAAGTTGTAGATCGACATCACCAGGGCGCTCGGCGGCCGGCCGACCCGCCACTGTCCGGCCACCTTCGTCATCCCGAGGTCGAGCCGCAGCCGCTCACCCGGGCGCGCCGACGTCCAGTCGCCGTTGACGCCGAGTCCGCCGACCCTGCGTACGTCGATGAGTACCTTCCCGGACTTCGGCTCGGTGAGGGGTACGGGCGTGCTGTCGTAGACGAGCACCTGGTCAGGCTGCCAGCGTTCGCTCATCGCGGGCGTGAGGTACTTGCGGGCGACGGGCTGGCCGGCCTGGTAGCTCGCCATCGCGTCGAGGAAGCCGCGGGCGACCTGCTGCGGACTGTCGCCGGGCTCGGGGCCGTTGACCTGGACGGCCAGCGACGGCGGGGTCGCGGACTGGGTGCCCATCCCCTCGAACATCACCGGTCCGCTGCTCGGCACGGTGGCACACGCGGCCAGGGCTGCCAGCGACACCGCCAGCGCGAGCGCGGCGGCCACGACGCGACCGCGGGAGCGCGACCGGTGTGCCTCTGCCGTCACCGTGCACCTCCCCCTGTGCCGCCGGACGGCGCCGACGGCGAGGACGAGGAAGATGGCGGTGGTGCCGTCGGTGCGGAGGAGGGCGAGCCGGCCGGGGACGGCGACGAAGCCGACGACGAACCTGGGCCGAGCGCCCTCGGGGTGGCGGCGCGCGCGAGCCGAGGCGGGCCGCCCTCACCGGGAACCAGCGCGATCGGTGAGTGGTCGAGGGTGTCGCCGACCGTGCGCGGCAGCGTGAGCCGGAAGTGGGCGCCGCGGCCGGGCTCGCCCCAGGCCTGCAGCCAGCCACCGTGCAGCAGCACGTCCTCGAGCGCGATGGCGAGGCCCAGTCCGGTGCCGCCGGTGGTGCGGGCCCGGGCCGGGTCGGCCCGCCAGAAGCGTTCGAACACCATCGCCGACTCCCCCGGTTTGAGCCCGATGCCGTGGTCGCGGACGGAGACCGCAGCCGCCTCGCCGTCACCGGCGACGCGTACAACGACGTCGCGGCCCTCGCCGTACTCGATCGCGTTGATGACGAGGTTGCGCAGCACCCGCTCGATGCGCCGGGAGTCCACCTCCGCCACGACCGCCGTGTGCGGCAGGTGCAGCTCGAGCCCGCTGCCCTTGCGGACGGCGATGGGCCGGGCCGCGTCGACCACCCGGCGGACGATCTCGCGCAGGTCGGCGTCCTCCAGGACCAGCGCGGCCGCTCCGGCGTCGAACCTGCTGATCTCCAGCAGGTCGCCGAGCAGCGCCTCGAACCGGTCCAGCTCGGCCTGCAGCAGCTCGCTGGCCCGGCCCACGCTGGGGTCGAACTCCCTCCTCGCTTCGTACAGCACGTCGGCGGCCATGCGCACCGTGGTGAGCGGCGTGCGCAGCTCGTGGGACACGTCGGAGACGAACCGGCGCTGGACGCGGGACAGCTCCTCCAGCTGGCGGATCTGACGCTGGAGGCTGGTCGCCATCTGGTTGAAGGAGCCGGCGAGGCGGGCGAGGTCGTCCTCGCCGCGCACCCGCATCCGCTGGTCGAGCAGCCCGGCGGCGAGGCGCTCGGCGACCTGGCGGGCCATCCGGACCGGCGTCACCACCTGACGGGTGACGAACCACGCCACGCAGCCGAGGAGGACGACGATGAGCACCCCGACCGCGACCAGCGACCGCTGCAGGAGGTTCAGGGTGTCCTGCTGTTGCTGGAGGTCGAAGAGGTAGTAGATGTCCAGGGTGGCCCCGCTGCGCGGCTCCAGCAGCTGGGAGCCGACCGCGATGCCGGGGCTGTCCGGCTCGTTCGCCCGCCGGATCATGGTGTAGCGGTAGGCCACCTGCGCGGAGTGCACCTGTGAGCGCAGGTCGGCCGGGATGCTGGAGGGCAGGACCGTCGCCCGGGTCGAACGCGCCACCGTCTGCGAGCCGCCCTCGGCGGGGAGGACGTCGAGGACCACGTCGTACAGCCCGCCGGACGCGCCGCGCAGCGCGATGTCCTGGGCCAGCTGGGTGGTGAGCTCGCTGGGGTCACCGCTCGGCTCGGCGGCGTCGATCGCGGCCTGTGCCGACCGGAAACCCGCGGACGCCTCCCCCACCGAGGCGACCACCTTGGCGTGCAGCACGCCGTCGGTCACCTGGCGCAGCAGGATCCACCCGACGAACACGGTGACCAGGGCGGACAGCACCAGCGTGCCGGTCACCACCCGCAGGTGCAGGGACCGGCGCCACACACCGACCGGCCGGCGGGCGAGGCGCGCCGCCGGTCGGAGAATGCCGGCCAGGCTCTGCATGCGGGGGCGTCCAGGGAGGCTCGAGGGGGCTGCGCCGAGGGGGTGGCGCGGGCGTGGGTGGGGGTCACCGGTGACGCAGGGGCGCGCCGCGGTGACAGCTGGTCCGCGCGGCGCCGGGTCCTCGGCGGCCGGCGGACCGCTCCGATCGTACGTCCGCACGCCGACAGCCCCGTCGGCACACGGCTTCGGCGCGGCCTCCCCTGCTTGGTGTCGCGACCGACCTTAGGAGGGCCCTGCCTTGTAGCCGACGCCGCGGACCGTCACCACGATCTCCGGGTGCTCGGGGTCCTGCTCGATCTTGCTGCGCAGCCGTTGCACGTGCACGTTGACCAGCCGGGTGTCGGCGGCGTGGCGGTAGCCCCACACCTGCTCCAGCAACTCCTCCCGGCCGAACACCTGCCAGGGCTTGCGGGCCAGGCACACCAGGAGGTCGAACTCCAACGGGGTCAGGGCGAGCGACTCGTTGCCCCGCTTGACCGAGTGGCCGGGTACGTCGATCACCAGGTCGCCGATGTGCAGCGTCTCCGGCACCGCCCGGTCCGACCGGCGAAGGCGAGCGCGGATCCGGGCCACGAGTTCCTTGGGTTTGAAGGGCTTGACGACATAGTCGTCGGCGCCGGACTCCAGGCCGAGAACCACGTCGACCGTGTCCGTCTTGGCGGTGAGCATCACGATGGGCACGTCGGACTCGGCCCGGATCTCCCGGCAGACTTCGATGCCGTCCTTGCCGGGCAGCATCAGGTCGAGCAGCACGACGTCCGGTTTGGTCTCCCGCACCTTCGCCAGCGCCCCTTCGCCGGACTCGCAGAACACCGCGTCGAGACCCTCCGCGCGCAGCACGATCCCGAGCATCTCGGCCAGTGCCATGTCGTCGTCGACGACCAGAATGCGACCTTTCATGAATCCATGGTCCCACTGCGCGTGGCACGATGGCTCGACACGACCCGCGGGATACCCCAGACGTGAGGTGCGCCAGATGACCGACACCGGTACGCCGCCCGGCGGGCCACCCGGCGAGCCGCCGGCCGGCCGGCCCGGTTGGGGCGATGGTCGGGGCAATGGTTGGGGTGGCGGCTGGGGCGATTCGCCGCCTCCGGCCGCCCCCGCCTGGGGTGCCGCTCCGCCGCAGTGGGGCGGTGGCACCTCCTGGGGCAGCGCGCCGCCCCAGGCGCCGAAGCCGGGTGTCGTTCCCCTGCGCCCACTGGGATTCGGGGAGGTGCTGGACGGCGCCTTCACCACCGTGCAGCGCTATCCGAAGATCATGCTCGGGCTGTCCACGGCGGTGATGGCCGTCCTCACCGCCGCGTACTTCCTGACGCTTTTCGTGGGGTTCGGGCAGATCGTCACGGCCGACCCCGACCGGGTCACCCAGATCAGCGACCGGACCTGGGTCGGCATGGGTGCCACCGGTGCCGCCCTCGCCCTGGTGAGCTGGGTGGCCACCTCGGTGCTGACCGGGATGATCACCGTCACGGTCGCCCGCGGGGTGCTCGGCCGGCCGGCGACCGTCGGCGAGGTGTGGCGGGCGAGCCGGCCGCACATCCTCCGGCTGCTCGCGGTGACGTTCCTGATCGCGGCGGCCTTCGTCGTGGCGGTCGTGGTGGCGATCGTCGTCGTGGTGCTGGCGTTCCTCGCCAACCTCGTCGTCGGGATCCTCGCCGCCGTCGTGTTCGCCTGCGCGCTGATCTTCTTCGGAGTCGTGTTCGCCACCCGGACCGCCCTCTCCTCGGCGGTGGTGGTGCTGGAGACGCAGCCGGTGGACGCGACCCAGCCGTACGCCGGCCAGCGCCGGATCCCCGTGGTGGCGGCGATCCGACGCTCCTGGGCACTGGTCCGCGACCGCACCGCGCGCACCTTCGGCATCCTGGCCGTCGCCAACGTGGTCGCCTCGGTGGTGTCGTCGGTGATCCAGACCGCGTTCACCCTGCTGGCCACCGGTCTGGGCGCCGGTCTCGGTGACTCCTTCCGCGGCGGGGAGTTCCTCGCCCTGGTGCTGGCGGGGATCGGCGGCCTCGCGGCGTCGGTGCTCCAGATCGCCTTCCTCGCCGCGGTGAACGCGCTGGTGTACGTCGACGCCCGGATGCGCAGCGAGGGGCTGGACATCACTCTCGCCCAGTACGCCACCGCGGATCCGCTCGCCGGCACGAGCGGCACGGCCGGCTCGGGCGGCACTGGGCCCGCACCGGGGACGCCGTATCCGGCGATGCCGGGTACCGAACCGCCGTCGCCCTGGGCCACCCGATGACGGGTCCGCCCCGGTGAGCGGTCCGGCCGGGCGGTCGCCGGGAGGGCCACCGATCGACGTCGGGGGTGCCGACGCCGCCCGCGCGGCCCGGGACGAGCTGACGAAGGGCATCTACCACCGCGACGAACCCGGCCTGGTCTCCCGTTTCCTCGTGTGGGCGCGTGACTGGCTGGCGGACGTCTTCGCCCGGATCGCCGCGGTGTCCCCCGGCGGCTGGTGGGGCCTGCTCGCCCTGGCCGCGCTCCTCGTGCTCGCGGTGATCGTGGTCCACCGGCGGGTGGGTGCGCTGGCCAGAACCCGCGCGCGTGCCGACGGCGCGGTCTTCGGCGGGACGGTCCGCTCGGCGGCGGAGCACCGCGAGGCGGCCCGCGCGGCCGCCGGTCGCGGCGACCACGAGACCGCGGTCCGCGAAGGCTTCCGGGCTCTGGTGCGGGAGTTGGAGGAGCGGGCGTTCCTCGACGAACGCCCGGGCCGGACCGCCGACGAGGTGGCCCGGGAGGGTTCGGCGGTCGCGCCGGGGGCAGCGGTGCCGCTGCGGACGGCCGCCCGGGAGTTCGACGAGGTCTGCTACGGCGGGCGGGTCGCGACGGCCAGGGCGTACGACGAGATCCGGGCCGCCGACGACGCCGTACGACGGATCCGCAGGCCCACGGGGCGGGCCGACCACCTCGGTTCGGACGTCCGGAGTGCGGACGTACCGCTGGGTGGAGCACCGCGGTGAGCGCACCCACGAACCCGCCGGCCGGCTCGCCGCACGCCGGCACGAACTCCGGCACGAACCCCGGTCCGGGCGCGCCGGCCAGCCGGTCCGTCGAGCCCACTGCCCGGCAGCGGTGGCATCGCTCGCGGGGGGCGCTGGTGATCGCCGCCGTGCTCGTCCTCGGCGGCCTGGCCTCGGCCCTGCTGCTCGGCCGCACCGAAGGCGGCCCCCTCGACCCGGCGTCTGCTCGCCAGTCCGGCGGCCGGGCGCTGGCGGTCCTGCTCGACGACCGCGGTGTCGGGGTGCGCCGGGTGGACAACCTCGCCGGGGCGGTCCGGCTGGGGACCCGCGGCACCACGCTCGTGGTCGCCCAGCCCGACCTGCTGGCACCGGCGCAACTGGACCGGCTGGTGCGGGCCGGCTCGGGTCACCTGGTCCTGTTCGCCCCCGGTGAGGAGGCGCTGCGGGTGCTCGCCCCGGACGCCGTCCGCGCCGGTGACACCCTCGTTCCGGCCACGCGTACGCCCGGATGCGGCCTGCGGGCCGCCCGCCGGGCCGGACCCGTCCACGTCGACGGGCCGATGTACCGCGCGCTGCCCGGCGCGAGGGCAGTCGGCTGCTACGGCGACGGCAGCCGGTTCGGCCTGCTCCGGCTCGGGCACCAGCCGACCGCGCCGCCCGGCGGCAGCGACGACCCGGGTCCGACGGCCCGGATCGGCGGCGGCCGCACCGTCGACGTGGTGGGCCCGGCCACGTCGTTCGCCAACTCCCGGCTGACCGACGACGGCAACGCCGCGCTGGCCCTCAACCTGCTCGGCACCGAACGCGAGCTGGTCTGGTACGTCCCGTCGGCGGCCGATCCTTCCGCCGTGCCGTCGGGCGCCCCGGGTGGCCGTGAGCCGCGGAGCCTGACCTCACTGCTGCCCGACGGCGTCCGGTTCGGCGCCGGCCAGGCCGCGGTCGCCGTCGCCCTGCTCATGCTGGCCGCCTCCCGGCGCCTCGGCCCGGTCGTACCCGAACCCCTCCCCGTCGCCGTCCGCGCGTCGGAGGCGGTCGAGGGACGTGCCCGGCTCTACCAGCGTGCCCGGGCCCGCGCCCGCGCCGCGGACGCGCTCCGCGCGGCCACCGCCGCCCGGCTGGCGCCGCTGCTCGGCCACGCCCACCCGGACAGTTCCGGCTCGAGGACACGTCCTGGCCTGGCGCCGGGTCGCGTCCTCGGGCAGGGACCGGACACACTGGTCGCGGCCGTCGCCGACCGCACCGGGCGCGACGGCGGCCAGGTGCGCCGCCTGCTCGCCGAGTGCGCCGCGGGCGGGCAGACCCCCGAAGACGACGCGGCCCTCGTCCGGCTGGCCGCCGAACTCGACACGCTGGAGCAGGAGGTACGCCGATCGTGACCGACCAGGCGACCACGACCGACGACACCGACCACCCGCCGAACCCCGGGCACACCGGCCACCCCGGCGGGCCACCCGCCGGGGACGCCCGGAGCGCACTCCTCGCCGTCCGTGCCGAGGTGGCCAAGGCGGTGGTCGGCCAGGACTCGGCCGTCACCGGGTTGCTGATCGCGTTGCTGTGCCGTGGCCACGTGCTGTTGGAGGGTGTGCCTGGTGTCGCCAAGACGCTGCTGGTGCGATCCATGGCCGCCGCGTTGCGCCTGGACAGCAAGCGGGTGCAGTTCACGCCCGACCTGATGCCCGGCGACGTGCTGGGCTCCCTGGTCTACGACGCGCGCACCGCCGCGTTCGAGTTCCGGGAGGGACCGGTCTTCACCCACCTCCTGCTGGCCGACGAGATCAACCGCACCCCGCCCAAGACCCAGGCCGCCCTGCTGGAGGCGATGGAGGAGAACCAGGTCTCGGTCGAGGGCACCGCGCGGCCGCTGCCCGAGCCGTTCCTGGTGGCGGCGACGCAGAACCCCATCGAGTACGAAGGCACCTACCCGCTGCCCGAGGCCCAGCTGGACCGCTTCCTGCTCAAGCTGCATCTCACCCTGCCCTCGCGGGAGGAGGAGGTCGCGGTGGTCGGCCGGCACGCGCACGGGTTCGACCCGCGCGACCTCGCCGGAGCCGGGCTGACGGCCGTGGCAGGGGTGGACGACCTGACCGCCGCCCGGAAGGCCGTCGCCGCGGTGTCGCTTCGTGAGGAGGTCCTGGGGTACGTCGTCGACCTGTGCCGGGCCACTCGCGAGTCGCCGTCGCTGCGGCTCGGCGTCTCCCCGCGCGGCGCCACCGCCCTGATGCGCGCGGCCCGCGCCTGGGCCTGGCTGTCCGGCCGCGACTACGTGACGCCCGACGACGTGAAGGCGCTGGCGCTGCCGACGCTTCGCCACCGGGTGGAGCTGCGGCCGGAGGCGGAGCTGGAGGGCGTGTCCGCGGACGGTGTGCTGGACGGGATCCTGGCCAGCGTGCCGGTCCCCCGGTAGGCCGGTGCGATGACCTTCACCTTCCGCGCCGCTCTGCTGGCCGCCGCCGGGGTGCTCGTGGTGGCGTTCGCCGTACCCTCCCGGGCCGGCATCGCGCTGGTCACCGGCGCCGTCGTGCTGCTCGCCCTGGTGGACGTCGCACTGGCCGGAGCGGTCCGGCCGCTGACGTTCCGGCGGGAGGTCACCGGCGACGCCGCCGTACGAACGGGCGCCGGCGGGTCCGGCTCGGCAGGACCGGTCAGCTCGGTCAGCGGAGTCCGGCTGGGCGAGCAGACGCAGATCTGTCTGCTCGTCACCAACCCCGGCCGGCGGCCGGTCCGCGGGGTAGTCCGCGACGCCTGGCCGCCGTCGGCGGGCGCGGCCACGCAGCGGCATCCACTCCAGCTGTCCGCGGGCGAACGCCGCCGCGTGACCACGACCCTGCGCCCCACCCGGCGAGGCGACAAGCACGCCCACCGGGTGACCGTGCGCTCGCTCGGGCCGCTCGGCCTGGCCGGCCGCCAGGGCTCGCACGAGGTTCCGTGGACGGTGCGGGCGCTGCCGGCGTTCGAGAGCCGCAAGCACCTTCCCTCCCGGCTGGCCCGGCTGCGGGAACTCGACGGGCGCGCCAGCGTCCTGGTGCGCGGCCAGGGAACGGAGTTCGACTCGCTGCGCGACTACGTGGTGGGTGACGACGTACGCTCCGTCGACTGGCGAGCGACCGCCCGGCGCGGCGGCGTGGTCGTGCGCACCTGGCGGCCCGAACGCGACCGGCACGTCCTCGTCGTCCTGGACACCGGCCGCACCTCCGCCGGCCGGGTCGGCGACGCGCCTCGCCTGGACCACGCGATGGACGCGGCTCAGCTGCTGGCCGCGCTGGCGACCAGGGCCGGTGACCGGGTGGACCTGCTGGCCTACGACCGGACGGTTCGCGCGGACGTACGCCGGGCCGCGCCGCGTGAGGTCCTGCAGAGGTTCACCGCCGCGATGGCGCCGCTTTCCAGCGAACTCGTCGAGGCCGACCACCGCGGGCTCGCCGCCGCGATCACGCTGCGGGCGACCCAGCGCTCGCTGGTGGTGCTGCTCACCGGACTGGACGCCGCCGTCGTCGAGGAGGGCTGGCTGCCGGTGCTCGGCGCCCTGACCCGCCGGCACGAGGTGCTGCTCGCCGCCGTCGCCGACCCGAAGGTGGCCGAACTCGCACGGGGCCGGGCCGACGCGCGGGAGGTGTACGCCGCGGCCGCCGCCGAGCAGGCCAACGCCGAACGCCGGCAGGTCACCGCGACCCTGGAACGCCTCGGCGTGACCGTGGTCGACCGGCCGCCGGAGGAGATCGCGCCCGCCCTGGCCGACACCTACCTCGCGCTGAAGAAGACCGGCCGGCTGTGAGCCAGTGCCGCGGCTGGCCGACCGGTGTCAAGCCGCTGTTGTCAGGCGGCCGGCGTCAAGCGCTGGTTGTCAGGGCGGCGGTTGTCACGCAGTGGCGTTCAGGCGGCGGTGGGCAGCAGGTCGCCGCGTTCGTCCGCCGCGATGTCGCCGGACTCCCCCGCACGTACCGCCCGCCGGCCGAACCAGAAGACGTACGTCAGGAACGCCACCTCAGCCGCCACCCCGATGCCGACCCGCGCCCAGGTGGGCAGGCCGGACGGCGTGACGAAGCCCTCGATCACCCCGGACACCAGCAGCACCACGGCCAGCCCGAGAGCCATCCCGACCGTCTCCCGCCCGGTCTCGGCCAGCGCCCGCATCCGGGTGCGTGCCCCGGGAGCAATGACGGTCCAGCCGAGCCGGATGCCCGCGCCGCCGGCCACCAGGACGGCGGTGATCTCCAGCAGGCCGTGCGGCAGGATCAGCCCGAAGAACACGTCGCCCCGGCCGGCCGCCACCATCAGCCCGCCGGCCACGCCGACGTTCGCGGCGTTCTGCCACAGGATGTAGGCGACCGGTACGCCGAGCAGGACACCCAGTGCCAGGCTGCCGGCGGCCACCCATGCGTTGTTGGTCCACACCCCGAACGCGAACTCCGCCGCCGGGGCGGAGCTGTAGTAGTCGGCGAAGTCGTGCTCGACGAGCTGGTCGACCGCGGCCGGAGGCAGTAACGCCAGGCGCACCATCGGGTGCGTCGCCACCCACCAGCCGACGCCCGCGCAGACGGCGAGGAAGGCCGCCGCCGTGCCGAGCCACCAGGGCGCGCAGCGGTAGAGCGCCGCCGGGAACGTCACGGTGAAGAACCGCCCGACCTCGCGCCAGGCCGGGGTGTGTGCCCCGGTCACGGCGGCCCGCGCCCGGCCCACCAGGGCGGACAGCCGGCCGACGAGTACGACGTCGGGAGCGCTCGACCGGACGACGGACAGGTGGCTCGCCACCCGCTGGTAGAGCGTGACCAGCTCGTCGGCCTCCGCCCCGGTGAGCCGTCCCCGGCGGCAGACCAGGGCCTCCAGCCGGTCCCACTCCGCCTGGTGTGCGGCGGCGTACGCGTCCACGTCCACAGCAAGGCACACTAATGGCACCGATCCGAAGGGACCACACGTGAGCGAACCCGTCACCGGCGAGGCCGTGGTCCTCGACCTGCGACTGGCCCGGCCCGCGACCAGGGCGCTTGCTCTGGGGATCGACCTGCTCCTGGAGCTGATCCTCTTCGGCCTGCTGATGATCCCGGTGGCGCTGGTCACCGGCGACGACGCGAGCGAGTCGCTGATCGGCGGGCTGGTGGTCGCCTGCGGCGTGCTCACGTTCGTCGGCTACACCACGACGATCGAGACGCTCACCCGCGGCAAGAGCGTGGGGAAGTACGCCCTCGGGCTTCGGGTCGTGCGCGACGACGGCGGCCCGGTGCGGTTCCGGCACGCGTTCGTGCGCGCCCTGTGTGGTGTGTTCGTCGACTTCTTCGTCACCTCCGGCTGCGTCGGGTTCATCACCGCGATGCTCTCGCCGGGTGGCAAGCGGGTCGGCGACATGCTGGCCGGCACGCTCGTCCTCCGCGACCGTGCTCCGACGGCACCGTCGGCCGTGCCGGAGCCGCCTCCGGGCCTGGAGGCGTGGTCGGCGCGACTCGAGCTGTCCACGCTGCCCGACCAGCTGGCGCTGTCGGCCCGGTCGTTCCTCGGCCGCTACCACGAGCTCAACCCGGCCGCCCGCGAGGAACTGGGAGGGCAGCTCGCCGCCTCGGTCGCGCGGTACGTCGCACCGGCTCCCCCGGCCGGGCTGCCGCCGTGGGCGTACCTCGCCGCCGTGCTCGCCGAACGCCGTCGCCGCGCCTTCGGTGAGCAGCCACGCCCGCAGCCGCCGTACGGCCAACAGCCATACGCCCAGCAGCAACAGCCGACCGCGCCGGGCACTCCGCAGCCGGCGGAACCGTCGGCCGAGGAGCCGCGGGCCACCGGCGGGTTCGCACCGCCCCGCTGACACCAGGACGGAAACGCCCGGCGAGCGGCCTCACGAGGAGACCGCCCGCCGGGCGTGATCACCGGGCGGAGCGCCCGGTACTGCTACGAACTCGGTACTGCTACGAACTCAGTAGCGGTAGTGGTCGGACTTGTACGGCCCGGCCACGTCGACACCGATGTAGGCGGCCTGCTCCTTGGTCAGCTCGGTGAGCTTGACGCCGAGGGCGTCCAGGTGCAGCCGGGCGACCTTCTCGTCCAGGTGCTTGGGCAGGACGTACACGCCGATCGGGTACTCGTCCTTCTTGGTGAACAGCTCGATCTGCGCGATCACCTGGTTGGTGAAGCTGTTCGACATCACGAAGCTCGGGTGACCGGTGGCGTTGCCCAGGTTGAGCAGCCGGCCCTCCGACAGCACGATGATCGTGTGGCCGTCGGGGAAGCGCCACTCGTGGACCTGCGGCTTGATCTCGATCTTTTCGATGCCGGGCAGCTTCGAAAGACCGGCCATGTCGATCTCGTTGTCGAAGTGGCCGATGTTGCCGACGATGGCCTGGTGCTTCATCCGGGCCATGTGGTCGGCGGTGATGATGTTGAAGTTGCCGGTGGTGGTGATGAAGATGTCGGCGGTCTCCACCACGTCTTCCAGGGTGAGGACCTGGTAGCCGTCCATCGCCGCCTGCAGCGCGCAGATCGGGTCGATCTCGGTGACGATCACCCGGGCGCCCTGACCGCGCAGGGACTCCGCCGCGCCCTTGCCGACGTCGCCGTAGCCCGCGACGACCGCGACCTTGCCGCCGATGAGGACGTCGGTGCCGCGGTTGATGCCGTCCACGAGCGAGTGGCGGATGCCGTACTTGTTGTCGAACTTCGACTTGGTGACCGAGTCGTTGACGTTGATCGCCGGGAAACGCAGCGTGCCGGCCCGGTGCATCTCGTACAGCCGGTGGACGCCGGTGGTGGTCTCCTCGCTGACGCCCTGGATGCGGTCGGCGATGGTGGACCACTTCGTCGGGTCGGCCGCGAACGACTTCTTCAGCAGGCCGAGGACGATCGCGAACTCCTCGGTGTCGGCCGTGGAGGGGTCGGGCACCGCGCCGTTGGTCTCGTACTCCGCGCCCTTGTGGACGAGCAGCGTCGCGTCGCCGCCGTCGTCGAGGATCATGTTCGGGCCGGCTTCACCGTCGGGACCGGCCGGCCAGGTGAGCGCCTGCTCGGTGCACCACCAATACTCCTCCAGCGTCTCGCCCTTCCAGGCGAACACCGGGACGCCCTGCGGGTCCTCGGGGGTGCCGTTCCGCCCGACGACCACGGCCGCGGCGGCGTGGTCCTGGGTGGAGAAGATGTTGCAGCTCACCCAGCGCACCTGCGCGCCGAGGGCGGTCAGCGTCTCGATGAGCACCGCGGTCTGCACCGTCATGTGCAGCGAGCCCATGATCTTGGCGCCGGCGAGCGGCTGCGCGGCGGCGTACTCCTCGCGCAGCGCCATCAGGCCGGGCATCTCGTGCTCGGCCAGGCGGATCTCCTTGCGGCCGAACTCAGCCAGACCCAGGTCCTTGACCTTGAAGTCGAACGTCATGGGCGTTTTGCACCTCCGTATCGGATGGAACCCAGTTCGGCGAGCCTAGGCGGCCTCGCGGCTTCCCCGCAGGCGCCACGCGCGTTCTTGACACAAGTTTGTCAGAATGGGCGCCATGCGGATCAGCAAGGCCGCTCAGGCCCTCGGAATGTCCCCCCGGATGCTGCGCTACCGCGAGCGGCTGGGCCTGGTCCCCCGCGGGCGGGCCGACTCGTGGTGGCGGCCGCGGCCCGACGGCGCCGACTTCACCCCCGTCCCGCCGCGGAGCCAGCCGCCGAACCAGCCGCCGAGCAGCACTCCCGGTCGACCGCCGGGGCAGCCCCGGCCCCAGGCCCGGAACCACCCCCGGACCCACGCCGGTCACCGGCAGTACACCGAGGAGGACCTGCACACCATCGCCCTCGCCGCGCAGTTGGAGGAGAAGTACGACGTCACGCCGCTCGCGGTGGCGTTCGCGCTGCGCGCCTTCGCCGAACCCGCCGTCGGCGCGGCGGTGCGGGAGCTGGGTGAACGCCTCGGCCGGCTGCCCACTCCGGCGGCCCGGGCCGCCGAGATCGACAAGGATCGCGCGCTGCGCTGGCTCGGCCGCAGCGGGGTGCTCCAGCCGCCCCGGCCGCGGCCGCGCTGATCAGCGCCGCGGCTCGGTCCGGGACCCCCCCTGCAGGGTCCGGTCCAGGTCGGGTTCGAGGTAGATCACCCGGGCGATCGGCACCGCCTCCCGGATGCGCGCCTCGGCGGCGTCGATCGCGTGCGCGACCTCGGCCGCGGAGTCGGTGGGGGTGACCGCGATCTTGGCCGCCACCAGCAGTTCGTCCGGTCCGAGGTGCATCGTCCGCATGTGGATGACCCGGTCCACCAGCGGCTCGGCGGCCAGCGCCTCCTCGATCCGGCGTACGGTCTCGCGGGTCGCGGACTCACCGACCAGCAGGCTCTTCATCTCCGCCGCCAGCACCATCGCCACGCAGACCAGGAGCAGGCCGATCGCGATCGACCCGAGGCCGTCCCACACGCCGTTGCCGGTGGCCAGGGTGAGCAGCACGCCGACCAGGGCGAGGGCCAGGCCGACCAGCGCCGCGGAGTCCTCCAGCAGGATCACCGGAAGCTCGGGGCCGCGGGCGCGGCGGATGAAGGTCGGCCAGCTCACGTCGCCGCGGACCCGGTTGGCCTCGTGGACGGCCGTACGGAACGACAGTCCCTCCATCACCATGGCGATCACCAGGACGGCGACCGGCACCCACTTCCAGCTTTCGATGCCGTGCGGGTCCAGGATCTTGTGCCAGCCCTCGTACAGCGCGAACAGCCCGCCGACCGTGAACAGGACGACCGCGACGATGAAGCCGTAGACGTAGCGTTCCCGGCCGTGCCCGAACGGGTGCAGCGCGGTGGCGCCACGTCGGGACTGCTTCTTGCCGAGCAGCAACAGCAGCTGGTTGCCGGAGTCGGCGACGGAGTGGATCGACTCCGCGAGCATCGACGAGGATTGGGTCAGCAGGAACGCCAGGAACTTCGTCACCGCGATCCCGAGGTTGGCCATCAGGGCCGCGATCACGGCCTTGGAGCCGCCTTCTGCGCTCATGAACGATTCCTGTCAGATCCGGGTCGGTGGGAAAGTCCCTATCCTGCCCTGCCCCTGGGCAGCCCGCTTGCGCCGGTCCGCTCGTGGCGCCGGCTCGCGGCCGTCCACCGAACCGGTCCGTCCCCGAGCCAGGCGGGGGGACTCTAAGCTCACCGCCACAGGTGAGCCCGGCGGCGAAGGAGACACCATGCGACTGGCGCACGGAAGCATCAGCGACGCCCGGCTGCCGGACGTCGGAATGCGGGCGGTGTTCGGCCCGGACGCTCGGCGCCGGCGCTACCTGGCCGTCGAGGCGGAGCTGGCGCGGGCGCAGGCCGAGATCGGCCTGATCCCCGAGGCGGCTGCCGAGGCCATCGCGGCGAGCGCCCGGCTGGAGCTGCTGGACCCGGACCGGCTGGCCGCCGAGCAGGACCGCACCGGCCACCTGATGATGCCGATCATCGCCGAGCTGTCCCGGGTGACGGGCGAGGCCCACGGCGGCTGGGTGCACTGGGGTGCCACCACCCAGAACATCCAGCAGACCGGCGACGTCCTCGGCGTCCGGGCCGCGCACGCCATCGTCGCCGACCTGCTCCTCGACGTGCTGGGCACGCTGGCCGACCTCGCCGACACCCATGCCGAGACCGTGATGGCGGGCCGTACGCACGCACAGCAGGCGGTGCCGATCACGTTCGGGTTCAAGGTGGCGGCCTGGATCGACGCGATGCTGCACCATCTGGAACGCCTGGAACAGCTCCGCGACCGGCTGTTCGTCGCCATGGCCGGGGGCGCCACCGGAACGTTCGCCGCCATGGGGCCGGAGGGCCCGCGGGTCCAGCAGGTACTCGCCGGCCGCCTCGGCCTGCACAGCATGCCCGTACCGTCGCGGAGCATCGCCGACCCGTTCGCCGAGCTCGTGTCGGTCCTCGCCCTGCTGTCGGCGACCGGTTCCGCGATCGCCGAGGAGATCGCGCGGCTCGCCGCCGCCGAGTTCGGCGAACTGGCCGAGACCCTCCCGCCGGGCGACGTGGGTAGCTCGACCATGCCGCAGAAGCGCAACTCCAAGCTGTGCATGGATGTCATCACCATCGGCGCCCAGCTGCGGGCCCTGGTGCCGCTGGCGCTGGAGGCGATGATCCATCCGCACGAGGTCGACGGCGCGCGGACGGCGATGATGGACGAGGCCGTCGAGCAGTCGCTGGTGCTCACCGCCGACGCCCTGGTCCGGCTGCGCGACGTCCTCGGCGGGCTCCGGGTGTTCCCGGACCGGATGAGCCGCAACCTCGAGCTCACCGGAGGGGCGATCATGGCCGAGGCCGTGATGATGGCACTCGCCGACGCCCTCGGCCGCCAGCAGGCGCACGACCTCGTTCACCACGCGGCCGGGGCGGCCGCGTCCACCGGCCGTTCGTTTTCGGAGGTGCTGGCCGAGGCGGTGGAGCACGACCCGCGGGTGCGGGGGCGGCTGAGCGAGGACCGGATCGGGACACTGCTGGACCCGGCGACCCACACGGGGTGCAGCAGCGAGATCGCCCGGCAGACCGCCGCCCGTGCCCGGACGGCGGTCGGCACCCGGCGGTAGAACCTCAGCCGATGCCGGCGGTGGCCCGGAACACGACGCCGTCCCCGGCCAGGGTGACCGTGCCCTCGGCCGCGCCGGCCCAGGCCGAGCGGCCCGGCGTGAGGTCGACCTTGCCGGCTTCGCCGCGAGCGGCCACCGTGCCCTCGACGCACAGCAGGATCTGCGGACCCGCGGGATCCAGGGTGACCTCCGCACCTCCGGTGACCACGTGCCGGGACAGCCGGAACTCGCTGGCCGGCGTCGCGTAGCGGCCCTCGTCGTCGGCCGTGAGGATCTCCGCCCGCCGGGGCGTGAAGTCCAGGATCCGCAGGAGCTCGGGAAGGTCGATGTGCTTGCTGGTCAGCCCGCCGCGCAGCACGTTGTCGGAGTTGGCGAGGATCTCCACGCCGACCCCGTGGACGTAGGCGTGCAGGTTGCCCGCCGGGAGGTACAACGCCTCACCGGGGGCGAGCCGGACGTGGTTGAGCAGCAGCGCCGCCACCACGCCGGGGTCACCGGGGTACTTCTCCCCCAGCCGGCGGGCCAGGTCGGCGGCCGGGTCCGTACGGTCGGCGCAGGCGGCGACCACCGCGTCGACGACCGCGCGCTGCCGGTCGGCCGGCGCAGTCATCAGCATGGTGAACGCCGCCCGCATCCCCTCCTCGTCGGGCTGCTCGCGCAGCTGGGCCAGCAGGGGTTCGAGCTCGGTGACGCCGAACGCGCCGACCACCTCCAGCGTCTCGGCCGGCGGCCGGAACCCGACCAGCGCCTCGAAGTCGGTGAGCGCGCAGATCAGCTCGGGCTTGGCGTCGCCGTCCTTGTAGTTGCGGTGGGGCGCCGACACCGGGATGCCGTCGGCGTTCTCGCGTTCGAAGCCCGCCTTCGCCTGCGCGGGGTCAGGGTGCGCCTGCAGCGAGAGGGGGTTCTCCGCCGCCAGCACCTTGAGCAGGAACGGCAGCCGCGGCCCGAACTCGCGTACGCAGGGCGAACCGAGCTCGCCCTCCGGGTCGGCGCCGATCAGGTCGAGGAGCGTCTGCTCCTTTCCGACCAGGCCGGACGGCGACCCCGGGTGCGCGCCCATCCACAGCTCGGCCTGCGGCTCCCCGGTCGGCTTGACACCGAGCATGGCCGGAATCGCGGTCGGTGAACCCCAGGCGTACGGACGGATCGGGTTGTCGAGCAGCTGCATGACGTCCTCAGGTAGTAGCCGGTCGAGGAAGGACCCCGGCCGGCTCAGGTGGATGGGGAGTAGCGGCCCAGGCCGACCGCGAGATACACGGCGGCGTAGGTGCCGAGCGACTGGAGGGCGGCGTACCTCGCCACCTCCGGTCCTTCGTTCCAGCGCAGGGTGCGGACGTGGAGACCGCGTGACTCGGCTGCAGCGAGCAGCCGGCCCCGGGCCTCCCGGATCGAGGGCTGCTCGGCTCCGTCGTCGAGCACGAACAGGGCCGGGCGCAGCGACGCCGTGCCCCCGTCGGCGAACGGGTCGCTGAACGGGTCGGCGAACAGGTCCCGCGGCTCCGCGCCCTCCAGCACCGGCATCAGGTGGTCGGCGTCGGCGGCCAGCGCCGGCCGGTTGGACGCCCGGCGCAGAGTCTCCACCACCCGCCGGGCGGCGCGGGCCGCGAGCACCGAACCGCCCCAGATGAGCGGCAGCGCGTCGGCGAGCACGAGGGCGAGGTCCTTGGCGGGGTTGGCGGCCAGATCGGCGTGCGGCGAGCAGCGCGACGCCACCTCGTCCAGCGCCAGGGCGACCGACTCCGCCGACACTTCGGGGCCGAGCTCGACCCCGTGCAGAAGCTGGAGTACGACGACCGCCAGCGCCAGCGGGTCGCCGGTCTGCGCGGGGATCAGGATGGTGTCGCGGCCCTGCCCCGCCTCGGCCAGTGCCGACTCGCCCGGACAGGCCAGGATGACCGTGCTCCCCCGGCGTACGGCGTCGTGCACCGCCGCGGCCGTCTCGTCCCCACCGCGGGGAGCAAGCACCACCACGAGGTCCAGCGCACCCACCCAGCCGGGCAGGCCGGGGCCGGGCCAGGCGACGAACGGCACCGGGCACCAAGGCTCCAGGACCGCCCGCAGCAGGCGGGCGTCGGCCCCGACGGCGACCACGGCCCGCGGGCGGCCCGCTCCCCGGAGGCTGTCCTCGACACCCTTGGCGGCCTCGGCCTCCCGCCGGACGCGGGCACCGGCCTCGGCCAGCTCACGCAGGGCGGTGTCGGCGCGGGCCAGCTCCACCTCGTCGTCGAGGAGGCCGTCGTCGAAGTGTTCGGCGCTCACGTTGGTTCAAGCGTCGGTGCCGGTCGGGGAGTTCCCGTCGGTGGCGCCGGCGTCCGAACCGGACTCACCCGGCGCGCCTCCGGACTCCCCCGGACCGGTGTCGGGCCGGCGGGCCTCGTCGACCAGCAGCACCGGGATGTCGTCGCGCACGGCGTAGGCCAGTCCGCAGGCGGCGTTGGTGCACACCAGCTCCGACGCGGCGTCGTCGGCGTGCAGCGGGGAACGGCAGGCCGGGCAGGCCAGGATCTCCAGCAGCGCGGGGTTGAGATTCACCTGTGGTCCCTTCGGTGGTGCGGCCTCACGCGTTCACGGTGCCGCGGACGAGGCCGAGGACCTCGTCGCGCAGGCGTTCCATCGTCGCCTGGTCGGCCGCCTCCGCGTTGAGCCGGAGCACCGGCTCGGTGTTGGACGGGCGGAGGTTGAACCACCAGTCGGCGTGCTCAACCGTAAGCCCATCCAACTCGTCGACGGTCACGCCCACCCGGTCGGCGTAGGCGGCCTTCACCCGAGCCATCGTGGCGGCCTGGTCGTCGACCCGGCTGTTGATCTCGCCGGAGGCAGCGTACCGGTCGTACTCGTGGAGGAGTTCCGACAGCGGCCTGTCCTGCTCCCCCAGCGCGGCCAGCGTGTGCAGCGCGGCCAGCAGACCGGAGTCTGCGCGCCAGAAGTCCCGGAAGTAGAAATGCGCGGAGTGCTCGCCGCCGAACACCGCACCCGTGCGGGCCATCGTGGCCTTGATGAAGGAGTGGCCGACGCGTTCGCGCACCGGCTTGCCGCCGTGCTCGCGGATGATCTCCGGGACCGCCCGGGACGTGATCAGGTTGTGGATGACGGTCGCCCCCGGCTCCCGGGCCAGCTCGCGGACCGCGATCAGGGCGGTGATCGCCGACGGTGAGACCGACCGGGAGTTTTCGTCGATCACCCAGCAGCGGTCGGCGTCACCGTCGAACGCCAGGCCGATGTCGGCGCCCACCTCGCGCACCTTCGCCTGCAGGTCGAGCAGGTTGGCCGGCTCGATCGGGTTGGCCTCGTGGTTGGGGAACGTGCCGTCCAGCTCGAAGTACATCGGCACCAGGTCGATCGGCAGTCCCTCGAACACCGCCGGGACGGTCAGCCCGGCCATGCCGTTGCCGGCGTCCACCGCGACCGTGAGCCGCCGGATCCCGGACAGGTCGACCAGCCCGCGCAGGTGGCCGGCGTACGCGGAGAGGAGGTCGCGGCGCTCGACCTTCCCGGCCGGTACGACGTCCAGGTCGGCGACCGTCTCGTGGTGGCCCTGCCTGGCCTGCTCGACCAGCGACCGCAGCCGGGCCAGCCCGGTCTCCTGCCCTACCGGCGCCGCACCGGCCCGGCACAGCTTGATCCCGCCGTAGTCGGGCGGGTTGTGGCTCGCGGTGAACATCGCACCGGGCAGGTCGAGGTGGCCGCTGGCGAAGTACAGCTCGTCGGTGGAGGCCAGGCCGATGTCGACGACATCGCAGCCCCGGCTGGTCACACCCGCGGCGAACGCCTCGGCCAGCTCCGGTGAGGCCACCCGCATGTCGCGGCCGACCACCACGGCGGCCGGTCGGTCGAGCACCTCGACGTAGGCCTCGCCGATCGTCCGCACGAGGTCGGCGTCCAGGTCGTCCGGCACGACTCCGCGGATGTCATACGCCTTGAAGATCTTCTCCGGGTCAGACACCCGGCCACCATATCCGCGCATACCGACACCGGAGACGTAGCGCGCCGGTCACCCTCCGAAGTCCGGAGTATTCGTACCGGCTCGGTCAGTTGTTGTCGGGGTTGCGGAGTACGCGCAGATGGCCCCGCCGGCCCAACTCGGGCGACGGCTCCGGCGCGGTGTCGCGCGGGCGAGCCGCCTCGCGGACCGCGTTGGCCAGCGCCTCGAGGTCGTCGGCGGAGGGCCGCAGGGACTCGGGGTCGGGGGCGAGCCGGATGACCTCCCAGCCGCGCGGGACCGTGAGACGTTCGGAGTGCTCCGAACACAGGTCGTAACAGTGCGGCTCGGCGTAGGTGGCGAGGGGCCCGAGCACGGCCGTGGACTCGGCGTAGACGTAGGTCAGCGTCGTCACGGCAGGGCGGGAGCACGCCGTACGAGAACATTTCCTGAGCGTGCCCACGAGGGGGGATGGTACCGGTCCACCGCCTCGGCAGACCACCTAACACGCTCATACCTGTCGCAGACCGGCAAAGCGGCTGGTTGCCGCGGGCCGGTCGGTATCGGACCGGGCATCACCGGTCACCGTGTGTCGTACCGGACCGGCAGTGCGTCTCACCGGCCCGGTCGCCGCGGCGAATCGGTCCGACCTGCGTACCCCGAGGCGCGTCCGCGGGGCACGCCCTAAGCTCGGATCGTGAGCGCACCCGAGGCACCAGACGACGCCGGTGCCGGCCGATCGGTACCCCCCACGGACCCACCCGGATCCTCGCTGCCGGCGGCCGACTCCGCCGCTCCCACGGCCGGCGGGCCGAACGGACGGCCCGCACGCCGCCGGGACCGGCACGGCCGGGGCATGCGCGGGCCGATCGCCACCCGCGGGCCACTGGCGCCGAGCGGCGTCCCCATCGCCCGCAGCCGTGCCGAGCGTTTCGACGAGTTCGTCCTGGATGCGGTCGAGGAGCTCGAACGCCGGTTCGCCACCGAACTGGACGGCGTGGAGTTCGCCGTCGAGGACGTTCCGGACCCGCGCCGCGACCACGGGCTGGTCGACATCCCGCTCGGTGCCGTGCTGGCGTCGTCCGGACGCGACGAGCCCGCCCGGATCGTGGTCTACCGCCGCCCGATCGAGCTTCGCGCGGTCGGAGTGACGGAGTTGTCCGAGCTCGTGCACGACGTCGTGGTCGAACAGGTCGCCGACCTGCTGGGGCTCGGGCCCGCCGACATCGACCCGGACTACGGCGAGGAGTAGGCCGGCTCGCAGGGGCGGCACGGCCCGCGGCACGCGCACCCCCCGGCCGTACGCCGGAAGGCCTCCGGCGCTGCCCCCGGCCTACTACCGGAACATCGGGTCCACGGTCTCCCGGACCCCGATCCCCGCACCGATGTCGGAGCGGGCCGCCGGGCGCACCACGGTCGACTCGGCGGAGGTCAGCGTCCACGACGAAGCCATCGGCCCGTCGGGGTCGTCCTCCACCCGCAGCCTGGTGCCGAACAACGGGCCGCCGCTGTCGGGCGTGACAACCACGGTGTAGCGGCTGACGTCCTTCGGCTCCAGCTTGGTCTCCACGGTGCTGCCGGGTCGGACCGTCACCTTCGTCGACCCCACCTCGCGACCGTCGTCGGAGTACAACCGCACCGAGGCGTTCACCGCCTGCTGGGAGGGGCTGGACAGCAGCAGGCTGGCGGACCTGCCCTCCCCCGCGTCGGTGGACGGCACCACGGCCGGACCGGCCAGCGAGGCCGACGCCGCGGAGTACGCCACGTCGTGCGGCTTCGAGCCGGAACCGAACACGCTCCGGACGGTGGCCGTGACGGGAACGTCGGACTCCACCCGCACCGCACCCGCCTGCTTGCGGAGCGCCTCCTGCAGGGGGATCTCCGCGACCGTGCCCGGCTTGACCTCCAGGTCGCCGAGCCCGGACGGGCGGAAGGTGCCGTCAGGGCCGAGCACGGAGAGGTTCACGCTGGCGGTGGAGTCTGCCGGGGCCACCACGCTGAGGACGCGTTCGCCGTCACCGGGAGCGACGCCGGGCACGAGGACCTGCTTGGCCGGCGCCGACGCCGAGGGGATCCAGTCGACGCCCATCGCGGTGTCGGCATCCTGGGCGTCGTTGCGCAGTGCCGCGGCGACCCGGCCGCGCTGGGCCACCACCGCCACCGCGAGCCGCTTGCTGGTGGGTGCCAGCTTGTCCAGCTCGACGACGGTCTGCCGGCCCGGTGCGACGGTGAGCCCGCGGGCGGCGTCGGCGTCGACCGGGCCCTTCTCGTCGTACAGGCGCAGGTCTACCTGGGCCGAGCCCTCGTCGCTGTTGGTGAGGTACAGGCGGCCGTGCTGACCCAGCGCGCTGCCGGTGCCGACGAACCAGAACTGCGTGCCGGGCTGGGTGCACGGTGCCTCCGCCAGACCGCGCAGCGGGCCGGACCCGGACCGGGTGAACTGGCCGGCGGCGGCTCCCGGGGCCACCGCACCCTGGGCATTGACCAGCAGCGGCGGCGTGCGGTCCTTCCGGACCTCGTAGGCGGCCAGGCGTTCGCGCTGGTCGACCGAGGTCAGCGGCTTGGCCGACCCCAGAGGCAGGACGGCGAGCTTGCCGGGTGCGGCGGCACCACGGCGGGCGGCCTGCGCACCCACACCGGGTGCGTCGATCCGCGCCGGTGCGGCCACGGCGGTCACGTCGGTCGCGCTCTCCGAGGGCACGTAGCGGGACTCCGGGCACACCAACGTCGTGCGGTCGAGCGGAACGCGGGTGGGCCGGCCGGCCGCCTGAGCCGGCTCGCCGGCCGAGGTCAGCGCCGGGGTGGCCAGCGTCGCGCCGCCGACCAGCACAGCCGCGGCCACCACGACGGCGCCGAGCCGGACGAAGGGGTTGCTCATCGGTTTCGGGCCCCCTCACGAGGACGGTCGGGATCTCGTGGGCCGGTCGGGGTGCCGCCGGTCGGGGGGTCGCCGGCCTGTGATCCGGACTGTGGGCCGCCGGTCCGGGTGGTTCCGCTGAGCGTGCTGCCGGTCAGGGTGTCCCCCGCCGAGGACGCACCAGCGGGTGCACCCGCCGCGGCCGACCGCCTTCCGGGCCTGCCGTCGGTGCCGAACGAACCGCCGACGCGCCGGCCGCCCGCCTGCTCCATCGGCTGCGGGTCCCGCCGCTGCCGGGTGGGCAGGGCGAGGATCAGGAACACCAGGACCAGGAAGCCCTGGACGGCGAGGAGTTCGCCGTGCAGCTTCGGCGTCGAGTCGAGGACCAGCCGGCCGCCGTTCGCGGGCAACTCGAACGCCTGCGCCCAGCCGTCGTGGCGTACCGGCTTCAGGTGCTCACCGGCCAGGCTGGCCCGCCAGGACGTGTCGTATGCCTCGGCGAGCACCAGCAACCTGCCCGCGGGCCCGTCCGGCACCGTGATCGCGGCGCCGTCGGGGTCCACTCCGACGACCTTGGCCGACGTGGCTGCGGACGCGGATCCGGACGCGCCGGCACCGCCGGCCGTCGCCCGCGGGTCGAGGATCCGCAGCCGGCCGACCGGGAGGTCGACCTTCCAGGCGGCCGCGCCGTCGGGCGCGCTGGACCGGAGGAGACCCGGCGTCGCGTCCAGGCGTTCGGCCGACGCGGCGTCGGCGGGGGCGGGGAGGTAGACGTACCCGATGTCGTAGGAGGCCAGCCGGGCGGCGGTGGCTTCCCGCTGGGTGTCGCCGAGCAGGTCACCGACGGTGCTGTCCAGCCGGTCGAGTGTGCGGGCGGGTGTGCCGGTCTGGGCGTCGCCGAGGCGGGCGGCCGTGCCGCGCAGCAGTGCGTACCTGACCGAACCGTCGTCGGCCTGGACGACCAGCGCCCGGGGCTGGGCAGCGGACTTCTGCGCGGCCCGCATGTAGGCCGGGACCGCGGGCCCGGCGTCCCGGTTGAGCGGGCCGTCCGCGCCGCGGATGATCCACCACCCGGCGACGAGCAACGGGGCGATGACCGCGACCACGACGGCCACACCGATGCCGGGCTGACGCCAGGAGAAGCTGCGCTGCCGGAAGACGCGGCGGGCGCCGTCGGCGCCGTGCACGATCGCGAGGATCCAGCCGGCGAGGACGAGCACCGATGCCAGACCGGGCCAGGCCGGGACTCCCACCGGCGCCCACTCCACGCCGACGGTGAGCCGGCTCTGCACCAGGCCGAGCGCGAGCCCGGCCAGGCTGAGCCCCCAGGCCGCGAGGACGCCGCGCGCCCGGTCACGGCGCAGCAGCGCCACCAGCGCCACCGCGCACAGCAGGCCGAACATCCACACCGGGGCCACGCCGGGTCCGCCCGGGCTGCCGAACGCCAGCCGCAACGGAGCCAGCCGGGAATCGGCCAGTCCCGGTGCCGCCAGCCCGGCCTCGCCCAGCAGGACGCGGGGGTCGCGGGCCACGACCGGAAGCCAGGGCAACAGCGCCAGCGGCGGCACCGCGAGCGCCACGACGATCCGGCCCACGCTTCCGGGCTTGCGCAGGGTGGGCAGCGCGATCGCCACCAGCCCGAGCAGCAGCGCCGCGACGTATCCGACGGGGACGAACGCGGTGAGGACGGCGAGCAGCAGGCCGGCGGCCCAGGCGGCGCTCCAGGAGCCGACGGTCACCCCCGGTCCGTACGTCCGCAGCACCGCCAGCGCGACCAGGGGCAGGACCACGATCGCCACGCAGGTGCCGATCCGGCCGGCCGCGACGGCACCGGTCACCACCGGCAGCAGGGCGTACGTCGCCGTCGCCCACAGGCGCAGCGGCCGGGTCGCGACCACCGGACGCATCAGGAGGTAGCAGGTGATCGCGGCCAGCGGCACCGAACCGAGCAGCAGCACGTCGACGGCCAGCCATGCCTTGCCGAGGAACAGCGAGCTGACCAGGGCGAGGACGCTGAGGTAGGGCGGCGCGGCGCGGCTGCTGCCGAGCTCGACCGGGTGCCAGCCTTCGTACGCGCGGCGCCACAGGTCGGCCGCGCCGTCGGGGGCGGGCAGCAGCGCGCCACCGCCGAGCGTGCCGCCGCCGAGCAGGTTGCGGCACGCCACCAGCGTCACCACGGTCACCGCCAGGACGACCAGCAGCGCCGGCCGGGCGACCAGCCACCGCCAGACGCCCGGGGTGTCGTCGTCGAGTTCCTCGGTCTCCTCCGCGACCGGGCCGGTCTCGATCACCCGCCGGGACCGCCGGCCGGTGCCGACGTGGGTGCCGGACCGGGCCGAGACCAGGGCCATCAGCCCGTCGAAGGCGTGTTGCAGGCCGATCCACGGCGGTGGGAGCAACCGGCGGACGGCGCCGCTGCCGACCTTCGCGGTCCGGGCGCGCCGGCGCCGGCCACGCAGGATCAGGTCGGGCCGGGAGTAGGCGCCGACGAAGGCGCGGAACTCGTCGTACGCCGCGTCGGGCCACTTCGCGACCAGCAGGCCGAGCACCCGCAGCAGCGAGCCCACCGCCAGCCGGACGAGGAGGAAGGGGACCCGCCAGGCCGCGGAGTCGACCAGCAGGGTGTAGAGCGCGTTGCGGCGGTCGGTCAGCCGCGGCCGGTGGGGAACGGCGTCCAGCAGGCGGTGGCGTTGGCGACCCGCCTCCGCGTGGTGCACGACGGCGTCGGGACAGGTCAGCACCTGGTGGCCCGCACGCACGACGCGCCAGCAGAAGTCGACGTCGTCGCGGAAGAGAGGCAGCTGGGGATCGAAGCCGCCGAGGTGCTCGAACACGTCGCGGCGGACGAACATGCCGGCGGTGCTCACCGCCAGGACCTCGCGTACGCCGTCGTGCTGGCCCTGGTCGTACTCGCCGAACTCCAGACCGGTCTCGCGGGCGCCGCTGCCGGCGATGGTCACCCCGACCTCGAGCAGCCGCCGGCCACTGGGCCAGTCGCGCAGCTTGGGGCCGAGGACCGCGGCCCCGGAGGCGGACTCGGCCTGGCGGACCAGCGCCTCCAGCGCACCGGGGGCAGGGGCACAGTCGTCGTGCAACAGCCACAGCCACTCGCCCGGCTCGGCCGGAGGAAGCGCCTGGACGGCGCGGGCGACGGCGGCACCGAAGCCGGTGCGTGCCGGCGCGTCGATCACCGGACCGCCGAGCCTGCCGACCAGCAGGTCGCGGGAGTCGTCCAGGCTGCCGGTGTCGACGGCCACCACACGGTCCGCCGGACGGGTCTGTGCCTGGATCCCGGCGATCAGCTCATGCAGCCACGGCGCGCCGTTGTGGGACACGACGACGGCGGTGACGATTGGGCGCGACGACGCCTCGGCTCCTGAACGCTCGCTCATGCGGAAAGCGGGACCTCACAGAGTGGGGGGCTCGGTGCAAGGCCACACACTACGCGACGCTTCCGGCGAACGACCTCAGCCTGGGACAGGCCGGGCATCCACCTGTGCGTGGACGCCCCGGATCAGCGCTCGGACCGGTTCTTACGGCTCGGGACCGCGAGCACATGACCCGCGGTCCCGAGCCCGACGGCCTGAGGGCTGTCGCTCAGACCGCGCGTTTCTTCATCCGACGGCGCTCCCGCTCGGAGAGGCCGCCCCAGATACCGAAGCGTTCGTCATGCTCCAGTGCGTAGGTCAGGCACGCGGATCTGACCTCGCACACCATGCACACCCGCTTGGCTTCGCGGGTGGATCCGCCTTTTTCCGGAAAGAACGCCTCCGGGTCGGTCTGCGCGCACAGCGCGCGGTCCTGCCAGCTGAGCTCTTCCTCGGCGCTGCCGTGCAGCAGGCTGGGCTCTGCCACGGTCCTCGCCTCCTCGACCCACGTCCCCGTGAGCAAACAATCCCCGTTGCCGACCAGTTACTCGGGTTACTCGCTGCGCAGACCGGGTCGACGTCGCCGTCCGTTCCCGCACCAAACTCCGAGTGGTGCTTCCGTGTCACACCGTTCTGGTACTTCCCCGGAACGGCGGGAATGACACAGCTGAAATTACATGCCGGAAATCCCGCTACGTCAACTTGAGGTCTGCTATAAGCGGACATAGCCACCCGGAGCGGGGCGGAAACCTCAACCGGACAAGACGATCGAGGGTGCGGAAGGGAGAAAATCCCAACCACACAAAGGGATCCGATCGCCGACAACGCGATCGGGCCCGGCCAGAAGCTGGGTTCTGGCCGGGCCCGATCGTCACGCCCACGGTGGCGCGTCGCGCTTCACGCCTCAGCGTGGCGGCTGCGACCACCAGCTCTGCTGCTCCTCCCGGGGCTGCGCCTGGTCACCGCGGCCGGCGCCGTGCTCACCCTGCGCCTGCGGGGCCTCGTCCGGACCCGGCTCGCCGTCGGGCCCGTCGAGATTCCCCAACCGGACGACGCGGGTGTGGTCGTCGTCCTCGTCGTCGGCCTCGGCCGGCCGCCGGGCGCCCTGCTCCTCCGGCCGGGCGGCCGGGGCGTCGGCTCCTTCGGGGTAGTCGCGGCCGAAGAACTGCGTGCTGTCCGGGTCACGCCGGGCAGCGCGGCCCGCGGGCCGGCCGTAGTCGGGCTCACTCTGCTCGTGCCGCGGGTCGCGGGTGTCAGGGTCGGCGTGGTGGTCGCGGGGCTCGGTCGCCCCGGCCTCCTGACCGGCGTCCTGACCGAACGACGGGTAGGGGCCGTGCTGCCCGCCGTCGCCGGTCTCGGAGAAGTCGCGACGCTGGTCGTGGCCGCCGTACTCGCCCCGGCCGTACTCCGGCCGGCCGTACTGCTGCTGCTCGTACTGCTGGGCGTACTGACCCTGGCCGTACTGGCCCTGGTCGTAGCCCTGCTGGCCGTACTGCCCCTGGTCGTGACCGTGCTGGGCATAGCCCTGCCGGCCGTACTGGTCCTGCCCCTGGGCGTACTGGTCGTAGCCAGGCTGTCCCTGCTGGGCGTACTGGCCGGGCTGGCCGTACTGACCCTGGTCGTAACCAGGCTGGCCGTACTGACCCTGGTCGTAACCGGGCTGGCCGTACTGGCCCTGGTCGTAACCGGGCTGGCCGTACTGGCCCTGGTCGTAACCAGGCTGCGCGTACTGGTCGTAGCCCTGCTGGCCGTACTGGCCCTGGTCGTAGCCCTGCTGGGCGTACTGCCCCTGGTCGTACTGGCCCTGGTCGTACTGGCCCTGGTCGTACCGGCCCTGGTCGTACTGGCGCTGGTCGTACTGGCGCTGGTCGTATCCGCCGGCATACGCCGACTGGGCGTACTGGCCCTGGTGCTGCTCGTCACGCTGGTCGTGTCCGCCACCGTGCTGCCCACCGCCGAACTGGCCGAGGAGGCCGCCGGACTTGTCCTGCGCGCGCCTGTCCTTCCGGCTCTCGCGCTTGCCGCCGGTCTTGCTCCCGATCTTGTCGCCGAGCTTGCCGCCGGTCAGGCTGCCCACCGGCTGCGGCAGTGCCTTCAGCGTGGTGAACATGAAGAAGAGCGCGGCGCCGGCGATCGCGAGATACGCGAGCTGCTGCACCGCGGTGGCCAGCTTGCCGTCGATACCGAAGGCTCCGGCACCGTTGGGCAGGCGAACGTCGGCCGCCATGCCGCCGAGCCAGGTCACCAGCCCGAGCAGGGTCAGGATCGCCAGCACGGCCAGCGCGACCAGGGTGATGACGCGCGCCTTCGGCGTGGGCTCGCCGAGGTGGGTCACGAGGACCACCGCGAGCACAAGGAGGGCCACGAGGACCGGCTGTACGAAGCGGCCCTGGTAGGCGAACGCCGTCAGCGCGAAGCCGGAGCCGCTGTCGATGCCGAGTCGCGACACCGCCACCAGTCCGACCAGGATGCCGGCGCCCAGCAGCACCCATGCGAACAGCTCACGCTGCGGCTTGGTCGTCTCGGTAACCACGTGCTACCCCCAAATCTGGGTGTGAAGTCGGCTGCAGCCTCCCACACGTGGGCCTGTCATGGGGACCCACGTGGTGGGCCCATGATCGATCCCATGGGCGGCTGGTCGCAGCGAGCCCCCCGGCGACCGGCACCACTATGGCGCAGATCGCCCGATCCGTCCCGACCGGCCTGTGGACAAGACGCGGCGACCGCCCCATGAGGGAGAGGGGGCACACTGGTGGCGTGCGGATCACGGTTCTCGCCGGCGGTATCGGCGCCGCGCGCTTCCTGCGCGGCCTGCTCGCCCACTCCCCCGACGCCGAGGTCACGGTCATCGGCAACACCGGTGACGACCTCACCCTCTACGGCCTGCGCGTCTCGCCCGACCTGGACACGGTCATGTACACCCTGGGCGGAGGCAACGACGACGCCCGCGGCTGGGGCCGCGCGGACGAGTCCTGGAACGCCCTGGAGGAGATCCGGGCGTACGACTCGGTGCCGTCGTGGTTCGGGCTCGGTGACCGCGACATCGGGACCCACCTGGTCCGTACGGCGATGCTGGCCGAGGGCCGGACCCTCTCCGAGGCGACCGCCGCGCTGACCGCGCGCTGGCGGCTGCCGGTACGCCTGATCCCGATGACCGACGACCGGGTGGAGACTCACGTGGTCGTGGAGGACCCGGACTCCCCCGGCGGCCGGCGCCGGCTGCACTTCCAGGAGTACTGGGTACGTCACCATGCGTCCCTGCCGGTGCTCACCGTCGACGTCGAGGGAGTCGGGGACGCGACCCCCGCGCCCGGCGTACTCGAGGCGATCTCCGGTGCCGACCTGCTCCTGCTGCCCCCGTCCAACCCGGTGGTGAGCGTCGGGCCGATCCTGTCCGTGCCCGGTGTCCGCGATGCCGTGCGCTCCGCCTCCGCGCCGGTGGTCGGGCTGTCCCCGATCGTGGGCGGCGCGCCGGTACGCGGGATGGCGGACAAGCTTCTCCCCGCCATCGGCGTCGACACCTCCGCGGCCGGCGTCGCGCTGCACTTCGGCGCCCGCGCAGGCGGCGGGCTGCTGGACGGCTGGCTGGTCGACGAACGCGACGCCGACTCTGTGGGTCGGATCCGCGAGGCGGGCATCGCCGCCCGCGCCGTGCCGTTGATGATGACCGACGTCGCCGCCACCGCCGCGATGGCCGACGTCGCCCTGGAACTCGCCGAGGAGGCTCGCCGGTGAGCGACGACCCGCGTACCGGCTCGATCCTCGTCACCCCCGTCCTCGGGATCCCCGAGGTCCGGGCCGGTGACGATCTCGCCGCCCTGGTGGCCGAGCACGCCACCGACGTCCGCGACGGCGACGTGATCGTGGTGTCCAGCAAGATCGTCAGCAAGTCCGAGGGCCGCGTGGTCGCCGGGGACGACCGGTTCGCCGCGATCCGCTCCGAGACCGTACGCGTGGTCGCCGAACGCGGACCCACCCAGATCGTCCAGACCCGGCACGGGTTCGTGATGGCCGCCGCCGGCGTGGACGCGTCCAACGTCGAGCCCGGCCGGTTGCTGCTGCTGCCGCTGGACTCCGACGACTCCGCGCGCAGGCTGCGGCGAGGGCTGACCGAACGCCTCGGCGTACGGATCGGCGTCGTGGTCACCGACACCTTCGGCCGGCCCTGGCGGCTCGGCCAGACCGACCTCGCCATCGGCGCCGCCGGCGTACGCGTGGTCGAGGAGCACCGCGGCCGGGTCGACGCGTACGGCAACGAGCTCGTCGTCACCGCCCCCGCGCACGCCGACGAGATCGCCGGCGCGGCCGAACTCGTCAAGGGGAAGAGCGCGCAGGTCCCGGTGGCGATCGTCCGCGGACTCGCCGCGCTGGTCACCGACGAGGACGGGCCGGGCGTGCGTGCCCTGGTCCGGTCCGCCGAGGACGACATGTTCCGGCTCGGCGCGCGGGAGGCCCGGCGGGAGGCACTGCGGCTCCCGGTCACCACCGGACCGCCGGCCGACGTGGCGGTGGACGCCGACCAGGTACGCCGGGCGCTGTCCGGAGTGATCGGTGAGCCGGCCGAGTCCACCGAGCCGGCCGAACAGGCCGACCTGGCCGACCTGGCCGACCTGGCCGAGCCGGGGGCGCACAGCCGCTGGGGCGCGGTCGAGATCACCGAGGCGCGGGATCTCAAGCCGATCCTGGACGCGCTCGGCCTGCCCTCCTCGATACCCGTCCTGGTCGTCGTCCACGTCCGCGCGGACGGCGGGTCGGGCCGTACCGACGCCCTCCTCGGGGCCGGCGGACTGCGCGAGCGGCTGGTGCGTTCCTGCGTGGTCGAGGGGCTCGCCTGCCAGTGGCTGCCGGCCGAGGTCGCCGCGCCCGCGGTACGCCACGTCCTGCCCGCGGACGCCGAACCGATCGGGGCACTGGCGATCGGCGCTGCCGGGACGAGGGCTCAGAAGGCGCGGTAGTCGCGCGGGGAGAAGCGCGGGCCGCGGCGCGGTGCGGTGATCCCGGCGAGTTCGATCAGCCGGGTGACGCGGTAGCGGTGGCCGCGCCAGCGTTCCAGCACCGCCAGCATGGTCTCGTCGTCGTACCGTTCACCGGCCAGCGCCCAGCCCACCGACTTGGCGACGTGGAAGTCGCCCACCGACACCGCGTCGGCGTTGCCGTGCGCCCGCTGCATGACCTCCGCGGCGGTCCACACCCCGACCCCGGGGACGCTGCGCAACCGGCGTTCGACCTCGGCGAAGTCCAGCCCGACCGTCCGCTCCAGGGCCGTCGCCACCCGGGCACAACGGACGAGCGTCTCGGCCCGCTGCGGACCGACTCCCGCGCGGTGCCACTCCCACGACGGCAGCCCGGCGAGCGTACGGGCGTCCGGCTGAACCCACAGCGGGAACGGCGTCGGGCCGGGCGCGCGCTCACCGAACCGCCATACGAGTTCGCGCCACGACCGCCACGCCTCGGTGGAGGTGACCTTCTGCTCCAGGATCGCGGGGGTGAGGGACTCCATCACCAGGCCCGTACGGCACACTCGCCAGCCGGCGAACCTGCGGTGCAGGCGTTCCAGCAGCGCGAGCCCGGGCTCGAAGCCGGCCGGGTCGTCCTCCGCGCCCACCAGCCCGGGCAGGTGGTCGAGGATCCAGCCCGCGCCGGGACCCCACGCGCGTCCCTCGATCGCGCCGTCGGCGGGCCGGGCCGAGACCGCGACGGTGGCCACGCCCTCGGGGGTGCGGGTGCCGCGCCAGATCGCGCCGTCGGGCCCGGTGCGGTGCACGGGGTCGCCGCCGCCACGCCGGAGTCCGCGCAGGGTCAGCACCGGGTCGACCGGAGCGTCGGTCACCACCGTGCGGGTGCGTTCGACGGTCGGCGCGGACATGGGTCCAGTCTGCTGGACGCGGCGCCGCACACCGACATCGACATCGACACCGACGCGGCGATCACCCCGGGATCAGGCAGCGCGGTGATCGGCCGGAGCGGCGGTCAGGCGTACCGATCTCCGTGGGTCTGGCGAACCCGGGCCACGAGATCCTTCACGCGCTCGGCGTCGTTCTTCGGGCAGACCATCGTGACGTCCGGGGTGTGCACGACGATCGTGTCGCGCAGCCCGACCGTGGCCACCAGGTGCTCGGGGTCGTCGCTGACCACGATGTTGCCCTCGGAGTCGACCAGCACCGTGACAGCGTTGCTGGCGTTGTGCGCCGGGTCGTTGGCGAGCGTGCGCGCCAGCGCCGGCCAGGCGCCGACGTCGATCCAGTCGACCGACATCGGGACCACCACGACCCGGGCGTCGTCCTCGCCCCGCGCCGCCGGCTCCATCACGGCGTAGTCGATGCTGATCTTGGGCAGCTCGGCGTAGGCCTTCTCCGCGACGGTCGTCCGCTCGGGGGTGTCCCACGCCTTGGCGATCCGGGTCACGCCGTCGTAGGCGCCGGGCAGGTGCCGGTGCAGCTGGGTGAGCAGGGTGTCGGCCCGCCACACGAACATGCCGGAGTTCCACAGGTGGCGCCCGCCCGCGACGTAGGCCTGCGCGGTCGCGGCGTCGGGCTTCTCGGTGAACGCCGTGACGCCGAACACCGCGGGCCCGCCGCCCGGACCGGCGCTGTTGGGCGCGTCCGGCAGCGGGTCGGCGCGTTCGATGTAGCCGAGGCCGGTGTGCGCCGACGTGGGCGGGACGCCGAACGTCGCCAGCATCTGCGGGTGGGCCTCGACCGTCTCGAACGCGGTGCCGAGCGCCTCGCGGAACGACTCCACGGGTTCGATCACGTGGTCGGCCGTGACGAACGCGGCCACCGCCTCCGGATCACGCTCGACGATCACCGCGCAGGCCAGGCCGATCGCATTGGCGGTGTCGCGGGCGACCGGCTCGCCGAGGAAGTTCTCCTCCGGAAGCTCGGGCAGGTGCTCCATGATCACCTGTTGGTGAGCCGTGCCGGCGCAGACGAAGATCTGCTCGTCGGGGACGAACCCCTCCAGCCGCTCGTAGGCGAGCCGGAGCAGGCTCTTGCCGCCCCGGACACTCAGCAGTTGCTTGGGGAAGCTGGCGCGGGAGAGCGGCCACAACCTCGTGCCGGATCCCCCCGCGTTGATGACGGCGTACCGCATGACCGCGAGCCTACGGGACACACCTGCCCACCGTGGCGGATCACGCCGCCCGGCGTGGCGAATCGGTCGCGAAGCGTGGCCGTACATGATCGGCGAGAGATCGCGACCACCCGGCCGGGGCGTCCGGTGGATCAGGCCGGATCCGCGAGGCATGCCCCAGCGCATGGCCTAGGCTCGGCGGGTGGCGACCCCCAACACTCCTGCACGCGTGCTGGCCGCGGCCCTGGCGGCCGACCCGGCGACCCCGTTCCTCACCTTCTACGACGACGCCACCGGCGAACGCGTCGAGCTGTCCCTCGCGACGTTGGACAACTGGGTCGCCAAGACCGCGAACCTCCTCCAGGACGGCCTGGGCACCGACCCGGGCGAGCGGGTGGCGATCATGCTGCCGCCGCACTGGCAGGGCGCGGTGTGGATGCTCGCAGCGTGGTCGGCCGGGCTCACCGTCACGCTGGACGACGGGGCCGGCGGCGACCCCGACATCCTGGTCACCGGCCCCGACCGGCTGGCCGAGGTGACGGCCGGGCCGGGCGCGGGTGCCCGCGACACGGTGGCGCTCGCGCTGCGCCCGCTGGGCGGGCCGTTCACCGAGCCGCTGCCGGCGGGAGTGCTGGACTACGGCGCGGAGGTGCCGGGGTACGCCGACCAGTTCACGGCGTACGTCCCGGTCGATCCACACGCGCCCGCGCTGGTCACGCCCGGCGCCACCCTCACCGGCGAGGAACTCCTCGCCGCCGCCACCAGGCGCGCGGAGGAGATCGGCCTGGAGCCGAGCGGACGGCTGCTCACCGACGCCAACCCGGCCGATCCGTACGGCTGCCTGGAAGCGCTGCTGGCACCGCTCGCCCAGCAGGGGTCGGTGATCCTGGTCCGCAACCCCGACCTCGGGCAGGTCGACCGGCGCTGCGAGGTGGAGAAGGTCACCGTGACCCGGCTCCGCGCGGCCGGCACGCCCGGCGCCTGACCTCGCCGACCGCGGGCACCGGCCCGGCCCAGAGCCCGGAGCGGCCCGGAGCGGGTTCTACTGGTGGTCGCGCCGCCTCCGGGCGTACGCCTCGAACGCCGTGAGCGCGCCCGGATCGGACAGCGCGCCGGTGCTCGCGGCCTCCTCCACCGGCCGGCCCTCCAGGATCCGCTTGACCGGCACCTCCAGCTTCTTGCCCGACAGCGTTCGTGGGATCGCACGCACGGCGACTATCTCGTCCGGCACGTGCCGGGGCGACAACTCGCGGCGCAGGTCGGCGGCGAGCCGACGGCGCAGGTCGTCGTCGAGTTCGGCACCCTCGGCGAGGACGACGAACAACAGCAGCTCCTCACCGGCGTCGGTGTCGGCGCCCGCGGGCCGGGCGTTCTCCAGGTGGACCACGAGGCTGTCGGCGATCTCGGGGAACCCGTCGACCACGGAGTAGAACTCCGCGGTGCCCATGCGTACCCCGCCCCGCTTCAGCGTCGCGTCGGAGCGGCCGGTGATGACGCAGGTGCCGCGCGGCGTGATCTCCACCCAGTCGCCGTGCCGCCACACACCGGGGAAGTCGGCGAAGTACGCGGCGCGGTAGCGGGAGCCGTCCGGGTCGCCCCAGAACCCCACCGGCATGGACGGCATCGGCCGCTCCAGCACCAGCTCGCCCAGCTGCCCGACGACAGAGTGCCCGGCCGGGTCGTACGCCGCGACGGCCGCGCCCAGGCACGCGCAGGACAGCTCGCCCGCGTACACCGGAAGCAGTGGCGAGCCGCCGACGAACCCGGTGCACAGATCCGTCCCGCCGGAGAACGACTGCAGCTGCAAGGTCGGGTTGACGTTTTCGTACACCCAGCCGAAGCCCTCGGGCGGCAGTGGCGCACCCGTCGACCCCAGACCGCGGATCCGGGACAGGTCGGCCACCTCGGCCGGACGCAGCCCGGCCCGGCGGCAGCTCATCAGGAACGGCGCACTCGTCCCGAAGAACGTCACGCCGGTCTCGTCGGCCAGCCGCCACAGGTGGCCGAGATCGGGCTGGGCGGGGTTGCCGTCGACCAGGACGACGGTGGCGCCGACGAGCAGCCCGGACACCAGGACGTTCCACATCATCCAGCCGGTGGTGGAGAACCAGAAGAACCGGTCGCCGGGCCCCAGGTCGAAGTGCAGGGCGAGGGTCTTCAGGTGCTCCAGCAGGATGCCGCCGTGCCCGTGCACGATCGGCTTGGGCAGCCCGGTGGTGCCCGAGGAGTACAGGAGGTAGAGCGGATGGTCGAACCCCACCGGCTCGAACTCCGGCTCGCCCGGGTCGGGACCGGCCAGCAGGTCCGCCCAGTAGCTCGCCTCGGGTATCCCCCGCGCGGCGTCCTCGGACAGGTAGGGCACCACGACCACGTGCGCGAGCGTGGGCAGCGCCGCGCGGATGGCGGCCAGCTCGTCGGTCCGGTCGATGTCCTTCGCGCCGTAGCGGTAGCCGTCCACCGCCACCAGCACCTTCGGCCCGATCTGGCTCCACCGGTCGACGACGCTGCGGGTGCCGAACTCGGGTGCGCAGGAGGAGAACACCGCGCCCAGGCTGGCGGTCGCGAGCAGCAGAACCAGGGTCTCCGGGATGTTCGGGAGGTACGCCGCGACCCGGTCGCCGTGTCCTACCCCGAGCCGGACGAGCCCGGCCCGCGCCCGGGCCACCTCCGCGCGCAACTGCGCCGCGGTGAGCTCGACAGGTTCCCGGGTCTGCGACCTGGCCACCACCACCGGCCCCTCGTCGGGGAGGTCGGCCAGCATCTGCTCGGCATAGTTGATCCGGGCGCCGGGGAACCACCGCGCACCGGGCATGGCGTCACCGGTGAGGACGGTGTCGCCGCGCCGGCCGCGCACCTGGAAGTAGTCCCACACGCTGGCCCAGAACGCCGGCAGGTCGTCCACCGACCATCGCCACAGGGACGCGTAGTCGGCGAACCGCAGCGAGCGTTCGCGGTCCAGCCACCGGAGGTAGTCGCCGATCCTGGTGCGGTCGAGGACGTCGGCAGGCGGGCTCCACAGGACCCGGCCCTGCTCGCTCATCCCCTGCTCCCGGCCCCGTCGTCACGGCGGGCCTCCGGATGGTGGAACACCCACCCCTCCCAGGCCGCCGCGACCGTGGACCGCATGTCGTGCGCGGCCGACCAGCCGAGCACCTCGCGGATCCGGTCGACGCCGGCGATCGATGCCGCCGGGTCGCCCGGCCGGCGGGGGAGGATCTCGGGCTTGAGATCGGTGTAGCCGGAAACGTCGAGGACGGTCTCCACGATCTCGCGGGTGGACGCCCCCCGGCCGGTGCCGACGTTGAGGATCTCGCGGGCCTGGTGCCCGGCCGTGAGGTGCCGGGCCGCGGCGACGTGTGCCGAGGCGATGTCACCGACGTGGATGTAGTCGCGGATGGTGGTGCCGTCGGGGGTCGGGTAGTCGTCGCCGAAGATCTTCGGCGGCAGGCCGGCGGTCAGGCGTTCGAACACCATCGGGATGAGGTTGAACGCGCCGGTGTCGGCGAGTTCGGGGGCGGCGGACCCGGCGGCGTTGAAGTAGCGCAGGCTGATGTGCCGCAGGCCGGAGCTTCGGGCCACGTCGGCGATCAGCCACTCCCCCACGAGCTTGGTCTCGCCGTACGGGGAGACCGGCCGGCAGGTCGCGTCCTCGGTCAGGACGTCGGTGTCCTGGTCGCCGTAGGTCGAGGCGCTGGAGGAGAAGACCAGGGCGTCCACGCCCACGTCGGTCATCGCCCGCAGCAGTGACTCCAGCCCGCCGACGTTCTCACGGTAGTAGAGCAGCGGGTTGTCGACCGACTCACCCGGCTGCTTCTTGGCGGCGACGTGCACGACGCCGCTGATCTCGTACTCCCGCAGGAGCTTGGCGACCAGGCTGGTCGCCTGCACCGACCCCCGGACGAGCGGGACGTCGTCGAGGTCGGCGATCCGGGCGGGCACCCCGGTGGACAGGTCGTCGAGCACGACGATCTGTTCTCCCGCGGCATGGAGTGCATGGACGACGTGCGCGCCGATGAAGCCGGCGCCTCCGGTGACGAGCCAGGTCATGGCTGCACCTTAGTAGGCGTACGCCCGGCGCCTGGAGCGATCCGGAACCGCCCGGAGCCACCCCTTCGCCCCCCACGGGCGACCCGGACGATCCCGACGTCCTCAGGCGATGCGGCTTTCGGTGAAACGGTTCGCGGCGCTGGTGGTGCGGTGGTGCTGCGGTTTTGTCGCTGGCGTTGCGTTCGTTCGCGTTGCGTTCAGGTGGCGTTCGTGGTGCGGCCTCGTCGGGGGTCAGGCGGTGCGGTCCCAGACGACGCGGCGGCCGGTTCCGACCCCACTCACCCGGGCCGGCCCGGGTGCGCGGTGTCTACCGCCGCGGTCGCGCGGGTTGCGCCACAGCCGTCCCAGCGGCGACAGCCAGGAACTGGCCCACGCCGCCTCCGCGCAGGTCCACTCCTGGGCGCAGTAGAGACACCGTGGCCCGTCCACGCGGCGGGTGCCCACGAGGCGGAGCTTGGTCCACGCCTGGTCGGGTTGGTGGAGCAACAGCAGATACCTGGCCTGGGCGTCGAGGAGCTCCTTCGACCACTCCACCCATCCGTAGCCGGGTACGAAAACCGGTGCCTCGCTCCGGTGCGGCGACACCGCCGTCGACGCCACGAATGACGTCGCCATCGACATCGACCTCCCTCTTCTCCTTCTCGGCGAGTCTGCGTGGACCCGCCCTCTGCGTCGATGGATCGTGGAGGCGGCCCGCCCGGCCCGGGCAACCACCTGCCATCTCGGTTCGTGCTGGAGATCGTACGGACTGTCACGGCGCGATGACAGTAACTCTGCCGATTTCGTGTGCAAATTTTCCCTTTAATGATCACCCTCCAATGAACCGCCGGCCGGCGGCGAGGCCCCCGGCGACCTGCGGGAACGATCAGCGCGCGCCGTCCGTACGGACGGCGACGGCCGGTGAACAGACCACGCACCAGCGCCGCGGGAGCGGGTGGTGGGTGGTGCACGAACCGGCCGGGCGGCTACCGTCAGGGCGCCGAGCCCACGGTGGGTGCGGCGGGCCGGAGCCTGGCGCGCCTGCCGGCCCGTGCGCCGCCGGCGCCGCGTCCCCTGCGCCCACGTGCACCCGCGGGCAGCCACGGGCACGCGGCCGGCCGACGCACACGCTCTAGGATGAGCCGACTCCACAGACAGGGGTGATCCCGCTGCCGACCGCGTTCCTCGTCGGACCCGTCGTCTCCGCCGGACCGGGACCCCTGCCCGTCGCCCGCCATCTGCGTGCGCTGGGTTACGACGTGGTCGAGGTGGACGCGCTCGCGCAACTGCCGGCCGCGGTGGCCTCCGCGCCGCCCGGACGGGTCGCCCTGGTCGACGGCCGGTTCGTGGGTCACCTGCACGCGCTGCGACGGGCCGTGTGCGACTCGCGACCTCCGGCAATCTCCGGCCCCGGAACCCTCGCCGTCGCACCCTCGGCCCGCGCCCACCTGCTCGACGCCCTCACCGCGGCGACCGCTGCGACCGCGGCGACCCCGACGACCGCCCGGACGGCTTCGGCGACTCCGACGGCCCCGCCGGCTCGCCCGAACTCCCCGCGCCCGGGCGACACCCCCGTGGACATCGCCCGGGTCGCCGACGCGCTCGCCGCACGCGTCACCGTGGCCAGGACCGACCCCGCTCCGCTGGTGGCCGGCATCGCGGAGTCCCCCCAGGAGCGGGCGGCCCTGGAGGCCCGCGCCAGCGCCGTGGACGAGGAGGCCTACCGGCTGAAGAGCGCGGTGAAGGCCGAGGACACCGCGTTCACGACGTTCTTCGTCCGCAGCTACTCCGGGTACGCCGCCCGGTGGTTCGCCCGGCTAGGGCTGGGACCCAACCACGTCACGATCCTGTCGCTGATCGTCGCCCTCGGCGCCGCGGCGACGGTCGCCACCGGCACCCGCCCGGGCTACGTCCTGGGCGCGCTGCTGTTCCACGCGGCCTTCTCGCTGGACTGCATCGACGGCGACCTCGCCCGCTACACGGTCTCCTTCAGCAAGCTCGGCGCGCGGATGGACCTCACGTTCGACCGGGTGAAGGAGTACGCCCTCTTCGCCGGGCTGGCGATCGGTGCGGCCCGCGACGGCGACCCGCACATCTGGTGGCTGGCCGCGGCGGCGATGGCGTTCCAGACAGTGCGGCACCAGATGCACGCGGCGTACGAGGAGGTCAGCGCGGGACCCGCCGAGGACGCGCCGGCTCTCGCCGACCAGGTGCAGGCGCGCATCGGCGGAAGCCGGTGGAAGGTCTGGCTGCGCCGCGGAATCGTGCTCCCCCAGGGCGAGCGGTCGGCGCTGATCTGTCTGCTGGTGGCGTTCACCAACCCGCAGGTGGTGTTCGTGGTGCTGCTCGCGGTGGGAGTCGTCGCCGCGGCGTACGCCTTCCTCGGCCGGTTCCTGCGCAGCCTGCGGCGGGTCCGCCGGCCGTGGTCGAAGTCGGCCGGACTGTCCCTGGGCGCGCTGGTCGACGTCGGGCCGGTCGGCTGGGTCGTGCACTCCTCCCTGCCCGGCCGCTCGCTGCCCGCGCCGCTGGCCGCGCTGGTCGCCCTGCTGGTGCTGGTGTTCTCCCTCGCGGTGATCCCGTCGGTGGGCGTGGACTGGGTGCTGATCGGCACGTTGTGGTACGTCCTGATCGTGGGGTTCGCCAGCCGGCAGCCGCTCAACGGCTGGGCCGACTGGGTGCTGCCGCCCACGTTCCGCGCCGCGGAATACTCCCTGGCGATCGTTCTCGCCGCCGCGCTCGCCCCGGCCGCGCTGCCGGCGGCGTTCGGCTACGTCGCGGCGTGCGCGTTCCACCACTACGACACCATCTACCGCCTGAGCGAGGACGGCACCCATCCCCGCCGCTGGCTCACCGTCGTCACCGGCGGGCACGACGGCCGGATGCTGGTCCTCGCGCTGCTCGCCCTCGGCGGGGCGACGGTGTTCGCCGTGGGCCTGACCGTCCTCGCAATCGCGCTCGCGGTGGTGTTCGTGGCCGAGAGCGTCACCGCCACGGCGGCGCAGATCCGTGACCGTGACGCGACCGGGATCCCGGCCGCCGAAGCCACCGCTGGAGCCGCCCGATGATCGGCCTGGTCCTCGCCGCCGGCACCGGCCGGCGACTGCGCCCGTACACCGACACCCTCCCCAAGGCCCTGGTGCCGCTCGCGGGCGCGCAGCCGCCGGAGGCCGACTACCCGCTCACGCCGCTGGACACGATCCTCGCCAACTTCGCCGCCGTCGGGGTCACAGAGGTGGCGGTGGTGGTCGGCTACGCCGCGCAGGCCGTGCACGAGCGCCGGGACCATCTCGAACGCACCCACGGCGTGACGCTCGACCTCATCCACAACGACCGGGCCACCACCTGGAACAACTGCTACTCGCTGTGGTGCGCGCGCCACCTCTTCTCCCAGGGCTGCCTGCTGGCCAACGGCGACACGGTGCACCCGGTGCAGGTGGAGCACGCCCTGCTCGCCGCGGCGGCCGGCTCCGCGGTGGGCGACGGCGGCGCCACCCCCGACCTGCTGCTCGCCCTGGACACGGTGAAGCCGCTGGCCGAGGAGGAGATGAAGGTCGTCTGGTCGCCCGACCGCGGCGTCACCCGGATCACCAAGGAACTCGACCCGGCGACGGCGACCGGTGAGTACATCGGGGTCAGCCTGATCGCGCCGGGCGCGGCCGAGCCGCTCACCGCCGCGCTCGAGCAGACCTGGCGCAAGGACCCGACGCTCTACTACGAGGACGGCTACCAGGCAGCCGTCGACGCGGGCTTCCGGGTCGACGTCGCGCCGATCGGCGACCTGCCCTGGGTCGAGATCGACGACCACGCCGACCTCGCCCGGTCCGCCCGGGTGCTGGCGGCCATCGCCGAGACCACCGCCGACGGCACGGACGCCGCCGGCACGACGACCGCCACGACCGAGCCCGGGCTGGAGCGGTAGTGCCCCTGCTCGCCCGGATGATCCCCACGCCCGTCGTCGTCGACGTACGCCGGGGCGCCATCGCAGGCCTCGCCGACCTGCTCGCCGACCAGCGCATCTCCGCGGCGGGCCGGGTGGCCATCGCCGTCGGCCCGCGCTCGGGTGAGTCGCTGGCCGCCCAGGTGCGCCCTTACCTCAGCGAGGCCGACTTCTTCTCCGTCGCCGACGGCACCGTCGACGCCGCGCTCGACCTCGCCTCCCAGGTCCGCGGCGGGTCATACGACGCGATCGTCGGGATCGGCGGCGGCAAGGTGCTGGACGCCACGAAGTTCGCCGCTGCCCGGGTCGGCCTGCCGATGGTCGCGGTGGCCACCAACCTCGCCCACGACGGCATCGGCTCGCCGGTCAGCATCCTGGACAACGACGCCGGTCGCGGCTCCTACGGCGTCGCCGCGCCGCTGGCGGTTGTGGTCGACCTGGACGTCGTACGCCGGGCGCCGGCGCGCTCGGTCCGGGCGGGCATCGGCGAGGTGGCCTCCAACCTGTCCGCGATCGCCGACTGGGAGCTCGCCCACGAACTGCAGGGCGAGCCGCTGGACGGCCTGGCGGTGGCACTGGCCCGTACGTCCGCCGAGGCGGTGCTGCACCACCCGGGGACGCTGACCGACGACGACTTCCTGCGCGTGCTCGCCGAGGGCCTGGTGCTGTCCGGGGTGGCGATGGTGGTCGCGGGGTCGACGAGGCCCTGCAGCGGCGCCTGCCACGAGATCTCCCACGCGATCGACCTGCTCTTTCCGGACCGCGCGGGTGCGCACGGTGAGCAGGTCGGCGTCGGCGCGGCGTTCGCCTCCACGCTGTGGGACGATCCCGACGGCCGGGCCCGGGGCGACCTGATCACCCGGTGCCTGGTGCGGCACGGACTTCCTGTCGACCCGGCCGGGCTCGGGTTCAGCTGGGAGGAGTTCGCCGCGATCGTGGCCAGGGCGCCGCAGACGCGTCCAGGTAGGTTCACCATCCTGGAACACCGCGACCTCGACCAAGCAGGGGTGGCGGCCGCCGTGCGGGAGTTCGCCCGGCACCTGCACGAAAGCCGCGAAGGTGAGGAGAGCGGACGTACATGACCAGCCTGCCGACGATCGCCGAGCTGCGCGCCAAGGCGCATCCGCCGGGCCTGCTCGAACGCCGCAGCGGCGAGCACTGGGCGGGCCGGCTCTACATGCGCCGGATCTCGCTGTACGCCACCCGCGGGTTCCTCGCCACCGGCCTGTCCCCCAACCAGCTCACCGGCCTGATGATCGTGGCCGGCATCGCGGCCGGATTCGCGCTGCTGATCCCCGGCCTGCCGGGCGCGATCCTCGCCGCCGTGCTGGTCCAGCTCTACCTCCTGCTCGACTGCAGTGACGGCGAGGTCGCCCGCTACACCGGGCGTACCAGCACCACCGGGGTCTACCTCGACCGGGTGGGCCACTACATGTGCGAGGCGGCGCTCCTCGTGGGGCTGGGTTTCCGGGCCGCGCAGGTGCATCCGACCGGATACGCCGTGCTCGGCCTGGTGGCCGCCCTGGGCGCCGTTCTGATCAAGGCCGAGACCGACCTGGTCGACATCGCCCGCGCCCGGAGGGGCCAGGAGACGGTGACCGAGGACGCGGTGGAGCCGCGTGGCTCGGCGCTGGCCAAGGCCCGGCGGGTGGCCCTCGTGCTGAAGTTCTACCGGCTCATCCTGGCCATCGAGCTGTCGCTGGTCATCGTGGTGGCCGCGATCGTCGACGCCGTACTGGGCAACCTCCTCGCCACCCACGTGCTCACCGTGGCGGTCGCGGTGATCGCGGCCGTCCAGGTGGTGCTGCACCTGGTGAGCATCCTGGTGTCCCGGCGGCTCGCGTGAGCGTGACACCGCCGGCGAGTACGCCACTGCGGGTGGCCGCCGTCTTCCTCACCATGGGCGACCGGCCGGTCGAGCTCGAGCGGGCGATCCGCAGCGTCGCCGACCAGCTCGGCGAAGCCGTGGAGATCGTGGTCGTCGCCAACGGCGTACCCGCCCCGGACGTGCCGGAAGGCGTCAGGGTGGTGACGTTGCCCGCCAACGCCGGCATCCCGGGCGGCCGCAACGCCGGGCTGGCCGCGGCGAGTGCCGACATCGTGATGTTCGTCGACGACGACGGGTGGCTCCCCCGGCCGACCACGGTCGAGCGGCTGCGTGACCTGTTCGCCGAGGACCCTCGGCTTGGGATCGTGTCGTTCCGCATCGTCGATCCCGAGTCCGGGGTGAGCCAGCGCCGGCACGTGCCGCGGGTGCGCGTGGGCGACCCGAACGAGTCGTCGGAGGTCACGACGTTCCTCGGCGGCGCCGCGGCGATCCGGCAGGCCGTCTTCGACGACGTGGGGACGTTCCCGGCGGCGTTCTTCTACGCCCACGAGGAGACCGACCTCGCCTGGCGGGCGCTGGACGCGGGCTGGCGGATCCGTTACGACGCCGACTGTGTGCTTTGTCACCCCGCGACGTCGCCGGCGCGCCACTCGGCATACTTCCGGCTGAACGCCCGCAACCGCGTCTGGCTGGCCAAACGCAACCTGCCCAAACCCGTCGCTGCCGCCTATCTGGTCACCTGGGTGGTCCTGACCCTGGCCCGGACGCGTACCATCTCGGGGCTGAGCGCCTGGTCGTCCGGCTTGCTGGAAGGCCTCCGCACGCCGTGTGGGCGCCGCAAACCGATCGCGTGGCGCACCGTGTGGCGCATGACCCGCCTGGGAAGGCCTCCACTGGTATGACGATCTGGCAGAACCCGGCCGGCCACCAGCCGTGTCGTACGCTCGGCGGCATGCGTTCGGTGCATTCCGGGAGGCATCGGTGACCACCACCACGACCCCCGCCTCGCCGTCGGAGCTCGCTGCGCAGTACGGCCTGGCGCCGAGCTCGGCCCGCCCGCCGCTGGGTGACTACATCCGGCAACTGTGGCAGCGGCGGCACTTCATCACCGCGTTCGCGACCTCGCGCACGGTGACGATGTACTCCGGAGCCCGGCTCGGGCAGCTCTGGCAGGTCCTCACGCCGCTGATGAACGCCGCGGTGTACTACCTGATCTTCGGCGTGCTGTTCAACACCAAGCACAACATCGACAACTTCACGGCGTTCCTGGTGACCGGCGTCTTCGTGATGTCGTTCTGCACCCGCTCGGTCACCTCCGGGGCCCGGGCGATCTCCGGGAACCTCGCGATGATCCGGGCGCTGCACTTCCCCCGGGCGACGCTGCCGTTCTCCTCCACGATCGTCGAGCTGCAGCAGATGCTGGTGTCGATGATCGTGCTGTGCCTGATCGTGCTGGCCACCGGCGAGCCGATCACCTGGTCGTGGCTGCTGGTCGTTCCGGCGCTGGCGCTGCAGACGATGTTCAACATCGGGCTGAGCCTGGCGATGGCCCGGATCGGTGCCACGATCCCGGACATCAGCCAGCTGCTGCCGTTCATCACCCGCGTCTGGCTCTACTTCTCCGGCGTGTTCTTCCTGATCCCACAGCGGGTGCACAACCCACTGATGCGGGAGATCATGATGGCCAACCCGGCCTCGGTCTACATCGAGTTGGTCCGGGACGCCTTCATCGAACGCCACGACGCACCGCACCACGCCTGGCAGCTCGCGGTCGCCTGGGCGATCGTCGGGTTCGTGGTCGGGTTCTGGTACTTCTGGGGAGCTGAGGAGAAGTACGGCCGTGGCTGAGCATCTGACCGGTGAAGTGACGGACGCGCACGGCCGGCCCGTGCGCCGCGAGGCCACCTCGGGCGAGGCCACCTCGGGCGAGGCGGCGCCGACCGTGATCGTGGACGACCTGCACATCACCTACCGCGTCTACGGCGCGACCGCGGGCAAGGGCAACGCCCCGGCGGCGTTCAAGCGGATCCTCAAGCGGCAGAACTCCCCGGCGCTACGGGAGGTGAAGGCCATCCGCGGGGTGACGTTCACCGTGCGCCGCGGTGAGTCCGTCGGCCTGATCGGCCGCAACGGCTCCGGCAAGAGCACCCTGCTGCGCGCCATCGCGGGCCTGCTGCCGCCGACCAAGGGCGCGGTCTTCACCGACGGGCAGCCCACCCTGCTCGGCGTCAACGCCGCCCTGATGACCGGCCTGAGCGGGGAGCGCAACGTCATCCTCGGCTGCCTGGCCATGGGCCTGACGCCCGAGCAGGCCAGGGAGCGCTACGACGACATCGTGGAGTTCGCCGGCATCGGCGACTTCATCGACCTGCCCATGCAGACGTACTCCTCCGGCATGCAGCAGCGGCTCCGGTTCGCGATCGCGGCGGTGAAGAGCCACGACGTGCTGATGATCGACGAGGCGCTGGCCACCGGCGACGCGGAGTTCCGCAAGCGCAGCGAGGAACGCATCCGCGAGCTGCGCGACGAGGCCGGGTCGGTGTTCCTGGTCAGCCACAGCCTGGACGTCGTGACCGAGACCTGCAGCCGGGTGATCTGGCTGGACCAGGGCCAGATCAAGATGGACGGCGACGCGGAGTCGGTGGTCAAGGCCTACAGTTCCGCCACCAGCCGCTGACCCGGAGGTCACCCACGGAGCCCGTCGGAAAATGTGCCGCGGGCGGGCTCAGGCCGTTTTCGCCGGCTCCGGCGTCGGCCGGCCCAGCGAACGCGGGCTGACCAGGAAGCCCGCTCCCCAGGTCATGTGCATCGTGGCCACCACGACGGGCAGCCACGCCCGCCCGCGCAGGGACATCCCCCGCCCCTCGACCGCCGAGGCGGCGACCACGAGGAGCAGGTAGCCCGCGGGGAGCACGAAGCCCAGCAGCAGCCACGGCACGCCCGCGAGCAGGCCGGCCAGGCCGAGCACGAGCCCCAGCCCGCAGCCCAAGACGGCCAGCGGCGGGGCGAGGTAGCGGTAGTTGAACGTGCCGGGGTGGGTACGCCCGATCGCGCGGCGCCACTTGCCGGTGAGGTAGAACTGCCGCACCAGGGCGCGCAGGTTCGATCTCGGCCGGTAGGTCACCCGAAGGTCCGGGCTGAACCACACCGTCCCGCCGGCCTGGCGGATCCGGTGGTTGAGCTCCCAGTCCTGGGCCCGGGCGAAGACGTCGTTGAAGCCGCCCAGCCGGTCGAGGGTCTCCCGGCGGAAGACGCCCAGGTAGACGGAGTCGGCCGGTCCGGCCTCGCCGCCGACGTGGAAGCGGGCGCCGCCGAGCCCGATCGGGCTGACGTACGCCTTGGCAGCGGCCTCCTCGAAGCCGGGTTCGCCCTCGGCCGCCATCACGCCACCCACGTTGTCGGCTCCGGTCTCGGCGAGGAGCTCGACCGCGCGCCGGATGTAGCCCGGCGACAGGATGCCGTGCCCGTCCACGCGGACGACCACCTCGTACCGCGCCACCCTGATGGCGGCGTTCAGCCCGCTCGGTGTGATCCCGGCCGGGTTCTGCACCAGCCGGACGCGGGAGTCCTCGGCAACGAGTTCCTCGGCGATCTGCTGGGTGCGGTCGCGAGACGGGGCGATGGCGATCACCAGTTCCATCCGGCCGGGATAGTCCTGGGACAGGACCTGCGCCACGGCGGTCCGCAGATGGCGCTCCTCGTTCAGGACCGGCATCACCACCGAGACGCCCGGCCAGGCGGTGTCGGCGGGTTCAGGAGGCCCGGGCTGGGGTGTTCCCGTCACGGCGGCCCTTTCGAAACGACGGCGGTGAAGATCGGTGCGGCAGCGGGCCGGCCGGAGCCCCCGGCGGACCGGCGGGGGACCAACTTACCGACCCGGCGCACCGCGACCGTCCCGGGGCGGCGCGCCGCACCCGGCCCCGGCCCGACCGCCGGGCGTCGCTCAGCCGGCGGAGCAGACCTCGCCGAGCTCGTGCACGGCCTGCTTGTCCTCGCTGCCCGACCCGCCGCCGGAGCTGCCCGATCCGCCGGACGCCCCGGAGCTGCCCGAGGCGGCGCCCGCGCCCGAACCCGATCCCCGGCCCCCGCTCGCCGTGGCCTTCCCGGCGGACTTCGCCGTGGGACCGGCGCTGGGCGTCGCCTTGGACGCCTCGATCGCGGCGTCCACGTTCTTCCTGATCACCGAGAAGTCCGGGCGCGCGGTCTTGATCAGCGGCGGCACGAACTGCACCGAGACGATCTTCTGCCGCTTCGCCTTCAGCGCGAGGTCGACCATGGTGTCCAGCTGACTGGCCGGGATGTCGGTGGAGACGATCTGCTGGCCCGCCTCGGCGATCTTCTGGAACTTCAGCAGCACCGTGGGCGGGTCGAGCTGGTGCAGCATGGCGGCCATCACGCAGCGCTGCCGGGCCATCCGGTCGTAGTCGCTGGTGGTCGCCCGTGACCGGGAGTACCACAACGCGTGGTAGCCATCGAGCCGCTGGTCGCCTGCCTTGATGATGCCGCGTACGGTGCCGTCCCGGCCGGTGATGGGCACGTCCGCCTTGACGTTCACGCGGACGCCGCCCACCGCGTCGACCAGCTGCGTGAATCCGCCCATGTCGATCAGGGCGTAGTAGTTGACCTTCAGCCCGGTCATCTGCCGGATGGCGTCCTCGGTGGCGGTGATCCCTGGGTTGGGGTCGCCGGGGAACAGCTGCTTGTGGTCGGTGGCCCAGGTGTAGATGGCGTTCAGCAGGCACTCGTCCCCGCAGTCGAAACCGTTGGGGAACTGCCTGTGCATCACCGAGCCGGGCGGGAACGGCACCCGCTGGAGGTTGCGGGGGAAGCTGAACATCGCGGCCTGGCCGGTCCGCTCGTCGATGGACACCAGCGTCATGCTGTCCGGGCGCAGGCCCACCCGGTCCTTGCCGGCGTCGGCACCGAGCAGCAGCAGGTTGTACCGCCCCGCGGTCGGGTCGGTCGTGGTGGTGCCGGCGAAGATGCGGGAGATGGAGTCGCGGGCCACTCCGACGTAGTGGGCGGAGGTGAGCACCAGGGTCACCGCGACCACGGACGCCGCCACCATGGTGACCGTCGAGGTCAGCCGCTGCTTCTGCCGCATCCGGAGCGGGCGGCCGAGCCGCCAGGCGTCCACGAACAGCGCCAGCCAGCCCACGGCGACGACGACCAGCGCGATCTGGCCGAAGCGGAGCACACCGGGGTTGGAGATCAGGGAGATCAGCAGGCGCGGGGAGACGAGCCCGACCAGGGCCAGGAGCACGGCGACGGAGAGTACGGCCGCCGCCACCCTTAGCGCGAACTTCCCGACGGCGCGGTTGCCCGCCACCAGCTGCGCCGATCCGGGGGCCACCAGCGTCATCAGCAGCAGGCAGATCGCCCGCCGGAGCCACCGGCCGCTCTCGGCGCCTCGCGGGTCGTTCGGGCCGCCGCCCGACCCGCCGCCCGGCGACCCGGGCGGTCCGGAGGGCTTGGAGGGCCGCGAGGTGTTCCGGCCGGCGGAGGTGGGGCGGGGCCCACCGGAAACGCCGGCGGAGTTGCCGCCGCGTGACGGCGCGTGGTGACGCGAGGACGTGGGGGTCCGGGAGGACGGGTGGGTACGGGAGGAGGGAGGCCGTGCGCCGCGCCGCTGGTCGCGGACATCCCCCGAGCGCGGCCCACGCCGCTGGTCCCACCCCGTCATGGCGGCATACCAACACATCGGGTGGCGCGATCATCCCCGCCACGCCGACGGGACGCCAACTGAGCAGGATGTGCCGGATCCAGGCCGACCGGGTACGGTGCCTCCATGCCGAACGGCGGCCGCCCCCAAGGACCGCGTGAACCCGACGACCAAGGTCGGGAGTCCGCACAGTACGGCTGGCTCTACGATGGAGCCGGCCGGGAGCGATCCGCGCGCGAGAACCGCTCCCGAGCCCGCCGGGGCGAGGCGCCGCCGCCGGAGTCGACCCAGGTGATGCCCACCCGTTCCGGGCCCGACCGCGGCCGGGGCGACCACGCCGGATACGCCGGCGACCGCGGGGACCAGTACGGCAACGACTACGGCGGGCGTGGCAACGACTACCGGGACGAGTACTCCGACCCCCGGGACGACCGCGGCCGTTCGGGCGCGCGGGAACAGGCCGGGCGGTCCCGCGGTGGCGGCGGCCGCGCCGCTCCGCCGGCGAGGGGTCCGGGTGGGCGGCTGCTGCCTGAGCCACGGCCACCACGCCGCCGGTCGGGCATCCGGCTGCGGCGGATCCTGCTCCTCCTGCTTGTCGCCTGGCTGGTCATCCTGGTCGGCGTACCCATCATCGCCTGGAGCCGGGTCACCAAGGTGCCGTACGAACCCGCCGGCGAGCGCCCCGCGAACAGCTCGGGCACCAACTTCCTGCTGGTCGGCTCCGACAGTCGGCAGGGCCTCACCGCCGAGCAGCGCAACGCCCTCGGCACCGGGCGGGCGGCCGGTCAGCGCACGGACACGATCATGATCCTGCACGTGCCGAGTCTCGCCGGTTCGCCGACGCTGGTGTCCCTGCCTCGCGACTCCTACGTCCCGGTCCCCGGGCACGGCCGGAACAAGATCAACGCCGCCTTCTCCATCGGCGGTCCCAAACTTCTCACCGAGACGGTGGAGAACGCCACTGGCCTGCGGATGGACGACTACGTCGAGATCGGGTTCGGCGGCTTCGTCGGCGTGGTCGAAGGGCTCGGCGGCGTCACCATGTGCCTGCCGAAGGCGATCAAGGACGAGAAGGCGCACATCGACCTGCCGTCCGGCTGCCAGAACCTCAACGGCCCGAACGCCCTGGGATACGTGCGTGCCCGCTACTTCGACCCCAAGGGCGACCTCGGCCGGGTGGAGCGTCAGCGGCAGTTCCTGTCCGCGGTGGTGAAGAAGACCGCGAGCCCCGGCACCATCGTCAACCCGGTCCGCTACACCCGGGTCGGGCTGTCCGCCGGCGACGCGCTGACCGTCGGCGAGGGCACGAACATCGTCGACATGGCGCGGTTCGGGCTGGCGATGCGGTCGTTGTCGTCCGGCAGCGGCACCACCCTCACCGTGCCGGTGTCCAGCACGTCGGTGAGCACGCCAGTCGGAAGCGCGGTCCGCTGGGACCGCCAGCGGGCGCTCAACCTCTTCCACGCGCTGCGCGACGGCGGACCGATTCCGCCCAGCCTGATCCCCCACGACTGACCGCCGCCGCCGAAGATCTTCGGCCGGTCCTCCTCCCGTCCGCCGCTGGTCCGTCGTATGTCCCTCGTGGACCCTCGCCTGGTCCGCTCCCCCGCCGACATGCTCGGGACCTCGCTCCGGAATCCCGGTGCGGGCTCACCCAAGCTGCTCGTGGAGGACGTCCCATGGCCCCGCGGACACCTCAGTTGTCCCCGCGTTCCCTCATCCGTTCGGTCACTCTCGCCAGCGAGTACGGCGCTGAGTGGGTCGAGGTCCTGGCCCGGGAGATCGAACGCAACCACCGGCCCGACCGGTCCCGGCTCACCGTGCGGTGGGTCTGGCGCGTGCTACCGGTTCCGCGGCTGCGGCAGGCGCGATGCCTTGTGTGCGCCGACCGCTGGATCTGCCCGGACGTCGTCTGGGCGGAAGGGCTGATGTCGTCGGGCCGCCGCGCCCTCGACTGACGATCCCTCCGGCCCGATCGGCTGCTGGAGATCAGTGCGCCGCGGACGGCGTGCCGGGTCTTCGCCGGCTGCGCGTGCTACCTGAGGCCGCCCGGCTACTTCAGCACCTGGCGGGCGAGCACCACCCGCTGGATCTGGTTGGTGCCCTCGTAGATCTGGGTGATCTTCGCGTCGCGCATCATCCGCTCGACGGGGTAGTCCTGCACGTAGCCGTAGCCGCCGAGCAGCTGCACCGCGTCGGTGGTGACCTCCATCGCCATGTCGGAGGCGAAGCACTTGGCGGCGGCGCCGAAGAACGTCAGGTCCGGGTCGGTGCGCTCCGAGCGCGCGGCGGCGGCGTAGGTCAGCTGCCGGGCGGCCTCCAGCTTCGTCGCCATGTCGGCGAGCATGAACTGCACGCCCTGGAAGTCCGCGACCGCCTGCCCGAACTGCCGGCGCTCCTTGACGTACGACACCGCGTAGTCGAGCGCGCCCTGCGCGATCCCGACCGCCTGCGCGGCGATGGTCACCCGGGTGTGGTCCAGCGTGCGCAGCGCCAGCTTGAACCCCTCCCCCACGACGCCGACGAGCCTGCTCGCGGGCAGGCGTACGTCGTCGAGGTAGACCTCACACGTGGGCGAGCCCTTGATCCCGAGCTTCTTCTCCGGTGCCCCGAAGCTCACTCCCGGGTCGGTCTTCTCCACCACGAACGCGGAGATGCCGCGAGCCCCGCGGTCGGGGTCGGTGCTGGCGAACACGGTGTAATAGTCGGACACGCCGGCGTTGGTGATCCACCGCTTGACGCCGTTCAGCCGCCAGCCGTCACCGTCGCGGACCGCGCGGGTGCGCATCGCCGCCGCGTCGCTGCCGGCGTCGGGTTCGGACAGGCAGTACGAGAACATCGCCTCCCCGGCCGCGACCGGGGTGAGGTAGCGCTTGTTCAGTTCCGGCGAGCCGGCGAGGAGCAACGGCATCGTCCCGAGCTTGTTCACCGCCGGGATCAGCGAGCTCGACGCGCAGGCCCGGGCCACCTCCTCGATCACGATGGCGGTGGCCAGCGCGTCGGCGCCCACGCCGCCGAAGATCTCCGGGATGTGCGGTGCGTGGAAGTCCGCGGCCCGCAGCGCGTCGTAGGACGCCCGGGGGAAGGCGGCGTCGCGGTCGACGGCGGCCGCGTGCGGGGCCACCTTGTCGCGGCAGAGGTCCCGGCAGGCGGCGCGGACCGCCTCGTGCTCGTCGGTGGGCGCGAAGAGCGGGACGTCGTTCACGGATACCTCCTCAGGCCGGTCACCTGGGCGGCCTCCCCGGGCGGGCTCCGGGGCGGTCGGCGACCGCGTTCCTGCGCCAGCGGCGGACGCGGTCCACCGGCCGGCCGACGGCGACACTACTGCCAGGTAACATACGCCCGCCGGTGCGGGACGAGAAGCCCACCGGGGTCGGCGAACCCAGGGTCGGACCACTGTGCGACGACTTCGCTACAAACCGCAGCCGACGGTACGGCAGGATACGGTAGCCTGCCGGTCGCGGGTCCATGGTCGCCGACGCACGGCAACCGCCGGACCAGGCCAACACCGGCCGCAAGACCGGCCCTCATCCCGGCACCCACCATCGCCGGGACATCCGCACGCTGGAGGCTCGACTCGTGTCCTACCGCATCACCGTTCTCGGTACCGGCTACCTCGGCGCCACCCACGCCGCCTGCATGGCCGAGCTGGGTTACGAGGTCCTCGGCGTCGACCTCGAGCCGGCGAAGGTCGCCTCCCTCAACGAGGGGCAGGTGCCGTTCTTCGAGCCGGAGCTGGAGCCGCTGCTGCGCAAGCACGTGGAGTCCGGACGGCTGCGGTTCACCAGCTCCTACGCGGAGGCCGCGGAGTTCGGCGACGTGCACTTCCTCTGCGTGGGCACGCCACAGCGTGACGGCGAGTACGCCGCGGACATGTCCTACGTCGACTCCGCCATCGAGAGCCTGGTCCCGCTGCTGACCCGGCCAGCGCTGATCGTCGGCAAGTCCACCGTGCCCGTGGGCACCGCGGGCCGGCTGGCCGGCCGGATCGCCGAGCTGGCCCCGCCGGTGCCCGTCGAGCTGGCCTGGAGCCCGGAGTTCACCCGCGAGGGCCTGGCCGTCGAGGACACCCTGCGTCCCAACCGCCTGGTGTTCGGCGTCCGGTCCGAGCACGCGGAGAAGCTGCTGCGGGAGGTGTTCGCGCCGGTCATCGACGCGGGATCCCCGGTCGTCGTCTGCGACTACGCCACCGCGGAGCTGGCCAAGGTGGGTGCCAACTCCTTCCTGGCCACCAAGATCTCCTACATCAACGCCCTGGCCGAGCTGTGCGACACCACCGGCGCCGACGTGACGCTGCTCGCTGACGCCCTCGGCCACGACGAGCGCATCGGGCGGCAGTTCCTCAACGCCGGCCTCGGCTACGGCGGCGGCTGCCTGCCCAAGGACCTGCGCGCCTTCATGGCCCGGGCCGGCGAGCTCGGCGCGGAGGAGGCACTGACCTTCCTGCGCGAGGTGGACGCGATCAACATGCGCCGCCGGCAGAAGGTCGTCGACGTGACCGCCGACGTGCTGGGCAACCAGTGGATCGGCAAGCGGGTCGCGGTGCTCGGGGCGGCGTTCAAGCCCAACACCGACGACATCCGCGACTCCCCCGCCCTGAACGTGGCCGGCCGGATCCACCTGCACGGTGCCGCGGTGAGCGTCTACGACCCGAAGGCGATGGACAACGCCCGCCGGTCGTTCCCGACGCTGCGGTACGCCGAGTCGGTGATGGACGCCTGCCAGGGCGCACACGTCGTCCTGCACCTGACCGCGTGGCAGGAGTTCCGCGAGCTCGACCCGGCCGTGCTGGCGAAGACGGTCGCCGTGCCCACCGTGATCGACGGGCAGAACTGCCTGGACCGCCCGACCTGGCGTCGCGCCGGGTGGACCTATCGCGGTCTCGGCCGGTCCTGACCGGCGTTCACCCGCATCCACCTGCGCTCGTCCGCCGATCACCGGCCGTCGGACCCTCCGGCGGCCGGTGTTCGCCGTCGGCCTCGTTCGGGCAGGTCGCGTGCCGTAGCGGCCGCGACCGGGCATGATCGGATGCGTGACGCAACCCTGGACCGATCCGCAGATCGTCGACGAGATCCTCGCCGAGTGTGAGACCTGGGCCGTGGTCGGCCTGTCCACCAACGCAGAACGCGCGGCCTTCCGCGTCGCCCAGACCCTGCAGAAGCACGGCAAGCGCATCGTCCCGGTGCACCCGCGCGCGGAGACGGTGCACGGTGAGCAGGGCTATGCCAGGCTTTCCGACATCCCGTTCCCGGTCGACTGCGTGGACGTGTTCGTACGATCCGAGCTCGCCGGCGCCGTCGCCGACGAGGCGGTCGCGATCGGCACCAAGGCGGTGTGGTTCCAGCTCGGCGTCCTCGACGAGGACGCCTTCGACCGCACCACCGCGACCGGAACGGTCATGGTGATGGACCGCTGCGCGGCGGTCGAGCTTTCCCGTCGCGACGGGAAGAACGGGAGATCCTCATGACGGTGGTCGACACCACCACGACGTTCGGCGCGCACGTCGCCGAGCGCCTCGAACGCGACCGGCTCATCTGGCTCACCACGGTGAGCGCCGACGGCACGCCGCAGCCCAGCCTGGTGTGGTTCCTGTGGACCGAAGGTGAGCTCCTCATCCGCAGCCAGCCGGACAAGCCGAAGCTGCGGCACATCGCCCGCAACCCTCGGGTCGGCCTGCACCTGGACAGCGACAGCACGGGCAACGACGTCGTGGTGCTGACGGGCGAGGCCCGCACACCGGCGGAGCCGCCGACCGAGGAGGAGGCGGCCCGCTACTTCCGCAAGTACGCCCAGGGCATCGAGGCGCTGGGCATGACCGAGGAGACGTTCGCGCAGGAGTTCAGCGTGCCGATCCGGGTCGCGGTCTCGAAGGTTCGAGGGTGGGTGTGAGCCGTGGCCGACGACTACTCGTACGAAGTCGCCCTGCACACCGGCGACGCGTGGCGGATCACCGACACCGGTGACCTCGCGAGGATCCCCGACCGGGATCCGAAGGAGACCGCCAGGGCCCTGCTGCAGGACTGGCTGCTGGCCAACCCGAACAGCCTCATCGGCGGTCAGCGGCTGGAGGTCTTCGGTGACGACCCCGGTTCCTACCCCGCCCAGGCGCGGTCGGGAGCGCGGGTGTGGGTCTTCCGCGGCCGCCGCGTCGCCCACGAGGAGCTGCCGACGGCGGCCGCCTACCTCGTGACCGAGCAGGAGGACCTGGGCGAGCCCGACCTCGACATCCGGATCTGAGTCCGCGGGGCTCAGGGGTCCGGGTCCGTCCTAGGCGGTGAGGTCGGGGGTTCGGTAGAGAGTCGTGCCGTCGACGGTGATCTCCACGTCGCGAAGGTAGGGCCGCAGGTCGTCCGGGCTGACCTCCAGGCCGAGCCCGGGACCGTCCGGCAGGTGCACCTGCCCGCCGTCGTCGGGGACGATCGGCGTCGTCGTCGCGGCCAGGGCCAGCGGCGACGCCTCGACCGGAAACTCGCACAGCACGTGGTCGGCGAGCCCGGCGTACGGCTGCAGTGACGCCGACAGCGCCAGCGGCGAGGTGAAGGTGTGGTTGACGAACCTCACCCCGGCCTCGACGGCGTACGCCGCGACCTCGCGGGCGGGGCCGATGCCGCCGATCCGGCCGGTGTCGATCTGGACGAACCCGATCCCGCCGTAGTCGACGAGGTGCTGGGCGAGGTGCGGGTTGTGCGCGCCCTCCCCGCCGGCCAGCCGTACGCCGCGGCAGCGCCGGGCGAGTTCGGCGTACGACCGGAGCGCACCGGTCTCGAACGGCTCCTCCAGCCAGGTGACGTCGCACTCCTCCAGCGCGGGCAGCCGGGCGGCGGCGGCCTCGACGTCCTCGCCCCACACGGTCCCGGCGTCCACCAGCAGGTGCCGGCCGGGCCCGAGGCCGGCACGGGCGGCGCGTACCTGCTCGGCATCCGCGGCCACGTCACCACGCCCGTAGGGTCCCCAGCCGAACTTCGCCGCCCGGAAGCCGTCCGCGCGCACCTTCGCCGCCTTGGCCTCCGTCTGCTCCGGAGTGTCGCCGAACAGGGCCGAGGCGTACGCCGTCTTCGGGTACGCACGCGGGTAACCGAGCAGGGTGTGGACGGGCACCTCCAGCCGCCGACCGACCAGGTCCCACAACGCGATCTCGACGCCGGACAGCACGTGCGCGGCCTGCAGCAGGTCGAGGCTGTTGGCGCGGACGTCCCGGCCGATCCGCACGATGTCGCCGGGGTCCGCCAGCCGCTGCCCGAGCACCGACGCAGCCACCGGCTTGCACGCGCTGTGCGACATCGGGCAGATCAGGCCGGCGATGGTGGGCAGCGGCGCCGCCTCGCACTCACCCCAGCCGGTGTGTCCCCCGGCGCGCACCCGGACCAGCAGCATGTCCTGGCTGCCGTCGCCGATGTCCTCGATCCGCGGCATCGACAGGTAGAAGAAGTCGATCTCCTCGACCACCGGAGCCGTCATCGGCCGTCGCCCCCTTCGCTTCGGACCCTGCGAAGGACGACCACGGCCGACCCCTCCTCGGGCAGCGACACGGTCCACCCGGACGCCTGCAGGTCAGCGCCCGTACGCCGGTCACCCCCATCGAGGGCGTCCGGGCCATCGGGGGGGCCGGGCAGGTCGAGCGTCAGCGAGTCCAGCCGGTCGACCACGACGTCGCGGTCGCCGCCGTTGGTGACCTCCACCCAGGCCTCGGTCACTCCGGTGCCCTCGTGGTGCAGCGTGTGGCCGCGGACCCGCAGCCCCTCGGACGGTCCGTCGGTACGGACGCCCTCGCCGAGCGTCACGGGGGTCGGCGAGCTCAGCGACATGGGTCCTCCGCGGTGTCGGGGCGGGGCCGAAGCGGTGCCGGGTGGGCACTCCCGGGCGGTCAGCGGAAGCCGATGGTCCGGCCGCGCCGGGACTTCAGTGCCGCACCCTTGGCCCGCGCCTGGTCGGCGAGATCGGTCTGGAACGTCTTCATCTGCTCGAGCAGGTCCGGGTCAGTGGCGGCCAGGATCCGGACGGCGAGCAGTCCGGCGTTGCGGGCGTTGCCCACCGCGACGGTCGCCACCGGCACCCCGCCGGGCATCTGCACGATCGACAGCAGGGAATCCAGCCCGTCCAGGTGCTTCAACGCGACCGGGACGCCGATCACCGGCAGCGGCGTCACGCTGGCCAGCATCCCCGGCAGGTGCGCGGCACCGCCGGCGCCGGCGATCAGCACCCGCAGGCCGCGGTCGGCTGCCCGCTCGCCGTAGTCGATCATCTCCCGCGCCATCCGGTGCGCGGAGACGACGTCCACCTCGTAGCTGACGCCGAACTCCTCCAGCGCCTTGGTGGCCGCCTCCATCGTGGGCCAGTCGGAGTCCGAGCCCATCACGACTCCGACCGCGGGCCCGTCCTGCGCCGGGCCCGGCGCGGCGGGCGGGGCCTCCGCGGGCGTTCCCTTACTCATCGATCTCTCCCGTGAGATAGGCGGCCGCGTGCCGGGCACGGGCGCGTACGTCGTCCAGATCGTCGCCGAAGGTGGTCACGTGGCCGATCTTGCGGCCCGGGCGCACCTCCTTGCCGTACAGATGTACCCGGAGCGCGGGGTCGCGGGCCTGGCAGTGCAGCAGGCCGCGGTGCATGTCGGGGTAGTCCCCGCCCAGGATGTTGACCATCACCGTCCAGGGGGCCCGGGCCTGCGGTGAACCCAGCGGCAGGTCGAGGACGGCACGCAGGTGGTTCTCGAACTGGCTGGTGACCGCGCCGTCGATGCTCCAGTGGCCGGTGTTGTGCGGGCGCATGGCCAGCTCGTTGACGAGGATGCGGCCGTCGCGGGTCTCGAACAGCTCCACGGCGAGCAGACCCACCACGTCGAGTTCGCCGGCGATCCGCAGCGCGATCCCCTGGGCGTGCACGGCGAGCTCCTCCGGCAGGCCCGGCGCGGGCGCGATCACCTCGTGGCAGATGCCGGCGCGCTGCACCGACTCGACCACGGGGTAGGCGATCGCCTGCCCGGACGGGGACCGTGCGACGAGCGCGGACAGCTCCCTGGCGTAGTCGACGCGTTCCTCGGCGAGGACGGGGATGCCGGCGTCGAAGACACCCGTCTCCTCGGCGGCGCGCGCGTCCTCGACCACCCACACACCCTTGCCGTCGTACCCGCCCCTGGTCGTCTTCAGCACCAGCGGCCAGCCGCCGAGCTCGGCCGCGACGTACTCCAGGTCGGCCAGGCCCTTGGGGGTGGCGTGGCGGGGGCAGGGCACGCCGAGCGCGGTCAGGCGTTCGCGCATCGCGCCCTTGTCCTGCGCGTACAACAGCGCGTGCGGTCCGGGGCGTACGGCCACGCCGGCGTCCACCAGCTGGTGCAGGTGATCGGTGGGTACGTGCTCGTGGTCGAAGGTCACCGCGTCACAGCCGGCCACGAAGTCGCGAAGGGTACGCAGGTCGCGATAGTCGCCGACCGTGACGTGCCGGGCAACCTGGGCGGCGGACACCTCCGGGCCCTCGGCGAGCACCCGGAACGTCACCCCCAGCGCGATCCCGGCCTGGTGCGTCATCCGGGCCAGCTGGCCGCCGCCGATCATCCCTACGGTCGGGACACCCACGAGGTTGGACACGTCCGCGAGGCTACCGGGCGGCGCCGGGCGTGCCCGGACCGGGCGGGCGGTGGGGTTGCCGGTAACCTCCCCCGGGTGAAACCGCTCGACGCGCTCCAGTCCCGGGTTCGCCGGCTCGCCGAGGAGCTGGCGAAGTTCGGCACGGTCGGCGCGGTCGCGTTCGTCGTCGACCTGGGCGGGTTCAACCTGCTGCGCTACGGCCTGGACCACCACGGCCCGCTGGAGCACAAGCCGCTGACCGCGCGGACGATTTCGGTGGTCCTCGCCACGTTGGTGGCGTACTTCGGCAACCGGCACTGGACCTGGAAGGACCGTCCGCGCCGGGCCCTGCACCATGAGTACGCGCTGTTCTTCCTGCTGAACTTCGCCGCGCTCGTGGTCAACCTGGCGATCCTCGGAGTCGCCAACTACGTGCTCGGCCTGCACGACCCGCTGTCCAACCTGGTCGCCAACCTGGTGGGGATCGGCCTGGGCACGCTGATGAGGTTCTGGTCCTACCGTCGCTTCGTCTTCCGCGCGCCGGTCACGGTGAACGCCGACGGCGAGCCGGACCCGCGGCTGTCCTCGCCGGTCTGAGCGTCGGCCTGGTTCACGGTCTGGTCACCCGTCTGCCTGCCGGCTTCCCTGCCGGCTTCCCTGCCGCTCTGGCCGACGCCACCGCGCGGCAGGAAGACCGCGAACACCGCGGGGCTGCGGGAGATCATCTCCAGCCGGCCGCCGCCGGCCTCGGCCAGGTCGCGGGCCAGGGCGAGACCCAGCCCGGTGCCGCTGCGGCCGCTGACCGCCCGCTCGAAGACCCGCTGTCCGAGCTGCGCGGGTACGCCCGGACCGGCGTCGGACACCTCCACCACCACCGAGCCGCTGGGCGGCGGACCGGTGGTGCGACGGCGGACCACCACCGTGCCGCCGCCGTGGTGCAGGGCGTTCTCCAGCAACGTCGCCAGCACGTGCCCCAGCGTCCCGGGGGTCGCGTTCACCGACAGGCCGGGCACACCGGTCACGTCGATCCGCCGGCCCACCCGGTCGAATGCCGGCCGCCACTCCGCCACCTGCTGGCGTACGACATGGTCCACGTCGACCAGGGTCCGCTGTGCGACGTGGGTGTCCCGGCTCTGCGACAGCAGCCGGTCCACCACGTGCGACAGGCGTTCGACCTGGCCGAGCGCGATGCCGGCCTCCTCGCGTACCACCTCGGGGTCCTTGGTGGCGAGGATCTCCTCCAGCCGCATCGACAGCGCGGTCAGCGGCGAGCGCAGCTGGTGGGAGGCGTCCTGGGACAGCTGGCGTTCGGCGGCCAGCAGGTCGGTGATCCGGATGGCGCTCTTCTCCAGCGCGCCCGCAACCCGGTCGAGCTCGGGCAGGCCGTACCGGCGGCGGTGCGGACGCGGGTCGCCCGAGCCCAGGCGTTCGGCGGCGTCCGCGAGCTCCTCCAGCGACCGGGAGATCCCCCGTGCCTGCCAGACCCCGATGGCGATCGCGACCAGCACCGCGATCGCCCCGAAGGCGACCAGGGTGAGGCGTTCGGTCCAGCCGGCGCCGAAGTAGTGCCCCCTGAACGCGGCGATCGGCAACGCGAACAACGTCGCCGTCACCACAGCGATGACCACCGTGGTGACGACCAACCGGCGACGCATCCGACCCTGCCTACCCGGCCGCTCGGCCGCTCAGCCGCGCTCGAAGCGGAAGCCGACTCCGCGCACGGTGGTGATGAACTTCGGGTCCGAGGCGTCGTCGCCCAGCTTCCTGCGCAGCCAGGAGATGTGCATGTCCAGCGTCTTGGTCGACGACCACCAGGTGGTCTCCCAGACCTCGCGCATCAGCTGGTCACGGGTCACCACCCGGCCGGTCTCCCGGACCAGGACGCGCAGCAGGTCGAACTCCTTCGCGGTCAGGTGGAGTTCCTCACCCGCGAGCCAGGCCCGCCGGGACTCGGCGTCGATGCGTACGCCGACGCCCTCCTCCGTGGGCCCGTCCGACCAGCCCTCCGGCTTGCCCCGCCGCAGCAGCGCGCGCACCCGGGCCAGCAGCTCGGCCAGCCGGAACGGCTTGGTCACGTAGTCGTCGGCGCCGGCGTCCAGGCCGACCACCGTGTCCACCTCGTCGGCACGTGCGGTGAGCACGAGAACGGGGACGCGGTTGCCGTCGACCCGCAGCCGCCGGCAGACCTCCAGGCCGTCGACGTCGGGCAGGCCGAGGTCGAGGACCACCAGGTCGAACGGGCCGCCGGACAGGATGGCCAGCGCCGGCTCGCCCGCCGCGGTGACCTTCACGTCGTAGCCTTCCCGGCGCAGTGCCCGGGCCAGCGGGTCGGAGATCGCCGGATCGTCCTCGGCCAGCAGGATCTGGTGTCCGTGCCGGCCAGGATTGTCGTTCACCTGGGCGCCGCTCACGCCGATGCGCTCGCCCTCGGCGCCGGGCTCACCCGGCGGTCGCTCGAGCGTGCGCCGCCCACTCTGCTCCCCCACCACAGACGCGCTTGGTGTCATGGGGCCGATCGTACGACCGCGACCATGGCGGGCCGCCGCTCACCCGCCCGGGGATCTCGCCCGGCCGGGGCTGGGTGCTGCAGGCGATGCTCCGGGGCATGCTCCGGGGGCGGCCTCGGCGGCGTTCTTACCGGGCGTTCGGTGGCATTTCAGGTGGGAAGTTACGAGCCGGGAGGGATGTCCGGTGTGCCCCACCGTCCTGCGCGAAGATCGGCTGGGCACCGGAATCGGAGGAGTCGCAGTGACCGTCCGCGGAGGAATCCTGCCGAGGCTCCGGCCGTTCGGGACGGTCCCTCCAGACCTGCCGTGGGCCCTGGTTAGCACGCCGGGACGCCTGGGTAGGTCGTCACCGGCGCGACCTGGCGGGCCCCGCCTACGGAGCGCCCGGGTGGCAGGGGGTCTGCGTGATGAGGTCGACGCCTCTCACCGCGCGTGGCCGCTCCGGGTCCGCGCCGGCCTGGAGCAGGGCCGCCGCGACGACGGCGGCAGCGATCGTGACCGTGACCGCCTCGGCACTGGCCGGCGGGTGCTCGGGACCGTCGCCGTCGTCGGACAGGTCCCCCTCGCCGACCGCGACGCCGTCGCCCATGATCGGCACGATGGAGGCCGACGGAGTCGGCGCCTCCGGGATGAGCGATGTGGTGGTCGGACCCGGTCGCCACCCGCTCTACCGCAACTCCCTGGACACCGCCACCAGGATCAGGTGCGTCGGTGCCTGCGCGCGTGCCTGGCCGCCGGTGCTCGTCCCCGCCGGGATGACCATCCCGGAGAAGGTGGCCGGGGTGAACGGCACCTTCGGCGTGGTCCGCCGCCCCGACCGGACCCTCCAGCTCACGCTGGACGGCAGGCCGCTGTACCGCTATGGCGGGGACCGGGTGGACGGGTCGGTCGGCGGCAACGGGTCGAAGGTCGACTTCGACGGCCGCAAGTACACCTGGTGGGTGGTCACCACCCTCGGCACGGTGCCCTCGCAGACGCCGACACCGACCAGCACCGAGGATTCGCACTACCAGGGGTACTGAGAGCACCGGTCCGCACTGCTCCCGGCGTACTCCCGCCCGACTCGCTCTACTGCCCGGGCCGGAGGTTCGCCGGGGAGGGGACGGTACGGCTGCGTGGCCCGGCCCGCAGCACCTGCGAGGGCACCGTGTGTCCGACCAGCCGCTCCGCGGTCGCCGCCACGTCGAGCAGCAGGTCGAGGTCGACGCCGGTCTCCACACCCATGTCCTCGAGCATGTGCACGACCTCCTCGGTGGCGATGTTGCCGCTCGCCCCGGGTGCGTACGGGCAGCCGCCAAGCCCGCCGACGCTGGCGTCGAAGTCGGTCACACCGAGCCGCAGCGCGGCCAGCAGGTTGGCCAGCCCGGTGCCCCTGGTGTTGTGGAAGTGCAGGGCGAGCGACGTGTCCGGGAACGCCTCCCGGGTGCGGCCCACGAGATCCTCCACCCGGGTGGGCGTGGCCATGCCGGTGGTGTCGCCGTACGCCAGGGAGTCCGCTCCCGCGGCGAGCGCCGCCCGGGCCACGCCGACGGTCTGCTCGACCGGGATGTCCCCTTCGTACGGACAGCCCCACGATGTCGCGACGATGACCTGGCAACGGGCCCCCCGGCCGTGGGCGTACTCGACCAGCGGTTCGAGCTCGGCGAGGGACTCCGCGGTGGTGCGGTTGAGGTTGGCGCGGTTGTGCGTGTCGGAGGCGGAGACCACCACCTCCAGCTCGGTGAAGCCGGCCTCGACCGCCCGCCGCGCACCGACCAGGTTGGGCACCAGCGCCGAGTAGGTGAGGTGCGGGTTCTTCGCCGCGGCCGCCCACACCTCCGCCGCGTCACCCATCTGCGGAATCGCCTTCGGGTGAACGAAGCTGACCGCCTCGATCCGGCTCAGGCCGGTCTTCGACAGCGCGTCCAGGAGCTCGATCTTTCCCGCGGTGGGTACGGGCGGTTCGTTCTGCAGCCCGTCGCGCGGACCGACCTCGCGCAACCAGACCCGGCTGGGCACCTGCATCGTGGCCACCTCCCCCACCAGTGTGGCGCACGGGAGCCAGGGCCTGACCTGGGCGGCCGCGACGCCTCACGCCGCGACGCCTTGCGCCGTGCTGATTCAGGCCTCCGGGGCGGACCAGGGCACGACCCAGGCCCCCTCGTCGGAGTCGGCGCCGCCGCCGGCGTCTGCGTGGCCCGGGTTCGCCTCGCCGCGGGTCTGCCGGGGAACGCCCGGGGGCCCCGCCCGTAGGCCGGCGTCCTCACCCGCGCCCGGGCCGTCCCCCACGTTCGCGGGGCTGTTGTCCGCGCTGTTCGCGGGGCTGTCGTCCGGTCTGTGTTCCGGGCCGGGCTCCCATGTGGGGCCGGGTCCGCTCGCGCGGTCCAGCAGGACGAGCGCGTACGCATAGCGCCGGCGCAGCGCCTCCTGGGCCGCGTCGTCGAGGCGGGCCAGCCGCGCGGGGCTGAGGTTGTGCCGGATGTCGGCGCGCTTGACCAGAATGGCGGGCGGTGTCTCCACCAGCCGGTCGAGGTGGTCCTCGTACGACTCCCCCGACCGACGGGTGAGCGCGTCCACCATGTCCACCACGTCGGCCGGGACACCCAGGTCGACCAGCTGGGCCAGGCTGAGCTCGGTGTCCTCCACGCAGTCGTGGAGGAGCGCGGCCAACTGTTGTTCGGGGGTGCCGCCGCCGTCGCGGGTGAGCCGGGCCACTGCGCGGGGGTGCTCCACCGCGGGCCGGCCGGAGGGGTCGAACCGGTCGTGGTGCACGACCTCGACCAACTGCTGTGCCGCGCCGAGGTGGTTCACCGGCTGCCGGAGGTAGGCGTACGCGTGCTGCCAGGAGGAGAACAACTCGTCGAAGACCGGCTCGGTGGCCACCGCCAGCGGGATGAACCGCTCACAGGTCTCGTGGTAGATCTCCCGCTGCGACTCCACCGTCGGGTAGATGTGCAGCCGCTGCACCAGGGCGTACCTCCCGGCCAGCCGCACCATCGGGGAATCCACCAGTCCGGCGACGCGGCTGCCGAAGCGTTCCTCGACGTGCTCCATCGTGCAGGGATAGTCCTCCACCAGGTGGTGCAGAAGACCGGCCGTGAGCAGGCCGAGTTCGGTGACATTGAACTCCCGGACCAGCAGGTCGGCCACCTCGTAGCGGGTGGGACGACCGCCCCAGTGGTCGGCGAACCGGACGGCTCGCCGAAGGTGCGGTGTGGTGCCGGTCGGCAGGTAGCGCGACAGAACGCGGGAGGCCTCCGCCCACGTGGCCCAGCCCCGATAGACCTTCATTCCATTCCCCATTCCCCCGGTGACCCTCTCATTCCCCGGGCCAGACCGGCGGACGCTTCTCGTTGAACGCCGCGATGCCCTCCTTCCGGTCCGGGGAGAACGCGGTGGCCCGCCAGGCGGCGTCCTCGATCGCCAGCCCGGCGGCGAGTGCGGCGTCGGCACCGAGGCGCAGTGCCTGCTTCGCCTGCCGTACGCCGACTGGTGAGTTCGCGGCGATCTGGGTGGCGACGTCCAGCGCCGTCTGCCGGGCTCGTCCCGCGGCCACCAGCCGGTCCACCACGCCGAGCCGGTCCGCGTCGGCGGCCTCGATCCGGCGGCCGGTGAGAATCAGGTCGGCCGCCCGCGACCAGCCGACCCGGCGGGCCAGCAGTTGTGTGCCCCCGCCGCCGGGGACCAGGCCGACCGAGACCTCCGGCAACCCGAACACCGCGGTCTCGTCGGCGACGATGAGGTCGCAGGACAGGGCCAGCTCGAACCCGCCGCCGAGGGCGTAACGGTGCACCGCGGCGATCACCGGCATCGGCAGGTCCAGGATGCTCCCGAACAGCCGCCGGATCACCGGCCGCTGCCGCCACAGGTCCTGGTCGTCGAAGTCGTTGCGCTCCTTGAGGTCGGCCCCCACGCAGAACGCCTTCTCACAGGCGCTGGAGAGTACGACCGCGCGGACCCGCCGGTCGGCCGCGAGCGACGTGGCGGCCCGGATGATCGCCTCGGCCTGGGCGGTGGACACCGCGTTCAGCGCCTCGGGACGATCGAGGGACAGCTCGGCCACGTGGCCCGCGTCGTCGACCCGGCGGACCTGGACACCCTTGGACGTCGAGGACATGCCGGCAAGCCTAGGGGGCGAGCGCGGAATTCTTCCGCGGAAGAATCCCCCCGCTCCTCCGCGCGGTGGTCGGTCAGTACGGCCGCTCGTAGTCGCGGCGGGTCCGGGGACCGTCCGAGCGCGTGCGCTGCCGGCGGGTCGGCGTCTCGTCATCGTCGTCCTCGCGGGCGAAGACGAGTTCGGACAACGTGCGCTGGACCGTCTCCACGTGCGGCACGTCGGGCAGGGTGACCCGGCCCTGCTCCCCCGCCGACCAGACGACGAGGGTGCCGCAGCCGAGGATCCGGTCGGTGAGGCCGCGTTCGCTGGCCACGTCGTTGATGCGGGTGAGCGGGATGTCGCGGCCGGTGCGGGTGATGACGCCGGTACGGGTGATCAGCCGCCGGTCGGTGACCGCGTAGGTGGAGGACAACCAGGTGAGGGCCGGCCAGACGGCGTAGACGAGTACGCCCACCACGGCCGCGGCGACGATGAACATCTGGACGAACGGCTGGTAGGCACCGCCGGGCACCAGTGAGATCAGCACCAGGGCCGCGCCGAGGGTGAGGAAGAACAACACGACCGGCCCGATCATGATCTTCCAGTGCGTACGCATGCTGAGGTAGACCTGCTCGCCGTCGCCCAGCATCTTCGACGGGATGCCCATCAACGCTCCTCACTCACCGGCTCACCGGGCGAACCGGAGGTGTTTCCGGGGCGCTCGATCGGCCGGGCTCACGAACTCGGCCGAACCCGCTGGATCCGACCGAATGGGTCCTGACCTCCGATCATGCCCGACCGATACCGGTCAGCGCACGTGCACCACGTCACCGGCACCGAGCGCGTGGTCACCGTCGGTGGTACGCACCACGAGCCGGCCGCCCTCGTCCACGTCCATCGCCCGCCCCTCGAGCCAGCGGTCGGGCGCCAGCTGGACCCGCACGTCCCGGCCCACGGTCGCACACCGGGCGCGGTAGGCGGCCCGCAGCCCGCCATGCAGATCGTGGGACAGGTCGCGCGGATCGTCGGCACCGGTCCGCCACGCCGCGTACAGCGCCTCCAGCGTCCGGACCACCGCGACCAGGAGGGTGGCGCGGTCGGTGGTGGTGGCGCCGGCAAGCCGCAGCGAGGTGGCGTGGGTGCCGGGAAGCTCGGCGGCGGTCGTGGTGACGTTCAGCCCGACGCCGACCACGGCGGCCGATCCGGTGGGGGTCTCCACGCGCTCGAGCAGGATGCCGCACAGCTTGCGGTCGTCCAGGAGTACGTCGTTGGGCCACTTCAGCCGGAGCCGTACGCCGGCCACCGACTCCACCGCCTCGACCACGGCGCACCCGGTGAGCAGCGGCAGCCACGGCCAGTGCTGGGCGGGGACCTCGACCGGGCGCAGCAGCAGCGAGAACATCAGCCCGGACCGGGGCGGAGAGGTCCATTCGCGCAGGAGCCGGCCGCGGCCCGCGCTCTGGTAGTCGGTGGTGACCAGCGTGCCCTCGGGCGCGCCGACGACGGCGAGCGCCCGGACGTCGGCGTTGGTGGACCCGGTCTCGGCGACCACCCTCAGGTCGGCGACCAGCCGGCCGGGACGCACCAGCGTCGACCGCAGACCGGCCGCCGCGAGGGGCGGCCGGTCCAGGTCGACGTACGGGGACGACATCCCGCCAGCCTAGGCCGCCGGGCGATGCCGGTTGCGAGGACCCGACGGCGCGGGGTCCTCCGCGGCGTACTACTTGAGGAAGATCTCGACCACAGGGACGAGCTGGTCCGGCCGCTGCACCGGAAGCTCCAGCGTCACCGTCCCGTCCGGCACGCCCTTCACGCCGATGTTGCTGTCGGTGTCCTCCCGGGCGTACTCCCGGAACTTCACCTCCGACGCGTCGTGCAGCAACTGGGCGTACTTGATCCGGCCGGCGAGCCCGGGCAGGTGCGCGTGCCGGAACGGCCAGCCGAACAGGTGCAGGTAGAGGCGGTCGCCGCGTTGGGTGTAGCGGCCGTCCTGCGGCGGGGTGAACTCCGAGGGTCCCGCGCCGTAGATGGACCGGCCGTGCAGGCGGGTCCAGCGGCCGATCTCCGTCAGCGTGGCGAGGGCCCGCTCGTCGAACTCGCCGCGCCCGGTGGGGCCGACGTTCAGCAGCAGGTTGCCGTCCTTGGAGACCGAGTCGACCAGCATCCGCACCAGCAGGTCCGGCGACTTCCAGTCCAGGTTGTCCCGGTCGTAACCCCAACTGCCGTTGAGCGTCTGGCACGCCTCCCACGGGACCTCGCGGCCGTCGATGGTGGGCGGGGTGGCCGGCTGGAACTGCTCGGGCGTGGTGAAGTCGCCGGGGTAGTCGAGCCGGTTGTTGATCAGGATGTCCGGCTGCAGCCCCCGCACCAGCTTGACCAGCGCCTCGGAGTCCCAGTCGTCGCGGCCCTTGCCGGGCAGGTCGTACGCCGACATGCCGGGGTAGGAGAAGTCGAACCACATCACGTCGATGTCGCCGTACCGGGTGAGGAGTTCCTCGACCTGGCCGTGCAGGTAGCGGCGGTACTTCTCGATGTCGCGCTTACCCGCCTGCGAGGCGCGGAAGTCGGCGTCGTCGACCCGCGGGTGCAACGTGTCCACCGGGTACTCGGGGTGGTGCCAGTCGATCAGCGAGTGGTAGAAGCCGACCCCCAGGTCCTCGGCGCGGAACGCGTCCACGAACGGCCGTACCAGGTCGCGGGCGGCGGGAGTGTTGGTCGCCTTGTAGTCGGTGAGGCCGGAGTCCCACAGGCAGAAGCCCTCGTGGTGCTTGGTGGTGAGGACGGTGTACTTCATGCCGGCCTCGGCGGCGGCCTTCGCCCACACCCGTGGGTCGTACAGGTCAGGGTCGAAGTGGTCGAAGTACGGCTGGTACTGCTCGTCGGTGAGCTTCTCGCGCTTCTTCACCCACTCGTGCCGCGCGGGCAGGGCGTAGAGACCCCAGTGCACGAAGAGCCCGAACCGGCGGGCCCGGAGCTTGTCAACTGATGCTTGCGGTGCCGGCATGGCGCAGCCTTCCTGCGACGACGAAGCGCGCGGTCGATAGGTCTGATGTCTACCAACGCACCCGCCGGACGAACAAGCGCTCGCCCTGACCGAAACCTGCCGGTCCGCGTCCCCCGGGCGATCCCCCCGGGAAGGCAGCCGGCCTCAGCCTGCGAATCAGGCCGCGGAACCGGCCCCCACGATCAGCCGGTGTTCTGCAGGCCGGCCGCCACGCCGTTCACGGTCAGCAGCACCAGTCTGCGCAGCCGCTCGGTCTCACCCTCGGACAGCTTCTGCGTACGCAGCGCCCGGAACGCCCGCAACTGCAGGTAGGACAACGCATCCACGTAGGGGTTGCGCAGCTCCACCGCGCGGCCGAGCACCCGGCGATTTTCCAGCAGGCGTTCGTGTCCGGCGACCTTCAGCACCCACTCGGTCGTACGGGCGTGTTCGGCCAGCACCTGCTCGGCGAGGTCGGGCCGGTCGCCGAGCTCGAGGTAGCCGCGGGCGATCCGGGCGTCGGTCTTCGCCAGCGACATCTCGACGTTGTCCAGCGTCACCGCGAACAACGGCCACTGCGCGTACGCCTCACGCAGCGCGTCCAGGTCGCCGACGGCCTCCAGTCCGGCACCCACGCCGTACCAACCGGTGAGGTTGACCCGCGCCTGCGTCCACGCGAACACCCACGGGATGGCCCGCAGGTCCTCCAGCGAGGACAGCGCGAGCCCGCGGCGGGCCGGCCGCGAACCGATCGGCAGCTGGCCGAGCTCCTCCACCGGCGTGACCCGGGCGAACCACTCGGCGAATCCGTCGCTGCGTACCAGCCGGTGGTAGGTGGCCCTGGCCGCCTCGTCCATCGTCGCGGCCAGTCCGGCGAACTTCTCCGCGGCGTTGGCGGTGCGCTTCTCCACCGCGGGGGTGGAGGCGAGCAACGTGGCCGCCGCGACCTGCTCGATGTGCCTGCGGGCGATGATCGGGTCGCCGTAGCGGGCGAAGATGACCTCGCCCTGTTCGGTCAGCTTGAACCGGCCGCTGACCGAGCCCGGTGCCTGCGCCAGCACCGCGCGGTTGGCCGGGCCGCCGCCGCGGCCGAGCGCGCCGCCGCGGCCGTGGAAGAGGGTGAGCCGGATCGAGTTGCGGTCGGCCCACGCGGCCAGCGCGGCCTGCGCCTCGTACAACGCGAGCGTCGCCGACAGCGGACCGGCGTCCTTGGCGGAGTCGGAGTAGCCGAGCATCACCTCGAAACGCCGGTCGGTCTCGGCCAGCCGGCGCTGGATCGGCTCCAGCTCCAGTGCCTGGTCGAGGATGCCGATCGAGGCGCGCAGGTCGTCCTCGGTCTCGAAGAGGGGTACGACGTCCAGGGCGAGCGGCCGCCCGTCCAGCGCGTACCGCGCGAGCTCCGGCACCGCGGCGAGGTCGTCGACGGACTGGGTGAACGACACGACGTAACGGCGGCACGCGTCCGGGCCGAACCGCTGCTGGATCTGCGCCATCACCCGGAAGACCGCGAGCACTTCCTCGGTCTCCGGCGACAGCTCGTCACCGGCGCGCAGCTCGGCGAGGGCGCGCGCGTGCACCTTGGAGTGCTGGCGTACCTCCAGCTCGGCCAGGTGGAAGCCGAACGTTTCCACCTGCCAGATCAGGTGCTGCAGCTCGCCGTAGGCCTGCCGCGGCGCGCCGGCCGCGTCGAGGGAGGACTGGACGGTACGCAGTTCCCGGAGCAGCTCACCGGCGTTCGCGTAGGCGAAGTCGGCGTCGCGCTGCCGGGTGGCGGCGAGCTTGCGCGCGGCCAGCAACAGCACCTGCCGGTGCGGCTCACCGGGCGACCGGGTGGCGACCTCCTCGGCCAGGTCGGGGAAGGCCGCGCGGGCGTCGGCCAGGATACGGCGCACGCCCGCGGCCGGCGGGGTGGTCTCGGCGTCGGCGGTCAGCGCGCGGCCGAGCCGCTCGCAGACGCGTTCGAGGGCGCGAAGGACGTGGTCTGCCTGGATGGCCATAGCCTTCTGGGTGAACGCCGCGGTGACGAACGGGTTGCCGTCCCGGTCACCGCCGATCCACGAACCCAGCCGGACGAACGCCGGAACCCGCGGCGGCTGCGTACCCGCCTTGGCGCCCGCGATCTGGTCGTCGAGCTGGCGGTAGACCTGGGGCAGGACCTGGAACAGCGTGTCGTCGAACACCGTCATCGCCGTGCGCACCTCGTCCAGCGGGCCGGGCTTGGTCACCCGGATCTGGGACGTGCGCCAGAGGACGTCGATCTCCTCCAGCAGGCGGCGTTCGTTCTCGGCCAGCTCGCCCGCGCCGAGCCGGCTGTCGTCGCGCTGGGCGAGCAGGGTGGAGATGCGCCGGATCGTCGAGGACACCGCACGCCGGCGGGCCTCGGTGGGGTGCGCGGTGAGGACCGGGCGGAACTCCAGCCCGGACAGCAGATCCAGTGCCTGCTCCTCGCCGTACTGCGCGGTCACCTCGGCGACCGCGGCGGCGACCGAGTCGCGAACCGGCGCCTCGCCGGTGTCGTACTCACGCAGTGCGCGGACCCGCTGGAACTCCTCGGCGAGGTTGGTGAGGTGGAAGTAGCAGGTGAACGCCCGGGCGACATTGTCGGCCCGCTCGATGTCCCAGGAGGAGACCAGTTCCTCGCAGGCGGCCGCGGCCTGGTCGGCGCGCTCGTGGTCGTCGTCGTGGACGGCGATGGTCAGCTCACGGAGCTTCTCCACGTCGTCCAGGAGGTCCTGGCCGCCGTACTCCTTGAGCACGGTGCCGAGTAGTTCCCCCAGCAGGCGGACGTCGGCGCGCAGCGGAGCCGGCATCTCGAAACGAGCATGGACACGGGAAGCCTGGGACGTGGGCATATTGGCAAGCGTAGTCCGCCCGGGTGTGAGCCCCTCGGCGCGCCGGTACGACCGCGGAACGGCCGGTAGAGGCGGCGGGTTTGGGCGGACCTGGCGGTTGTCGTTCCGCATCCGGACGGTATCCGAGGGTAGGTGTCGGCCTGTCCGGGGACTCCGCCGCGAGCCGGATCATCGGCCATGCGGGACCGGCGGAGTAGAGTCTCGGCCGCACCGAAAGAGCTGGGTTGGGGAGGTTCGATGGCAGCCGGGCAGCCGGACAGCGCCCGCGAGCAGGGCACCGGGGACAGCAACCCGGCAGGCGCCGACCGCGACGGCGCGATCGACATCCACTCGACCGCGGGCAAGCTCGCCGACCTCGAACGCCGGCTCGACCAGGCCGTGCACGCGGGCTCGGCGCGGGCGATCGAACGCCAGCACGCGCGCGGCAAGCTCACCGCCCGGGAGCGCATCGAGCTGCTGCTCGACGAGGGCTCCTTCGTCGAGCTCGACGAGTTCGCGCGGCACCGGTCCACCAACTTCGGCCTGGACGGCAACCGCCCCTACGGCGACGGCGTGGTGAGCGGGTTCGGCACGATCGCCGGCCGCCAGGTGTGCGTGTTCAGCCAGGACTTCACCGTCTTCGGCGGCAGCCTCGGCGAGGTGTACGGCGAGAAGATCGTCAAGGTGATGGACCTCGCCCTCAAGACCGGGTGCCCGATCATCGGGATCAACGAGGGCAGCGGCGCCCGGATCCAGGAGGGCGTGGTCTCCCTCGGCCTGTACGGCGAGATCTTCCGCCGCAACACGCTCGCGTCCGGGGTGATCCCGCAGATCTCGATGATCATGGGCACCTGCGCGGGCGGGCACGTCTACTCCCCCGCGCTCACCGACGTGACGGTGATGGTCGACCAGACCTCGCACATGTTCATCACCGGGCCCGGCGTGATCAAGACCGTCACCGGTGAGGACGTGTCGTTCGAGGATCTGGGCGGTGCGCTCGCCCACAACACCAAGAGCGGCAACGCCCACTACCTCGCCACCGACGAACGCGACGCCGCCGACTGGGTCAAGGCGCTGTTGTCGTACCTCCCGCAGAACAACCTCGAGGAACCGCCCGTCTACGACGAGGAGCCGGCCGTCGAGGTGACCGACGCCGACCGCGAGCTGGACACGCTGATCCCCGACTCGGCCAACCAGCCCTACGACATGCACACGGTGATCGAGCACGTCCTCGACGACGGCGAGTTCCTGGAGCTGCACCCGATGTTCGCTCCCAACGTCGTCTGCGGCTTCGGCCGCGTCGACGGGCGCAGCGTCGGCGTGGTGGGCAACCAGCCGCTGCAGTTCGCCGGCTGCCTGGACATCGACGCGTCGGAGAAGGCGGCGCGGTTCGTGCGCACGTGCGACTCCTTCAACGTCCCGATCCTCACCTTCGTCGACGTACCCGGCTTCCTGCCGGGCACCGACCAGGAGTGGAACGGCATCATCCGCCGGGGCGCGAAGCTGATCTACGCCTACGCCGAGGCGACCGTGCCGCTGGTCACCGTCATCACCCGCAAGGCCTACGGCGGCGCGTACGACGTGATGGGGTCCAAGCACCTCGGCGCGGACGTCAACCTCGCCTGGCCGACGGCGCAGATCGCGGTGATGGGTGCGCAGGGCGCGGTGGAGATCCTCTACCGCAAGGAGCTGGCCAAGGCGGAGGACCCCGACGCCCAGCGGGCGAAGTTCGTGCAGGAGTACGAGGACACCCTCGCCAACCCCTACGTCGCGGCCGAGCGAGGCTACGTTGACGCGGTGATCTTCCCGCACGAGACCCGGGTGGAGATCATCCGCGCGCTGCGCCTGCTGCGGAACAAGCGGGAGACCATGCCGCCGCGCAAGCACGGCAACATTCCGCTGTAAAGGCGTGGTTGACAACCCGGCAACGGTATTTCCGACGGGCAGGCGGAGGAGGAGCACGCGATGACTGGTGAATCGGGCGGTACGCCGGACGCCGGCGCGGCTTCGATCGACTCCTCGGGCATGCCGGAGCCGGTGCTGCGAGTGGTGAAAGGCAACCCCACCCCCGCGGAGTTCGCGGCCCTGGTGGCGGTGGTGACGGCCAAGCAGCGGGCGGCGGCCGCAGCGGCCGCAGACGACCGCCGGCGGGGCCGGCGCGGCGCGAAGTCCGGGTGGGCGGCGTACTGGCGCCGGACCTCCCAGCAGCCGGCCCGGCCCGGCCCCGGCGCCTGGCGGGCCAGCGCCCTCCCCCACTAACGCTTCGCCGAACGCCGAACCGCAGAACGCCGTACAAATCCTGCGTGTACGACATGGAGCGTCCCCTAAGCTCTCGCCTCATGGGGCGCACTGACGAGATCGCTGACAGGTACGTCGACGACTACGCCGCGGCCGACCCGGTGGGCGCGACGTTCGCCGGCATCGCCGGGTACGACGACCAGCTCACCGACTACTCCCCCGACGGCTTCACCCGTCGCGCCGACCTGGCCCGCGCGGCCGTCCGCGAACTGGAGGAGACCGAGCCGGCCGACGAGCGGGAGACGGTCGCCCGTGCGGCCATGCTCGAACGCCTCGGTCTCGAACTCGAACGCCACGACGCCGGTGTCACCACCAGCGACCTCAACGTCGTGGCCAGCCCGCTGCAGGACGTCCGCGGCGCGTTCGACCTGATGCCCACCGACAGCGAGGCGGCGTGGGCCGCGGTGGCTGCCCGGCTGGCGCGGGTTCCCGAAGCGCTCGGCGGCTTCCGGCGCACGCTCGCCGAGGCCGCCGCCGGCGGGCGGGTCGTGTCCCGCCGGCAGATCGAGGCGTGTGCCGACCAGTGCCGGTCCTGGCTTCCGCCCGAGGACGACTTCTTCGGGTCGCTGGTCGCGCAAGCGGAGGTTGACAGCGAAGGTGCCGCCGCCGGGCCCGCGCTGAGGGCCGACCTCTCCCGGGGTGCAGAGGTGGCCCGGCAGGCGGTCGCGGACTTCGAGCGGTTCCTGCGCGACGAGCTGGCGCCGAAGGGCCGGGCAACCGACGGAGTGGGTGAGGAGCAGTACGCCCTCGCCTCCCGCTACTTCCTCGGTGCCGCCGTCGACCTCGCCGAGACCTACGCCTGGGGCTGGGACGAGCTGACCCGGATCGAGACGGACATGCGCGGCGTCGCCGACCGGATCGTCTCCGGCGGCACGGTCGCGGACGCCGTGGCCGCGCTCGACGCCGACCCTGAGCGCCGGATCGCCGACAAGGACTCCTTCCGCGACTGGATGCAGGAACTCGCCGACCGCACCGTCACCGAACTCGCCGGCGTCCACTTCGACATCCCGGACGAGATCCGCCGGATCGAGTGCCGGATCGCGCCCACCAGCGACGGCAGCATCTACTACACCGCGCCGAGTGAGGACCTCGCCCGCCCGGGCCGGATGTGGTGGTCGGTCCCCAAGGGCGTCACGTCGTTCGCCACCTGGAAGGAGGTGACCACGGTCTTCCACGAGGGCGTGCCCGGTCACCACCTGCAGGTCGCGCAGACCGTCGTACGCAAGGACCTCCTCAACCGCTGGCAGCGCCTGCTGTGCTGGGTCTCCGGACACGGTGAGGGCTGGGCGTTGTACGCCGAACGCCTGATGGACGAGCTCGGCTACCTCGACGAACCCGGCGCGAAGCTCGGCATGCTGGACGCGCAGGCGTTCCGGGCCGCACGCGTGGTGGTCGACCTCGGACTGCACCTCGGCTACCCGATCCCGCCGAACGCCTTCGGCTGGCGGGTCGGTGAGAAGTGGACTCCCGAACTCGCGCTGGAGTTCATGCTCGCCCACACCCGGATCGACGAGGACTTCCTGCGCTTCGAGGTGAACCGCTACCTCGGCTGGCCGGGGCAGGCACCGTCGTACAAGGTCGGCGAGCGGATCTGGTTGGCCGCCCGCGACGACGCCAAGGCACGCAAGGGTTCGACCTTCGACCTGAAGGGGTTCCACCGCGCGGCGCTCGACCTCGGTTCGCTCGGCCTCGACCCCCTGCGGGACGCCCTCGCCCGTCTGTGATTCCTGCGTGGGCGCGCCGCGCGTCTCACGCCCATGGCGAAGCGTCCGACCGCCGCTCACCAACTGGCGCCGTTCCCCTCCACGAGTGCCAGGACGGCGAACTCCCCCACTACTGCCAGTACGGCGAACAACGGATACCAACGGTATTTCCACTGCGCGGCGAACCAACCCGTCCACGCGAAATAGCAGGCAAGACCTCCCAGCAGGCCCATCACCCCGACACCCCAGTCATCCGGCTCCAAACCGCGTTGCAGCCTGAACCATATTGCTAGCACGGCTATGAGGAACGCGAAAATTGCTGGATACATCACAAAGAAACGAAGGTCGTCGAAGGAGCGATATCCGAGTCCTCGTCGGAACGCCGCGCGTCGGGGGGACCTCTCCATCCCGCTCTCTCGTTCGGCCCGCTCGAGTTCCTCGATACTCCTTCGCATGCGGCCTTGCCGGTAGATCCGGCCCATTGTCAACAGGAACTTGTCAAGGATCCTGTCGACGCCTCGAAGGAGCGTCATCGCTCTGACTGCCCTCCTCGCGCTCGTTCTATCGGAAATCCGGAGCTTATCGGACGGCCAACCTCGCCGTCTCGATTCATCCACAGCGTGACCGCACGAGCGTCCACAGGCAGCCGTTCGGCGCAGTTGTCCACAGCGCCTACGCCGAGAGACGAGCTACAGGTTGCCACGGACCTATGCTCCCTGACGTCAGATCCGTCGAGCGAAAGCGCGGTGCCGTGAGCCTCACCGTTGTTCCTGATGACCTCGATGACTTCGCCCGACTCCTTGGGAGGGCAGGTGACGACGCGGAGGCGATCCATGCGCACGCCCGTCGGTATGGCGCGATTTCGCTGACGTCGAAAGGGTTCATAGCGCTGGTGAAGGACTGCCACCAGGAGTTCTACGGCCCTCTGTGCACCCAGCTCGGCGAGCTCTCCCACCTCTTGGAGAATGCAGAGAGGCAGGTCCGACTGGCGGCATCGCGCTATCGATCGACCGATCTCGAAGCGGCGCAGCGACTCGATGGTGCGCTGCCTCCGACCCGACGGTGAGGCGTGGCCATGAACACGGACAACACCTATGGCGACACCGGGTTCGCCGACGTCGTGGATCCGCAGGAAAACCTCGTTCACCCGAGCGGCATCAACGGCTATCCCGCGACACTCCTCGACGCCGTCGACGATGTGATGGCCCTGACAAGCCCGTCGGCCTGGATCCTCGAACTCGTTTATGGAACGCTCGGTACGGACCCCTTCCAGGAGGTCGCGGCCCGGCTGGCAGGAGATTGGAAGTGCTTCGCCGACTGTGTTGACCTGTGGCACATGCTCGGTGACGCCTACGGAGCCGTTGCCACCAACCTGCGCCGCGGTAACGCTCTCCTCGACGCGACCTGGGACGGCAACGCGGCCGACGCCGCCTTCGCCTACTTTCGAGACCTCACGACCTATCTTGACTCTCTCGATCGGGCGCTCAAAGTCGGCTCCGAAGAGTACGAGCGTCTCGCGCTGCTCGTGTGGTACGGCGCAAAGGGGCTCGGCGAACTACTCCAGACACTCGTTGACTTCGCGCTGTGCGCAGCGACTGCTCTCGCCGCAGGCGGCGCCACCGCGGCAACGGGCATCGGACCGGTCGTGGCGGCGGCAGTTGCGGCGGCGGCGCTTACCAAGATTGGTCAGACGTGGATTCTCATCACGAGGATCCTGACCAGGATGGAGGTTGGCATCTTCGCGGTTTGCGGGAGCATTGCCCGGGTCTGTCACACCATCAAGCACCTGCCCCGGCCCCCTGTTGATCCCGCATTGTCCACGGCTCCCGCGGCCGGTGACTGGGGTGCACACGGTCATGGGTCCTGACGCGATGTCCGGTGGACGGTTCGGGGTGGACTACGAGAAGGAATTGGACGGGCTCCGGCGGCTCGCCGACGATCCTGGTCGTGATCGTCTCATCCGCCGGTCGCTGGACATACTCGCCGCGGACAGCACCCGCCCCGTGCTGCGCGACTTCGCCGAGGACGTCCGCCACGGGCGGATGGGCCTGGCCGAGGCCGCTTCCTCCTCCGCGTACGCGGGGGAGTTCACCACCCACGTGCGCGGTTTCCTCGACTGGTACACCCAGCTGTCCAGCGACGAGCGAGCGGCGCAGGCCGCCGCGGGCGAGGCCTACCTGGCCTCGCTCACAGAGGAGGACAACCTCGAGGAAGCCTCATGACCCCTTGGAGAGCGACCGGCTCACCACTCGGCGAGCGAGCCGTCGTCGCGCCGGAAGGTCGGGGTACGCCACCGGTGGCCCACCTCGGCGGCCCGCGCGACCTCCTTCTCGTCCACCTCGATGCCGAGCCCGGGCTTGGTCGGCCGGGTGACGTAGCCGTCGGCGAACCCGAACACCGACGTGTCCACGAGGTAGTCGAGCAGGTCCGAGCCCTCGTTGTAGTGGATGCCGAGGCTCTGCTCCTGGATGAGCGCGTTGGGGCTGGCGAAGTCGACCTGGAGCGAGGCGGCCAGGGCGATCGGCCCGAGCGGGCAGTGCGGCGCCAGAGCGACGTCGTACACCTCCGCCTGTGCGGCGATCCGGCGTACCTCCGAGATCCCGCCCGCGTGGGAGAGGTCCGGCTGCGCGATCGCGATGCCTGCGGACAACACGTCCTTGAAGTCCCACCGGGAGTACAACCGCTCCCCGGTGGCGATCGGGATCGACGTGGAGGAACAGATCTGGCCGATCTGGTCGGTCAGCTCCGGGACGAGGGGCTCCTCGACGAAGAACGGCAGGTAGGGCTCCAGCAGCGGCAGGGTCCGCCGGGCCATGGCCACCGTGAACCGGCCGTGGAAGTCGATGGCGATGTCGAAGTCCGGTCCGCATGCCTCCCTGATCGCCGCCACCCGGTCGACCAGGGCCAGGCACTGCGCGGCGGTGTCCACCCGCCGCATCTCCCCGCCGCCGTTCATCTTGATCGCGGTGAAGCCCTGGTCCTGCATGTTCTTCGCCGCGTCGGCCACCACGTCCGGCCGGTCACCGCCGATCCAGCCGTAGACCCGCATCCGGTCGCGGACGTGACCGCCCAGAAGTTGGTAGACCGGAACGCCGTGCACCTTGCCGGCGATGTCCCACAGCGCCTGGTCGATCCCGGCGACCGCACTGGAAAGGACTGGGCCGCCGCGGTAGAAGTTGCCCTTGCTGAGCACCTGCCAGTGCTCCTCGATCCGCAGCGGGTCCTGGCCGACGAGGTAGTCGGCCGCCTCGTCCACCGCAGCCGCGACGGTGTGCGCGCGACCCTCGACGATCGGCTCGCCCCAGCCCGTCACACCCTCGTCGGTGTCGATTCGCAGGAAGCACCACCGGGGCGCCACGAGATAGGTCGTCAGGCCGGTGATCTTCACCGCGGAACTCCTTCCACGCATTCGTCGATGCGAGCGACCACAGCTCGCACAGGGAGCGGGGTCGCCGTCGCGTACATCCGCGACGACGCTACCGGAGACATCACCGCGGTGGACCGTGCCCGGCCGGTCGCGACCGGACCCGGCCCACCGGCTCCGGCCACCCACCGAAGCCGGGCGGACGCCACGGGGCTCAGCCCGTGGCGGGGCGTCCCGCCGCCACGAAGGCGGGGGGCTAAGGTCGGCGGTGCGGTTGGTTCGCCGGTCCGCTCGCCAGGACCGGTGAGGCAAGAGGGAACCCGGTGCAAGCCCGGGACTGCCCCGCAGCGGTGAGTGGGAACGACAGCCGTGAGATCGCACTGGGCGGCATCATCAGCCACCTGGGAAGCGACGGCCAGTAGGACCACCGGCAGATGACGGCCGGTACGCCCACGAGTCCGAAGACCTGCCATCCGTGCGTGGGCCGACCGGCCCGCGGTGGTCCGTGGCCTCGTGGGAAGGCGACCGGGCGACCGGCACGACGCCGCCGTCGTTCGACCTCGTCTCCCCTCGTCCGCCCCGGACCGTCCGAGTTCCCGAGGGAAGGACTCCATGGAAACCGTGCGTACGACCGTCCTCGGCTACCCCCGGATCGGGGCGCGCCGTGAACTGAAGCGAGCCACCGAGGACTACTGGGCCGGCCGGATCGACGCCGCGGCACTGCACCAGGCCGCCGCCGACCTGCGCCGCGACACGTGGGAAACCCTGCGCGACGCCGGCGTCGATCTCATCCCGTCGCACACTTTCTCGTTCTATGACCACGTACTCGACCACGCCGAGTTGTTCGGCGCCGTGCCGCGCCGGTTCGCCGGGCTGGAGGGGCTGGACCGGTACTTCGCGATGGCCCGCGGCACCGAGGGCGTGCCGCCGCTGGAGATGACGAAGTGGTTCGACACCAACTACCACTACCTCGTCCCCGAACTCGGGCCGGACACCACGTTCCGCACCGCCGGTGCGCGGTCCCGGCCGGTCGCGGAATACCAGGAGGCGGCCGCGCTCGGCGTCACCACCCGGCCCGTTCTGCTCGGCCCGCTGAGCTTCCTTCTCCTGGCGAAACCCGCGGTTGACGCACCGAAGGACTTCCGCCCGCTCGACCTGCTCGAGCCTCTGCTGGACGCCTACGTGGGGCTTCTGGACGCACTGGCCGACGCCGGCGTCGAGTGGGTCCAACTGGACGAGCCGGTGCTCGCCGCCGACCGTGACGCAGCCGAACTCTCCGCGCTGAGGACGGCGTACGAACGCCTGGGATCGACCGCCCACCGGCCGAAGCTGATGGTGGCGACGTACTTCGGGCCGATCGGCCCGGCACTGCCCGTCCTGGCCGGCACCCGGATCGACGGACTGGCGCTCGACCTCGTGGCCGGAGCCGCCGACGCGGACCGGATTGCCGCCGCCGGGCTCGGTGACCGCACGGTGGTGGCGGGTCTGGTCGACGGCCGCAACATCTGGCGTACCGACCTGTCCCGTGCCATGTCCGTCGCGGCGTCCCTGCTCGGCTCCGTCAGGGACCTGGTGGTCGGCACCTCCTCGTCGTTGCTGCACGTGCCGCTCGATCTCACCCTCGAGGAGGACCTGCCCGCCGGGCTGCGCGACCGGCTCGCCTTCGCCCGCCAGAAGGTCGACGAGGTGGTCCTGCTCGGCCGCGCCCTGCGCGAGGGCCACGGCGCGGTCGAACGCGAACTCTCCGCGGCCTCGGCCGGCACCGGCACCCCTGCGGAGACCGTGGACGGCCGGGTCCGGGCCAGGCTGGCCGGCCTGGGCACGGGCACTGCCCGGCGCGACTACGCCGACCGCGCCCGCTTGCAGGCCGAGGCCGGCGGGCTGCCCCCGCTGCCGACGACCACGATCGGCTCGTTCCCGCAGACCGCCAGGATCCGCCGGGCGCGGGCCGACCTGCGAGCCGGCCGGATCGACCAGGCCACCTACGACGCGCGGATGCGGGGCGAGATCGACGAGATCATCGCGTTGCAGGAGGACATCGGACTGGACGTGCTCGTCCACGGTGAGCCCGAACGCAACGACATGGTGCAGTACTTCGCCGAAAGGCTGTCCGGATTCGCCAGCACGTCCCACGGCTGGGTGCAGTCCTACGGCACCCGCTACGTCCGGCCGCCGATCCTCTACGCCGACGTGGCCCGGCCGGAGCCGATGACGGTGGAGTGGACCACGTACGCCCAGTCCCGGACCGGCAGACCTGTCAAGGGAATGTTGACGGGGCCGGTCACCATGCTGGCCTGGTCCTTCGTACGCGACGACCAGCCGCTGGCCGAGACCGCCCGGCAGGTGGCGCTCGCGCTGCGCGACGAGATCCGCGACCTGGAGGCGGCAGGTATCCGCTACATCCAGGTCGACGAACCCGCCCTGCGTGAACTGCTCCCGCTGAGGGCGGCGGACCAGCCCGCCTACGTCGACTGGGCTGTGGCCGCGTTCCGGCTGGCCACCTCCGGGGTCGCGGAGCGAACCCAGATCCACTCGCACATGTGCTACTCGGAGTTCGGGGAGATCGTCGACACCATCGACGCCCTGGACGCCGACGTCACCAGCGTGGAGGCGGCGCGGTCGCGGATGGAACTCGTCACCGACCTGGCCAAGGCCGGCTACCGGCGCGGCATCGGCCCGGGCGTCTACGACATCCACAGCCCGCGCGTGCCCACCGTGGACGAGATCGAGGAGGCGCTCCGGCTGGCACTGGAGGCGGTGCCGCCCGACCGGCTGTGGGTCAACCCCGACTGCGGTCTGAAGACCCGCACCTACGCCGAGGTCGAGCCGGCGCTCCGGCACCTGGTCGAGGCCACCCGCCGGGTCCGCGCCACGCTGACCAGCTAGCCCGCCCTGCCTGGGCCACCCAGGATCAGCCCGCCCGGGCTGGGCCCACCCAGGATTGGCCCGCGGGCTGGGCCTACCCAGGATTGGCCCGCGGGCTGGGCCTACCCAGGATTGGTTCGCTCGGACCGGGCCCACCCAGGCTTGGCCCACCTGCGTCCGGTTGGTACTCCGCCCGGCACCGCTCGTCGCGAGCGGTGCCGGGCGGGCCGGACCGCTCCCTCCCCCGCACTGTGGCGGGCGACGGCCTACCCTGCTGCACGTGGCGCAGTACGCCTCGCAACCCACCCTGATCCTGCGGACCGGCCCGGAGATCGCCGAGTATCCGCCGAGGACGACGTTCGGTCCCCGGACCCTCGTCGACTTCGAGTTCGTCTGGCTGCTGCGCGGCAGCGCCCACTGGCAGTGCGGCGACCACCGGCTCGACCTGCACCCCGGCACCCTGCTCCTCGCCAGGCCGGGCATGCGCGACCACTTCCGCTGGGATCCCGAACACCCCTCCGCCCATGCGTACGCGCACTTCCGCGTCACCGACGCCGGCGGACTGGGCGACCCCGACCACTGGCCGCTCACCAGGTCCCTGTCACCCGCGGACCCGATGGCGGCACTGTGCGGGTACGCGCTGTGGCTCGCCGGCGACGCCCCGAACCCCGACCTCGCCCGAACCGCGGAGGTTCTGGGCTGGCTGCTGGACCTGTTCGTCCGCGGGCCGGTACCCGACGACGTGGCCCCCGACGCAGGGCTGTCGCCGCATCTGCGCCGGCTGGCCGACTCGGTGGCCGCCGCCTGGCGCGACCACGGCACCCGCCCGCTCTCACTCGGCGAACTCGCCGCGGCCGCCGGGGTCTCGCCGGGGCACCTGAGCCGGCTCTTCCGGGCGGACTACTCCGTCGGCCCGGTCGCCGCGATGGAACTCGTCCGCCTCGCCCGGGCCGCCACCCTGCTCCAGCGCAGCAATCTCACGGTCGCGGCGGTCGCGAACGCGTGCGGCTTCAGCAGCCCGTTCCACTTCTCCCGGCGCTTCCGCGCGGTCTACGGCGTACCGCCCCGCACCTACCGGACGGCCCACGCCACCGACGACCCACACGAACCACTCACCCGGGCCGGCCTGCTCCGGCTCGCCCGCCGGCTCCTCGCCGACCACACCTGACCAGGCTCATACAGGACGGGACACACCACACCGGAACCGGCTCATACCGACACCGGGTGGCGGCCGGCGTAGGTGCGGGCCAGCGTGAAGGTGCGCTCGGCGACGTCGCGGATGCTGCTCCGGTCGAAGCCGTACAGCGCGCTGCGCAGCACGTCGCCGAACGGCGAGGTCCAGTGCCGTGGGATCCCGCCCCGCCCGGCGAACGCCCCGGCGGCCGACCCGACCGTGGCGCCGTTGGAGTCGGTGTCCAGGCCCGCCTGCACGGCCAGCCCGATCGCCGTGCCGTAGTCGTCGCCGGCGTAGAGCAGGGCGAGCGCGCAGACCGCGGCGTTGTTGATGGTGTGGATCCAGTGGTAGTGGCCGTACCGCTTCCGCAACTGCGCCGACGCGTCGTGCCAGTCGGGGTAGGCGTCGCGCGCCTCGACCGCCCAGCGCAGCGCCTCGGCCAGGCGGGACCGCGACGGTACGTGCCGGATCGACTCCTCCACCGCCTCCCGCAGGGAGCCGGCGGTGAACGCCGCGGACACCAGTGCCGCCGCCCACATCTCGCCGTAGATGCCGTTGGCCACGTGCGACAACGAGGCGTCGGCGAACGCGAGGACGGCCGCGTCACGTGGCCTGCCCGCACAGACGTACCCGAACACGTCACCGCGGATCTGCGCACCGATCCACTCGCGGAAGGGGTTGTCGACCACGGCCGACCTGCCGGGCTCGACGCCGCACACCAGGTTGCGGTAGGTGACGCGTTCGGCGGTGTAGGTGAGGTGGTACGGCAACCGCTGGAGCCACTCCCCCGCCACGTCGGCGGTGGTGAAGCCGAACCCCCGGCTCTCCAGCAGGTGCAGGCCGAGGAGGGTGTAGTCGAGGTCGTCGTCGCGGGGGGCGTAGCGGATCCGGCCCTTGGTGCTCTCCCCCCACGACGGGTGCAGCGCGTAGCCGTCGGGCATCGGCTGGAGCCGGCTCACGTAGTCGCGGAGCGGGTAGTTGCCGGTGAGCTCCAGGTACGAACGCAGCCGCTCCGGCGTCCAGAACTCACCGTCCTCGACGGGCTTGCCCAGACAGTTGCCCGCGCACCGCCCGAGCCAGGCGGCCTGGATCCGGTCGCGGAGTTCGGCGGCGCCGATCGGCCGGACCGGTGCGGTGCAGCCGGAGGGGAGCTCGGCGAGGATCTCGGGGAGAGTGGAGGGTTCGACGTAGGGCCAGTCCGGCCGTACGGGCGCGTCGGCCAACTGGTCGAGCAGTGTCCGGGCGCGGTCCGGCGCCACCTCCCACGCCGGGCCGGTCAGTTGTGCGGTCACCGCCGACACGTCGTGACCGGACTCGCTCCGCTGGGCGAGTTCGTGGTCGAGAACAGTCGGCAGGCTGGAGTACTCGATTGCCACGGGCTCTCCTCACAGGTCCGTTACGGGCTCCCGCAGGTGCCGATGCGGGCCCGTCCCGCGTCCGGCGGGCCGAAAAGATGCTCGAAGCGTGCGATGAGGATCCGACACGAACCCCGCTCCGTTTTGCCGCCGGTCCGGCAGCGGACCCCCATGATCGCGATGATCCCCAGAGTGCGCTGCGGGGCCCGGCATTTCACAACCGCGGTGGTCGGCCCGCTCGGATCGGGCGGGTTCGTAGAATGCGCCGATGACCGCAAGCTCCTCCGGCAAGGTCCGGCTGGTTCTGGCCTCGGCTTCGCCCGCCCGGCTCGCCACGCTGCGAGCCGCCGGGATCGAACCCGACGTGATCGTGTCCGGCGTGGACGAAACGGTGGACACCGAAGCGACCGACACCGCCGGGCACGCGCTCGTCCTCGCCTGCCGCAAGGCCGAGGCCGTGGCCGCCGGCCTCGTCCGAGGCGACGCCGACGCCGGCCGCTCCGGCGGTCAGGGCGGCCTGGTGGCCACGTCCACGCTGGTCCTCGGCTGTGACTCCGTACTCGAGTTCGACGGCGAGACGCTCGGCAAGCCCGGAACCGCCGCGGAGGCCCGGCTCCGCTGGCTGCGCATGCGCGGTCGAAGCGGCGTCCTGCACACCGGCCACTATGTGATCTCGGCCGAAAGTGGCCGGACCGCCCAGGGCACCGCCTCCACGACGGTGTGGTTCGCCGACGTCACCGACGAGGAGATCGAGGCGTACGTCGCGACCGGCGAGCCGCTGGCGGTGGCCGGAGCGTTCACCGTGGACGGCCTCGGCGGCGCGTTCGTCGAGCGGGTGGAGGGCGACCACCACAACGTCGTGGGAGTCTCCCTGCCGTTGCTGCGCAGGCTGCTGCGCAGGCTCGACGTCACCTGGCCCGAACTCTGGAACCGTTCCCACTGATCCCACCGGATCCCGCCTGGTCCCGTTCGGGACGTCAACCCCGGCTTGCGTACGGCGAGTGCGGCTGAGACGCCGCCGCACGCAGGCCGGGGTCGCGGGACCGGCCGGGCGGTGGGCCCGTCGTCAGGACTTCGGGCGCAGCCGGAGGTTCTGCATGCCGCCGTCGACACACAACTCGACGGCCGTGCTGGCGGCGGCGCCCGGCGAGGCGAGGTAGACGATCCCCTGCGCCACCTCCTCGGCCGACACCAGCCGGCCCATCGGCTGCCGGGCCTCCAGCGCCCTGCGCTCGGCCTCGGGGTCCTCGGCCTTGTCCAGCAACCGGCCGACCCACGGGGTGTCCGCGGTGCCGGGGTGGACGCAGTTGACCCGGATGCCGTCGTCGAGGTGGTCGGCCGCCATCGCGAACGTCAGCGCCCGCACCGCACCCTTGGACGCGCTGTAGAGCGCCCGTTGCGGGATGCCCGCGGTGGCCGCGATCGAACAGGTGTTGACGATCACCGCCGACGGTGACTGCCGCAGGTGCGGGAGGGCCGCCCGGCTGACCCGGGCGATGCCGACCACGTTGACGTCGAACACCCGGTGCCACTCGGCGTCGTCGTTGTCGGCGACGGTGCCCTGCGCGCCGATCCCGGCGTTGTTGACCAGGACGTCGAGCCGGCCGAACCGGCGTACGACCTCGGCGATCGCCGCGGTGACCGACGCGTCGTCGGTGACGTCGCAGGCCACACCCGCCAGCGGTGCGGGTACGTCGTCGGGCTTGAGGTCCAGGCAGGCGACCTGGGCCCCCTGCTGGGCCAGCCGGCCCGCCGTGGCCAGGCCGATGCCGGAGGCGCCGCCGGTGACCGCGGCGACCAACCCGTCGAACTCACCCATCGAACTGCTCCCCTCGTTCGTACTCACGCTTCACGCGTCGACCAGTCGCTGCCGCTGCTTGCCCAGGCCGTCGATCTCCAGCTCCATCACGTCACCGGAGCCGAGGTAGGGGAAGCGCCCGGACAGCGCGACACCCTGCGGCGTGCCGGTGTTGATCAGGTCACCGGGGTCGAGCACGAGGTACTGCGACAGGTGCCAGACGAGGTAGGCGACGTCGAACACCATGTCGGCGGTGGTGGAGTCCTGGCGGACCTCGCCGTTGACCGACGAACCGAGCCGCAGCTTCTGCGGGTCGACCTCGTCCGCGGGCACCAGCCACGGCCCGAGCGGGTTGAACGTCTCCGCGCACTTGCCCTTGGACCACTGCCCGCCGGACTGTTCGATCTGGAAGGCGCGCTCGGAGACGTCGTTGGACACGACGTAGCCGGCCACGTGCTCCAGCGCGACCTCCGGGGACTCGAGGTAGCGCGCGGTCTTGCCGATCACCACGCCCAGCTCGACCTCCCAGTCGGTCCGGGTCGCACCGCGCGGCACCACCACGTCGTCGTACGGGCCGACGACGGTGTTGGGGTGCTTGAAGAACAGGATCGGGGTCTTCGGCGGCGGGTCACCGGACTCGGCGGCGTGCGCGGCGTAGTTCTGGCCGATGCACAGGACCGCTCCGGGCCGGGCGATCGGCGGACCGACGCGCAGTCCGCTGCCGTCGCCCGGGTCGTCGATCGGCGACAGCCGGTCGGAGGCCACCGCCTCGCGAGCCGTGGCGATGCCGCCACCGGCGAGGAACGCCCCGTCGATGTCGTTGGTCACCGGGGACAGGTCGAGGAGCCGGCCGTCGTCCGTACGGACCGCGGGCCGCTCGGCGCCGGGGGCGCCAAGTCGCAACAACTGCACGTACGTGCCTCCTTGTCGCGGCGTCTCGGCGGACGTCGCACGTGGTGACGGCACCGCTCCCGGCGACTCACCGGATCGTCGCCGCCGGAAGCGGTGCCGTCGCGAACATCGGGACCGGCAGCCAGGACGTGCCCGACAGGCACGCCCCGGACGCCGGGGTCAAGGGTCAGCTCCAGCTGGACAGGCCGCGCTCGACCAGCCACTCCGCACCCGTGCGGGAGACGTCGAAGGGGTCTCCGGGCGCCTCGTCGAGCTCGATGACGTGGTAACCCACGTTGGTGCCGGCGGCGATCGCGGCGGGGTTGTCGACCGACCCCTGGCCGACGGCCGTCTGCAGCTGGCCGCGCACACCCGGGCCGTCCTTGACGTGCAGGGTGAAGACGCGGTCGACGTAGGAGGAGATGACCTGGGCGGGGTTCTGCCCGGCGGTGTGTGCCCAGTAGACGTCCACCTCCAGGAACACCCGCGGGTCGAGGTGGCCGACGAGGATGTCGTACGCCGGGGTGCCGTCCTCGACGGGCTGCCACTCGAAGTCGTGGTTGTGGTAGCCGACCTTGACCCCGCGCGCGGCGGCCCGCTCGGCGGCGGCGTTCAGGCCCTCGGCCAGCAGCTTCACGCCGTCGGCCTTGGCGAGCACGTCGTTGCCCATGCCGCCACCCACACCCGCGACCGCGCCGGGCACCGGCGCGACCAGCCGGTCGGTGCCGAGGATCTCCAGCTCGTCGTAGACCCCGTCGGCCTCGTCGCCCGCGGACACCGAGCCGTGCACGGCGACGACCTTCAGGCCGTTGGCGTCCAGCTGCGAGCGGAACTCGCGCGCGTCGGCCAGCCGCTCCTCCAGCGGTCGCTGGGGGTTTCCAATACCGAACGGCTCGACGGCCCGGAAGCCCTGCTCCGCGGCCCTGGCCAGGGCGGCGCCGCGATCAGCGGCCATCGCGTCGCGCACGGTGTACAACTGCAGGGCGAGGGGTGTCGCCATAACTTCACACTCCGTTGTCGGTTGGACGGTGGATCGGCCGCCAGGGTCGAGACAGTCGGGCACCATCCTGCCGCAGCAGCCTCTGAGCTCGTCCAGCGTCCCAGTGCCTGAGACGTGGCGTCCGCCAGAGGCCGCCCAGGTCAGCGGGCGTGTCGCCGCTCACGTCGGCGCGTGCGGGCCCGGACGGACGTCCGGGATCGGACAGCCGCCGTCACATCGGCGGGACGCCGCGCCGTTTGTCCGGGGTACGCCGGTCCTTGGTCTGCGCCGCGGCCAGCCGGGCCACGATCTCCGCACGCAGGTCGGCGGGCTCCACGATGGCGTCGATCACCAGGTCGGACGCCAGCCGGAGAATGTCGATGTCGTGTTCGTACTCCGCCCGCAGCCGTTCGACGTAGGCGGCCCGCTCCTGCGCGTCCTCGATCTGGGCGATGCGGTTGTAGTAGACGGCGTTGATCGCCGCCTCCGGCCCCATCACCGCGATCTTCGCCGTGGGCAGCGCGATACACGCGTCCGGGGAGAAGCCCGGCCCGCACATGGCGTACAACCCGGCTCCATAGGCCTTCCGTACGACCACCGACACCGTGGGGACGGTCGCGTCGGCCACCGCGGTGATCATCTTCGCACCGGCCCGGATGATGCCCTGGCGTTCGACCTCGCTGCCGATCATGAAGCCGGGCACGTCGGCGAGATAGACCAGTGGCACGTTGAACGCGTCGCAGAGCCAGATGAACCTCGCCGCCTTGTCCGCGCTGTCCACGAACAGCACGCCACCGCGCACGGCCGGGTTGTTGGCGACGATGCCGACGACCTGTCCCTCCAGTCGGCCGAACCCGACGATGAGTTCGGCGGCGTAGAGCGGCTTCACCTCGAAGAAGCTGTCCGCGTCCAGCAACGCGTCCAGCAGGACGTGCATGTCGTACCCCGCGCTGTCCTGTGCCGGCACCAGGTCGGCGGTGAACGGCCGGCCCGGCGGGCGGGCGTCGAACTCCGGCGGCTGGTCGCGCCAGGTCGCGGGCAGGTAGGAGAAGTACTCCCTGGCGAGCTCGATCGCCTCCTCGTCGTCGGCGGCGAGCAGGTCCCCGCAACCGGAGACGGTGGTGTGCATCCGCGCACCACCCATCTCCTGAAGCGAGACCTTCTCACCTACCACCATCTCCGCCATCCGCGGCGAACCGAGGTACATCGACGCGTTCGACTCCACCATGATCACCAGGTCGCAGAACGACGGGATGTAGGCGCCACCGGCCGCCGACGGTCCGAACAGGCAGCAGATCTGGGCGACCTTGCCCGACAGCGCGACCTGGTTGGCGAAGATCCGGCCCGCGCCCCGGCGGCCGGGGAACAGCTCCACCTGGTCGGTGATGCGCGCGCCCGCGGAGTCGACCAGCCAGAAGATCGGCAGCTCGTCGCGCAGCGCGACCTCGGTGACGCGCACGATCTTCTCCACCGTCCGCGCGCCCCAGGATCCGGCCTTCACCGTGGGGTCGTTGGCGACCACCAGCACCGGCCGCCCGTCGACCAGTCCGCGCCCGGTGACCACGCCGTCGGCCGGCAGCCCGTCGGCCAGCGCGTTGGCGAGCTGGCCATCCTCGACGAACGTGCCCTCGTCGACGAGCAGTGCGATCCGCTCGCGGACGTAGAGCTTGTTCTGGTCGGCCAGCTTGGCCGCGCCCTTCTCGGTGGGCCGCAGGGTGGCTTCCCGGGCGGCGGCCATCTCGCGCGCGCCGTTCGTTCGTACGGGCACACCCGGCCGGAGGGGCTCACCCGCTCCTAGGGGCTGATCAGTCACGCCAACTCCCCGTTCTGCCGACTTTCCGCAGCCGTTCCCCGCAGGCTAGGCCATCCCCCGTGGGTCCCGCCGAACCCGCGCCAGAACATGCTTCAGGCGACCGGGAGTCCGAGCCCGCGGGCGATCACCATGCGCTGGATCTCGCTGGTCCCCTCGCCGATCTCGAGGATCTTCGCGTCACGGTAGAAGCGGGCCACGGGGTACTCCTCCATGAACCCGTAGCCGCCGAACACCTGCGTAGCGGTGCGCGTCGCGGTCACCGCGGCCTCGCTGGCGAACAGCTTGGCCATCGCGGCCGCCTGCTTGAGCTCCGCGGCCGGTCGCCCGGCGTCCTTCATCGCCGCCGCCTTGTACGTCAGCAGCCGGCTGGCCTCGATCGCCACCCGCAGGTCGGCGAGCTGGAACGACAAGCCCTGGTTGACACCGATCGGGCGGCCGAACGCGATCCGGTTCTTCGCGTACTCCGTGGCCTCGTCAAGGCAGCCTTGCGCGAGCCCGGTGGCCAGCGCCGCGATGGCGATCCGGCCCTCGTCCAGCGTCGCCAGGAACTGCCGGAGACCGGAGCCGCGCTCGCCCAGCAGGTGGTCGGCCGGGACGCGGCAGTTGTCGAACGACAGCGGGTGGGTGTCGGAGGCGTGCCAGCCGAGCTTGCGGTAGGCGGGCTCGACGGTGAAGCCGGGCGTGCCGGCGGGGACGATGATCGCGGAGATCTCCGGACTGGCGTCGTCGGCCTGGCCGGTGCGGGCGGTCACCGTCACCAGCGACGTGATGGGTGTCCCGGAGTTGGTGATGAACTGCTTCCCGCCGTTGATCACCCAGGAATCGCCGTCCAGACGGGCGCGGGTGCGGGTGGCCCCGGCGTCCGAGCCCGCCTCGGCCTCGGTCAACCCGAACCCGGCGAGCGCCTGGCCGGTGGCAAGGTCGGGCAGCCATCGGGTCTTCTGCTCCTCGGTGCCCCACGCCAGGATCGGGCCGATGCCGAGCCCGACCGCGGCCTCCAGGGTGAGCCCCATCGACTGGTCGACCCGGCCGATCTCCTCGATCGCGACGCACAGGCTGGTGAAGTCGCCGCCGCTCCCGCCGTACTCCTCCGGCACCACCAGGCCGAACAACCCGAGCTTGCCCATCGCCGCCACCGCCTCGACGGGGAAATGGTGGGCTTCGTCCCAGCGGGCGACGTGCGGGGCGATCTCGGCCCGGGCGAAGTCGCCGACCACCTCGCGGAAGGTCTCGTGCTCGGGAGAGAGCTCGAAGGTCATGGTGGGCTCCCAGGAGCTCGCAGGTTTACGCTTACGTAAACGTAAGCCGAGGCCGTCGATCCGCGCAAGGGGACGAAGGACATGCCGGGAGCAGGAGCAGACGCCCCGACCTGGACGATCACGCAGCTCGCCGAGGAGTACGACGTGACGCTGCGGACGATCCGTTTCTACGAGGACAAGGGTTTCCTGGCGCCGGAGCGCCGGGGCAGTCAGCGGATCTTCCACGCGCGCGACCGGGTGCGGCTGGGGCTGGTGCTGCGCGGGCGGCGACTGGGGTTCTCGCTGCGGGAGATCGAGACGATCATCGGGATGTACGACGCGGAGCCGGGCGAGCAGGGGCAGTTGCGCTACCTGCTGGAGCAGATCGGCTCGCGCCGCCGGGAACTGGAGCAGCGCCGCCGCGACATCGACACCACGCTCGCGGAACTGGCCGAGGTGGAGCGGCGCTGCAAGGAGGACCTGGAGCGGCTCGGCGCCGAGTGAGCGAAGTGGTCGGCGAGGAACGAGCCGCCCGCGCAGCGAACGAGGAGCCGAACGCGACCATCGAACCAGAGCGGCTCGGCGCCGAGTGAGCGATGTACCCGTGAAGCTTCACGCTTCGCCGTGAGCCGGGTCCGGCGCTCCGCGCAGCCGAGATCCCAAGCTGGGAAGACTTACGGGTGCTATAGGCCCCACAGGTCTTCCCAGCTCGGCGACACAGCCGCACGAAGGAACGTCCCTGGATCAGTCACGGAGCTCACACCGGATCATGGGCTTGCGCATATACCGTAGGGGGGTATGGTGTGCGGCATGGAGAAGGTGAGATCCGTGAGCGCACCGCAGCCTGAGAACGCACCGCCCGGTCGGGCCGGGCAGGACGAACGGGCCGCGCATGCTGGCCATGCCCCCGCACACACCGGGCATGACAACCACATGGCGCATGCCGGACACAGCGAGCAGGCCGAGCAGGCCGAGCAGGCCGGGCACGCCGGGCACGGCGGGCACGACAAGCACGCCGGACACGACCCGGAGATGTTCCGCCGGAAGTTCTGGCTGAGCCTGCTGCTGACGCTGCCGATCGTGGCGACCAGCGAGATGGTGATGCGATGGTTCGGCTACTCGCTGGACTTCCCCGGGATCACCTGGGTCGGCCCGGTGCTGGGCACGGTCGTCTTCCTCTACGGCGGCTGGCCCTTCCTGGCGGGAGCCGTCGCCGAGCTTCGCGACCGCGCGCCGGGGATGATGCTGCTGATCTCGCTCGCGGTCGTCGTCGCCTACGTCGCGTCCGCGGCCAGCAGCCTCGGCTGGTTCGACCTGGAGTTCTGGTGGGAGCTCGCCGCGCTGATCACCATCATGCTGCTGGGGCACTGGCAGGAGATGAAGGCGATCGGCCAGGCGCAGGGTGCCCTTGCGGCGTTGGCGAAACTGCTGCCCGACGATGCCGAGCGCGTCACGCCGGACGGCACCGAGCGGGTGCCGGTCGACGCACTGACGGTCGGTGACGTCGTACTCGTCCGGCCGGGCGCCCGGGTGCCCGCGGACGGACGGGTGGTCGACGGGGGCGCCGAGGTCGACGAGTCGATGATCACCGGGGAGTCCCGCCCGGTTCCGCGTACGGTCGGGGACCGCGTGGTCGCCGGCACCGTGGCGACCGACTCCGCCGTCCGGGTGGAGGTGCAGGCGGTCGGCGAGGACACCGCATTGGCCGGGATCGCTCGCATGGTCGCCCAGGCGCAGGCCTCCGGTGGCCGGGCACAGGCACTGGCCGACCGGTTCGCCGCGCTGTTGTTCTACGTGGCGGTCGCGGCCGGCGTCGTCACGTTCGCCGTCTGGTGGCTGCTCGGCGACCTCGACAACTCGGTGGTGCGGAGCGTCACCGTCCTGGTGATCGCCTGCCCGCACGCACTCGGCCTGGCCATCCCGTTGGTGATCGCGCTGTCCACGGCGTTGGCCGCCCGCGCCGGCATTCTCGTCAAGGACAGGTTGGCACTGGAGCGGATGCGTACCGTCGACGCGGTTCTGTTCGACAAGACCGGAACGCTGACCAAGGGACAGCACAAGGTCGTCGCCGTGACCACCACGTCCGCGCGGACCGGGGACGCCTCGCCGCTCTCAGAGGATCGGCTGCTCGCGGTGGCCGCGGCGGTCGAGGCCGACAGCGAGCACCCGCTGGCGCGCGCGGTCGTCAGTGCCGCGAAGGAACGCACCTCCCCGGCGACGGCGAGCGACTTCCGCTCCCTGGCCGGTCGCGGGGTGCAAGCCAGAGTTGACGGTACGTCGTACGCCGTCGGCGGGCCGGCGCTGCTGCGGGAGTTCGGCACGGCGGTCCCTGACGACCTGCACGACACCGTTGCCGGCTGGGAGGGGCGCGGCGCAGCCGTTCTCTACCTGGTGCGGACGGACACCGGCACCGGCACCAACACCGGCGCCTACACCGGCGCCCACGTGCTCGGCGCCATGGCGCTGGAGGACGAAGTACGCCCGGAGGCGCGGGAGGCGATCGCGCACCTGCGGGAGCTCGGCGTCACCACCATCGCCATGGTGACCGGCGACGCCCGTCCCGTCGCCGAGGCGGTCGCGGCGGACCTCGGGTTCGTCCCGGGGGTGGACGAGGTGTTCGCCGAGGTGCTCCCTGCCGACAAGCAGCGCGCTGTGGCCAGGCTGCAGGAACGCGGGCTGGCGGTCGCCATGGTGGGCGACGGCGTCAACGATGCGCCCGCCCTCGCCGCGGCCGACGTCGGCCTCGCGATCGGCGCGGGCACAGACGTGGCGATCGAGTCCGCCGGTGTGGTGCTGGCCGCCTCAGACCCGCGGGCGGTGGCCGGCGTGGTCCGGCTGTCGCGCGCGTCGTACCGCAAGATGGTGCAGAACCTCGGCTGGGCGGCCGGCTACAACGTCGTCGCGATCCCGCTGGCCGCGGGCGCCCTGGCCTGGGCCGGTGTCACCCTCAGCCCCGCCGTCGGTGCGGTGCTGATGTCGGTGTCCACGATCGTGGTGGCGCTGAACGCCCAGCTGCTCCGCCGCGTCCGGCTCTCGCCGTAGGCACAGGCGTCCGGATGGCAACACGGCCCGTCCGCCGCGCACCGAACGCCGCTACAATCGTCCGATGAGCGAGACGTCAATCTCGAAATTCGAGACGATCGAATCGGCGTTCGGTGCGGCAGCCGGGACGTACGACAGTGCACGGCGCCGGCTCGTTCCCTGCTTCGACGACTTCTACGGCACGGCCCTGCGGTTCGCCACCCTGGACCTGCCCGAGGCTCCGCACGTTCTGGACCTCGGCGCCGGTACCGGGCTCTTCTCGGCGCTGGTCGCCGCGGTGCGGCCGCGCGCCCACCTGACCCTGGTCGACTCCGCCGAGCCCATGCTGGCCGAGGCCACGAGAGCGCTGTCCGCCCGCGGGGTCGCCCACGAGGTACGCCACCAGGACCTCGCCGAGCCGCTCCCCCACGGCCCCTACGACGCGGTGATCTCCGCCCTGGCCATCCACCACCTCGGCGACGACGGCAAGCGCGACCTCTACCGCCGCGTCCTCGGCGTCCTCGCACCCGGCGGCGTCTTCGTCAACGCCGAGCAGGTCGCCGGGCCGACTCCCCGGCTGGACGAGCTGTACGACAGGTGGTGGGAGGACGACGCGCGCGCCCGCGGGTCCGGCGACGCCGAGCTCGCCGCCGCCCGGGCGCGGATGGCCTTCGACCGCCCCGCCACCGCCGCCGACCAGGTGGGCTGGCTGTGCGAGGCAGGCTTCACCGACCCGGCCTGCCCGTACGCCCACTTGCGGTTCGCGGTCCTGGTCGGCTGGTCACCGAGCTGATCACCCGGCTGGTCGCCCGCCTGATCGCGCGACCACCGCCGTCCCCTCTGTCCTAGACTCCGGGAAGTCATGGGGTCGCGCGGGCATGGGGCGACGGCGGCGAACGCTGCGTCGGACCGCGACCCGCAGAGGGAGGACCACAGGGTGTCGACCATCAGCAAGGTGCTCATCGCCAACCGTGGCGAGATCGCCGTCCGGATCGCGCGGGCGTGCCGGGACGCGGGCGTGGCCAGCGTCGCCGTGTACGCCGATCCCGACCGGGACGCGCTGCACGTCCGGGTCGCCGACGAGGCGTACGCACTGGACGGCGCGACCCCGGCGGACAGCTACCTCGCGATCGACAAGCTGGTCGACGTCGCCCGGCGTGCCGGAGCAGACGCGGTGCACCCCGGCTACGGCTTCCTCGCCGAGAACGCCGGGTTCGCGACCGCGGTCGCCGACGCCGGCCTCATCTGGATCGGGCCCCCACCGGCCGCGATCGACGCCCTCGGCGACAAGGTCAAGGCCCGCCACATCGCGCAGAAGGTCGGCGCCCCGCTGGTTCCCGGCACCGCCGACCCGGTCGCCGACGCCGAGGAGGTGCTGGCGTTCGCCCGCGAGCACGGCCTGCCGGTGGCGATCAAGGCGGCGTACGGCGGCGGTGGCCGGGGCCTGAAGGTCGCCCGCACCGAGGAGGAGATTCCCGAGCTGTTCGACTCGGCGGTGCGGGAGGCGGTCTCGGCGTTCGGGCGCGGTGAGTGTTTCGTGGAGCGCTACCTCGACCGGCCGCGGCACGTGGAGACGCAGTGCCTGGCCGACACCCACGGCAACGTCGTGGTGGTGTCCACCCGTGACTGCTCGCTGCAGCGCCGCCACCAGAAGCTGGTCGAGGAGGCCCCGGCGCCGTTCCTGTCCGCCGAGCAGCTGGACACTCTCTACTCCGCCAGCAAGGCGATCCTGCGCGAGGCCGGCTACGTCGGCGCGGGCACCTGCGAGTTCCTGGTCGGCCAGGACGGCACCATCAGCTTCCTCGAGGTCAACACCCGGCTGCAGGTCGAGCACCCGGTGTCGGAGGAGGTCACCGGGCTCGATCTCGTGCGCGAACAGCTGCGGGTCGCCGCGGGTGAGCCGCTGGGCTACGACGACCCGGCCGTGCGCGGGCACTCCATCGAGTTCCGGATCAACGCCGAGGACGCCGGCCGCAACTTCCTGCCCGCGCCCGGCACGCTGACCCGCTGGCACCCGCCGTCCGGTCCCGGCGTACGACTGGACGAGGGATACGACCAGGGCGAGACGGTGCCCGGCGCGTTCGACTCGCTGATCGCCAAGCTGGTCGTCACCGGGCGCGACCGCGAGCACGCGCTGGCCCGCTCCCGCCGGGCGCTCGCGGAGTTCGTCGCCGACGGCATGCCCACCGTGCTGCCGTTCCACCGCGCGGTGCTGGAGTCGCCGGCGTTCACCGCGGCCGACGGCGAGTTCGCGGTGCACACACGCTGGATCGAGACCGAGTTCGACAACACCATCGCCCCCTACGATGGGCCCACCGAGGCCGCCGAGGCGCCCGAGCGCGAGCGGATCACCGTCGAGGTGGACGGCAAGCGGCTGGAAGTCGTGCTCCCGGCCGGGCTCGGTGCCACCGGCGCGGCCCAGGCCGGCGGCGCCCGCAAGCCGCCGCGCCGCGGCGGCGGCGCCCGCGCCGGTGCCAGCGCCTCCGGTGACACCCTCACCTCTCCCATGCAGGGGACGCTGGTGAAGGTCGCGGTCGAGGAGGGCCAGGCGGTGCAGGCCGGCGACCTGATCGTCGTCCTCGAGGCGATGAAGATGGAACAACCGGTCAACGCGCACAAGGCGGGCACCGTGGCGGGGCTGTCCGCACAGGTCGGCAGCACGGTGACGGCCGGCGCCCCGCTCTGCGAGATCAAGGAGTGACGGCGGCCGCCGTGACACCCCGCCCGGCGTCGGCGCAGGTCGGGCGCGATCGGGATTTTGTCCGGACGGACGGGGAACGCACACGCCCGCCCGGACGTCTCCTACGCTGAGGGCAACCTAAGAAAGGGCACCCCGTGGAGATCCTGATCCTGCTCGTCGTCGTGATCGGAGTGGTCGCGTTCGTCTCCAACCGGCGCGCCACGACGCGGCGCCGGGAGGTCGAGGCGGCCGAGCTCGCCAAGGTGAAGTCCTTCGCCGAGGAGGACGTCACGAAGTTCGGCGAGGAGCTGCAGCGGCTGGACACCGACGTCGCCGGGCGCGAGCTCGACGAGGCGACCCGCCAGGACTACGAACGCGCGCTCGACCAGTACGACGTCGCGAAGAAGGCCGTCGACACAGCGGCCAGGCCCGAGGACATCAAGCAGATCACCACGATCCTGGAGGACGGTAAGTACGCCGTCGCCTGCGTGCGGGCCCGGATCAACGGCCAGCCGCTTCCGCAGCGGCGCCCGCCGTGCTTCTTCAACCCCCAGCACGGCCCGTCCTTCGAGGACGTGGAGTGGGCACCGGCCGGCGGCGCCTACCGCACGGTCCCGGTGTGTGCCGCCGACGCGGAGCGGGTGAAGGCCGGTGCCGAGCCCGACATCCGCAAGGTCACCGTCGACGGCGAGCGCGTTCCGTACTGGCAGGGCGGTCCGGCGTACGCGCCGTGGATGCAGGGCTACTTCGCCGGCTTCGCGACGTCCGGCCTGCTGCCGGCGTTCCTCATGGGCTCGATGATGGGCGGCATGTGGGGCGGCTACGGCGACGGAGGCTTCGGTGACGGCGACGGCGGAGACGGCGGAGACGGTGACTTCGGCGACGGTGGCGACGGCGGAGACGGTGGCGACGGCGGGGACGGTGGCGACGGCGGGGACTTCGGCGGTGACGGCGGAGACTTCGGCGGTGGCGACTTCGGCGGTGGCGACTTCGGTTTCTGAGGTCGAGATACAGCGACGGCCCGATCAGCGGGCTGTTCAACAATCCCCCCCTCCTCGCGTTAGGCTCGCGAGAGAGGGGGATTTGTTTCTCCCCTCGATTTCCGTCGACGGGAGGTAACGGAAAATGTCGTCCCAGCGGCTCCCTATTGAGGAGCACCCCGATATAACCGAACTCCAGGGACGTTACGAAAGAATTGGCCAGAAGCCCGCCGTGCAGATGGGCGCCGGGCTGATCGTACTGGCCGGGTTGTTCGTCGCGTTGTCGCCGTGGATCGCGGGATTCGCCACGTCGACCCCGCTCACGGTCAACAACCTGGTCGTCGGGCTCACCGCGGTCGCGCTGGCACTCGGCTTCGCCGCGTCGTTCCGCTCGACGCACGGACTGAGCTGGGTGGTGCCGCTGCTCGGTGTGTGGACGATCCTCGCACCCTGGGTGATGTACAACGCCGATCACAGCCTTCGGGTGATCTTGTGCAACGTCATCGGCGGCGCGGTGCTGTTCTTGTTGGGCATGGCCGTACTCGGTTCGGGGATGATACGCCGCAAGAACGAACGCACCTGACCGGCCCGACCGTCATAGGGCCGACAAGCAACCGACGATTGACAGCAACGATCGGTACCCGGAGAACACGCAGTACTAACTGTTGACACCTGAACCGTTCGAACCGGAAAACCAGACGAAGATCGATTTCGACCAAAGGCGATCCCGCCTCGCTCGCGGCCGCGGCGTCGGCGCGCCGACAATAAGTCGGGGCGTGGTCCCCGCGGCCGCGTCAGCTGTCCTTGCGCGGAGCCTGCTGGCCGCGCACGTGCAGCCGGCGGGCCGCCTCGGCGATCGAGCCGCTCAGCGACGGATACACGGTGAACGCGTGCGCCAGCTGGTCGACGGTGAGCCGGCAGGACACCGCCACCGACACCGGGTGGATGAGTTCACTGGCGTGCGGCGCGACGACCACCCCGCCCACCACGATCCCGGTGCCCGGGCGGCACATCAGCTTGATGAACCCGTCGTGGATGCCCTGCATCTTCGCCCGCGGGTTCCGGGTAAGCGGCAGCTTGATCCCGACGGCCTGGACCCGTCCGCTGTCGAGGTCGTGCTGTGACCAGCCGACGGTGGCGATCTCCGGCGCGGTGAAGACGGTCGCCGCGACCTCCTCCAGGTCCAGCGGCGAGACGGCGTCCCCGAGCGCGTGCGCCATCGCGATCCGGCCCTGCATGGCCGCCACCGACGCGAGCATCAGCACGCCCGTGCAGTCCCCCGCCGCGTAGACGCCCCGCGCGGTGGTCCGGGACACCTTGTCCACCTCGATGAACCCGCGCTCGTCGGTGGCCACCCCGGCGGTTTCCAGCCCGAGGTCGGCGGTGTTCGGGATCGAGCCGACGGCGAGCAGGCAGTGCGTACCCTCGACGACCCGGCCGTCGGTCAGCGTCACCACCACGCCGTCGCCGCGCCGCTCCACGCGTTCGGCACGGGAACGCGACAGCACGGTCATCCCCCGGCGGGTGAAGACGTCCTCGATGACGGTGGCCGCGTCGGCGTCCTCGGTGGGCAGCACCCGGTCGCGGCTGGACACGAGCACCACGTCGCTGCCGAGGGCGTTGTAGGCGCCGGCGAACTCCGCACCGGTGACGCCCGAGCCGACCACGACCAGCCGTTCGGGGAGCTCGTCGAGCTCGTACACCTGGTCCCAGGTCAGGATCCGCTCGCCGTCGGGCTCGGCGTCGGGCAGGATCCGCGGCCGGGCGCCGGTGGCCAGGAGTACGACGTCGGCCGCCAGCTCCTCCGTACCCCCGTCGGCCAGTGTGACCGCCACGCGGTCCGGACCGGCCATCCGGCCGGATCCGCGCACCACCCGCACGCCCTCGCGCTGCAGGGCGCGGCCGACGTCCTCGGACTGGTTGTGGGCCAGGGCCTTCACCCGGGCGTTGACCTTGGCGATGTCGGTGCTCACGTCGCTCACATCGCCCGAATCGGGCGCGGACCGGCCGATCCGGACACCGAGCTCGCCGGACTCGCGGACCTGGTTGATCACCTCAGCGGTCGCCACCAGCGTCTTGCTGGGCACGCAGTCGGTCAGGACGGCCGAACCACCCAGCCCGTCCCGGTCGACGACGCACACTTCGGCTCCGAGCTGGGCTGCGACCAGGGCGGCCTCATAGCCGCCGGGTCCGCCTCCGACGATCACGACACGGGTCACGGGACCCTATTCTCCCCCACGCCGTTTCACCCGCCGGGTACCCTCGGCATCCGTGACCCTGTACGCCGCCTACGCGGCCAATCTCAGCCCCCAGGAGATGGCCGTGCGCTGCCCGCATTCTCCCCTTCGCGGCACCGGCTGGATGACCGGCTGGCGGCTGACGTTCGGCGGGGAGGACCACGGCTGGGAAGGCGCGCTGCCCACGGTGGTGGAGGACCCGGTCTCGGAGGTCTTCGTGGCGCTGTACGACCTCGCGCCGGCGGACGAGGCCAGGCTGGACGAGTTCGAGGGCGCCACCCTCGGCCTCTACCGCAAGGTCAGGGTGTGGGTGCAGACCCTCGACGGCGGAGTGTCCGCGACCAGTTACGTACTGGACGCGTTCGAGGGCGGCCTGCCGTCGGCCCGCTACCTCGGCATCCTCGCCGACGCCGCAGACCACGCCGGCGCGCCGTCGGACTACACCGCCGCCCTTCGCCGCCGGCCCTGCCGCGGCATCGGCCAGTGACCTGCACGGCGCCGGGCATGGCCTAGGGTCGCCTGTCGTGAACGACGTACTCCCTGACCCGCACGCCGACCCTTACTCCGCCGCCCGCGACGCCTCGGCCCTGCTGGCCGAACTCACCGGCACGCCGCGGCACGACGTGGCGGTCGTCCTCGGCTCGGGATGGCGCCCCGCGGTCGACCTGATCGGCGAGACGGCGAGCGAGATCGCCTTCACCGACCTGCCCGGCTTCGCCCCGCCCAGCGTCGAGGGGCACGCGGGCACCCTGCGCAGCGTCCGGATCGGCGACGGCGACCTGCGGGCTCTGGTGTTTCTGGGCCGTACGCACCTGTACGAAGGGCACGGCGTGGACGCCGTCGTTCACGGGGTGCGGACCGCGGTGGCGGCCGGCTGCCGGTACGTCGTCCTCACCAACGGCTGCGGCGGCCTGCGCCCGGAGTGGATTCCCGGCACGCCCGTCCTGATCGGCGACCACCTGAACCTCACCGGCAAGTCCCCGCTGTCCGGCGCGAACTTCGTCGACCTCACCGATCTGTACTCCGCCCGGCTGAGGGCGCTGTGCCGTGAGGTCGAGCCGGCGCTGGAGGAGGGTGTGTACGCCCAGCTGCCCGGCCCGCACTACGAGACGCCGGCCGAGATCCGCTACCTGCGCACGATCGGCGCCGACCTCGTCGGGATGTCGACCACCCTGGAGGCGATCGCGGCCCGGGAGGCCGGCGCCGAGGTGCTCGGCCTGTCCCTCGTCACCAACCTGGCGGCGGGGATGACCGGCGCTCCGCTGGACCACGCCGAGGTGCTGGCGGCAGGACGGGCGGCGGCCACCCGGATGGGCGGCCTGCTCGCCTCCGTCCTCACCCGACTCCAGGCCGAGTAGGGCCCGTCCCGGGTCGGCGCGAGTGTCGCGAATGCCCCGGATGTCGCGGGCTCAGGCCTTCCGGTCGCGCTGGTTGGCGCCCGCGACGCCGTAGGGGTAGTCGTCCACGATCGGCTCGCTGGCCTCGGTGAGCAGAGCGGTCTCCTCCTCCGACAGGTGCAGACCGGCTGCGCCGAGGTTGTCGTCGAGCTGCTCGACCGTCCGGGCACCGAGGATGACCGAGGTCACCGCCGGTCGGTCGGCCAGCCAGGCCAGCGCGACCTGCGCCATCGAGATGCCGCGGCTGTCGGCGACCTTGCGTACGGCGTCGATCACCCGCCAGGTGCGCTCGTCGGCGTTGCGCTTGGCATAGGCCTCCATGCCGCGGTCGGGGTTCTCCCCGAGCCGGGTGGCACCGGTCGGTGCGGAGTCGCGCTGGTACTTGCCGGTGAGCCAGCCGCCGGCCAGCGGCGACCACGGCAGGATCCCGATGCCCTCGTTGCGGCAGACGTCGGTGAGCTCGAGCTCGATGCTGCGCTGCAGGAGGTTGTACTGCGGCTGCAGGGTCACGATCGGCGCGAGGCCGTGGACCTGGGTGAGCAGGGACGCCTTCTGCAGCTGCCAGCCGAGGAAGTTGCTCACCCCGACGTAGTGGATCTTGCCGGCGCGTACGGCGTCGTCGAAGAACCGCAGGGCCTCCTCGATCGGCGTCAGCGGGTCCCACGCGTGCGCCTGGTAGAGGTCGATCGTCTCCACGCCGAGCCGGCGCAGGCTCGCGTCCAGCGCGCGGGTCAGGCTGAGCCGGGACAGGCCGAGCTCGTTGCCGCTGCCGCCGCGGCTGAAGCGGCCCTTGGTGGCGAGCACGATCTGCTCCCTGGCACCGGGCCGGGCGGCCAGCCAGCGCCCGATGATCTCCTCCGAGACGCCGCCGGAGTAGACGTTGGCGGTGTCGACCAGCGTGCCGCCGACCTCGACGAACCGGTCGAGCTGGGCGTGCGAGACCGACTCGTCGCTCTCGCTGCCGAACGTCATCGTGCCGAGGCACAGGGTGGAGACGAGCGTGCCGGTCTTGCCGAGCGTGCGGTATTCCATGGTGGGACCTCCTCAGATCGCTGCACCGTCCACCATGCCGAGCAGCGATTAAGCTGTCCAACAGCAGAAACCGATCTCGTCGATCAGTCGTGACGATGAGTCGCCGACGCGTTCGTGAAAGTCCCTCTCGACCTCTGGGCAGGTGTGTATGGAGATCCGTCAGCTGGAGTACTTCGTGACGGTCGCCGAGGAGCGCCACTTCACCCGTGCCGCCCAGCGCCTGCACGTCGCACAGTCCGGTCTGTCGGCCTCCATCCGTACGCTCGAACGCGAGCTCGGTGCCGAGTTGTTCATCCGCAGCACCCGCAACGTCGACCTCACCGACGCCGGGCGCGCGCTGCTGGTCGAGGCCCGTCACACCCTCAACGACCTGGCCGCCGCGCGGGAGGCGGTCGCCGCCGTGCAGGGGCTGCTGAGCGGCCGGCTCGTCGTCGGGACGCTCCAGTGCCTTGGCGCGCTGAGCGTTCCGGACCTGCTGGCCCGCTTCCACCAGGACCATCCCGGCGTGGAGATCCGCCTGCGCCAGGGCGGCAGCCACGAACTGCTGGCGCAGGTACGCGCCGGTGACATGGACGTCGCGATCGTGTCCGTACCACCCGCGGGCGAGTCCGCCGGCGTGGTGCTCACTCCCCTGTCCAGCGAACCGATGGTGCTCGCCTGTGGGCCTGGGCACCGCCTCGCCGAGCAGGAGCAGGTCGGCCTGGCCGACCTCAAGGACGAGTCGTTCGTCGACTTCCACCCCGGCTGGATCACCCGCGACGTCACCGACCACGCCCTGGCCGGCGCCCGGATCGAGCGCCGGGTCGCGCTGGAGGTGAACGACGTCCACTCGCTGCTGGACTTCGTGGGCGCGGGCCTGGGCATCGCCCTCGTCCCGCACAGCTTCACCGGCAAGCAGACCCGGGCACGGTTCGTTCCGCTGCAGGCGCCGGTGCCGGTGTGGCAGACCGCGGTCGCGGTGGCGGCCGGGCGCCGGTGCAGCGCCGCCGCGCAGGCGCTGCTGCGTGACCCGAGCCTGCGCTGGCCGGCCCAGGGCGGGACCGGTGCGCGCTCCGGCCGGCCCGGGAGGGCGGGATCCGTCGGGCCCGTCGGACCCGGTGGAACGGGTGCCGACGTGGCGGCCCGTACGGCGTGACGGGCGAACCCGTCGGATAGCTTGGGCGCTTCCGCCGGCCGGAGCCGGCCGGACCCGGCCGGACCCGCGCCGGTCTGGTCAGGTTCGGGATCACCAGCCGGCGGGACGCCATGGCGCCGCCGGTCGCGAGGAGGATGTGTGCGCACCACCGAAACCGGTCCCGACCTGCTCGAACAGGCCCGCGCCTGGCTGGCGGAGGATCCCGATCCGCAGACGCGCACCGAGCTGTCGGAGCTGATCGCGGCGGCCGAGGACACCGGCGAGCAGAGCCGGTCGGAGGCGGTCGCCGAGCTGGCCGACCGGTTCACCGGACCACTGACGTTCGGTACGGCCGGGCTGCGCGGGGCGCTGGGTGCCGGGCCCAACCGGATGAACCGCGCCGTGGTCATCCGGGCCGCCGCCGGGCTGGCCGCGTACCTGCGGACCGAGGGTGCCGCCGGTGGCGCGGTGGTGATCGGGTACGACGCCCGCCGTAATTCCGACGTCTTCGCCGCCGACACCGCGGCCGTCCTCGCCGGCGCCGGGCTGCGCCCGCTGGTCCTGCCCGAGCCGCTGCCCACTCCGGTGCTGGCGTTCGCGATCCGGCACCTGGACTGCGTGGCCGGGGTGATGGTCACCGCGTCCCACAACCCGCCGCAGGACAACGGCTACAAGGTCTACCTCGGCGACGGCTCGCAGATCGTTCCGCCCGCCGACACCGAGATCGCCACCGCCATCGCCGCGGTCGGCCCCCTGGCCGAGGTCCCGCGCGGACAGCACTGGGAGACGCTCGGGCCGGAAATCGTCGAGGCCTACCTCGACCGGGCGGCCGGCCTGCTGGGTCCCGGCCCGCGCGACGTCCGGATCGCCTACACACCGCTGCACGGCGTCGGCGGGACGGTGGTGCGCGCCGCCCTGACCCGCGCGGGTTTCGCCGAGCCGGAGGTCGTCGCCGCGCAGGCCGACCCGGACCCGGCGTTCCCGACCGTGGCGTTCCCGAACCCCGAGGAGCCGGGCGCGATGGACCTCGCGTTCGAGCTGGCCGGGCGGACCGGCGCCGACGTGGTCCTCGCCAACGACCCGGACGCCGACCGGTGCGCGGTCGGCGTACCCACCCCGGACGGCGTCCGCCGGCTCACCGGAGACGAGGTGGGCGCCCTGCTCGCGGTCCACCTGCTCGACTCCGGAGCCCGGGGAACGCTCGCCACGACGATCGTCTCCTCCTCGCTGCTGGGAGTGGTCGCCGCCCGCCGGGGCGAGCCGTACGCGGAGACGCTCACCGGCTTCAAGTGGATCGGCCGAGTGCCCGGTCTGGCGTTCGGCTACGAGGAGGCGCTCGGCTACTGCGTCGACCCGGCGGCGGTGGCCGACAAGGACGGCATCACCGCGCTGCTGCGCATCGCCGAACTCGTCGCCGCGCAGAAGCAGGCCGGGCGTACTCTCCTGGACCTGCTGGACGACATCGCCCGCGAGTACGGCCTGCACGCGACCGCCCAGCACGCGGTCCGGGTGAGCGACCTGAGCCAGATCGACGCGACCCTGCACCGGCTGCACGCCCACCCGCCGCAGGTGCTCGGCGGCCGCTCGGTGGAGCGGGTGGACGACCTGTCCGAGCCGGCCGCCGACAGCCTCCCGGGCACGCCGGGTGTGCGGTACGTCCTGGCCGGCGGGGCGCGGGTGGTGATCCGGCCGAGCGGGACCGAGCCGAAGCTGAAGTGCTATCTCGAGGTCGTCGTCGCCGAACCCGGCGCGGACCTGGCCGCTGCCCGGGCGGAGGCGGACGCCGGGATCGAGGCCCTGCTCGCCGACCTCGCCACCCTCGTCGGCTGAACGCCTGCTGGTTCGGCGGCGCCTGAGAGGGCCCGGGGTCAGCTCGCCAGCTTGGCGATCACGGCGAGGAGGACGCCCGCGCCGACCAGCGCGAACTCCGGCCACCGCCACTGGCGGTGTACCTCGGTCGTGCCCCGGGACGCGTCGGCGTACTTGTCCGCCAGCATCTCCAGCCGGCGGATGGCGTAGTTGGCCGGCGACAGGCCGGACAGGGCCGAGGCGTCCAGCTGGCCCGGGCTCTCACCGCCCTTCGGCCTCCCGGACATGGCGGCCTCGACCGCGTCGCGCCTGGACTTGCGCATCGCCCGCCGGTCCGCCCCGGTCACCCCGACCGCCGACGAGCGATAGGTGCGGTCGCCGACGGGGAGGGTGAGCACCGGCGCGACGTTGACCGACTCGACCAGGTGCCACGGGATGTGAATGTCGCTGAGAATGTTGCGCAGTACCAGCTCGCGTTCGAACGCCACCACCGCCGGCCGGCACAGGCTGAGCCAGACCAGTGCGCAGACGGCGACCACGACACCCGCCGCGCTCAGGCCGGACAGCGTCCGCCACTCCACGGCGATGTCGACCAGGATCAGCACGCCGATCGCCAGCGTGACGTAACCGAGCACCCGCCCACCGATCGGCGCGAAGCGTTCGATCACTTTGCGCGACCCCTCGGTCTCCCTGCGCGTCAACCCGGCCACCGGCGTTCCTCCAGACCTCGTGATCCGTTGATTGTGCCTGCTCCGGCCCGACGGCGGTAGGAAGCCTCCGCCGCACGCCCCGACGCGCGCCCCGACGTGCGCCCCGCCGCGCGCCCGGGGCACGGCCTCCCCCACGCCCTCCTACACTGGCCCGGTGACGACCACGGCAGCCTCCGCGACGCCCTCGGCCACGACCAACGGGTCGGGGTCCGCGGCCGGCGCGATCTCGCCCGGCCAGGTCGCCGAGATCACCGCCTCCGACGCGAGCCTGCGCCGGTTCCTCGCCGGCCTGCCCGGCGTCGACCAGGTGGGCGCGGAGGCCCGCGCGGCCACCCTGGCCACCCGGTCGATCAAGACGACAGCCAAGGCCTGGGCCCTCGACCTCGCGGTCACCATGATCGACCTCACCACGCTGGAGGGGCAGGACACCCCGGGCAAGGTGCGTGCCCTGTGCGCCAAGGCCCGCCGGCCCGACCCGGCCGATCCGGAGTGCCCGTCGGTCGCGGCGATCTGCGTCTACCCCGACATGGTCCCGTTCGCCAAGGACGCGTTGGCGGGCAGTTCGGTCAAGGTCGCGAGCGTGGCCACGGCGTTCCCGTCCGGGCGTTCCAGCCTCGAGGTCAAGCTGCGCGACACCGCCGACGCGGTGGCCGCCGGCGCCGACGAGGTGGACATGGTGATCGACCGCGGCGCGTTCCTCGCCGGCCGGTACGCCGAGGTGTTCGAGGAGATCACCGCCGTCAAGCGGGCCTGCGGATCCGCCCACCTGAAGGTGATCCTGGAGACCGGCGAGCTCGCGACGTACGACAACGTCCGGCGCGCGTCCTGGCTGGCCATGCTCGCCGGTGGCGACTTCATCAAGACCAGCACCGGCAAGGTCAGCCCCGCCGCCACCCTCCCGGTGACGCTGGTGATGCTGGAGGCGGTGCGCGACTTCCGGGCCGCGACCGGCCGCCAGGTCGGGGTGAAGCCCGCCGGCGGGATCCGTACCAGCAAGGACGCCATCCGCTATCTCGTGCTCGTCAACGAGACCGCCGGTGAGGACTGGCTCGACCCCGACTGGTTCCGGCTGGGCGCCTCCAGCCTGCTCAACGACCTGCTCATGCAGCGGTCGAAGCTGCGTACCGGCCACTACGCCGGACCCGACTACTTCACGCTCGACTAGGAGAGCCGTTGTCCGCAGGCAAGTTCGAGTACGCCCCGGCGCCGGAGTCGCGGTCCGTCGTCGACCTCAGGTCGTCGTACGGCCTGTTCGTCGGCGGCGAGTTCGTGCCCACCGTCGACGGCCGGATGTTCAAGACGGTCAGCCCGGCCACCGAGGAGGTGCTGGCCGAGGTCACCGAGGCCGGCGCGGAGGACGTCGACCGCGCGGTCCGGGCCGCCCGCACCGCCTACGACTCGGTGTGGGGCCCGATGTCGGGCCGGGACCGCGGGAAGTTCCTGTTCCGGATCGCCCGGCTGATCCAGGAACGCGCCCGCGAGCTCGCCGTGCTGGAGTCGCTGGACAACGGCAAGCCGATCCGGGAGTCGCGTGACGTCGACATCCCGCAGGTCGCCGCGCACTTCTTCTACTACGCCGGCTGGGCCGACAAGCTGGAGTACGCCGGCTTCGGCGCCGATCCCCGGCCGGTCGGCGTCGCCGGTCAGATCATCCCGTGGAACTTCCCGCTGCTCATGCTGGCGTGGAAGATCGCGCCCGCGCTGGCCTGCGGCAACACCGTCGTGCTCAAGCCGGCCGAGACGACGCCGCTGACCGCGTTGCTGTTCGCCGAGATCTGCCAGCAGGCCGACCTGCCGCCCGGTGTGGTCAACATCGTCACCGGTGCGGGCGCGACCGGCCAGGCGCTCGTGGAGCACGAGGGCGTGGACAAGATCGCGTTCACCGGCTCCACCGAGGTCGGCAAGGCGATCGCCCGCGCCGTCGCCGGAACGCCGAAGAAGGTCACCCTCGAGCTCGGCGGCAAGGCCGCCAACGTGGTGTTCGACGACGCGCCGCTCGACCAGGCCGTCGAGGGCATCGTCAACGGCATCTTCTTCAACCAGGGCCACGTCTGCTGCGCGGGCTCGCGGCTGCTGGTGCAGGAGAACGCCTACGACGAGGTGCTCGACCGGCTCAAGCGCCGGATGGCCACCCTGCGCGTCGGCGACCCGCTGGACAAGAACACCGACGTCGGCGCGATCAACTCCGCCGAGCAGCTGCGCCGGATCGCCACCCTCAGCGAGGTGGGCGAGGCCGAGGGCGCCGAACGCTGGTCGGCGCCGTGCGAGCTGCCCGACCGGGGCTTCTGGTTCGCGCCCACGATCTTCACCGGCGTCACCCAGGCCCACCGCATCGCCCGGGAGGAGATCTTCGGACCGGTGTTGTCGATCCTCACCTTCCGCACCCCCGCCGAGGCGGTCGAGAAGGCCAACAACACGCCGTACGGCCTGTCCGCCGGGGTGTGGACCGAGAAGGGGTCGCGCATCCTGTGGATGGCTGACCGGCTGCGGGCCGGGGTGGTGTGGGCCAACACCTTCAACAAGTTCGACCCGACCTCGCCGTTCGGCGGCTACAAGGAGTCCGGCCACGGCCGTGAGGGCGGCCGGCACGGCCTCGCAGCCTACCTCAAGGCCGCCGGCCCCAAGGCCACCGACCGGAAGGAGGCGGCGCGGGCATGAGCACCACCCGATCCGGCGAACGCCTCGCCGTTCGCAAGACCTACAAGCTGTACGTCGGCGGGGCCTTCCCGCGCAGTGAGTCCGGGCGGAGCTACGTCGTGCACGACGCCAAGGGACAGTTCCTCGCCAACGCCGCCCTCGCGTCCCGTAAGGACGCCCGGGACGCGGTGGTCGCCGCGCGGAAGGCGTTCGGCGGCTGGTCGGCCCGCACCGCGTACAACCGCGGCCAGGTCCTCTACCGCGTGGCGGAGGTGATGGAGGGCCGCCGGGCACAGTTCGTGGACGAGGTGGCCGCCGGCGAGGGACTCCGCCGGGCCGAGGCCGAGGCCGCCGTGGACGAGAGCATCGACCGGTGGGTGTGGTACGCGGGATGGGCGGACAAGGTGGCCCAGGTGCTCGGCTCCACCAACCCGGTCGCCGGCCCCTACTTCGACTTCTCCGTACCCGAGCCGACCGGCGTCGTCGCCGTGCTCGCTCCCCAGCAGTCCAGCCTGCTCGGACTGGTGAGCGTCCTCGCCCCGGTCATCACCACCGGCAACACCTGCGTGGTCCTCGCCAGCGCGGAGCGTCCACTGCCGGCGGTCACCCTGACCGAGGTGCTGGCCACCAGCGACCTGCCCGGCGGTGTCGTCAACCTCCTCACCGGCACGGTGGCCGAGGTGGCGCCGTGGCTGGCCGCGCACTCAGACGTCAACGCCCTCGACCTCACCGGCACCGAGAACGCCGAGCTGGCCACCGAACTCGAACGCGCCGCCGCCGACAACCTCAAGCGCCTGGTCCGCGTACCCGACCACACCCAAGACTGGACCGCCGCGCCCGGCATCGACCGGATGACGGCGTTTCTGGAGACCAAGACCGTCTGGCACCCGATGGGGATCTGAGGAATGACAACCGAATTCGTCGCCGACCCGCTCGTGCCCCTCGAACTCACGCTCGGCATCGGCAAGCGCTACACGCTCTACCAGCCCGGCTGGTACACCGCCGACGACGGCTCGGCCGGGTTCCTCGGCTCGAACAAGCAGCTCTACGGCTTCACCACCTTGGACGACCTGGTGGAGTTCGTCGACTCCGGCGCGGTCAACGAGCTCACGCCGAGCGCGCACTTCAAGGGGCTGCGGATCTGGACCACCGAGGAGTACGCCCGCCGGTTGTGCACGTACGACCTGACCCGGCTGCCGGAGATCGCCGACGGTGAGCTCACCGCCGACGAGCAGGCCGGTCTGGGATCGACGCTGGCGTTGATGCTGGACCTGCTCGACTACATGGACGTCGAGACCGAGGCGTCCCAGGCCCTGCACGACGACGAGGACATCAGCAAGCTCGCCTCCGGCGACGAGGTCCTCTCGGTGTTCCGGGCCGCGCACCACCGCCAGCACGTCGTCGAACTGCTGGACGCCAACTGGTCCGAGTGCGTCTCGGAGGTGTCCCGCCGGGTGATCACCCCGAAGCTTCCGGAGGGTCCGGCCGGTCGCGGGCCGGCGGGTACCGGTGGGCCGGGCGCGACACTGGCCGGCGTACGCGGTGCGGTGAACGGCACGGCACCTTCGGACGGACCGGTTCCGCTGGAGGAGGCCGCTCCGGCGCTGACCCTGTGGTTCGGACTCGCCGACGAGGGCTTCTACGCCCTGCGCGGCACCGCGCTGACCAACGGGCACCCCGACTACCTCGGTACGCCCGCGCCCGACGGTGCCCGGCTGGCGGTGTGGACCGACGTCGACCGGATGCAGGCGGAGGTGGCGCGGGGGTCGGCGAGCGGTGAGCTGCCCGGACTCGACCTCGGCGCGGTGGCCGCCCGTGACGACGTGAGCTTCACCCCGCACGACGACAACATCTTCGACCTGGTCGAGCTCGCCGAGTCGGTGAACCCGCAGATGGACGCCGACGCCGCCGACCGTCTGGTCAGCGCGTGGTCGGAGGTGCTGCGGCTGGCCGAGTGGGGCGGCTGGCGCGACGTCACCGATCTCCTCGGCCCGAACTCCCCGGCCGGTGCGTTCATGGTGTCCTGTGCGCTCGACCTGGCCCAGGACCGGCCGGGTGCCGCGCATGCGCTGGCCACCGTCGACGCCGAGGCGGCCGCGGCCGGCTGGCGGGCTGTCGTACCCGCCCTCACCGCACGGCTCGACCAGCGTTCCTGACCTCCGTGCGCCGCGGGTGTGCCCGCGCCGACCGCAGCGACGTGCGGCCGGTGCGGGCATCGCGCACAATGGCCGGGCACGCGAACTGACCACCACCGGGAGGACGTCTCATGGGAGCACTGGAACGCCCACGTCAGGGTCGGATGATCGCGGGGGTCTGCGCGGCCCTGGCCCAGCGCTTCGGACTGTCCCGCGGAGTCGTGCGGGTGCTGTTCGTGCTCTCCTGCGCGCTGCCGGGACCACAGGTGCTCGTCTATCTCGCGCTGTGGATCCTGCTCCCCAACGCCGACGCCTAGCAGCTTGGTGAAGTGGTGGGAGACCTGCGAGGGTCACCGGCCCCCGTACGTCTCCACACTTCGGCGCGGTGGGTCACCTCGCGCAGACCGTGGACGCGTGCTCACCACAGGAGGCCGCGGCGGGCGAGTTCGACCTCCAGCTCGAGCCGTCTGGTGCTGCCCAGGGGTGCGGTCGCGGTTCCGGTCTCCACCCCGAGTGCGCCGCAGGCCATCAGCAGCGTCTCGTCGTAGGCGAGTTCGGTGACGTGCAGGTGGAACGCCCGCGCCGACACCCGGTGGTCGGCATGCAGGCGGACACTCTCCCCGGCCAGCCGGCGCAGGTCGGCGGCGAGGCGTTCGATCGGCGGCCCGTCCGGCACCTGGCCCGAGTCCACGGTGTCCCACCAGCGTTCCAGCGGGTCCCGGCGGCTGTCCGCGCCGCTCCACCAGTGTTCGAGAGCGTCCCGCCAGCGGCGCAGCACGGCGCCCAACGCGGACTGCTCTCGCTCGCCGGCCACGGCACGACCTCCTCAGCAGGCCTGGGCACGTGCCTTGGGAATGCCCCCAGAGGATCCTCCAACCCTCCCGGTATCACGCGTGGCGGGCGAGGTCAGAAGGTCCCTTGGTTCATCTGGGCAAAGGCCCGCTCGGCGCCGAGCGCGGCGTACCCCGGCTTGATCACATTGTTGATCAGGGCCAGCCGCTGGTCGAACGGCAGGAAGGCGCTCTTCATCGCGTTGAGGGTGAACCACTGCAAATCCGCCAGCTCGTACCCGAACGCGTCGGCAAGTCCGGCGAACTCCCGCGACAGCGACGTACCGCTCATCAGCCGGTTGTCGGTGTTGATCGTGACGCGGAACCGCAACCTGGTCAGCAGCCCCGCCGGGTGCTCGGCCAGCGAAGGCGCCGCGCCGGTCTGCACGTTGGACGAGGGGCACATCTCCAACGGGATGCGCTTGTCCCGCACGTACGCCGCGAGCCGGCCCAGTCGGACGTCGCCGTCGGCGGTGTGGGTGATGTCGTCGACGATGCGGACGCCGTGTCCCAGCCGGTCGGCCCCGCACCACTGGATCGCCTGCCAGATCGACGGCAGCCCGAAGCCCTCACCGGCGTGGATGGTGAAGTGCGCGTTCTCCCGCTGGAGGTACTCGAACGCGTCCAGGTGCCGGGTGGGCGGGTAGCCGGCCTCGGCACCGGCGATGTCGAAGCCCACCACGCCCTGGTCGCGGTAGCGCACCGCGAGTTCGGCGATCTCCATCGACCGGGCGGCGTGCCGCATCGCGGTGACGATCTGGCGCACCACGATGTGCCGGCCTGCCTCCGCCGCCCGCCGCTCCCCCTCGGCGAAGCCGGCGCCGACCGCGCGCACCACGTCGTCGAGGTTCAGCTCGCCGTCCAGGTGCAGCTCCGGCGCGTAGCGCACCTCGGCGTACACGATGCCGTCGGCGGCGAGGTCCTCCACGCACTCGGTGGCCACCCTCGTCAGCGACTCGGCGGTCTGCATGACGGCGACGGTGTGGGCGAAGGTCTCCAGGTAGCGCTCCAGCGAACCCGAGTCGGCCGACTCGCGAAACCACTCACCGAGCCGGTCGGGCTCGGCCGGAAGCTCGTGCCCGATCCGGGCGGCGAGCTCGGCCACCGTCCGCGGACGCAGCCCGCCGTCGAGGTGGTCGTGCAGCAGGACCTTCGGCGCGCGGACGATCTCCTCGGGAGTGATCTTCATCGTCGGATGGTCTCCTCAGGCGACTCGGGTTGCTCGGTGTGGCCGTTCAGTCGATCCGGCCGAGGATCAGCTTCTGGTCGGTGCGGGCGCCTCGCGGTGCGATCTCCACCGCGCCCTCCAAGGCTTCCTGCGCCCGGGCGAACTTCGCCGGGTCGTCGGCGTGCAGGGTGAGCAGTGGCTGCCCGACGCGGACCACCGCGCCCGGCTTGGCGTGCAGCTCCACCCCGGCACCAGCCGACACCGGGTCCTCCTTGCGCGACCGCCCGGCGCCGAGCCGCCACGCGGCCAACCCGACCTGGTAGGCGTCCAGGCGTACGAGCACGCCCTCCGCGGGCGCCGGCACGACCTCGGTGTGCGCGGCCCGCGGCAGGTCCGCGTCCGGGTCGCCGCCCTGGGCGCGGATCATCGACCGCCACACGTCCATCGCCGTACCGTCCTTGAGGACGTCGCTCGGGTCGGGGCCGCCGGCCGCACCGGCGGCGGTGAGCATCTCCCGGGCCAGCGCCACGGTCAGCTCCACCACGTCGTGCGGCCCGCCGCCGGCGAGTACCTCCACCGACTCGCGTACCTCCAGCGCGTTCCCGGCCGTCAGGCCGAGGGGGGTGCTCATGTCGGTGAGCAGCGCGACGGTACGTACGCCGGCGGACCGGCCGAGCTCGACCATCGTGGCGGCGAGCGTGCGGGCATCGTCGGCGTTCTTCATGAACGCGCCGGAGCCGACCTTCACGTCCAGGACGAGCGCACCGGTGCCCTCGGCGATCTTCTTGCTCATGATCGAACTGGCGATCAGCGGGATCGACTCGACGGTGCCGGTCACGTCGCGCAGGGCGTACAGCTTGCGGTCCGCGGGCGCCAGCGTGTCGGTGGGTGCGCAGACGACCGCGCCGACGTCGCGCAACTGGGACACGATCTCGTCGTACGACAGCGACGCCCGCCAGCCCTTCAGCGACTCCAGCTTGTCCAGGGTCCCCCCGGTGTGGCCGAGCCCGCGTCCTGACAGCTGGGGTACGGCGACGCGGCACGCGGCGACCACCGGCGCCAGCGGCAGGGTGATCTTGTCGCCGACGCCGCCGGTGGAGTGCTTGTCGGCGGTCGGCCGGCCCACGCCGGCGAAGTCCAGCCGCTCACCCGAGGAGATCATCGCCTGGGTCCAGCGGGCGATCTCGGCGGGCTCCATGCCGCGCAGCAGGATCGCCATCAACAGCGCCGACATCTGCTCGTCGGCGACCACCCCGCGGGTGTAGGCGTCCACCACCCAGTCGATCTGCGCGTCCGCGAGCCGGTGGCCGTCCCGCTTGGCGCGGATGACGTCGACGGCGTCGAAGTGTTCGGTCACGGGCGGGCCTCGCTCCCGGTCTCGGATCCGGTCTGGTACTCGGTCAGGTGGTCCGGCCCGAACGCGTCGGGAAGGACCTCGGTCATCGGCAGCACTCCGCGCGGGGTGTCCACCAGCAGCCGCGGGCCGCCGTGCTCCCACAGCAGCTGGCGGCACCGGCCGCAGGGCATCAGCAGGGCGCCCTGCCCGTCGCAGCAGGTGAATGCGACCAGCCGGCCGCCGCCGGTGGCGTGGAGGGCCGAAACCAGCCCGCACTCCGCGCACAGCGTCATGCCGTACGACGCGTTCTCGACGTTGCAGCCGACCACGACCCGGCCGCCGTCGGTGAGCGCCGCGGCCCCGACCGGGTAGCGGGAGTACGGCACGTACGCCCCGGCCATCACCTCCCGGGCCGCCGCCCGCAGCCCGGCCCAGTCCACCTCTTCGCCGCTCACGTCACCGTCCACGTTCGTACCCCACGTTCGTATCCACGTCCTCGTGTCCCCCACTCGTTCCCGGATCCGGGCTACCGGCACACCCGACCGGGACCGGCTCGCGGCCCAGGGCAGGACCCCTGCCAGGTCGCAGCCGGGTCCCAGCCGAGAGCTAGCCCTTCTCGTAGGGTTCGCCGTCCGCCTTCGGGGGCCGCACCCGGCCGACCGCCCCGGCCACCGCGACGACCGTCGCGAGGTAGGGCGCCATCACCAGCAGCTCACCCGGAATGGGTGTCTGCAGGATCTGCAGCTGACCCTGCAGCTGCTGGGTGAAGCCGAAGAACAACGCCGCCACCGTCGCGCCGAGCGGGTTCCACCGGCCCATGATCAGCGCGGCCAGCGCGATGAAGCCCTGGCCCGCCGTGAGGTCCTTGTCGAAGCTGCCGGTGAAGCCGATGGTGAAGAACGCACCGCCGAGGCCGGCCACGATCCCACCGGCCAGCACCGCCTGGTAGCGGATGCGGAGCACGTTGATCCCCACCGTGTCGGCGGCGCGCGGGTGCTCGCCCACCGACCGCACCCGCAGTCCCCAGCGGGTCTTGAACAGCACCACGGTGACGACCGCCACCGCGACGTACATCGCGTAGACCAGCAGCGTCTGGGCGAAGAACGTCTGCCCGATCACCGGGATCGCAGACAGCACCGGGATCGGGACGTTCGGGAGTACGCCGGGGTTGTTGTAGCGCTGGGAGTCCGACTTCACGAACTGGTCGAACAGGAAGCCGGTGATGCCGGAGGCGAACACCACCAGCACCACGCCCAGCACCACCTGGTTGACGCGGTAGCGGATGGCGAACACCGCGAGCATCGCCGCGATCAGCACACCGGCCAGGATCGCCGCGAACGCACCGGCCCAGAAGCTGCCGGTGGCCGACGTCACCACCGCGGCGGCGAACGCCCCGGCGAGGAACTGTCCCTCGATCGCGACGTTGATGACGCCCGCGCGCTCGCACAGCACGCCCGCGAGCGCGCCGAGGATCAGCGGGGTGGCGAGGTTGAGCGTCCCCTGCAGCTGGTTGGTGAGCGGGAACGTCTTGCCCGCCGCCGCCCAGCACAGGAACGTCACCACCAGGGCGAGCGCGAAGCCCACCCACAGCAGTCGCGCCCAGCGGCCGCGCACGCCGCGGAACAGCTGGGTGAGCGCCACCACCAGCGCGTATGCAGCCAGCGCGAGCGCCACCGGCAGAGCTGGAAGGGAGATGTCGGGCAGCTGCGCGGCCGCGAACTGGTCGGACAGGCCGAACTTCGCGGTCTTGGGTGCGGTGAACACCGCGAGCAGCACGCCGAGGACGGCGAGTACCAGCGCGAGGATGCCGGTCCGGATCCGCCGGCGGCGCTCCTCCGGCGACTCGATCGCGGCGGACCTCTCGGGCCGGGTGAGGGTCGTGGTCATCGGGTCGGCTCCTCGTCCCTCACGCGTTCCAGCCCTTGGCGAGCACGGCTCCCGCGCCCTCGCCCCGGATCCGGAACACCGCGCGGACCAGTGCCGGCGCGGCGATGAACAACACGATCGTCGCCTGCAGCACCGTGGTCAGCGTGAGCGGCGTCTGGGTCTGCAGCTGCATCTGCAGGCCACCGGCGTTCAGGGCACCGAACACCAGGCCGGCGACGACCGTGCCGATCGGTGACGCCCGGCCGAGCAGGGCGACGGTGATCGAGTCGAAGCCGACGGTGCCGGCGATCCCGTCCGTCAGCGGTGAGTTGGTGCCGAGCACCTGCTGGACGCCGGCCAGGCCGGCCAGCGCGCCGGCCCCGAGCATCGCCAGCGTGTACGCCGTACCGACGCTCATCCCGGCCGTCCGGGCGGCGTCGGGGTTGGCGCCCACCGCCCGCAGCTGGAAGCCTGTGGTCGACCGGGTGAGCAGCCACCACACCGCCCCGGCGGCCAGCAGCGCGACCAGGAAGCCCAGGTGCAGCCGGGAGCCCGGAATCGCCGGGAACTGCGCGGACCCGTCCACCACCGGGCTGATCGGGTCGTTGCGGCCCGGACGCTGGAAGGCGTTGGTGGTGAGCAGCCACTGCAGGAGGTAGAGCGCGACGTAGTTGAGCATGATCGTGAGGATCACCTCGTGCGCCCCGGTGCGGGCCTTGAGCACACCGACGATGCCACCCCACAGCGCCCCGCCGAGCACACCCGCGACCAGCGCGACGAGCACGTGCAGGCCGGGCGGGAGGTGCAGGGTGAAGCCGACCCAGGCGGCGCACAGCGCGCCGATGATCAGCTGGCCTTGGGCGCCGATGTTGAACAGCCCGGCCCGGAACGCCAGCGAGACGCCGAGGCCGCCGCAGATCAGCGGGGTCGCCTGCACCAGCGTCTCGGCGAGTTGCCGCAGTCCGCCGAACGCGCCGGAGAACAACGCACCGTACGCGTCGGCCACCGCCGACCACGACGCCGACAGCGCGTCGGGCGGATAGGCGAAGAAGTACGTCCAGGTGGACAGCACCTCGGCGTCGCTGACGATGATCAGCACCGCGCCGACCGCCAGCGCGAGCACGACCGCGGCCACGCTCACCACGAGCTCGCGGGCCCAGGCCGGACGGGTGCCGCTCACGAGGCGTCCTCCAGCGTTCCCACGGCGGTCGGGTTGGCCTGCGCCAGCTGTGCGGCCTCCTCGACCGGTACGCCGGCCATCATGCAGCCCAGCTGGTCCCACGGCGTGTCCGTACCGACGATGCCGACCAGCCGGCCGCGGTACATCACCGCGATCCGGTCCGCGAGAGCCACGATCTCCTCCAACTCCGTGGACACGATCACCACCGCCGTGCCCTGGTCGCGCTCGGCGACGATGCGGCGGTGGACGAACTCGATGGAGCCCACGTCCAGGCCGCGGGTGGGCTGCGCGGCGATGAGGAGCTCCAGCGGGCGGGACAGCTCCCGGGCCAGCACGACCTTCTGCTGGTTGCCGCCCGACAGGGCGCTCACCGGTGTGTCCACCGACTGCGTACGGACGTCGAACTCCTCGACCCGGTGGTCGGCGTTGTCGCGTACGGCGGCTTGGGACAGCGATCCCCGACGGGCGAACGGCGCACCGCGGAAGAGGTCAAGGATGAGGTTCTCCGCCACCGAGAACGAGCCGACGAACCCGTCGTGGGAGCGGTCCTCGGGGATGTAGCCGATCCCGGCGGCGAGGTGCTGGCGCGGTGTCGTACCGACGAGCTCCCGCCCGCCGAGGCGTACCGATCCGGCGGCCACGTCGACCAACCCGACCAGAGCCTGGACGAGCTCGGTCTGGCCGTTGCCCTGGACGCCGGCGATGCCGAGGATCTCCCCGCCACGCACGTCGAACGACACGTCGTCGACGGCGACCAGGCCCTGGCCGTCCACGACGCTCAGGTCCTGCACCGTCAGCTTGGGCTCGGTGGGGGCCGCCGGCGCCTTGTCAACCTGGAGTTGCACCGGACGCCCGACCATCAGCTCGGCGAGCTCGGCCTCGGAGGCGTCCGGGGCGACCGTGCCGACCACGGACCCGCGGCGGATCACCGTGATCGTGTCGGCGATCGCCCGCACCTCCTTGAGCTTGTGCGTGATGAAGACGACCGTGGTGCCGTTCTCCCGCAGTGCCCGCATCACCTCGATCAGCTCGTCGATCTCCTGCGGGGTGAGCACCGCGGTCGGCTCGTCGAGGATCAGCACCTTGGCCTCGTTGGCCAGTGCCTTGAGGATCTCCACCCGCTGCTGTACGCCGACCGGGAGGTCCTCCACCCGGGCGTCGGGATCCACGGCCAGGCCGTAGCGCTCCGACAGGTCGCGCACCAGGGACCGGGCCGCCCGCTGGTCGAGCAGGCCGAGGCCGCGGGTGCGTTCGCGTCCCAGGACGACGTTCTCGGCGACGGTGAAGACGGGCACCAGCATGAAGTGCTGGTGGACCATCCCGATGCCGGCCGCGATCGCCTCACCCGGTGAGCCGAACGACACCGGAGTGTCGTCGACGAGCACTTCGCCCTCGTCGGGACGCAGCAGCCCGAAGAGCATGTTCATCAACGTGCTCTTCCCGGCGCCGTTCTCGCCGAGCAGACAGTGGATCCGCCCGGACTCGAACGTCAGGTCGATGTGGTCGTTGGCGACGAGGGACCCGAACCGTTTGGTGAGCCCGCGGAGTTCGAGCTTCATGCACTACTCCAGCCTGAAGGTGCGCATCCGTGCGGCGGGGAGGGCCGGTGCGCCGCACCGGCCCTCCCCCACGGCTGACAGGAGTCGCGCCGCGGTCACTTCGACTGCGGCTGCGCCTTCGACTTGATGGTGATCTTGCCGTCGATGATGTCCTGCTTCAGCCGGCCTATCTCGTCCTTGAGCTCGGACGGGATCTTGCTGTCCCACTGGTGGTACGGCGACAGGCCGGTGCCGTCGTTCTTGAGCGTGCCGACGTAGGCGGTGCTGTCGAACTTGTCGTCGGCCGCGGTCGTCACGACGTCCTTCACCGCGACGTCCATGCCCTTGTAGACGCTGGTGAGCAGTACGTCGCAGTACTCCGCCGCGCTCTTGCAGCCGTCGGTGTCCACCCAGATCGCGTTGACCTTGCCGCCGGAGGCCTTCGCGGCCTGCAGGCCACCCAGACCGGCGGGGCCGGCGACCGGGAAGATGATGTCCGCGCCCTGGCTGATCAGGTTGCTGGCGGTGTTCTTGCCCTGCGCCTTGTTCTCGAAGTCGTTGGTGAACAGGCCCTTCTGGGACTGCTCGCTCCAGCCGAGAACCTGGACGTTCTTCTTCTTCACCTTGTTGTAGTACTGCACGCCCTCCCAGTAACCGTCCATGAAGATCGTGACGGTGGGGATGGGCAGACCGCCGAAGGTGCCGACCTTGCCGGTCTTCGTCATGCCGGCGGCGAGGTAGCCCGCGAGGAAGCTGGACTGGGCGGTGTCGAAGAGCAGCGACTTGACGTTCTTCGGCACCTCCTTCAGGCCGGTCTTCTTCAGGTCGGTGGCGGCGATGTCGTAGTCGACGATGCCCCACTTGATGTTCGGGTTGGCCGCCGCCGACTTCGCCGTCTGGTCACCGAGCTTGAAGCCCACGGTCACGATGGCGTTGCACTTCGCGTCGACCATGCCGCCGACGTTCTTGGAGTAGTCGCTGTCGGACTTCGACTCCGCGGTCGAGGTCTTGATGTTCAGTTCCTTCGCCGCGTCCTGGAAGCCCTGGTAGGACGTCTGGTTGAAGGACTTGTCGTCGAAACCTCCGGAGTCGGAAACCATGCAGGCGCGGAAGTCCTTGGCCGACGCGTTCGACTTCGAGCCGCCGTTCCCGCCCGAGGCCGAGTTGCTCTCGGTCGGCTTGCTTCCACAGCCGGTGACCACCAGAGCCACCGCACCAAGGACCGCGAGGCCCTTCAGGTACTTCGTCAAAACGCCTCCTCAGCGTGCCCGATCGGGTGGGGTACCCGCGCACGCGAACGGGCGTCGACGAAGGACGCCGCGCGATACGCATGGGTGACTATAAGGTGCGCCGAGGGAAGGTGAAGAACCGCGGCTTCGGATCCCGGCCATGTGATCCTCCCGTGACCTTGGCCGCGGGCCGGAGCATCTTCCGCTCCGAGTGCGATACGGGCGAATCCGTCTCGTCCGGCGCGGTCGTCCGGGTCGCCACGAATGCCTGAGTTCGTTCGCCGGTTATGAGGCTGTTACACCGGGCGCACACGCGGGAGGGCGGACGGTTCTCACCGCAGTGGCTCAGGCTTCAGTCGTCGTCCTCGTTGGCGAGCAGCGCGGCGCCGACCAGAGTGCGTACGCCGACGGAGATGGCGTGCTCGTCGATGTCGAACGTGCCCTGGTGGATGTCGAACGGCCGGGTGCTGCCTGCCGGGCGTACTCCCAGGCGGGCAAGGGCTCCGCGGGATCTGGTGAGGTACCACGCGAAGTCCTCACCGCCCAGGCTCTGCTCGGTCGTGCCCACGGCGTCGCGGCCCATCGTGGCCTCCACCGCCCGCTGCAGAAGGCCGATCGCGAAGGGGTCGTTGACCACCGGTGGTACGCCGCGGTGCACTTCGGCCTGCACGCTCACGCCGTAGGGAGCCACGATCTGGTGCGCGAGCACGGGAACGAGTTCGGCGGCTGACTCCCAGACATTGACGTCCAGGCAGCGCAGGGTGCCCTCGGCCTCGCCCTCCATGGGGATGGCGTTCGGCGCGGCGCCGGCCTGGATGCGACCCCAGACCAAGGTCAGCCCGCCGCGCGGGTCGACCCGCCGGCTCAGCGCCAGCGGGAGCTGGCTCACCAACGTGGACAGGGCGTGGACGAGGTCCGCGGACAGGTGCGGCCGGGCGGTGTGCCCGCCCGGGCCGGTGAGGCGTACGTGCACCCGGTCGGCGGCGGAGGTGACCGGCCCGGCGCGCAGGCCGACGGTGCCCACCTCCAGCCGCGGGTCGCAGTGGACTGCGAAGATCTGCTCCACCCCGGCCAGCGCGCCGTCGGTGGCGAGCACGTCCAGCGCGCCACCGGGGATGATCTCCTCGGCGGGCTGGAACACCAGGCGCACACGGTTGCCGAGCATCCCGGCCGCGGCGAGCTCGCCGAGCACCAGCCCGGCACCGAGCACGATCGCGGTGTGCGCGTCGTGGCCGCAGGCGTGGCACACGCCGGGACGGCTGGAGCGATAGGGAACGGTCTTCTCGTCCACGACCCGCAACGCGTCCAGGTCGGCACGCAAGGCGGCCTTGGCCGGCCCGAGGTCGGGCCCGCCCACGTCACAGAGCAGCCCGGTGCCCACGGGCAGGCGGACGGGGGCGAGGCCGGCCGTTTCCAGGCGGTCGCTGACCACCCGGGTGGTCCGGAACTCCTCGCGGCCGGGTTCGGGATGGGTGTGAAGATCGCGCCGGAATGCGATCAGCTCGTCGGCGTAGGTCTTGGCGAGCCGGTCCACCTCGGCAACGACAGCTGAGTCGAGGGGCACCAAACGATTGTCCACCCCGCCCGATTTGTCCCGCACGCCCACCCTGCTTTCGCCGTCGGTTCCGGCTCCTCACCCACCGTCTCACCCCGCGCCCATCCGGCCGGGCCCGAAAACCAACGTGGGATGGCAGTCCGCGCGACGGCCCCCGGGACGATCCGCGGGGAGGGATCAGATCGCGTCGGCCGGGGTGTAGACGCCCCACACCTCCCGCAGCGCGTCGCAGACCTCGCCGACGGTCGCCCGGGCGGCCAGCGCCCGCTTCATCGGGTAGAGCACGTTGTCCGAACCCGCGGCCGCCGACCGCAGCTCCGCAAGGCAGGCTTGCACCTCCTCCGCGTCCCGGTCGGCGCGCAGTTTGGCCAACCGGCCGCGCTGGCCCTCCTCGATGGCGGGGTCGACCCGCAGCGGCTCGTAGCGCTCGTCGTCGGGAACGACGTACCTGTTGACGCCCACCACGACCCGTTCGCCGCCGTCGATGTCGCGCGAGATCTGGTACGCCGCCTGCTCGATCTCTGCTTTCTGGTAACCCTTCTCGATCGCTGCCACGGCGCCACCGAGGTCCTCGACCGTCTGCATCAGCGACCGCGCGGCCTCCTCCACCGCGTCGGTCATCGACTCCACGGCGTAGGAGCCGGCGAACGGGTCGACGGTCGCGGTCACGTCGGTTTCGTACGCCAGCACCTGTTGGGTACGCAACGCCAGCCGGGCGGCCTTCTCGCTGGGCAGCGCGATCGCCTCGTCGTAGGCGTTGGTGTGCAGCGACTGCGTGCCGCCCAGCACCGCCGCGAGTCCCTGGACGGCGACCCGGACCAGGTTGACCTCGGGCTGCTGCGCGGTCAACTGCACGCCCGCGGTCTGGGTGTGGAACCGCAGCATCTGCGACTTCGGGTTGCGCGCGCCGAACCGGTCGCGCATCACCTGCGCCCAGATCCTGCGGGCGGCGCGGAACTTCGCCACCTCCTCCAGCAGGGTCGTACGGGCGACGAAGAAGAACGACAGCCGCGGCGCGAACTCGTCCACGTCGAGCCCGGCGGCGATCGCGGCCTGGACGTACTCGATGCCGTCGGCCAACGTGAACGCGATCTCCTGCGCGGGCGTGGCACCCGCCTCGGCCATGTGGTAACCGGAGATGGAGATCGTGTTGAACCGCGCAAGCTCGGCTTGACAGTAGCCGAAGATGTCCGACACCAACCGCAGCGAGGCCTTCGGCGGATAGATGTAGGTGCCGCGGGCGATGTACTCCTTCAGCACGTCGTTCTGGATGGTCCCGTTCAGCCGGGCGGGGTCGACGCCGTGTTCCTCGCCGACGAGTTGGTAGAGCAGCAGCAACACCGCGGCCGGTGCGTTGATCGTCATCGACGTGGACACCTGGTCCAGCGGGATGCCGTCGAAGAGCAGCCGCATGTCCTCGACGGAGTCGATCGCCACCCCGACCTTGCCGACCTCGCCGTGCGCGATCGGCGCGTCGGAGTCGTACCCCATCTGGGTGGGCAGGTCGAAGGCCACCGACAGGCCGGCGGTGCCCGCCTCGATCAGCTGGTGGTAACGGCGGTTGGACTCCGCCGCGGTGCCGAAGCCGGCGTACTGCCGCATCGTCCACGGTCGGCCGGTGTACATCGTCGGGTAGACACCCCGGGTGTACGGATAGGAGCCGGGCTCGCCCAACTGGCTCGCGGGCGTCCAGCCGGCGAGGTCGCCGGGTCCATAGACGGGCTTGATCGGCAGGCCGGACTCCCCCACCCGCGCCGGGCGTGAGGGGGAAGGTTTCGACGCAGCGGCATCGGTCATGGGTTCTCGCCTCCGCGACGAGGATATCCACGAGCGGCGTCCTCCCACGCCGACGCGTCGCGGTGGAGCACCTCGACGTCCTCACGCAGGTCGGTGGGCAGCCAGGCCATGGCGTCCGCGGCGTAGTAGAACCCCTGGCGGCCGGTAGACGGCGCCCCCGGCCGGGCCCGGGTGAGGACGGCCAGGGCACGGGCCTCGCTCGCGTGCAGCCAGACCTCGGTCCCGTCGGTGGTGGCGTAGTCGGCGCCCGCCTGGGCGTAGCGGATCGCGTCCTGCGGCCGGCCGATCCAGTACGACACCACCGACTGCAGGCCACGCGCCCACGCCCGCAGGCCGTTGTGGTCGGCGAGGTCGGCGCACACGAACGCGGCGTGCGCGTGCGCCATCGCGTTGGGAGCGTCCACCCGGTCGTGGGCGAGCTTGGCCAGCATCCCGGAGACGAGGGCGGCGGCGAAGTACAGCCGGCGTACGTGCGTGGGACGCTGCGGGCCCTCGAGCAGGGTGAACAGCAGGTCCTGGGTGGCGGCGAGAGTGCCCAGGATCCGCGGCAGCGGCCGCTGCTGGTAGGCGTGGGTGAGCTGGCGCACCTCGGCGTACACCTGCTCCAGGCTCTCCTCACCGAGGGTGGTGCGGGCGACCAGCAATCCGAACCCGCGCGCCCGCCTGGCGGCCCGCTCCAGGACGTCCAGATCGTCGGCATCCCGCGCGACGGCGGCGTCCTGACCGGACCTGGTTGCCGTCCCGGTCGCACCGGCCGGGCCGGCGAACGGGCCGGTCGCGAGCGTCGGACCGGTCGTGGCGTACGGCGCGACCAGCTCGGCGGCGGGCCGGCCGAACATCGCCTGCAGCACCCGGCGGGTGACCGGCGTCATGCCGGTGCGCTGCCCGGACGCGAGCCGGCGCAGGTGCCGCGCGGACATGCTCGCCCCGCGTTCACCGGTCTGCCGGGCGAGCGTCTCGAACGCCTCGGCCAGCTCGTCGTAGGTCTGGTCGCGCTGGCGGATCAGGTGCTCCAGCACGGTGCGAGGGGCGGTGTCTCGTCTCCCCGTCATCCACTCCTCCTGGTGGCCAGGCCCCCGCTCGTCGGAACGCCCGCCCACGAACGCTCCAGGAAGTTGTACCGGCAGGCACCGACCGACGCCCACGCCGAGCGCGGAGGTTCCCGACGAGGTCCGGCACAGGTCCCCCGGGTGCCATCCGGGTCCGGCACAGGTCCGCCACAGGTCCGCCGTGGGACCTCGCCTGGTCACGCCCACCCACCGAATGCTTGAGCCCTGCCCGAGGTCGGTGACTCCGAAGCCGAGTGCCGGCGAGGGCTGCGTCCGCACACCACACCCCGCGCGATCACGTGGCCGGGTCGTGGTTCGCACGATCACGAAGGAGGCAGGCAGATCCATGACGACAGAGGCCCCGCCGGCGGAGGACCGGCAGCGCGACGAGCTGATCGAGTCCGCACGGATAGCCCTGAAGTCCGCCGGTTACCGTTCCCATCCCCGCGTGGGCATGGCCGGCAAGCAGTACGGCATCGAGATTCCCTACCCCTCGCTGCCGGAGATCTCGGTCGTCCTCCGCTGTGACCGCTGGGACGGGCGGTGGGTCTTCCGCCGGACCGGATGCCGCCCGGTCGCCGACGCCGACGACCTGGAGAGCCTCATCGCGTGGGTGAAGGAGCTCGTCGAACCACCGTTCGGCATCCAGCAGTGAGACGGCCGGCCGCGGCTCTCCCCGCCCAGGTCAGCTGGTCATACTGGGGTGGTGCGTATCACCAGGAAGATCTCCGCCCTGCTGCTCGCGGTGGCGGGCTGGAACGTCGTCACCTACGCCACGTTCATCCGCAATCTGGCCAGGACCGAAGGGCGCCCGACGGGCTTCTACGTCGCCCACACGGTGCTGATCGTCGTCAACCTCGCCATCGCGGTCGTCCTGGGCCGAATCGGCTGGCAGGCCCTGAAGGCGGAGCGGACCGGCGCCGGCGAGGCGGGGCCGGGTCAGGGCCGCGACGAGGTGTCCGCCGGCCGCTGAGCTCCGGTCCGCTGAACGGTCGGCTGCGTTCGGATCGGCCGCGCTCGGGTCGGCTGGCTCAGGTCGGCACGTCGGTGGTGTTGCCACCGGACACCACCACGACCACGGTCTCGCCCGCCACCGGCGTGAACGCGCCGGACAGCAGGGCCGCGAACGCCGTCGCCCCGCCGGGCTCGGCGAGGACGCGGCAGCGTTCCCAGAGGAACCGCCGCGCGGCGACGATCGCCTCGTCGGGCACCAGCAGCGGCGTGGTGCGGGAGGGCGCGGCGACGGCGTACCCGTGCCGGCCGACCAGCCCCGCACCCATGCTGTCCGCGGCCACGCCGCCGACCTCGACCGGCACAGGTCCACCGGCCGCCACCGCGGCCGACAGCGACGGGCAGCGCTCCGGCTCCACCGGCACCACCGCGGCCCGGCCGGCCAGCGCCAGCCCGGTCCCGGCGTACAACCCTCCCCCGCCGCAGGACACCAGCACCGTGGACACCTCCGGCACCTGCTCGGCGATCTCCAGGCCGAGCGTCGCCTGACCCGCCACCACCTCCGGCGCGTCGTAGGCGTGCACCCGCACCACCGAACGCCCGGCGGCCCAGCGTTCGGCGGCGGCGAACGCCTCGGGGTAGTAGCCGTCGACCACGACCACCTCCGCGCCGTACGACGCGACGCGTGCAGCCTTCACCGGAGGCGACGTGGCCGGGACGAAGACTCGCGCGGGCACAGCCACCCGGGCGGCAGCCCAGGCGACGGCGGCGCCGTGGTTACCCCCGGACGCCGCCACCACTCCGTCGCCGGCGGGCGGCCGGAGGAGAAGTGTGTTGAGGGCACCCCGGGCCTTGAACGAACCCGTGTGCTGAAGCAACTCCAGCTTGACGAGGACCCGCGCAGGTACGCCGAGTTCCGCCCCGTCGAGTTCCAGAACGGGAGTACGCCTGACCTGTCCGCGCAGCCGCTCCGCCGCCGCGGCGAGTTCGCGTTCTCCCGGCAGCCGCAGGATCTCGGCACGGCCCACGTCATCGGCCGTGTCGTCCTGCGTATGGCCCGTGTGGCCCGTGTGGCCCGTGTGGCCCGAACCGTCCTCGCGGTCGGTGTGATCCGCGCGGTCGGTGTGGTTCACGTTCTCCCGCTCCGCAGACATCACCACCGGTGACCGTCCCCTTCTCCAGCGTCAGGTACTACCCTGTGCGGCACCATGCCCCCAGCCGATCATCCCAGCCCCCGTGAACGGGCCGGCCTGACCGTGGGACACGTGTGTCCTGTGCGCCCGGTGCACGCCGTTGTCCGTGCCGGTACGCCCAGCCGAATCGCCCGCCTGGTCTGCGTTCTCGTGCTCGGTGTGGCGACCACCCTCGGCCTGACCGCCGTTCCCGCCGGTGCGGCACCCGGCGCACCCGATGCGAAGCCGACGCCCACCACCCCGCCCGTGCCTGGACCGTCCGCGACGCCGGTTCCCACCGCCAACCCGTTCACCGGTCCGGTCGGTGGCGCGGCGCTCGGACGCCGCGGTGTGGTGGTGGACCGAAAGTCCGCTCCGGCGCCGCCGAAGGTCGACGTCGCGTCCTACGTCGTGGCCGACCTCGACACCGGCCAGGTCCTCGCTTCCAAGAACGCCCACGTCCCCCTTCCCCCGGCGAGCACGCTCAAGACCCTGACCGCGGTCACTTTGCTGCCCCGGTTGGACAAGCGAGCCCGCTACACCGCGGTGCCCGCCGACACGCGGGTGGAGGGCAGCCGGGTCGGGATCGAGACCGGTCGCGCGTACACCATCGACCAGTTGTTCTACGGCCTGTTCCTGCCCTCCGGCAACGACGCCGCCAACGCGCTGGGCAACGCCGCCGGGGGCACCCGCACCGCGGTCGAGATGATGAACACCGAGGCGCGCCGGCTCGGCGCGTTCGACACCCACGCGGTCAACACCAGTGGGCTGGACGAGCCCGGCCAGGTGTCGTCCGCCTACGACCTGGCGCTGGTCGCGCGGGCGGGCATGGCCCGCCCCGACTTCCGCCGCTACGCCACGACCCTGCGCTACAACTTCCCGGGCAAAGGGAAGAGGACGTACCAGATCCAGAACCTCAACAAGCTGCTCGGCCACTACCCCGGCGCGATCGGGGTGAAGAACGGCTACACCACGAAGGCACACAACACGCTGGTGGGCGCGGCGGAGCAGGACGGCCGCCGGCTGGTGGTGGTGATCATGCGCTCCAAGTCGCCGTACTGGACGCGCGCGGCCGCCTTGCTGGACTGGGGGTTCACCGTCGGCGCGAAGGCGAAACCCGTCGGCAACCTGGTCACCGGCGACGACGTGGCCCGGGCCGCGGCCGCCCGGGCGCCCAGGCCGGCGGCGCCGAAGCCCGGTTCCACCCGGCCGGCCAGCCCGGCGGCCACGCCCACCCCGGTGCCCACCCTCGCCCCCGGCGCGGCCGGAGCGACCGACCCGGGCGTGGCCATCGCCGCGGCGGAGTCCGCGTGGCCGCGGCTGCCGGTCTGGCTGTGGCTGATGCTGCTGGTGTTCCTCGGCCTCGCGGGCCTGCGGGTCTACAGCTACGTACGCTCCCGGCGCTGACGCTCGGTCCTGCGCCGCCGCCGTTCGGCTTTCCGGCGCTCCCGCCGGGTGGCCAGCCAGCCGACGGTGAGGCCGCCCGCGAACGCGCCGAACGCCGCCGACAGTCCCCGGCCGATGCGCTGGGCCCGTCCTCCGGCAGAGGTGGGCCCCACGCCGGCCGCGTCACCCACGCGTGCGCCCTGCCCGCGTACCTGCCTCACTCCGCCGGCCTTCTCCGGATGGGCCATCTTCTCCACCGGCACGCTGGTGACCGCCCAGGCGGCGCCGAGCACGGTCAGCCGGTCGAAGTAGTTGATCCACACCAGCAGCGCCACCAGCACCGCGAACGCGCCGTAGAGCGGGTTGCCGGTCACCGTGCCGAGGATCAGGCCCGCGATCTGCTTGAGCACCTCGAACCCGAGGGCGGCCAGCAGCGCGCCGCGCCACAGCTTCTTCGCCGGTACGTCGTGCCGGGGCAACAGCCGGTAGAGCGTGAAGAACAGCACCGAACTCGCGGCCACGCCGACCGCGGCCGCCACCGCCCACAACAACACGCCCACGCCGGGCACCCTGGTCAGGTGGGCGAGGCTGAAGACGAAGTCGGCGAACGCCGTGACGGCCGTACTCACCCCCACCGACACCAGCAGGACGATGCCGACCGCCACCAGCACGACCAGGTCGAACACCTTGTTGAGCACGAAGTTGCGGGTGTCCTCCGCGACGGCCGCGAACACCGCCTGCAGCGACGTGCGCAGCGCGGAGATCCAGTTCAGTCCGGAGTAGAGCAGCACCGCCAGGCCGATGATGCCCACGCCCGCCTTGTTGCGCGCGATGGCCTGGACGTCGAGCTGGTTCCTGCCGGTGCCGATCATCCCGGGCAGCACCGACGACATCGCCGAGGTGACGGCGTCCCTCGCCCCCGGGACGTACTCCACCACGAAGCCGACGGCGGCGAACACCAGCGCGACCAGCGGAAAGAAGGACAGGAAGGCGTAGTACGTCGCGGCCGCGGCGAGCTGGCTCCCCAGCACCTTGTTGTAGTGCGCCAGCGCCCGGGCCAGGTGGTCGACCAGCTTCGAACGCACCCGCATCCGGGCCACCTTGTAGTCCAGGCGTTGCCGCACCCGCGAAACGTCCATGCCAACGTCCCTTCCCCGTGCGGCCTGCCGGCACCGCGAGCGAGCTGACCGGAAACTGACCGGACGCCGACCAGAGGCCGACTGGAGCCGCTCACGACGGCAAGATCAGTGTGCCCCGCCGGGGACGGTCGGACGGGTCGATCGCCCGCGCCGCGCCGGACCGGTCACGCGCCCGGCCGGCCCGCCCAGGGTGTGTTGCCGGACTCCCCGGCCTCCCCCGGCACGCCGGTCGGCTCCTCCGGTGGCACCGGGCCGGGCAGCGGCCCGCCCAGGGCGAAGTCGCGCTGCGGCCGCCACACCAGGTCGGCTCCGTGCTCGAACAGGCTGAACGTCTGCACGGTGAAGGCGCAGGTGTAGCTGTCCAGTGCCTCGTACGCCTTGTCGAGTACGTGGTCGGGCAGGTCGTGCGCGATGGTGACGTGGGGGTGGTACGGGAACGCGAGGTCGCGCCGCAGCGCCCCGCTGCGTACGCCCTCGGCCAGCAGCTCGCAGGACGAAATGCCCTCCGCGACCGCCACGAACACCACCGGCGACACCGGCCGGAAGGTCGCGGTCCCCCGCAGCCGCATGGTGAACGGCTGCGCGGACTCCGCCACCGCCAGCAGGTGGCGTTCGATGGCGGCCATGGCGTCGTCGTCGACCTGGGTCGGCGGCAGCAACGTCACATGGGTGGGGATGGCATCGGCGAGCGGGTCACCGAACGCGGCCCGCCAGCGTTGCAGCTCTCCGCCGTAGGGTTCGGGGATCGCGACCGCGACACCGATCGTGCGCACGGGTGTCGCCGCCCTATCGTTTCGCCACGACGAAACCGAGCCGGTCCTCGACCTCGCGCATTGTCTCCGCGGCCACCGTCCGGGCGCGCTCGGCTCCGCGGGCGAGGATGTTGTCCAGGCTCTCGGGGTCTTCCAGCAGGGCCAGCGTGCGCTCGCGGTAGGGCGTCACGAACTCCACCACGGCGTCGGCGACGTCCCGCTTGAGGTCGCCGTAGCCCTTGCCGGCGTAGGCGTCCACCAGCTCGGGGACGGGGCGCCCGGCGAGCGCGGACAAGATCGTGAGCAGGTTGGAGACCCCGGGCTTGTTCTCCCGGTCGAAGGCGATCTCCCGGCCGGAGTCGGTGACCGCGCTGCGGATCCGCTTGGCGGAGGTCTTCGGGTCGTCCAGCAGGTCGATGATGCCGTTCGGCGACGAGGCCGACTTGCTCATCTTGGCGGTGGGGTCCTGCAGGTCGTAGATCTTGGCGGTGTCGGGCAGGATGAACGGCTCGGGCACCCGGAATGTCTTGCCGAACCTCGCGTTGAAGCGCTGCGCGAGGTCACGGCTCAGCTCGAGGTGCTGGCGCTGGTCCTCACCGACCGGGACGGCGTCGGTCTGGTAGAGCAGGATGTCCGCGGCCATCAGCACGGGGTAGGTGAACAACCCGACCGTGGCGCCCTCGACGCCCTGCTTCTGCGTCTTGTCCTTGAACTGCGTCATCCGGCCGGCCTCGCCGAACCCCGTCAGGCAGCCGAGGATCCAGGCCAGCTGGGTGTGCTCGGCGACATGGCTCTGCACGAACAACGTGCAGCGCTCGGGGTCCAGGCCCGCGGCCAGCAGCTGGGCCGCCGAGCGCAGGCTGCGTTCGCGCAGTTTCGCCGGGTCGTGGCCCATCGTGATCGCGTGCAGGTCGACGACGCAGTAGAAGGCGTCGTGCTCGTCCTGCATGCCGACCCACTGCCGGACCGCCCCGAGGTAGTTGCCCAGGTGGAAGGAGTCGGCGGTGGGCTGGATGCCCGAGAACACGCGCGGTCGCGACATGCTCTGAATTGTGCCAGCCCCGCCGCCGGGCACCGACCCGCCGTCCACACCTGGACCCGCGCGGGCGTGCGGCATACTGGATGATCACCGTGATCGGCGGTACGCCCGTTCGCGAGCGTCCGTTCGACCCCGGCGGTTCGCCCGGGGCGCCCCCGCTCGTTCGCCCCTGGTCAGGCCCGCTCGGCCGGCCTGGCGGGCTCGGCCTGCTCAGCTCGCCCGGTCGCCTCGTCGGAGCCGTTGGCGGCGGAGCGGTGACCGTTGTCCCCAGCCCCCTCGGACGCCTCGCCGGCCCCGGGGCGTTCCGGCGGCCGGGGCGTGAACCGCAGCCGCGCCACCCGCCGGCCGTCCATCTCGATCACCGTGAACCCGTGCCCGTCGAACTCCGCCGACTCCCCCACCGACGGCACGTGCCCGAGCAGCGACACCACGAAGCCGGCGACCGTCTCGTACGGCCCGTCCGGCACGGTCACCCCGGTCTCGTCGGCCACGTCGTCCAGGCCGATCCGGCCGTCCAGCTCGACTTCGCCGGAGACCAGCCGGCGGGACGCGGCCTCCGCGGCGGTGTCGTACTCGTCCCGGATGTCCCCGATGAGCTCCTCGACCAGGTCCTCGAGGGTGACGATGCCCGCGGTGCCGCCGTACTCGTCCAGCACGATCGCCAGGTGGTGGCTGGTCGACCGCATCTCCGACAGGGCCGGCAGGACCCGCTTGGTACCGGGCAGGAAGAGGACGTCCCGGGCCAGGTCGCCGACCCGGACCGAACGGTTGGCCACCTCGGGGTTGAGCAGGTCGCGGACGTGGACGAAGCCCACCACGTCGTCGGTCGACCCGCGCACCACGGGATAGCGCGAGTGCGGGCTCGCGGTGACCTCCTTCACCGTCTTGTAGACCGGCGTGGAGGCGTCCAGGAAGTCGGTTTCCGTACGCGGCAGCATGACCTCGCGCAGCTGGCGGGTGCCGGCGTCGAACACCTCGTCGACGATGGCCCGCTCCTCCTCGCCCAGCGTCTGGTGCCCCGACACCAGCTCCCGCAGCTCCTCGTCGGTCATCTGCTCCCGGCCGACGCTGGGGTCGCCGCCGAGCAGCCGGACCACCACGTTGGTCGACTTGGACAGGAACCAGATGACCGGCCGGGCGAGGGTCGCGATCGAGGCGATCATCGGCGCCAGCGCGGACGCGATCCCCTCCGCCCGCTGCAGCGCGAGCCGCTTGGCCGCCAGCTCGCCCAGCACGATCGAGACGTACGACACCGCGATCGTGATCAGCACCAGCGCGACCGGCTCGGAGGCGCGCGGCGGCACGCCGGCGTTCTCCAGCACCGGCGCGAGGTACTTGGACAGGTTGGCGCCGGCGAACGCCGAGGCCAGGAAGCCGGAGAGGGTCACGCCGATCTGCACGGCGGACAGGAACTGGTTGGGGTCGGCGGTGAGCCGGGCGATCACCTCACCGCGCCGGCCGCGCTGCGCGAGGGACTTGACCTGTCCCTCGCGCAGCGACACCAGCGCCATCTCGGCTGCGGCGAAGACGCCGCCGATGAGGACGAAGATCAGGGCCAGCCCGATGTTAGCCAGAACGGCGTTCATGGATGCGTCACCGGGTGGTCAGTGGGTGCCCGGCCGCCGGGATTCGCGTGGTACGCCGGATACGCGTGTCATGCGAAGTGTGCGTGCTATGGCCAGCCGGACCGCTGCTTGTCGCCATGCGCCCAAGAGTAACGACTTCCTTCCCTGACATTCGCCGACCGCTCCGGGTATCCGGCTCGGTCGATCACGACGCCGTGGTTCCCGCTAGGGTGCCTCTGACGTGCGCGCCGCCGGATCGGTTGCGCGTACGCCGGACGAAACTCACCGCGGGCGCTGTGGTCGAGACGCCGGTCGGCGACGGCCGCGCGGAGTCGGCGCGGCCCGGAGACGGACGTGACATGAAGAAAACCGTGACCCGGTTGGCCGACGGGCGAGAGCTGATCTACTTCGACGAGTCCGACAGCGCCGTCCGCGACGCCGTGGACACCCGGGACCTGCCGGCGCGCCCGCCCGCGTCGGAGCTGCGTTACGACCCGCTGGTCGACGAGTGGGTGGCCGTCGCCGCCCACCGGCAGTCCCGCACCTTCCTGCCGCCCGCCGACGAGTGCCCGCTGTGCCCCTCCCGGCCGGGACATCCCTCGGAGATTCCGGCCGAGAGCTACAACGTGGCGGTCTTCGAGAACCGCTTCCCGTCGTTCTCCGGAGGTCCCGGCGCGGCCGAGGCGGCCGGCGTCGGCGGCCTGACGGACGAGGCCGACCTGTTCGCCCGCCGTCCGGGCGTGGGGCGCTGTGAGGTGGTCTGCTTCACCTCCGAGCACGGCGGCTCGTTCGGGGCGCTGTCCCCCTCCCGGGTGCGCACGGTCATGGAGGCCTGGGCCGACCGGACCGCCGAGCTGTCCTCCCTGCCCGGCGTCGAGCAGGTCTTCTGCTTCGAGAACCGCGGCGAGGAGATCGGCGTCACGCTGCACCACCCGCACGGGCAGATCTACGGCTACCCGTTCGTGCCGCCGCGCACCCGGCGGATGCTCGAGGCCGCCCGCTCCTACGCCGAGCGGACCGGCGGCAACCTGTTCGACGACGTGCTGGCCGCCGAACGCGCCGCGCAGGTGCGGGTGGTCGCGCAGACCAGGCACTGGACCGCCTTCGTGCCGGCCGCCGCCCGCTGGCCGGTCGAGGTGCACATCCGTCCGCATCGCCGGGTGCCCGACCTGGCCGCGCTGGACGACGCCGAGCGCGCCGAGTTCGGCCCGCTCTACCTCCGGGTGCTGCGGGCGCTGGACCGCTACTTCGCCCCCGAGGGCGGGCCCGACCTGCCCCTTCCGTACATCGCCGCGTGGCACCAGGCGCCGGTGCACACCGACCGCGACCTGGCCGCCCTGCACCTGCAGGTGTTCTCGGTCCGCCGGGCCGCCAACAAGCTGAAGTACCTCGCGGGCTCGGAGTCCGCGATGGGCGTGTGGATCAACGACGGCCGCCCCGAGGACGTCGCCGCCCGGCTGCGCGCCCTCGTCGACGAAGGAGGACTGGGATGAAGCTTCTGGTCACCGGCGGCGCCGGCTACATCGGCGGGATCGTCGCGACACTGCTCCTGGAGGCCGGGCACGAGGTGACCGTGCTGGACGACCTGTCCACCGGGCACGGTGACGGGGTGCCCGAGGGCGCGGCCTTCCACCAGGGCGCGATCACCGACGCCGGCGACGTGCTCGACCCGTCCTTCGACGGCGTACTGCACTTCGCCGCCAAGTCGCTGGTGTCGGAGTCGGTCCGCCGGCCCGAGCTGTACTGGCGTACGAACGTCTGCGGCACCCTGGCCCTGCTGGACGCGATGCGGGCGGCAGACGTCCACCGGATCGTGTTCTCCTCCACCGCCGCCACCTACGGCGCGCCGGACACGACGCCGATCACCGAGGACGTCCCGCCGGTGCCGACCAACCCCTACGGCGCGTCCAAGCTGGCCGTGGACGCGATGCTGACCAGCGAGGCGCAGGCGTACGACCTGGCCGCGGTCAGCCTGCGCTACTTCAACGTCGCCGGCGCCTACGGCGACCACGGTGAGCGGCACGACCCGGAGACCCACCTGATCCCCAACCTGCTCGCGGTGGCCGCGGGCGAGCGCCCGGCTGCACAGGTGTTCGGCACCGACTACCCCACCCGTGACGGGACCGCCGTCCGCGACTACCTCCACGTGGTCGACCTGGCCGACGCGCACCTGCGGGCGCTGACCGCCGCCACCCCCGGGCGGCACCTGATCTGCAACCTCGGCACCGGCACCGGTTCGACGGTGCGGGAGGTGCTCACCGCGGTCCGGGAGGTCACCGGGCACGAGGTGCCGGTCGAGGAGTCGCCGCGCCGTGCTGGTGACCCGCCGTCCCTGGTCGCCTCGCACGACCGGGCCACCGCCGAGCTGGGCTGGAAGCCCCGGCGCGACCTGACGTCGATGGTCGCCGACGCGTGGAGCTACCGGCAGCGGCACGCGAGCAACTGAGCGACCCGCACTCGGACAGCACGGACCACAACGGAGCAGACGGAGGACGTACGCGATGAACGCGCGCACCACGCTGGACGCCGAGTTCGAGTCGGCGTTCGACAACTCGGCGGCCGGCATCTGGGCGGCACCCGGCCGGGTCAACCTGATCGGGGAGCACACCGACTACAACGACGGGTACGTCCTCCCGCTGGCCCTGCCCCAGGGCGTGGCGGCCGCCGCCGCGACCCGCTCCGACGGCCTGGTCCGGATGGCGTCCCGGCAGACCGACGGCCGGGTGGAGGTCCGCCTGGACGCGCTCAAGCCGGGCACGGTGGACGGCTGGGCCGCCTACGTGGCCGGGATGGTGTGGTCGCTGCGCGAGGCCGGGCACGACGTCGGCGGGCTGGACATCCTGGTCGACGGTGACGTACCCCTCGGCGCGGGCCTGTCCTCCTCCGCCGCCCTGGAGTGCGCGACCGCGATCGCGGTGACAGACCTGTACGACGTGAAGGTCGACCGGCCCGCCCTCGCCGGGCTGGCCCAGCGCGCGGAGAACGACTTCGTGGGCATGCCCTGCGGGATCATGGACCAGTCCGCGTCGTTGCTGTGCACCCGCGAGCACCTGCTGTTCCTGGACACCCGCACGTCCGCCACCGAGCAGGTGCCGTTCGACCTCGGCGCGCACGGGCTGGCGCTGCTGGTCGTGGACACCCGCGCGCCGCACCGCCTGGTCGACGGGGAGTACGCCGCCCGCCGGCGTACCTGCGAGGAGGCCGCGAGCAAGCTCGGCGTCCGGGCACTGCGCGACGTCGAGGGCCTGCAGGCCGCGATGGACCAGTTGGGCGACACGGTGGAGGCGCGGCGGGTACGCCACGTCGTCACCGAGAACGCCCGCGTCCTCGCCACGGTGGAGCGCCTGCGCACCGGCAGCCCCCGCGACATCGGCCCGCTGCTCACCGCCTCGCACGAGTCGCTGCGTGACGACTACGAGGTGACCGTCCCCGAGCTGGACACGGCGGTCGACGCGGCCCTGGACGCCGGTGCGCTGGGAGCGCGGATGACCGGCGGCGGGTTCGGCGGCTGCATCATCGCACTGGTCGACGCCGACGCCTCGGACACCGTCGCGGGCCGGGTGGCGGAGGCGTTCGCGGCCGCGGGGTTCGGCGCACCGTCGTCGTTCGTGGCCCAGCCGAGCCAGGGTGCCCGGCGGATCCGCTGAGCGGAGAGTCGATGCCGAACTGCTGCAGCCCCGCCGCCGGCCGCCAGCCCTCCCCCGGGGACGAAGCCTCCGCCGGCGGCACGTCGTACGAGCTGCCCTTCGAGGTGCCCACCCGCGACCCGCGCGAGGTGGCCCGCGGGATGGTCTCCCTCCCCGCGGGTGAGTTCGCGATGGGCGGCGCCGACGAGGACGCCTTCCCCGACGACGGGGAGGGTCCGGTCCGCCAGGTGCGGGTGTCGGGGTTCCGGCTGGACGAGACCGCGGTCACCAACCGCCAGTTCGGCGCGTTCGTCAAGGCCACCGGATACGTCACCGAGGCCGAGCGCTTCGGCTGGTCGTTCGTCTTCCACCTGTTCGTCGGGCCGGAGCAGCGCGCCCACGTCAAGGACGCCGGGGTGCCGGGCGCACCGTGGTGGCTGGCGGTGGAGGGCGCGACCTGGCGTACGCCCGAAGGTCCCGGCAGCGACGTCCGGACCCGCCCGCAGCACCCGGTGGTGCACACGTCCTGGCAGGACGCGAACGCCTACGCCCGGTGGGCCGGCAAGCGGCTGCCGACCGAGGCGGAGTGGGAGTACGCCGCCCGTGGCGGGCTCGCCCGCGCGCGCTACGCCTGGGGCGACGAGCTCACCCCCCGGGGCCGCTGGCGGTGCAACATCTGGCAGGGCCGCTTCCCGCGCGTGGACACCGCCGAGGACGGGCACACCGGGACCGCGCCGGTGAAGTCGTACGCCCCGAACGGTTTCGGGCTGTACGAGGTGGCGGGCAACGTGTGGGAGTGGTGCGCGGACTGGTGGAGTACCAGCTGGCACGCCCAGGACCGGCCGGAGACGCGGATCGATCCGGCGGGGCCGCCCGCGGGTGACACCCGGGTGATGCGCGGCGGGAGCTACCTGTGCCACGCGTCCTACTGCAACCGCTACCGCGTCGCCGCGCGGACGAGCAACACACCGGACAGCTCCAGCGGCAACCTCGGTTTCCGCTGCGCGGCTGACCTAGGCTGATCGCGACACCGACACAGGAACTCTTGCCCTCAGCAACTCGCCGAGAACCCAGGAGCAGACCATGCCGGACACGCCGACTTCTCCTCCCTCCTCCGCCCGCCGTCGCGCCGTCGTCTTCGGGATGGACGGCGTACGCCTCGACGTCCTGCGCAGCGCCCACACGCCGCACCTGGACGCCATCGCCGCCGACGGTTTCCTCGCCCCGATCCAGGTGGATCCCAGCGGGCCGACCATCTCCGGGCCCGTCTGGGCGACAGTGGCGACCGGTGTCCTCCCACCGGTGCACCGGATCTTCGACAACAACCTCGACGGCAACCGCCTGGCGGCCCATCCGACCTTCCTGACCCGGGTCGAACACGCTCGCCCGGGCGCGCGCACGCTCGCGCTGGCCGACTGGCCGCCACTGGTGAGTACGGACCACGGCGGCCCGATCTTTCCCGGTGGCCGGCTGATCCCGCCCGGGGGCACCGAGCACCACGGGCTGGCGACCTGGGAGCAGTGCGAGGACCGGCTCACCGACGAGGCGGTCGAGGTGCTGGGCAGCCAGGACGTGCACGCGGCGTTCGTCTACTTCGTCGGGCCGGACGCGGTCGCGCACGAACTCGGCGTCGGCCCGGAGTACGTCCACGCGATCGAGGCCACGGACGCGCGGATGGGCCGGATCCTGGCCGCGATCCGGGCCCGGGCCACCGCTGCCGCCGAGGAGTGGACGGTCGTCGTGGTGACCGACCACGGGCACCGCGACGAGGGCGGTCACGGCGGTGACTCCGAGGTGGAGCGGACGGCCTGGATCGCCGCGTCCGGTCCTACGGTGCCGGCCGTCCCGCCGGAGGGACTCGCCCATGCCGACATCCATCCGCACGTGCTGACCGCACTGGGCATCGACCTCGACCCGTCGTGGGGCCTGTCCGGCCGGCCGTTCGACGTCGACGTCCAACCCGCCTGAAGCGCACCGCCGACCGCGCGGCGGCCGAACGCACGAGCTGGGAAGACTTGTCGGGCCTATGACACCCACAAGTCTCCCCAGCTCGTGCCGAAGCGGTTCGTCAGCGGGGCAGGGCCGGCCTCGCCGAGGTCGGCCGTCCGAACCGGGACGAACGCCTTCCGCGCGACCGTCGCGGTCGGCTCGAATGGCCCGATGAGGATCGAGACCATCGAGACGTTCCTGGCCGACCAGATCGCGATCGTCCGCATCCGCACCGACGACGGCGCGGAGGGAGTCGGGCAGACGTCGCCGTTCCGGCCCGGCCTGTCCGTACGTGTGCTGCACGAGATGGCCGCGCCGCACTTCCTCGGCCAGGACCCGTGGGACCTCGAGGCGCTGGTGGAACGCTGCCTGCGCAAGGAGTACAAGTTCCCCTCGACGTTCCTCTACCGCGCGCTCTGCGGCATCGACACCGCGCTGTGGGACCTGCTCGGCAAGGTGACCGGCCAGCCGGTCCACAAGTTGCTGGGCGGGCAGGTGCGCGACTTCGTGCCCATGTACGCCTCCAGCATGAGCCGGTCGATCACGCCGGAGGCGGAGGCGGAGCGGCTGGTGGCGCTGCGGGAGGAGTACGGCTTCCGCGCCGCCAAGGTCCGGGTCGGCGACGTGATGGGCGCGGACCGGGACGCCTCCCCCGGCCGGACCGAGAAGCTGATCCCGCACGTCCGCAAGGTCCTGGGTGACGACTTCACCATCCACGCCGACGCCAACAGCGGCTTCTCGGTGTCCCGCGCGATCAGGGTGGGCAGGATCCTGGAGGACAACGGCTACGGCCACTTCGAGGAGCCCTGCCCCTATCCCCTGCTGGAGAACACCGCGCAGGTCGCAGCAGCGCTCGACATCCCGGTGGCCGGTGGCGAGCAGGACAACTCGCTGGTGCAGTTCCGGCGGATGATCGAGTCGCACGCGGTGGACATCGTGCAGCCAGACATCGGCTACATCGGCGGTGTCGCCCGGGCCCGCCGGGTCGCCCGGATGGCCGAGGACGCGGGGATTCCGTGTACGCCGCACTGCTCGAACACCTCGATGCTGCAGGTGTTCACGCTGCACCTCGCGGCGTCAATGCCGGCTTGCCACCAGTTCCACGAGTGGGGCATCGAGGACACGCCGTGGACGCGCGGTGTCTACGAACCCGACCTCCGTCTGGAGAACGGAGGGGTCAAGGTGCCGTCGGCGCCCGGCTGGGGTGTGGAGATCACCCCGGAGTTCCTCCGCGACGCACACCGCGAAGTGTCCAGCCGATAAGGGTTCCCGGACACATGGCCAGCGGCTCCGGGCTCACTGCTTGTCGATCAGCTCGCGCAGCTTCAGGGCGGCGTTCTCGATGTCGTCGTAGTCGTTCTGGCCCGCCCTGGACTCCGCGCTGATCACTCCGCAGCGGTGGACCTTCACGAAGTCGCCGTACGGGAACTTGTAGTGCGACTTGGTCTCGGCGTTCTGGTCGTCGTCGACGCCGAGGTACCACTTGCCGTACTCCTCGTAGCCGTGTTTGTCGAGGTAGGCGTTCTCGTCCGCCGCCGACGGCTGGTGTTCGCTCCAGGCGTCCCGCTCGTCGGTGATGTACTTCCCGTCCCTGACGAGTTGCTTGGCGTGTTCGAACGCGCTCCTGTTGAGTTTGGTAGCCACGGGTGCATCCTTCCGCGCGAGGCGATCACGAAACGCGGGCGAGCACGTCGGCGACCCGGCGGAGCCCGGCCGGGCGGAGACTCGCCGGCGCTGGAAGACGACGTCGCCCACCCGGCCGGCCGGAGCCGGCCCGGGTGGGCGACGAAACGTACGACGTGGCCGTAGGAACAGACCTACTGCTTGGCCACCTTGACCTTCAGCGTCTCCGCCAGCGCAGCCAGGAAGTCGTCGGTGCTCAGCCACTCGGCGTCGCCACCGACCAGCAGCGCGAGGTCCTTGGTCATCTTGCCGGCCTCGACGGTCTCCACGCAGGCCTGCTCCAGCGTCTGCGCGAACGCCGACACCTCCGGCGTGCCGTCCAGCTTGCCGCGGTGGGCGAGCCCCCGCGTCCAGGCGAAGATCGACGCGATCGGGTTCGTCGACGTCTTCTGGCCCTTCTGCCACTGGCGAAAGTGCCGCGTCACCGTGCCGTGCGCCGCCTCGGCCTCGACCGTGCGGCCGTCCGGGGTCATCAGCACGCTGGTCATCAGGCCGAGCGAACCGAAGCCCTGCGCAACGGTGTCGGACTGCACGTCACCGTCGTAGTTCTTGGCCGCCCAGACGAAGCCGCCCTCCCACTTCAGCGCCTGCGCCACCATGTCGTCGATGAGCCGGTGCTCGTAGGTGATGCCGGCCTCTTCGAACTTGCCCTTGAACTCCGTCTCGAAGACCTCGGCGAACAGGTCCTTGAAGCGGCCGTCGTAGGCCTTGAGGATGGTGTTCTTGGTGGAGAGGTAGACCGGGTAGCCGCGCTGCAGGCCGTAGTTCAACGACGCCCGCGCGAAGTCGCGGATCGAGTCGTCGTAGTTGTACATCGCCATCGCGACGCCGCCGCCGGGGTACTCCGCGACCTCGAACTCCATCGGCTGGCTGCCGTCGGTCGGGGTGTAGGTGACGGTGAGCTTGCCCGGACCCGGCACCACGAAGTCGGTGGCCTTGTACTGGTCGCCGTGGGCGTGCCGGCCGATGATGATCGGCTTGGTCCAGCCCGGCACCAGGCGGGGGACGTTGTCGATGATGATCGGCTCGCGGAACACCACGCCGCCGAGGATGTTGCGGATCGTGCCGTTCGGCGAACGCCACATCTTCTTCAGGCCGAACTCCTCGACCCGCGCCTCGTCGGGGGTGATCGTGGCGCACTTCACGCCCACGCCGTGCTGCTTGATCGCGTTCGCCGCGTCGACCGTCACCTGGTCGTCGGTGGCGTCGCGGTGCTCGATGCCGAGGTCGTAGTAGTCGAGCTGGAGGTCGACGTAGGGCAGCAGCAACTGCTCCTTGATGTCCTTCCAGATGACCCGGGTCATCTCGTCGCCGTCAAGCTCGACGATCGGGTTCTTCACGCTGATCTTTGACAAGGGGGCTCCTCCGGCCAGGACGTGGATCGGGGTGGGGGCAACCCCGCCGGCCATCCACGCCGAGGGTGGGGTTAGAGGTTCTGGACGTCGGACTGCTTGCTGCGGACGGCTTCCGCCGCCTCCTTCAGCGCGGCCAGCTCGCTGTCGGTGAGGTCGGTCTCGACGACCTTGCGTACGCCGGTCCTGCCGAGCTCGGCGAGGACGCCGAGGTAGACGCCGTCGATGCCGTACTCACCGTCGACCCATGCGCACACGGGCATGACGTCGCCGGAGTCCTCCGCGATCGCCTTGGCCATCCGGGCCGCCGCGGCCGAGGGCGCGAAGTACGCCGAGCCGGTCTTGAGCAGGGCGACGACCTCCGCCCCGCCGTTGCGGGTGCGGTCCACGAGGGCCTCGATCTCCTCCGCGGACAGCAACTCGGTCAGCGGCTTGGTGGAGCCGTCGACCTCGACCGTGCACTTGCTGGGGACCGGCACCATGGTGTCGCCGTGGGAACCGAGGGTCAGCGTGGTCACGGCGCCCACCGGGACGCCGAGCTTCTCCGCAACGCTGTTGGTGAACCGCGCGGTGTCGAGCATGCCGGCCTGGCCGAGCACGCGGTTGCGCGGGAACTGCGTGGCCAGCTGCGCCAGCGCGGTCATCTCGTCCAGCGGGTTGGACACCACGATGACCACCGCGTTGGGCGCGTGCTTGGCGACGTTCTCCGCGACCTGCCGGACGATCTTGGCGTTGGTCTCGATCAGGTCCATCCGGCTCATGCCGGGCTTGCGCGGCAGGCCGGCGGTGATGATCACGATGTCGGAGCCGGCGATCGCCTCGTAGCCTCCGCCGTCGCGAGCCGTCGTCTGGCCGGTCACCTTGGTCTCGAAGCCCTCGACCGGGCGGGACTGGTTGATGTCGAGGGCCAGCCCCTCGGGCCGGCCTTCGAGAATGTCGGTGAGGACGACCTCGTCGAAGATGTCGTACTCGGCGAGTCGCTGCGCGGTCGTCGACCCGTAGAAACCCGCACCGACGACAGCGACCTTGCCGTTACGCGCCATGTGTGCTCGCCTCCTGGAAGATGCCGCCCGGATGTGCGGCGTCGGACTCAGCGTTCTCGGCGTACTCGGGAATTGTCTTGGCGTCGAGATAGTTGTCGAAGCCTAACCGAGCAGCCGTTCCGATGGCTGTTCGGGGTCATTCGGAAAGTCATCGGATGTCCGGCACGGCCAGCGCCAGCACCAGAGCCGCACCTCCCATGATCGCGAGCGTCACCACGTCGGTCATCCGGCTCCGCAGCACCAGCAGGCCGGCTCGCCGGGTGGTCAGCACCAACCGGAAAACCGCCGCCAACAGGACCGAGCAGGCGAACAGTGCCGTACCGGGCCGGAAGTCGACCACCACCACGACCACCAGGGAGGCGACGACCCCGGCCAGGACCACCAGCAGCGGCCACTGCCGGCGCGGCCAGGGACGAATCGGCGGAAGTGGGCGGCCCCGTGGACGACCCCAACGTTTCCAGAACGCCTGCCTGTCGGCGGGCGTTCCCCCGCCGGCCCGGCCAGGGGGCACCTGGGTTGCCGGCCGGGCCGCTTCCTCGCCTGGCTGGTCGACCATGACCGCCCTCCTGGGACTCCGGTGGGATTCCTCGCAGAACGGCAGGCTACCCGCCCCGGGTGCGCCCGCTGCCCGCAACCGCCCGCGTGGCCGCGGCGCGCCCAGGACGCAGGGGCGGCTGGGGGCCGTGCGGCGGGTCCCAGGGCACCTCGGAGACGACCTCAGGGCACCTCGGAGACGAAGGAGGTGACGCTGGTGAGGAACGAGCGGAGGTACGGTCCGAAGTCCCGGCGTACCGGTTCCGGCGTACCCGGCAGCTCCGACGGGTGCGGCAGGAGGGAGCACAGCGCCAGGGACGTACGGCGCCGGTGGACGGGGTTCTCCGGGGTCGAGGGAAGCACCCCGACCGGCAGCTTCATCCCGGTGAGCTCGGCCTCGGTGGCCCCGCGCAGGACCTCGCCGGAGAGCAGGTCCTTGGCGATCCGCGGCGACGCGCCGAGCTCGGTCAGGCCACGGCGGGTGCGTACGTCCACCACGGCCTCCCCGACCGACGCGGGCCAGGCCAGGACCAGCCGGTCCACCCGCTCCGGGCAGGTCAGCGCCAACCGGACGGCCACCGAGCAGCCGTTCGACCCGGCCACCACGCTGAGCGGGCCCGATGGCAGCAGCGGCACCAGGTGCTCGACCTCGGCCAGCCAGGAACGCGCCCGCGGCAGCCGGTCCGGCGCGAGCACGGTGAAGCCCCGCTCCTCCAGGCCGGCGACGATTCCGGGCTCGTGCCAGAACCGCTCGGCGTCCATGTCGTCCCAGAGGCCGCCGTGGACCAGCAGCAGTGTCGTCACGTTTCCCACTCTGCCGACCTCGCCGCACCCGGGCAACGCCGCGGCGAGGATGCGCGGTATGCCCGGGGATGGGTGAGCTGGACGGCCACCGCGAGCTACGCGGCGTTGGGGACGTCACCGGAGGTGCCGGGCCAATGCCCGGCGGCACGTACGGGCCGGCGACGAGCTCCCCCACCCGTAGGCGCTCCGGTCGTACGCGCTTCGGTCGTACGCGCTCAGTGGAAGAAGTGCCGGGTCCCGGTGAAGTACAACGGCACCCCGGCCGCCTCGGCCGCCGCGATCACCTCGTCGTCGCGCACCGAACCACCGGGCTCGACCACCGCGCGCACGCCGGCGTCCAGCAGCACCTGCAGCCCGTCGGCGAACGGGAAGAACGCGTCCGAGGCGGCCACCGACCCGGCCGCTCGTTCACCGGCACGCGCCACCGCGAGCCGGGCGGAGTCGACCCGGTTGACCTGCCCCATGCCGACGCCCACCGTCGCCTCGCCGCTGGCGAGCAGGATGGCGTTGGACTTGACCGCGCGGACCGCCCGCCAGGCGAACACCAGGTCGGCGAGCACCGAGTCGTCGACGGGGTTACCGGCCACCAGTCGCCAACCGAGCAGGTCGTCTCCCGGGGCGTCCACCGCGTCCACGGTCTGCACCAGCGCACCACCGGAGACCTGGCGGATCTCCACCCCGGCGCCGGCGGGCGGTGGGCAGCGCAGCAGCCGGATGTTCTTCTTCCGGGTGAGGATCGAAAGCGCCGCCGGCTCGAACTCCGGCGCCACCACGACCTCGGTGAACACCTCCGCGACCTGCCGCGCCATCGCCTCGGTCACCGGGCGGTTGGTCGCGATCACCCCGCCGAACGCCGACACCGGGTCGCAGGCGTGCGCCTTGGAGTGCGCCTCGGCGAGGTCGGCAGCCACCGCGATCCCGCACGGGTTGGCGTGCTTGATGATCGCCACCGCGGGCGCCGCGAAGTCGTAGGCCGCGCGACGGGCCGCGTCGGCGTCGACGTAGTTGTTGTACGACATCCCCTTGCCGTGCAGCTGCTCGGCCTGGGCCAGGCCGGGCGCGGTGGAGGCGGAGGAGTAGAGCGCGGCCCGCTGGTGGGGGTTCTCGCCGTACCGCAACACCGCCTGGCGGTTCCAGGTGGCGCCGAACCACGCGGGGAAACCGGTGCCCTCGTCGGTGGGCGCCACGACGTTGCCCAGCCAGGACGCGACCTGCACGTCGTAGGTGGCGGTGTGCACGAACGCCTCGACGGCGAGCCGCTGCCGCTGGTCCAGCGTGAAGCCGCCGGCGGAGACCGCGGCCAGCACGTCGGCGTACCGCAGTGGGGAGGTGACCACCGCGACGCTGGCGTGGTTCTTGGCTGCCGCGCGGGTCATCGCCGGGCCACCGATGTCGATCTGCTCGATCACCTCGTCCGGACCGGCGCCGGAGGCGACCGTCGCCGCGAACGGATAGAGGTTCGACACCAGCAGGTCGAACGCCTCGACGTTCAGGGCGGCGAGCTGGCGAACGTGGTCGGGGTTGCGGGTGTCGGCCAGCAGCCCGGCGTGCACCCGCGGGTGCAGCGTCTTGACCCGGCCGTCCAGGCACTCCGGGAACCCGGTCAGCTCCTCCACCCGGGTCACCGCGATCCCCGCGGCCTCGATGGTGGCGGCGGTGGAGCCGGTGGACACGATCGTCACACCGGCGTCGGCCAGCCCGCGAGCGAACTCCGTCAGTCCGCTCTTGTCGTAGACGCTGACCAGCGCGCGGCGGATGGGACGCCGGCCCTCGTCGGCGGCGGCCGATCCGGCGGTGGTGCTGGTGGTGTCGTTCACGGGATGGTGACCTTTCTGCCCGAAACGGTGTAGCCCTCGCGCACCATCGAGCCGACGACGTCGACGAGCTGGCGGCGCTCGGCCACCTTGATGCGTTCGGTCAGCGTTTCCTCGGTGTCGTCGTCGCGCACGGGCACGGCGACCTGGGCGATGATCGGACCGGCGTCGACGCCCTCGTCGACGACGAACAAAGTGGCTCCGGCCAGGCGGACGCCGTAAGCGAGCGCGTCTCGCGGCCCGTGCATCCCGGGGAACGCCGGCAGCAGCGAGTTGTGGCTGTTGACGTACTTCCCGCCGAACGCCGTCAGGAAGGACTCACCGACCAGCTTGAGGAAACCGGCCGACACCACCAGGTCGGGTTCGAACGCGGCGACCTTCGCGGTGAGCGCGGCGTCCCAGTCGGCGCGCTCGGGAAAGTCGCGCACCCGCAACGTGAACGTCGGAACGCCGGCGCGGTCGGCGCGGGCCAGGCCCTCGACCCCGTCGCGGTCCGCGCCGACGGCGACGACCGTGGCGCCGTACGCCGGATCGCGGGTGGCGTCGAGCAGGGCCTGCAACAGGGTGCCCGAACCGGAGAGCAGGACGACGAGGCGGGCGGACAGGATGAACTCCTCGCTGATCGGTCGGCCGCGGACACTCGAACTGGAGCGGCGCCGGCGACCTACCCGGGGCACGTTCGCTTCGAGTCCGACGTTCCGTCACGATAGCGGTAGACGCGCGAACGACGGGAGAAGCCCCTGTGAGCAGTACCGACAATCCCCCCGAGGGCCGTCACGAGGACGAGTCGGCCGGCACGCCCCCGGCGGGGGCACGGGCGGCGGGTACGGCGACGAGCAGGAGCGGCCGCGCGGGCGCCGGTACGGGCACCACCCCCGGCGCGGACGAATCCGGCGACTCCGGACTCGCCCCCATTCCGCCCGAGGGCACCGTCGCTCCCCCGGACACCGAACGGGTCTTCGGCCGGCCGCGCACCGGTTCGCCGTACGCACGGATCATGCCCACCGGCGACAACTCGAGCGGCACCGGTGGCGGCACCGGTGGCAGGGCTGGGCACGGCGGCGCGAGTGGGAGCGGGAACGGCGGGAACGGCGGGCATGGCGGGAACGGAGGGTTCGGCGGGAACGGCGGCGAAGGTGGCAACGGCCCGGCCGGCGACCGCCCCGGCGGCGCTGCGCAGGGCGGCGAACGGCCCGGCGGCGGTTGGGGCGGCTGGAGCGGCGGCCCCGGCGGTCCGGCGGGCGGCGGCGGACAACCCGGCGGACAGCCGGGCGGCCCGCACGGACCGGCCGAGTCGGAGGACCAGCGCCGGCAGGTGAACGTCTACGGCCGCATCGCCTTGATGCTCGGCATCTTCGGCCTGCTGGCGAGCATCTTCGTTCCGCCGCTCGGCATCTTCGCCGGTGGTGTCGCGATCGGACTGGGAGTGGCCGGGCGGCGCAAGGGGCGCCGCGCGGGCCGGACGGTTCCCGGCGCCGGACCGGGCCTGGTCCTCGGCGTGGTCGCGGTGGCGATCGGCCTGGTGCTGTCGGTGGTGTGGGCCGTCTTCTGGAGCGAGATCGTGGACTACCAGGAGTGCGTGTCCGGCGCCAACACCCAGACCGCCCGGCAGAACTGCCAGACGACGTTCGAGAAGAGCATCTTCGACCGGCTCTCGCCGCCGGCTCGCTCCTGAACCGGGGTCCTCGCGTCCTCGCGTCCTGGCCGTGGTCCTGCCTCGGCCCCGGCTCAGTCCTGCTCTGTCGCGTCCTGGCCGGCTGCGCCCTGATCGGCTGTGTCCTGCTCGGCCGCGTCTCCACGCCGCCGGCCGGGCAGCCGGTCGAGCGGGTTCCACCGGGACGCCGCCCTGCTCGCCGGCACCGCCACCGCCCCGGCGATCCCGAGCGTGCTGACCGCGATCAGCGCCGTCTGAGCCGCGGGCACCCCGACGTCGGCCAGCCGCCCGGGGCCGACCGAGCCGCCGGCCAGCAGGGCTACCAGCGTGTAGAGCACCCCGCCGGCGACCCCGGCCAGTCCGGCCCGGGCGGCCGCTGTTTCCACGCCGTACTCCGGATACCTGCGTACGGCCGCCAGCCCGGCCACCGCGCCCGCCGCGATCGGCAGCACCAGTACCGCGGCCAGCCAGCCGGGCGGCGTCGTGGTCACCGGCAGGGCGCCGAGCAGCGGAAATGCCGGCAACGAGCCGAGCAGCACACCCGACGGCGCGACGACCGTGCCGGTCCCGACCGCGAAACCCGGACCGAGGGCGTACGCCGTACCGAACACCGCGGCGTTCGGGAGGTACGCCAGGCACGCCACGAGCAGCAGCACCAGACCGACCGGTCCGGGCGCCAGCGACCTGGTGAGGTCGGCGACCCGGCCGGCGTGCACGGCCAGGGACGCGGCGACCAGCACGGTGCCGCAGGTCAGCAGTGCGACAAGGCCGGCGGTACCGCCGTAGAGGACGGCCCGCACACCCTCGGGCAGGCGCGCCCAGAACGACTTGGCGTGCCCGGTATCCCAGGTCGTCCCGGCGCCGCCCACCACGGCGGCGAGCAGAGTGGCGAACCCGAAGGCCCGCAGGAGGTCGGGAGCGGCCTCGTCGGCGCGGGTGGCCAGCGCAACGAGCGTCACCAGTGCGCCGTAGGCGACCGCCAGGGATGCCACCCCCAGGCAGGTGTCGCGCACCCCGCGCAGTTCGGCGGTGCGGGCCACCCAGCCACCGGCCCGCCACAGCAACAGAACAGGCAACGCGGTCAGACCCCAGGGCGCGAGGTTGTACCGGCCGTCGGACAGGCCGATCGGCACCCAGTGGGCCGACAGCCAGGCGTCCACGCCGACCCGGAAGGCCCACGACCCCGTACCGCCGGTCGTGGCGAACCAGCCCACGACGGCGATCGCCGCACACGGCAACACCCCCGCCAGCACCGCCCAGCCGGCCACCAGAAGCGCCCCCACGGGCGCCGGCCTGGGGTGCCCACCACCGGGTGGGCGTCCTGGTACGCGCGCGACTGAACGCGCCAGCAGGTCGGTCATCGCAGACATGGTCCCAGCCGACGCACGTAAGCGCCGCCTCGGACACGCCGCACGGGCGAACCACCCGGCAAAAGATCCGACACGACGTGGGAGGATTCGCACCGGAAAAGTCACAGATGTTTCTCGATCAGCCGGTATGAGAAGCCGTGACAGGACCGGTTTGACTATGTTCGTCCTGACACCCGTGGTGCGCGGCTGACGTTTCCCCAATCTGAGGGCACCAACGCTGCAACCACCGGCCGGGGTGCGGTGTCATCTGGAGAGAGTCGGCGGGAGTGGCGGAGGGCGCATGGCGGAAGCCGACGACTTCGACGCCTTCTACCACGCCACACGGCAACGACTCCTCCACCAGATGTACGCGATGACCGGAAACCTGGCCGATGCTCAAGATTGTGTCCAAGAGGCGTACGCCCGAGCCTGGCAACACTGGACGGACGTGGCCGGCCACGCCAACCCCGAGGCCTGGCTGCGCACTGTCGCCTGGCGCATCGCCGCCAGCAGGTGGCGCAAGATCAAGAACGGTGTCGCCGCGATGGCCCGGCACGGACCGCCGTCGCACGCACCCGAACCCAGTCCCGACAACGTCGCACTCGTCGCCGCCCTCAAGGAGATCCCCGAGGCGCAGCGACGCACGATCGTGCTCCACCACCTGGTCGGAATGTCTGTCGAGGAGGTCGCCCGGGAGATGAGTGTTCCGAGCGGCACCGTCAAGGCCAGGCTGTCCCGAGGCCGCGCCGCACTCGCCGCGCTCCTGCGCGAGAGCGATCCCAGAGCCGAGAGTGCGACTGAGGAGACCGAGCATGCCCGCTGACTCAGACCGCCGGGTCGATGACCAGCTGACCCGGCTGCGCTCCGACCTGGACGTCGTCGAGTGGCCCGATCCCAGCCAACTGCGACGGCGCGGTGTCCGCCGGCACGTCCAGCGTGCCGCGAGCACCGGCATCGCCGTCGTTGCGGGCGTCGGCCTGCTCGGCTACAGCGTGATCGCCGGCATCCCCAGCGAACACGACCTCACTCCGGTCAGCGACCCACCGGCCACGCTGCCGGGGATGCCACGTCCGACGCCTACCGGCATTCTCGGCACCGCGATCCGGATCCCCCCCGGGCCTCCGGCGGCCCGGCTCACCGCCAGCGGCGCGGCTTCCCGGTACGCCCGGCCGAAGCCCACCCACGCTCCGTCCGAGCGGCACCGGCACGTACCCACGTCCAAGTCGTCGTCGACGCCCCCGCCGTCGGTTCCCACGTCCTCCTCCACCGGCACCGCGACGCCGCCCGCGAGTCCCGAACCCGCGCCGACGACCGCTCCGCCGGCCCCAACGGCTCCGCCGTTGACCGCCGACGCGCTGCTCGGCGCGGCGGAGATGCCGAAGGTCGACGACTCCGGGTCCTCCTGGGCCGACGCCGGCACCAGTGCGGCCGAAGGGTCGCCGGCGGCGCACTGCCAGTCCGGTGACCTGGCCGGGCTCGGCGCCGTGCAGACCGTGCGCCGCGACTTCACCTGGGGCGCCGAGGGCACCGTGATCGGCGCCAACGTGGTCGGCCGGTTCGACACCGGTGCGGAGGCTGAATCCGCGTACGCCACGTTCCGCGGCTGGCTGGCCGCCTGTGCCTGGGGGCAGCCGTACGGGCCGACCAGCGCCGACGCCGGCGACCAGGCCGGCTGGTGGTGGTTCGGCCACGACAACGGCGACGGCACCGGCCGGATCGAGGTCGTCGGACTGGTGCGTTCCAACGCCCAGGTGTCGGTGGTCGTCTGGCGCGAGGACGGCCTGGACTTCACCTACGACGCCGACCCGATGGCCGCGACGCTGACGGCGACCGCCGGCCGGCTGGCGACCAGCGGCGGCGGCTGAGCACCGGGGAGCCGAACTCCTGCTGACAGCCGACGAGGCGGGTCCCTGGCCGGGGACCCGCCTCGTCGGTCGTTCTCGTCCGTGCGCCGCGTCCTCGCGTTCCCGGCCTGTCGCCGGCCCTCGCGGGGGCGCGGGTCGTGCTACCCGCGGCTCTCGACGACCTCGCGTACCAGCCGGGCGGCCTCGCTGGGAGTGCGGCCGACCCGCACACCGCAGGCCTCGAGCGCCTCCTGCTTTGCCTGCGCGGTGCCGGACGAGCCGGACACGATCGCGCCGGCGTGGCCCATCGTCTTGCCCTCGGGCGCGGTGAAGCCCGCGACGTAGCCGACGACCGGCTTGGTGACGTTGGCCTTGATGAATTCCGCGGCCCGCTCCTCCGCGTCCCCGCCGATCTCACCGATCATCACGATGACCTCGGTCTCCGGGTCGGCCTCGAACGCCGCCAGGGCGTCGATGTGGGTGGTACCGATGATCGGGTCACCACCGATGCCGACTGCGGTGGAGAAGCCGATGTCGCGCAGCTCGTACATCATCTGGTACGTCAGCGTGCCCGACTTGGAGACCAGCCCGATCTTGCCGGGGCCGGTGATGTCGGCGGGGATGATGCCGGCGTAGGACTTGCCCGGCGAGGCGACGCCCGGGCAGTTCGGGCCGACGATGCGGGTGCGCCCGCCCTTGGCGTGCGCCCGGGTGTAGAAGTCCGCGGTGTCGTGGACCGGCACGCCCTCGGTGATCACCACGACCAGCGGCATCTCCGCGTCGACGGCCTCGTTGACCGCGGCCTTGGTGAAGGCCGGCGGCACGAACGCCACGCTGACGTCGGCGCCGGTCTGCTCCATCGCCTCCTGGACGGTGGCGAAGATCGGGAGCGAACGGCCCTCGACCTCGACCTTCTGGCCGGCCTTGCGCGGGTTGGTGCCCCCGACGATGTTGGTGCCGGCCCGCAGCATCTTCGTCGTGTGCTTCATGCCCTCGGAGCCGGTCATCCCCTGGACGATGACCTTGCTGTTCTCGGTGAGGAAGATCGCCATGGTTGAAGTCTCCTTACCGCGCCGCGGCCAGTTCGGCCGCGCGACGCGCGGCGCCATCCATCGTGTCGACCTGCTCGACGCCCTCCAGCGCGGCGCCGGAGAGGATCTGCCGGCCGAGTTCGGCGTTGTTGCCGTCGAGCCGGACGACGAGCGGCTTGGAGACCGCCTCGCCGCGCTCGGCGAGCAGTTCGAACGCCGCGACGATGCCGTTGGCCACCGCGTCGCAGGCGGTGATCCCGCCGAACACGTTGACGAAGACGGCGTTGACGTCGGGGTCGGACAGGACGATCTCCAGCCCGTTGGCCATCACCTCGGCGGACGCGCCGCCGCCGATGTCGAGGAAGTTGGCCGGCTGGACGCCGCCGAACTCCTCACCGGCGTAGGCCACCACGTCGAGGGTGCTCATCACCAGGCCCGCGCCGTTGCCGATGATGCCGACCTGGCCCTGCAGCTTCACGTAGTTGAGGTGCTTGTCCTTGGCCCGTTGCTCCAGCGGGTCGGTGGCCGCCTTGTCCTCGAACGCGGCGTGGTCCTCGTGCCGGAACGCGGCGTTGGCGTCCAGGGTCACCTTGCCGTCGAGCGCCTCGATCGTGCCGTCGGCCAGCTTCACCAGCGGGTTGACCTCGACGAGCGTGGCGTCCTCGGCGACGAAGGCCTTCCACAGCGCGAGGATCGCGGGGACGGCGGCCTCGGCGACGTCGGACGGGAAGTTGGCTGCGGCGACGATCTCGCGGGCCTTCGCCTCGTCGACTCCGGCCACCGGGTCGATCGCGATCTTGGCCACGGCGTCGGGATTGGTGCGGGCGACCTCCTCGATCTCCACCCCACCCTCGGCGCTGGCGATGCAGAGGTAGGAACGGTTGGACCGGTCGACGAGGAAGGAGAAGTAGTACTCGTCGGCGATCGCCGCCGCCGGCGCCACCAGGACGCGGCGGACGACGTGGCCCTTGATGTCCATTCCGAGGATGGCCTCGGCCTGGGCCACCGCCTCGTCGGGGTCGGCGGCGAGCTTGACCCCGCCTGCCTTGCCCCGGCCCCCGGTCATCACCTGGGCCTTGACGACGACCCGCCCACCGAGTTCCTCGGCAGCCGGCCGGGCGTCGCCGGGTGTCTCCACGACCCGCCCGAGTGTGACGGGTACGCCGTGCTTGGCGAAGAGTTCCTTCGCCTGGAATTCCATCAGATCCACGAGCGCGCTCTTCCTGGTCGGTTCGCATCGCCTTGGCTGGCGGGCCCTGCGAAGGCCCGGCCGCGAGCCTAACGCCGCCGGGTCGGCACGCCGCGAGCGGGGCACTGAGCGGGGCGCGCGGCGTACGAGCGGTGACGGACCCCCGTGCGGGGGTGCTGACCTGCGACTGGTCCCGCCGACGGAGTCGCGTCGGACCCGTCCCCCGGCCGCGAACGGAACCGCGAACCAGGAGGGGCGCTCAGGCCGGTGACGCCTCCGTACCTTCCACGCTCTCCCCGCCCACACTCTCCCCGGTCTGCGCGCTCTCTCCGGTGTGCGAGGCCTGCGCGGCCTGTGCGGTCTGTGCCACCGACGCGTCGGCATCCTCGGTCTGGTCCCCGAGGTGGGTGCTCACCCAGCCCACGATCTCGTGGGTCGACGCACCGGGGGTGAAGACGCGGGCAACTCCCATCCGCGCCAGCGTGGCGATGTCGGCCTCGGGGATGATCCCTCCCCCGAACACGACGATGTCGTCGGCTTCCCGCTCGCGCAGGAGATCGGTCAGGCGCTGGAACAGGGTCAGGTGCGCACCGGACAGGACGGACAGGCCGATCCCGTCGGCGTCCTCCTGGATCGCGGTCTCCACGATCTGCTCCGGCGTCTGGTGCAGGCCGGTGTAGATGACCTCCATGCCGGCGTCGCGCAGCGCGCGGGCGACGACCTTCGCTCCCCGGTCGTGGCCGTCCAGCCCGGGCTTGGCGACGACCACCCGGATCGGCGAACGCCCTTGTTCTGCCTGCACGTCACCCACGCACCTCTCGACTCGGCCGACACCGCCCCGGCACCCGCGCCGACATTCTCGCCGCTTCCCGCGGAGTTCTCGCGGAAAGGCCGGCGCGAAGCCCGGAACCGACTCGGCGATCGCCTCGGACTTCTGCCCAGAACTTATGGCATCGGACCCGCGTTTCGGTGACGCGCGGTGTCTCCCGTGCGGCAGGCAGGTGACACCCGGTGCCCTCTCGCACCGGAGTGGTGACACCGCGTGTCCTGCCCTGTCTGGATTGCCCGACTCGTAGCATCTGGTGGTCCGCTTCCGGCCTGGCCGGTACGAGTTGTTTGGCCTGTTGACACCAATCCGTTATCGTCTGCCGCGTTTACTGCCGAAAAACGCGAAACTCGAGATCGGCAGACCCGGCTTCAGGAAGGTTGCTCACTCGTGGCCGAGACCGCGAAGCACCGCCGTGACCGATCGGCGGGCCGCACTCGACCGTCGCGAGACACGTCTGGTTCCCGGACCACCCGTCCGGCGACCCCGGCGAAGTCACGTGGCGCCGCTCCCGTCCTCCCGCCCTCCTCGACTCTGCGGCTTCCCCCGAAGCAGGCACGCTCGGGTGGGCACCGCAAGGCCGAGAGTGGGCGAAGTTTCCCCACCGTCCCGATCCTCGCCGGCGTGGCGACGTTCGCCGTCGCCTCCGGCGCCGCGGTGGCAGGTTCCGGGGTCGTGGCCGCGGGCTCGGGCACGTTGGCCCGGGGTGAGACCACCGTCGAACGCGCACTGCCGGCGAGCATCGCTCGCAGCGTGAGCCAGGTCCAGCAGGCCCGGCAGGACGCGGCCGAGCGGGCCGACCGTTCCAGGCGCACCGCCAAGCCGACCGCCGACGCGGCCGACCTGGCCGCCGCGCACCGGGCCCGTGCGGCCGCCGACCAGGAGCGGGCCGCCTGGGCCGCGCGGCACAGTCAGGAGATCCAGTCGATCGAACGCACCGCGGCCGGTGCCACCGAGCGGCAGACGATGGAACGCTCCGTCGAGTGGACGCTTCCGGTGCGGAAGTTCCGCCTGTCCGCGGGGTACGGCCGGGCGGGCTCGATGTGGAGCCACCTGCACACCGGACTGGACTTCGCGTCCCCGCTCGGCACGCCCGTCTACTCCGTGGGCAACGGCGAGGTCATCGGTGCGGGGTGGGAGAGCGCGTACAGCGCGTTCGGCAACCGAATCCAGGTCAGGCACGAGGACGGCACCGTGACGTGGTACTGCCACCTGTCGCGGATCGCCCGCCGCAGCGGCCCGGTGCGCGCCGGCACGCTGATCGGCTACGTCGGGAGCACCGGCAACTCCAGCGGACCCCACCTGCACTTCGAGGTGCATCCCGGTGGCGGCACCGCGATCGATCCGCTGCCCTGGCTGCGCCAGAAGGGTCTGCTCTGACTCGACGCCGGATCGCCGGCGGACCCACGAAGGGTCCACCGCGGATCCACACGGATCCACGGTGGAAGGCCGCTCCGCTGACCTCACGTCAGCGCAGCGGCCTTCTCTCCTCTGCCGTCGGCAGTGCCGTCGGATGCGTCGTCAGATGCGTCGTCAGATGCGTCGTCAGAGCTTCTGCAGGGGCGCGTAGCGGAGCAGGAACCGCTTGACGCCCTCCGACCCGAAGTCGACCGTGGCCTCGGCGTTGTCTCCCTGGCCCGCGGTGGCCACCACCGATCCCATGCCGAAGGTGTCGTGCACCACCCGGTCACCGGCCGACAACGCGACGATCGGCCGCTGCCCGGGCCGACTGGCCTGCCGGTCGGTACGCCGGCTGCTGACCGACCTCGACCCCCATGAGATCTGGTCGGCCTCCGTACGACGCCACTCCACCAGCTCGGCGGGAATCTCGTCGAGGAAGCGGGACGCGGGGTTGTGCTGCGGCGCCCCCCACGCACTGCGGACGACGGCCCGGGAGACGTAGAGGCGCTTGCGCGCACGGGTGATGCCGACATAGGCGAGCCGGCGTTCCTCCTCCAGCTCCTTGGCGTCGCTCTGGGATCGCTGGTGCGGGAAGACGCCGTCCTCCAGGCCGGTGAGGAAGACGACCGGAAACTCCAGGCCCTTCGCGGTGTGCAGGGTCATCAGCGTGACCACCCCACCGTTGTCCTCGCCGTCGGGAATCTGGTCGGAGTCGGCGACCAGGGCGACGCGCTCGAGGAAGTCGGCGAGGGTGGCCGGCACCCCTTCCGCCACCGCCCCTTCGGTGAACTCCCGGGCCACGGCCACCAGCTCGGAGAGGTTCTCCACCCGGGTCTCGTCCTGAGGGTCGGGAGAGTTCTCCAGCTCCTTCAGGTAGCCACTGCGGTGCAGCACCTGTTCCAGCAGGTCGGCGGGCGGCATTCCTTCGGCCACCGCTGCCACCAGCTCGTCGATCATCGTCACGAAGCCACGGATGGAGTTGGCCGAGCGGGTGGCCAGGCCGGGCACCTCGTCGGTGCGGCGCAGCGCCTGCCAGAAGGTGGTCCGCTCACGCTGGGCGAACGCCTCCACGCACGCCTCGGCACGGTCGCCGATCCCCCGCTTGGGGACGTTGAGGATCCGGCGCAGCGAGACGGTGTCCTCGGGGTTGGCGAGCAGCCGGAGGTAGGCGAGCGCGTCCCGCACCTCGCGGCGCTCGTAGAAGCGGACCCCGCCGACGACCTTGTAGGGCAGGCCGACGCGGATGAAGATCTCCTCGAACACCCGGCTCTGTGCGTTGGTGCGGTAGAAGACCGCGACGTCCTTGGGCTGGGCCGCGCCCTGGTCGCCCAGCCGGTCGATCTCCTCGGCGACGAACTGCGCCTCGTCGTGCTCGTCCTCGGCGACGTAGCCCACCACGGACTCTCCGGAGCCGGCGTCGGACCAGAGGTTCTTGGCCTTGCGACCTGCGTTGCGGCTGATCACCGCGTTGGCGGCGGTCAGGATCGTCTGGGTGGAGCGGTAGTTCTGCTCGAGCAGGATCACCCGCGCGTCGGGGAAGTCCTCCTCGAACTGCAGGATGTTACGGATGGTCGCGCCGCGGAAGCCGTAGATCGACTGGTCGGCGTCACCCACGACCATGAGCTCGCCGTGCGGCCCGTCGCCGTCGGCGCTGGTCAGCTCGCGGACGAGGACGTACTGCGCGTGGTTGGTGTCCTGGTACTCGTCGACCAGGACGTGCGCGAACCGGCGGCGGTAGTGCTCGCGGACCTCGGGGAACGCCTGCAGCAGGTGCACCGTGGTCATGATGATGTCGTCGAAGTCGAGGGCGCTGGACTCGCGCAGGCGCTGCTGGTAGAGCCCGTAACACTCGGCGAAGGTGCGCTCGAGGTGGTTTTCGGCGCGGCGCGCCGCCTCCTCGTGGTCGATCAGCTCGTTCTTGAGGTTGGACACCCAGTTGAGCACCGAACGCGGGTTGTAGCGCTTGGAGTCCAGGTCGAGGTCGCGGCACACCAGCGTCATCAGCCGGCGCGAGTCGGCGTCGTCGTAGATCGAGAACGACGAGGACATCCCGAACCGCTTGATCTCCCGGCGCAGGATGCGCACGCAGGAGGCGTGGAACGTGGAGACCCACATCGCCGCGGCCGCCCGGGGCCCCACCAGCTCGGCGACGCGTTCGCGCATCTCCCCCGCCGCCTTGTTGGTGAAGGTGATCGCCAGCACCGAACTCGGCCGCGCACCCCGCTCGGCCAGCAGCCACCCGATCCGGCGGGTGAGCACCCGGGTCTTGCCCGACCCCGCGCCGGCCACCACGAGCAGCGGGTGTCCCTCGTGCACGACCGCCGCCCGCTGGGAGGGGTTGAGCCCCTCGAGAAGCGTCTCCGGATCGTGCCGGGGACGCCGGGCGGACGCGTCGTCGCCGTCCCCGGCCCGGCCGGGCCGGGCGGCGGACTCGCCGTGGGACTTCGCGTCGGAAGCCGTGGGGGCAGTGGCGTCGGAGTCGGTCATCTGGTGGGTGTGCGAAGACAGGGCGCTCATCGTGTGGCCCAGCCTACGAGTGCCCGCCGACACCGCCACCCGACAGGCCGGACATGTCCGTATGGCCCGGTCGGCGAGCGGGCCCCAAGCAGGGCCCCGCCCACCGAGACCGGCGAGACCGCCCTACGGCGAGTCCGGTGTCAGCGGCTCGTCGTCGAGGTGGGCGGCGAACTCCGCCGAGCGGGCCTCGGAGGCCGCTTCGTACCGTTGCAGCCTGTCCTCCCAGCCGGAGCTCACCCCGAACGCCGCGGCCGCGAAGTCGGCGTCGCGCACCGCCGCCGCGGCCTCGTCCCGCTGGTCGGGCGTGACCACCCGGGCCGGGTCTCCCGCGGCGAGGGTGTGCGGGGGTACGAAGAACCCGTCAGGTACGTGCGTACGGGCGTGCACCAGCGCGCCGACCGCGATGCACGCGCCCGGACCGAGGCGGGCGCCGTGCAGAACGGTGACCCCGGCGGCGAGATAGCAGCAGCGTTCGACCGTGCAGCCCAGCACGGTCGCGTGCGGGCCGACGAACACGTGGTCGGCCAGCCGGACCGGGCGCTCCTCGTCGCCGATCGCGCTGGCCCGCAGGACCGCGTGCTCGGCGACGACGCAGGACTCGCCCACCTCGACCGAGGAACCCTCGGCGTCCAGCACGGCGCCGTACATGATCCTGGCCCGCGGACCGACGACTACCCGGCCGACCAGGGTGGCGTTGGGGGCGACGTAGGCCGACTCGTGGACGGTCGGCTCGGCCCCTCGGTGACGGATCAGCATTGCGCCATCGTCGACCATGTCACCGGGACAGGAAAACCCGCCACCCCCTTCCGGTGTCGTCGTTCAGGGAGTGACGGGCTTTCCCGCCGTGAGTTTCGCCGCGTCAGTTGCGCCGCGTCGGTCTCACCGACTCGTCACACCTTGTGGTCCTCCGGCTTGTCCCAGAAGTACAGCTCCGGGTCGTAGACCGCCGGGGATGGCAGGATCCACGGGTTCACCCATCCGCCGAGCGCGAGGTTCTCCCGCTTCGGGACGTTGTGCAGGCCCTTGCGGGTCAGCACGATGCGCGGGTAGTTGGCGACGATCCCGTAGAAGAACGGGCCGTCGTCGATGTGGATCTTCTGGATCTCCCACATGATCTGGATCCGCTTCATGTTGTCCGGCTCGACCCGGGCCTGCGCGTACAGCTTCCACAGCCGGTCGATCGGGTCACCCTTCTCGGCCAGCATCCACGGCGGCGTCCGCTTCCACGGCGAGAGGTTCTCCTGCTCCTTCATCTTCTTCGGGTCGCCGGTCTGCATGACGAACGCCTGTCCGTGCAGCGGTGCCCAGTGGCCGGTCTCGACCGGGATCACCCAGCCGGGGTAGATCAGCGGCGAGCAGTCGCCCACCTCCCAGGCGGTGGTGGTCATCAGCTCACCGCGTCCCCACCGGTCGCCGAAGGCCTCCGGCGGCACCGGGTTGATGACCGTCTTGACGCCGACGGCCTCCCAGTCCCGCTTGAGGTGGTTGTTCTTCTGGACGTGCTCGGCGCTCGCGTCCGCCGGGTAGTCCAGGGAGATCTGCAGCTTGGAGCCGTCGGGCAACTCCCGCTTGCCGTCGCCGTTCTTGTCCACCAGGCCGAGCTTGTCCAGCATCGACTTGGCCTTCTCCGGGTCGTACTTCACGTACGCGTCGCGCCATTCCGTGTACTTCTGCTTCGCCTCGTCGTTGATGGTGAACATCTGCCCCTTGGGGCTGAGCGTCCCGGTGGTCACCTCACCGGTGTCGAAGTAGATCGCCTTGCGCGCGTCCGGCCGGTTGATGGCGTGGGAGAGCGCCTGCCGGAACTCCGGCTTGCGGATCACCTCGCGCATCTTGTCGTCGGGGTAGTCGTAGTTGAGGAAGCAGATGGAGCCGGTGCCGGATCCGCTGTCCCAGAAGCTGACCTGGACCCCGGTGCGCTTCTCGGCCTGCTTGAGCCCGGAGATGTCACCGAGGACGAGCGAGGTGTGGCCGCCGTGCACGTAGTCGTACCTGCCGTTGCTCATCTGCAGCTTCTGGACCTGCGGGTCCTTCACCACGGTGAACCGCACCTGGTCGACGTAGGGCAGCTGCTTGCCCTCCTTGTCGACCACCCAGTAGTAGGGGTTGCGTTCCAGGACGACGCTGCGGCCCTCGTCGTAGGTCTTCGTGTACCAGCCGGTCATCACCGGTGAGCCCGGGTTGATCTGCCAGTCCAGGTGCAAGTCGTGCTTGACGTACCAGTCCTTGCCCTTGATCTTCTTGTTGTACGTGGGGTGGTACTTCATCAGCACGTGCTTGGGCGCCATCCACTGCGGGCCGATACCGCGGTTGACCCAGGCCGCGAGGCGCTCAGGCGTGATCGGTGCGGGCGCGTCGAACTTCATCCGCAACGTGTAGTCGTCGGGAGCGGTCAGCGTGGCGACGGTGTTGCGGCCGGACCGCACGTCGTCCGGCGGAACCTCCGGGTGCTCGGTGTTGAGCACCATGTCCTTCCACCAGTACATGATGTCGGCGGTCGTCCACGGCTGGCCGTCTGACCACTTCAGCCCCTTGCGGAAGTGGAAGGTCCAGTCCGAGGCGTCGGCGTTGGACTCCCAGCTCTCCACCAGGCCGGGCCCGATGTCCAGGCCGTCGTTGAGGAACCGCAGCAACGAGTGGCCGTAGGAGTACTCCTTGATGGCACCGGAGTTGCTGGCGTCGATCACCATCTGGAGCTGGCCGCCGTAGTTGCCCGGCTCCGCCCAGCGGTGGGGAATGACGTACGGCGAGGAGGGCAGCCGCTTGTCGACCGATGGGAGCTTGCCCGCCTTGACCTGCTCGGCCAGCATCGGTGCCTCGGAGAACTTCTTCGGCGGGGGAAGCGGCTTGGTCACCGAACCCTTGGGCGTCTGCCCGGAGCCCGCCTTGCCACCCGCGGCCTTGTCCGACCCGCCGTTACCGCCGGTGGAGTCGCCCCCCGAACATGCAGCCAGCATGAGCGACCCGGCGGCCACCGCCGAACCGTACAGAAAACCGCGCCTGCTGACGCCGTTGCCATGCAACATCGGTCACACCTTCCTTGCGAACGAAGCCGCGCTCCGCTTCGGCACGGCTCGGCGACCTGGTACGAGTGACGAGCGCGCGGACACGCCTCGCCACAGCCAGGTCCGGAAGGCCCATCATGGACAGCGTCGGAGCCTGATGGCAGACAGTCGACAACCCCTGGGCGACCAGGATCGGTCACGACCGTGATCGGACACCCATACGTTCAGGTCGTGAACTCAAAGGCCAACGCGGGAAGGCGTTCCGCCACGCGCGGGCGGAACGCCTTCCCGCGTCCGCAGCCGGCGTCAGTTGTCCGCGTCAGTTGTCGGCGTCAGCGGTCGACGTCAGCGGTCGACGTCAGCGGTCGACGTCAGCGGTCGACGTCAGCGGTCGACGTCAGTGGTCGGCATCAGCAGTCGAGGGCGCGGAACACGTAGCCCTGGTCGGCCAGAGTGGTGAGCGCCTCGCCCAGTGCGTCGACGGTCTGCTGCCGGTTGCCCCCGCCGTCGTGCATGAGCACGATCGCGCCCGGACGCGCATCTTCCACAATCCGCCGTGCGATCGTGGCCGACCCGGGGCGGGTCCAGTCGCGGGTGTCGACGTCCCACAGCACCACCCGCAACCTCAGGTCGGCCGAGACCGAGCGGACATCGGAGTTCACCGCGCCGAACGGCGGTCGCAGGCACTTCGAGGTCGGGCCCCCCTTGATCTCCTCCTCTATCCCCGACCACGACTTCGCCCGCAGCGACGCGTGGTCGAAGGTGTGGTTGCCGATGGTGTGCCCGGCCTTGCGCACCTGGTCGACGACCCCCGGGAACGCCTTCTGCTGCTGGCCCAGTTCGAAGAACGTCGCCTTCGCCTTGTGCTGGGCGAGCACCTGGAGGATCTTCGGCGTCCACTCGCTCGGACCGTCGTCGAAGGTGAGGTACAGAACCTTCGGGCCCGCGGCTCCTCCCGGCCCCGGGGTGTGACCCGGAGTCGACGGCGAGTCGGGCGTGCCGGCGGTGGAGTCACCGGGCAGGACCGGCCGGCTGGTCGCACCGGGCGAGGTGGGCGGGATGGTCGAGTGGGGCGAATCGGTGAAGTTGGGCGAATCGGTGGAGTTGGTCGAGGTGGGCGCAGGGGAGGTGGTCTCACCCGACGGTGCACCAGGTGACGCGTCACCGGACGGGGAGGCGGTCTGCTGAGGCAGCCCCGTCGGCGGCATGCCGCGGGCAACCGAACTCGGCGTCGGCCGGCGCGGGTCGGACGATCCGTCCTCGGGAGTCGACGGTGCACATCTGACCAGTGCCAGCCCGACGACGATGATCCCCGCCACCGTCGCCGTTCGCCGCAGCGCGGAACCCCGGCCCCTACTGGAACCGACGGTGGCACGCCCACCGGAAAGGCCGCTTGCGAGTGAGGAAATCCGTCCGACCAAACCGCGCCAGCGCGCGGCAGCCCGGGTTCCAGCCATCGCCCATCACTCCCCCGTGTCACTGCCTAGCGTGAAGGAGGAAGACGGGGGTTAACAGTCCCGGCAGGTCCCGGGAGCTGGGGACCACCGGCAGGACAGATCCCTTCTGTCAAAGGGAATCGGGGCGGCCCGGTCGCCCGGTGCCGTTGCGATCGCTGTCGGACCTCGATCGGTTCTGTGTGACAGTTACCTGTTTACGACCCGGCTGCAGGTCCGGCCGCTGCCGGCAATTTCCACGCCCGGCGTTCCTACCGCCCACCGATCGTCAACGCACTTCGGGTGGGTCCAGGTCCCGTGGCCCACGTTGTCACACGGATAGGACGGGGTTCCGCACACGTTCGACGGGTCGTACCAGTCGTAGTTGTGGATATCCGCGATGTTCCACTGTCCGACCCGGCTGGAATGTCCACTCACGGTTGACAGTGACCGGCCGGAATTGACGGCGGCCCGACGGACACGACCGAGGGCGGCCCCGGGATGAATCCGGAGCCGCCCCACCTTGCGGTCAGGCCATGTGCAGTTGTGTCAGGTTGCGCTTGACAGGGCTCGGCCTACAGGTCGGGCCGCTGGACGACGCGCAGCGCGTTGATCACCGGCAGCCGGTACGAACGCCGCGGGTGGAAGGTCACCTGCAACGCCCCGCCGTCGTCGGGCACGTCCACCACGATCGAGTGCGTGTCGGCCCGGCGGCCGCCCACCTCGTCGGCGATGTCGTACCCCACCAGCGCCCACTGGCCGTTGACGTCCACGTCGAACATCCGCCAGTCCACCCGCGGCGAGCGGGCCAGCTCGGCGAAGTCCATCGTGACCTCGTACTTGCCGGCCGGCAGCCGGTCGAACCGATAGGCCTCCATGCCCTGCCGCTGGTCGCGGTAGAGCGGGTCGTCATCGGTACCCCGGATGTCCACCTGCGGGCCGACGGCGTTCAGGGTCGACGTACCGACCCAGCCGAACCGGCCGGAACGGTACTGCTGGTCGGCCACCCACGGCAGGCCCTTGGTGTCGGTGTAGGCGTCGCCACCGGCGTTGACGCCCTTCCAGTAGCCCGACACCACCAGCTGCACCGGCAGCTGGACGAAGCGCTGCCGGCCGCTGTTGGTGTCCAGGATGACGTTGGCCCGGTAGACACCTGGTTCCAGCCCGGTGGTGTCGACCGTGACGGTGACCTCCTGCTCACCGCCGACCGGAACGCTGCCCTTCGTCGGCTTCTCCGACAGCCATTGCACGTTGGTCGCCTGGGGCACTCCGGTCTCGATCAGGAAGGCCTTGTTGGACACCTGGGAGGTGATCCACAGGTTTCCTGCGTGGTCGAGCTCGGCGCCGGCGCCGGCGAAGCCGTCGTCCTCGGGGAACCCGAGCGTGGTGATGACACCGCAGGTGTCCGGGTTGACCTCGAGGATGTCGTCGGTGGGCGAGTTGGTGGTCACCCACAACACCCCGGCCGTGGAGTTCCACGCCAGCCCGGACATCGACGCACCGTCCAGTGAGCACTGCCCGAGCACCTCGCCCGGGTTCGAGGACGACGCCCCGGCGACGTGGTAGAGGACGTCCTCGTTCCATCCGCCGATGTAGAAGCTGTCGTCGTCGGCCCGGTAGGCGAGGCCGCGCTGGGAGGTGTTGGTCCACGGGGACCCGGTGAGCGTGTAGTCCACCTCACCGGAGGCCGGGTCCCAGCAGTGGATGCCGTTGTCCCCACCGACGTCGACCTGGCACATCCGGTCGCGCCGGGAGTCGTAGGCCATGTCGGCGTTCCACTGACCGGCCCAGTCCGCCGGGAGCGACCGGACGGGCTCACCCGTGGGAGTGAACTCGTGGTTGATCACGTTCGCCGGGTCGGAGACCCAGACGTCACCGTTGAAGCCCACACCCCAGGCGACCGCGGCATTCTGGACCGGCCAGGACGCCAGCACGTCGCCGGCGGCGCTGGGCCGGGCCCGTTCGCGCTCGGCCTTGGTGTAGCGGCCGGCCGCGGTTCTCGCGTTGGCGTCCTTGTCCGCAGCCCTCACCCTGGTCTTGCCCTTGGCAACCTTCGCCGCCTTCGCCGCCGTACGCTGGCCGCCGCTTTCCAGTGTGGTCCACCTCAGCAGAGCCGAACCGGTGTTGGAGATGGTGACGGTGGCCTGCTGCTTCACACCCGGTGGCAGGACCCACGACAGGTCGGGTGAGTCGACCTCGGCCCTGGCCGTCGCCAGGACGAAGTCCTTCTTCACGGTCTGGCCCTCGGCGATCGACACCCCGGTCGTGTGCGCGACGTAGTTGGTGGCCCTCGCCCGCAGGGTGTAGTCACCGACCCGGACCTGGCCGAAGTACACCCCGTCGGCACCGGTCTTCAGTTCGCGTACGACGGTGTCGCCCTCCAGGACGTCGACGGTCGCGTTCGCGACCGGGTTGCCGTCGTTCTTGTCGGTCACCTTGCCGGTGACGAACCCGTTCGGCGGCAGGGTGAACCGCACGGACCTGCCGTTCGCCAGCACCGGCGAGTCGTAGCTGTACTGCAGGGCGTCGGTGCCGTCGGCGTTCTCGATACCGGTCGTCGCCGACGCACCCCGCTCCAGCGGGTCGTTCTCGTCGATGTTGCGCCAGTTGAGAACGATGTCGCCCTTCTCGTGCAGCACGATCTCCGCGTCCACCCTGGCGTCGGAGTCGCTGCCGTAGATCCCCGCGTTGCGCCACTCGACGACGAACGTGCGGTTCGGTGCCGAGCCGGAGGTGCCGGTGTAAAGACCCGAGTCCTCGTCCAGCACCAGGTCGTCCCAGAACGCGTAGATCGCCGCGTTCGGCTCGGCTCGGGTCGGGATCTGGGAGTTCTCCAGGTCCGAGCTCGGCGAGGCGAAGGTCAGGTGGCCGTTCGTCGAGGCGTAGGCCTCGGTGTAGCCCGCGCCGTAGAGCACGCCGCGGAACGGCAGGTCGATCGGGGCGGCGTCGTCGTCACCGATCAGCCCCACGTTGGTGTCACCCTCGACGTAGTCCGCGGACTCGACGACGCAGCGGTAGCCGTAGTCGTCGGTCCGGTCGGCCAACGAGAAGTCGACCACCTTGTCACCGTCGACCGTGACGTCCTTGGACTCTGCCGCGATACATCCCGAACCGGCGACGGTGACCTTGTAGGTGCCCTCCGGCACCGCGTCGAAGGAGTAGCGCCCCTGCTCGTCGGTGGTGGCCGGCGGCAACGGTGTGCCCTCGACCCTGACCTCGACCCCCGCGACCGGCTGGCCGCGCGCGTCGGTCACCGTGCCGCTGAGCGAGTGCGACGGTGCGGCGACGAGGGCGAAGTCCTTCGTCGTCGTGTCGTCCTTGCCGACGGTCACCTGCGCGGTCTGGTCGACGTAACCGAAGGCGTGCACCGAGACGGTGTAGTCACCGACCGACAGCGTGAGCCGGTAGGTGCCGTCCTCGCCGGTGGTGGTCCTCCGCGACAGCGGCCCCTCCACCGAAACGGTGGCACCCGCGATCGGCGCACCGCCGTCGGCGGCGGTGACCGTGCCGGTCAGCACACCGGTGTCGCCGCGGGGCGCGGCGGTGACCGCGGCCAGGGCGTCGACCTTGCCCTCGCCCCAGACGTTGTTGTTCTCCGCCGTACCACCACAGGTCGTGTCGTCGACGTCGACCGCGGTCTCGTTCAGCAGGGCGCGGGTCGCGGCGACATCGCCGGCGAGCGCCGGTGCGGCCGACCAGAGCAGGGCAACGGTGCCGGACACGTGAGGTGCCGCCATCGACGTGCCGCTGTAGTAGTCGTAGCCGTTGCCGGGGACCGACGATCGGACGTCCTCACCCGGCGCGGACACGTTGGGGCGGATCTCACCGTTCGCGCCAGGGCCGCGGCTGGAGAAGTCGGCGATGTCCCCGGCCTCGTTGAACGCGCCGACGCCGAAGGCGTACGGCGAGTCCGCCGGCGAGCCGGTGGTGTCACAGCCGGGACCGTCGTTGCCGTTGGAGAACACCGCGAACTGGCCGCCCGCGGTCCACGCCCGGACGATCTCGTCGAACCACGGGTCCACGTCGGATCCGTTCCCTCCGCCCCAGGAGTTGTTCACCACGTTGGGGCGCAGGTCCGGACGCGGGTTCTGGTTGTTCAGGTCGGTGGGCGCGAGGGTCCACTGACCGGCGGCGAGCAGCGAGGTGTCGGAGCAGGAGTCGCTCTCGCAGCCCTTGGCGGCGATCCAGTTCGCACCGGGCGCGACGCCGACCTGGTTGCCGTCGCCGTCGTCGCCGACCATCGTGCCCATGGTGTGGGTGCCGTGACCGACGTTGTCACACGGCTCGGTCGACGGAGAACCACACACCTCGGCCGGGTCGAACCAGTTGTAGTTGTGGTCGAAGGTGCCGTCTCCCCGGTTGCCGCGGTACTTCCCGACCAGCGCCGGGTGGTCGTACTGCACACCGGTGTCGACGTTGGCGACCGTGATGCCCTCACCGCGTACGCCGTAGTCGCTCCACACCTCGTCGGCCTTGATCGCCGCGACACCCCACTCGACGGCGTTGACCTTCTTGCCGGTCACCTTCTTCGCCGGCGGCAGCTTCCAGCTCCGGGTCTCGGTGATCTTCTGTACGCCGGGCAGGGTGGCGAGGGTACGGGTCAGGCTCGACGTCGCACCGCGCACCAGGATCCGGTTGGCGGCCCAGTAGGCCGTGTAGCCGACGCGCTTGGCCTTCAGCGTGCTCTTCGCCCGCGCCTGGCTCTTCGTCGCCGTGGCCTGCAACGCCCTCACGACCGCGGCGCCGCGAGCGTCCCAGTCCTTCACCTTGGTTGCCTGCTTCAGGTCCGCCCGCTGGGAGAAGACCAGCCACACGTCCGCCGAGCCCTTGGCCGCCAGCCTGGTCTGGACCGCCTTGCTGATCGGCGCGGGCTTCGTCGCCTTCGTCGTGGGTGGCTGTCCGGCCACCGCGGCCGCCGGCGCCAACAGGCCGGCCAGTACGGCGAGCACGGCACCGGTGGCGAACACCAGTGACCGTCGCGCGGCCGGGCGACGGCCCGGCGGGCGGCTCACCAGGTGAGGCGAGCCTGCTCGATCCCTGCGTCTGAACACGTACCCCTCCTTGTGGGGACTCGGGAGCGTCCGGCCCGAAAACGGGACGGTCAGGGAGGACATGGCGGACGGATCGACCACCACGGGCAATACGTTCCTGCGCAGAAAACTCGGGAACGGGCGGCCGGGACAGGGCGTAGCCGGGGCGCTCGGTGGGCATTTCCGGGTCGCCGACCAGTTCCCGGCCGTTTCCGGCCGTGGCCGCGCGATCGCGGTCCGGCTCCGTGGCCGGCACGGAACCGCGGGAGGTCACTGATCGCGTTCCCTCCCTTACGCAGACGGAGCCCGACATGCCAGACTTTTGCGAAACGGGGGCGTGATCTGGAATTTCTTCGGCTGCGCCTGCCGGTCGGTGGCACCCGACACCCGGGGGGGTGCAGCAACGTGCAGAACCTTTTCGTCGACGCCGCAGACCCGACAGGTCAGGCGACCGGACCGGTCGACGGGAGTGACGCGGACGGAGGCGGGCACACGCCCGCACCGACCTCACCGGGCCACACGACCTCCGAGCAGACGCGGACCGTTCCGGTGCCGGGCACCGGCCTCGTCCTGTGCGTCGGCCTCGATCCCGACCAGTGGTCGTCGATCATCCGCAGCGTGAACGCCGACACCGCGGTCATGGTCGTCGCCAACGCCGAGAGCGCACTGCGGGTTCTCGCGCCGGGCGGCGTACTGCCCGAACAGTCGCCGGGCCGGCGGCCTCACCTCGGCCACGACCCGTACGACGGCCACGACGGCTACGAGGGCCGTCCCGCTCCACGACCGCTCACCCTCGGACCCGCGCACGGCCGGGAACCGTCGCGGGAGAGGGACAGCGAGCCGAGAACGACGGCTTCGGGCGTGGTCGAGTTCGGTCCGCTGCGGCTCGATCACGACCTCCGCGAGGCGTTCTGGCACACCCGGCCGATCGAGCTGTCCGCCCGGCAGTTCGACCTGCTCGCCACCCTGGCCGGTGCCGGCAACCGCGTATGGACGTTCGCGGAGCTCACCGAGACGGTGTGGCGGCGCCCCTACGTCGGGGACGTCGACGCGGTCGCGTCCGCGGTGAAGCGGCTGCGCAGGCGACTGCAGGGCGTCACCTCGGAACTGGCCGTCGCCTCGGTCCGGGGGGTGGGCTACCGGATCGCGCTGGTGCCGACGACGCTTCCGGTGCGCTCCGACGTTCCGGCCCCGGCTTGGTAAGTTCTCGGAGGTGACCACCGTCATCCCCGACTCCCAGATCAGCCGCGTTCTCGTCGTCACCGCCCATCCCGACGACGTCGACTTCGGCGCGGCCGGCACGATCGCCCACTTCACCGCCGCCGGGCTGGAGGTCGTCTACTGCATCTGCACCGACGGCCAGGCCGGCGGGTTCGAGGACGACGTGCCGCGTTCGCAGATCCCCTCCATCCGGCGAGCCGAGCAGACCGAGGCGGCCCGGCGCGTCGGTGTGCACGACGTACGGTTCCTGGGCCTGGTCGACGGCGAGCTCGAGGTGAACGCCGACCTCGTTCGCGCGCTCACCCGGGTCATCCGCGAGATACGCCCGGACCGCGTGCTCACCCAGAGCCCCGAACGCGACTGGTCGTTCATCGCCCGTAGCCACCCCGACCACCTGGCGGCCGGCGAGGCGGCGGTGCGGGCGGTCTATCCCGCGGCCCGCAACCCCTACGCCTTCCCCGAGCTCGCCGAGGAGGGCCTGGCGGCCTGGACCGTCCGGGAGATGTGGCTGTCGGGCCACCCGACCACCAATCATGTCGTCGACGTCACCGAGACGTTCGACCAGAAGATGGCGGCGCTGTACGCCCACCGGAGCCAGCACCCCGAGCCGGACAAGCTCGAGCCGCGCCTGCGGGAGGGATTCGGCCGGGTGGCCGCCGCGGCGGGACTACCGCAAGGACACCTTGCCGAGGGCTACTTCGTGGTGGAGACCGGCTGACCCTCGGCCGGGCCGGCAGAGTCAAGCGGGGGTCAGCGGGGTCAGCGCCAGAAGACCGCGACCGCGACGTTGAGCAGCGTGAGCGCGGTGAGCCCGAAGAACAGCCCGGCGGCGATCGTGGGCTTCCTGCGGTTGACCCAGGCCAGCACGGTGATGACCAGGACCACGAGGAGCTTGACGCCGATCTTCGGGTTGTTGACGTGCTCGCCGAGGCCGCCCTGGATGACGCCGACGAGGAGTACGCCGGTCACCAGCTGGGTCAGCGCCCCGTGCAGGACCGCGGGGAGGATCCGGCGCTCGGGGCCCTTCATCTGCACCAGCAGCCCGCCGAGCAGGCTCGCCAGTCCGACGAAGTGGAGGAACAGGAGCAGGTGACGAAGGAACTCCACGGTGACGGTGCCTGCCTTCCGAGCGCTGAGGGCCGCGTGCCTGCGCGATACTACAACAGGTAGTAATAACTGCCCGGCACCGCACCGGAGTCCCCGTCCGGGTGGACAAGCAGATCACACCCGGACGACTCAGCGATCACACCAGGCGGCGGTCGGTGGCCCAGCGGGTCAGCTCGTAGCGGTTCGACAACTGCAGCTTGCGCAGCACCGAGGACACATGTGTCTCCACGGTCTTCACCGAGATGAAGAGCTCCTTCGCCACTTCCTTGTACGCATAGCCGCGGGCGATCAGCCGGAGCACCTCACGCTCCCGCTGGGTCAGCCGGTCGAGCTCCTCGTCGATGCTGCCGGGGTCGACGGCGCCGGCGAACGCGTCCAGCACGAAGCCCGCGAGCCGCGGCGAGAAGACCGCGTCCCCGTCGGCGATCCGGCGTACACCGTCGACGATCTCCTCACCGGTGATCGTCTTGGTGACGTAGCCGCGCGCACCGGCCCGGATCACCCCGATGACGTCCTCGGGTGCGTCGGACACGCTCAGCGCGAGGAAGCGGACGTCCGGGTCGGTCGCCAGCACCCGGCGGGCCACCTCGGCGCCACCGCCGCCGGGAAGGTGCACGTCCAGCAGGACGACCTCGGGCTTGGTCTCGAGGATCACCTTCACCGCCTCGTCGACGTCGCCGGCCTCCCCCACGATGTCCACGGCGGCGCCGATCTCGGTGCGTACGCCGGTCCGGAACATCGCGTGGTCGTCGACCAGGACGATGCGGCGCCTGCTGTCGGGGTTCGTGCTCACGGTTCTTCCTCTCACCGTCGACTCTGACCTGATCTGGTCTGGTCGGCTCGTACTCTGGCGTCGCGGTCGTCCACGACGAGGCGCACCTCGGTGCCCTCGCCAGGAGCGCTGCGGACCTGTGCCCGCCCGCCGTGGCGTTCCATCCGTTCGTAGATGCTCCGCCGCACCCCGAGGCGGTCCTCGCCCACGCGGTCGGGGTCGAAACCCACCCCGCGGTCGCGGACGTAGACCTCCACGCGGTCCTCCTCCACCTCGGCGTAGACGTCGATCCTAGGCGCGCCGGAGTGCTTGGCGGCGTTCACCATCGCCTCCCCGGCGGCGCGGACGACCGCGGTGAGCGCGGGGTCGAGAGGTGCGTCACCCACCATCACGACCTCGACCGGGACGCCGTGGTTGTCCTCCACCTCCGCCGCCGCCCGCCGCAGTTCGCTGCGCAGGGTGGCGTCGGCGTCCTCCTGGTCGCCGTACAGCCACTGGCGAAGATCGCGTTCCTGGGACCTCGCGAGCCGGACCACCGCCCGCTGGTCGTGCGCCTGCTTCTGGATCAGCGCGAGCGTCTGGAGCACCGAGTCGTGCAGGTGCGCGGCCATGTCGGCGCGTTCCTGCGAACGGATTCGCTCCCGGCGCTCCTCGGACAGGTCGCCGACCATCCGCCACATCCAGGGACCGGCGATGAGGACCAGACCGATCACGGCGCCGAGGAGGACCGGGAGCCCGGCGTTGACGGCGTTCATCCCGGCGGCCGAGGACAGACCCCACGTCAGCGCGACGATGACGAGGAGGAGCCCGACGCCGGTACGCAGGACGGTGACCCAGCCGCCGGTCATGAACAGCGGCCACAGCCAGCGCAGCTTGGTCGGCGCCGAGGAGGTCCAGCGCACCCGCTGCGACTCGTCGGCCTGCCGCCACAGCAACGCGAGGCCGCCGCCGCCGACCAGCAGGGGCCAGAACACCTGCGCGGAGACCCCGCCCAGGTGCGGGAAGAGTGCGATCACGCCGATCGCCAGCACGGCGATCGAGACCAGCTGCCCGGGATCCTGCACGCGGCGGCGGCGCGGGCCCTCGGTGCGCTTGCCCTGCCGGGTGGCCGCCTCGACCCCGACCGGCTGGTCGCCCGTGCGTACGGCGGTGTCCTGGGGGAGGACCACCCACAGCGCGGCGTACAGGAGAAGCCCGAAGCCGCCCATCATGGCCAGCCCGATGAACCCCAGTCGCACATGGATGGGCTGCAGCCCCAGATGGTCGGCCAGCCCACCGGCAACTCCGCCCATGACCTTTCCGTCGGTACGCCGCACACAGCGAGGGGGCGCGTCCTGCGCGCCCGCCACGGTGGGGGTACCGAGGATTCCGGCACTCGGGTCGGTGAAGATGGGGTCCTCCTCGGGCAGTCCTCCCGACGATGGTCACACGAGTCGGGCCCGCGGAGCCACCGGGACGCCCCCTGTCGGGTCCGGAGGTCCGAGGGGGCAAGCCCAGGGACATCCCGGATGCGGCTGCGACGGTCACGGCGAAGGATCTAAGGATGGCTGACACGACTCCGCCCGCGGAAAGCGGCGACACCGCACCTGGTGGCGGCGTACCCGGCGGGGCCCGTGCATCCGGTGAGGCCGGTGCACCCGGGCAGGGCGGTGGAGGCGCCGAGCCGGACGAGTCGGGCACCGTACGCACACCGGACGCTTCGCATGTCCCGGACCCGGCGGACGGGTTCGGCATGTCCGGCGAAGCTTCCGACGGACCTCCCGGCGGGGAAGGGCCGAGCAGCGCGGGCGGCCGCCAGGGTCACGACCAGGGCGGGCCGCGCGGACGCGACGACCGGGACGCGCGCCGCACCGACGGCGTGGTGCGCGACCTGCGCCGGCTGCACCGCAGCGACGAAGGGCGTGTGGTCGGCGGGGTCTGCGCGGGGCTCGGGCGTGAGCTCCAGGTCGACCCCGTTCTGCTGCGGGTGGTGCTCGCGGTGCTGGCGCCGTTCGGCGGGGTCGGCCTGCTGCTGTACGCCGCGGGCTGGGTGCTGATCCCCCGGGTGGGCGAGGACCGGTCGATCCTGGAGCAACAGCTCGGCCGGCGCCGCGACGGCAAGCCGGACGGTCCGGTGTTCGTGGCCGGCCTGGTCGTGATCGGTCTGGTCGTGGTGAGCATCCCCTGGTGGGGGCTCCCCTGGCACGTGCCCGCGCTGCTGGTGCTCAGCGTGCTGGGGCTGGTGGCCCTGCTGCGCCGTCAGTCCGACGGCGTCCAGGTTCCCGGCACCCCACCGGGCGCCGGCGCACCCGGCGCACCCGGCGCACCCGGCGCACCCGGCGCGACAGTGCCTGCGAACGAAAGCACCCCGCCCGGTGGCGGCGTACCGTCCGGCTCCGCGCACCGGTCTGGTACCGAGGGTTCTCGCCCGTCGGCGGCTGCCGAGGCGGCCGCCACCGCGATGACCCGGCCGCTCTCGGAGGTCGCCGACAGCCTGGAGCAGGCGGGCCACGCGGGTGCCGCGGCCGACCCGGACGCGGAGGTCACCCGGCCGCTGACCGCCACGCCCGCACCGGAGGCATTCCCCGGTCGGCCGGCCCAGTCACCGGACCAAGAGGGCGTCGACGAGCACACCCGTCCACTGCAGGTCGGCTCCTGGCGGTCCGGGGAGCCGACTCCGCCGGGATTCTGGGACCAGCCCGACCCACTCGGCCTGGACGCAACCACCGCTGCCGACGACCGGCCGGGCGAGGATGCGGCGACCCATCCTGCGTCCGGGATCCCGCCGCTACCACCACCTCCTCTTCCACGGCGCCGGCGGCGTTACGTGCTGTTCCTCGTGACCATGCTGGGCGCGATGCTCGCCTGCGCGGCACTGGCCGGCTGGCAGGAGAGCAGCCGGCTGCCCAGCGGGAGGTACGCCGTCACCGTCCCGGCCGGTGCGTACGTCGCCGCGGTGCTGGCGGTGGTCGGCCTCGGGCTGATCGCCGGCACGTGGTTCGGCCGTTCCCGTGGGCTGATCGCCGTGGGGGCGATCCTCACCGTCGCGTTGGTACCCGTCACCGCGGCCGACTTCGACGTCACCGCCGCCGCCCACGACCACCGGGTGCGGCCCACCACGCGCGAGCAGGTCCGGCCGAGCTACGACTACTCCACCGGCCGGGTCCGGCTGGACCTGACCCGGGTGCCGCTGCGGGACGGTCGGGACGTCCGGACCAGCGTCGACCTGGGCACCGGCGAGCTCGTGGTCAGGGTGCCGCCCCGGGTCGACGTCCACGTCGACGCCGACGTGGGAGTCGGTGATCTGGAGGTCTTCGACCGGACCGTGTCGGGGGCGGACAACACCCTGAAGACGACCGACCTGGGAACCGACGGCGCCGGCGGCGGCGACCTGTGGCTCAAGGTCGACCTCGGAGTGGGACACCTGGAGGTGCACCGTGGCTGACCCCCGACGGCGTAGCGCCGACGTCGTTTCCCTGGTGGCCGGTCTGGTGTGCTGCGGGATCGCGTTCAGCTGGCTGCTGGTCTCGGCCGGCAAGATCGGGCTGCGCGACCTCGGCTGGCTGATGCCGACGATCTTCATCGGCGCCGGGCTGTTCGGCGTCCTTCTCTCGATCCGGCGTAGCCGGCGACTGCGCCGTCCCGAACGCCGGCTCTGAGGCGAACGAGACCGTGCGCCCTCGGCCGGACGAGTCCACCACGAGCCGCCCCCGCACCCACCCCGACCGCCGCGCGGCAGGACACCCGGAACCACGTCGGGGTCGGCTCAGGGGGTGGTCGGGACCGTTCCGGATCGTCCGGTCCGCTCCGGTCCGCGAAGGTGGAGCCATGAACGAGATTGCGACCCAGAAGAAGTTGGTCCGGACCAGGGACGAGCGGATGATCGCCGGTGTCTGCGGCGGGATCGCGCGCTACGCCGGACTGGACCCGGTGATCATCCGGCTCGCGCTGGCGGCCTCGATCCTCCTCGGCGGCGCGGGCGTCGTGCTCTACATCGCGGCCTGGATCATCGTCCCCGAGGAGGACACGGCGACGGTGTGATCTCCTCCGTCACCTCCCCAGCCGCCTCCCCGGGCACCACATCCCCGCTCGGCACTTCCCCGGCCAGCCCATCCCGACGACAGCACCATCCCCCGCACCGAAACGACGACGCGGACTCTTCGCCGAAGAGTCCGCGTCGTCGCATGCGGGGTGCCGCTGCCGGGGTGTGCGGGTCAGCCTCGCCCGTGCGGCACCGCCCAGCCGGACGGGTCCGGCCCCTTGGGTACGACACCGGTCGGGTTGATCTTGTGGTGGGTGGCGTAGTAGTGCCGCTTGATCTGGTCGAAGTCGACGGTCTCCCCGAAGCCCGGGGTCTGGTAGAGATCGCGGGCGTACGCCCACAGCACGGGCATCTCGGTGAGCTTGTTCCGGTTGCACTTGAAGTGGCCGTGATAAACGGCGTCGAAGCGCACCAGCGTGGTGAACAGCCGCACGTCCGCCTCGGTCAGTCGGTCGCCACACAGGTAGCGCTGACCACGCAGGCGGTTCTCCAGCCAGTCCAGCCGGGCGAAGAGCCGGTCGTACGCCGCTTCGTAGGCCTCCTGCGAGGTGGCGAAGCCGCACTTGTAGACGCCGTTGTTGACGTCGTGGAAGACCAGGTCGGCAACCTCGTCGATCTCGGCTCGCAGGTCCTCCGGGTAGAGGTCGGGCGCATCCGGCCGGTGAAACGCCTTCCACTGCGTGGAGAAGTCGAGGGTGATCTGCGGATAGTCGTTGGTCACCACCTCACCGGTTCGCACGTCGACCAGGCACGGCACCGTCACCCGGCCCTGGAAGCCGGGGTCGGTGGCGTGGTAGGCCTCGGCGAGGAACTCCATACCGAGCACCGGGTCCCGTCCGCCCGGGTCGAGGGTGAACCTCCAGCCGCGTTCGTCGCGGATCGGGTCGACGGTCGCCAGGGAGATGGCGTCCTCCAGGCCGAGCAAACGACGAACGATCACCGACCGGTGCGCCCACGGGCAGGCCTTCGACCACACCAGGCGGTAGCGGCCGGGCTCCGCGGGCAGGCCGGAGGATCCGTCGGCGGTGATCCGCCCGGTGAACCGGTTGGCCTGCCGGACGAACTCTCCGCGTGCTCCGGCCTCCCGGCCGAACTGCGCGGCGCCGCCCTGGCTCGCGGTCTCGCCCTCACTGGTCCCGCTCCGGCCGGTCCCACTCCGGTCGGTCCCGCTCTGGGTGGTCCCGCTCTGGCTCTGGGTGCTGCTGGCGTCTTCGGGCATGGCCCCAGTGTTCCGGACTCAGCGGAGAGCGGCCACCGTCATCCCCGGGCTGGTGGCACCGCCACGCGAGCCGCCAGGGCTCATCGCCGCCAGTGCGTGGGGAACGTCCGCGAGGTCGATCACCGCGCCGACCAGCCGGTCCGGCCGCAGGCGTCCCGCCGTCACCAGGTCGAGCATCGCGGGGTACTCGTGGGCCTGCAGGCCGTGGCTGCCCACGACGTCGAGTTCGTACGCCACCACGCGGTCCATCGGCACCGGGGTCGGGCCGCCGAGCAGCAGGCCCACCTGGACGTGCCGCCCGCCGCGGGCCAGGCCGAGCACCGACGCCGCGCAGGTTCGCGGTGAGCCCAGGCAGTCCAGCGAGACCCGTGCTCCCCCGTCGGTGAGGTCGTGCACGACCGAGGCGACCGCGGCGGGTTCGGGGTCGACGGACGCGTCCACCACCTCCTCGGCACCCAGGGCGCGGGCGAGGTCGAGCGCGGCCGCCGAGACGTCCACCGCGACCACCCGGGCGCCCGCCGCCACGGCCACCTCGACCGCGGACAGCCCGGCACCTCCGCATCCGTGCACGGCCACCCAGTCGCCCGCGCCAACCCGGCCTTGACGCAGCACCGCCCGGTAGGCCGTACCGAACCGGCATCCCAGCCCCGCCGCGGTGGTGAACTCCAGCACGTCCGGAAGCAAGACGAGGTTGACATCGGCGTGGTCGACGATGACGTACTCGGCGAACGAACCCCACCGGGTGAAACCGGGCTGGGTCTGCCGCGCGCAGATCTGGTGGTCGCCGCGGGCGCACTGCGCGCACTGCCCACAGGCGTGGACGAACGGCGCGGTCACCCGCTGACCGGGCCGAAAGCCGCGGACCGCGGACCCGACCTCGGCGACCACGCCGGCGAACTCGTGCCCTCCGACGTGCGGCAGGCTCACGTCGGAGTCGTGTCCCTGCCAGGCGTGCCAGTCACTGCGGCACACCCCGGTCGCGGCGACCTCGACCACCGCTTCGTACGGGCCGGGCCGCGGTGAGGGCACGTCGCGTACGGAAACCGGCCCGCCGAACGTGTCGTACCAGACCGCGCGCACCTACCCGCTCACTTCCACTCGCCCGCTCACTCCCACTCCCCCGCTCACTCCCACTCGATGGTGCCGGGCGGCTTGCTGGTCACGTCGATCACGACGCGGTTGACCTCGAGGACCTCGTTGGTGATCCGGGTCGAGACGCGTTCGACCAGGTCCCACGGCAGCCGCGCCCAGTCGGCGGTCATCGCGTCCTCGCTGGTGACCGGGCGCAGCACGATCGGGTGGCCGTAGGTGCGCTGGTCGCCCTGCACACCCACCGAGCGCACGTCGGCCAGCAGCACGACGGGGAACTGCCAGATGTCGCGGTCCAGCCCGGCGGCGGTCAGCTCCTCGCGGGCGATCGCGTCCGCCCGGCGAAGGATGTCCAGGCGTTCGCGGGTGACCTCGCCGATGATCCGGATGCCGAGGCCCGGGCCGGGGAACGGCTGGCGCCAGACCATGCTCGGCGGAAGGCCGAGCTGCTCACCGACCGCGCGTACCTCGTCCTTGAACAGCGTGCGCAACGGCTCGATCAACTCGAACCGCAGGTCGTCGGGCAGTCCGCCGACGTTGTGGTGGGACTTGATGTTGGAGGCGCCCGCACCGCCGCCGGACTCGACGACGTCGGGGTAGAGCGTGCCCTGCACGAGGTAGGCCACCGCGGCCTCGCCCTCGGACAGGTCGCCGAACACCCGCACCTCGGCGGCCTCGAACGTACGGATGAACTCCCGGCCGATGATCTTGCGCTTCTGCTCCGGATCGGCCACCCCGTCCAGCGCGCCGAGGAACTGGTCGGAGGCGTCGACCACGTCCAGGTCGCTGAACACCGCCTCGAAGTCTCGCTTGACCTGCTCGGTCTCGCCGAGCCGCATCATCCCGTGGTCGACGTACACACAGGTGAGCCGGTCGCCGATGGCGCGCTCGACGATCGCGGCGGCGACCGCGGAGTCCACACCACCGGACAGCGCGCACAGGGCGCGCCCGTCTCCCACCTGTTGGCGGATCCGCTCCACCTGCTCGTCGATGATGTTGAGCATCGTCCAGGTCGGCTGGCAGCCGGCGATCTCCAGCAGGAAGTGCTCGAGCACCTTCTGCCCGTGCTCGGTGTGCAGCACCTCCGGGTGCCACTGCACGCCGGCCTGTCCCCGGGCGACGTTCTCGAACGCCGCCACCGGTGTGGTCGCCGTCGCGGCGAGTACGTCGAAGCCGTCGGGCGCCGCGGTCACCGAGTCGCCGTGCGACATCCAGACGGTGTGCTCGGCCGGCAGGTCCGCGAGCAGCGTGCCGGGCGCGGTGACGTCGACGCGGGTACGGCCGTACTCCCGAGCACCGGTGTGGGCGACCTCCCCGCCGAGGCTGCGGGCCATCGCCTGGAAGCCGTAGCAGATGCCGAACGCCGGCACCCCGGCCTCGAACAGCGCCGGATCGACCTGCGGGGCGCCCGGTGCGTAGACCGACGACGGGCCGCCGGACAGGATGATCGCCTTCGGCTTGCGGGCCAGGATCTCCGCCACCGGCGTGGTGTGCGGAACGATCTCGGAGTAGACCCGGGCCTCGCGCACCCGGCGGGCGATGAGCTGGGCGTACTGCGCGCCGTAGTCGACGACGAGAACGAGGTCGTGATCGGTCACGATGGCCTTTCGTACGGGCCTTGCACAGGCTGCGCTGACCTCGGCGAGTCTAGAGCCTGCCCTGCGGATCAGGGTCGAGTGGTGAGCGGGTCATCCGCGCCCGGTCGGTGACGGGGCAGGTGACGGACCGTGCCGTCCCGTACGCCGAAGGTATGACGACCCCGGCGACCGGACGGGCATCCTGGGCGGCCGACGCGCGCCCTGGCGACGACGCGGCGGGCCTTCACGCGCCGAAAGACTTGCCGGCATGCAGATGAACCAGACCTCCGGGCCCGGCCACGGCGCCGGCCGAGCAGGGCCACCGAAGCCCCCACGTGCGCCGTTCGTACCGGCCCTGTCCGGCCACGGCCTGGAGAAGCGATTCGGGGCGACAGTCGCCCTGGCCGACGTGAGCCTCACCGTCGGGCGGGCCGAGTCCGTGGCGATCATGGGCCCGAGCGGCTCGGGCAAGTCCACCTTGCTGCACTGCCTGGCCGGGATCATCCGGCCCGACTCCGGCGAGGTGGTTCTGCACGACGGGAGCGGTGCCGGCGGCGACGGCCGGGGCGGGCAGCGGGTGGACACCATGAGCGAGCGGGAACGCAGCCGGCTACGGCGGACGCGGTTCGGGTTCGTCTTCCAGTTCGCCCAGTTGCTGCCGGAACTACCGGCCGAGGAGAACATCGCGCTGCCGCTGATGCTGGGCGGAACGCCCCGGCGTGCGGCGGTCGCCCGGGCGCACGCCTGGGTGAAGCCGCTCGGCCTGACCGGGATGGAGAAACGGCGTCCGGGAGAGCTCTCCGGCGGCCAGGCACAACGCGTCGCCCTGGCCCGGGCGCTGGTCATCGAGCCCGCCGTGGTCTTCGCCGACGAGCCCACCGGCGCCCTGGACCAGGCGACCGGCGAGGAGACCATGCGACTGCTGGTGTCGACCAGCAGGGCGAACGGCGCCGCACTGGTGGTGGTGACGCACGACCCGAACGTCGCGGCCGCGTGCGACCGGGTCGTGGAGGTGCGCGACGGCCGGCTGCTGACGCCGGTGGGCTCCGCGGCCGGCCCGGCCGGCGGGACGGGGGCGTACCGGTGACCAGTGTCAACCTCAGCTTGCGTCTGCTGCGGGTCGGCGGCCGGCGCGGGCTGCTCGCCGTGGGCCTGACAGCCGGCGCGGTCGCCGTGTGCACGGCGCTGCTGCTCGCCGCCGTCGCCGCGAACGTCGCGTTCGCCGGCCGGGCCGACCGGGACGCCTGGCGCCATCCCGGCCACGCCGCCGCACCGGGGAAGGCGGTGGCACTGGAGGGCACCAGCCTGGACTACGTACGCGGGCAGGTGGTGACCGTGGTCGACCTGGCTGCCCTCCGTGAAACCGGCGGCACCGGTGCACTGCCCGCCCCTCCGGGCATGGCCCGCTTCCCCGCACCGGGCGAGGTCTGGATGTCGCCCGCGCTCGCCCGGCTGGTGTCCTCGTTGCCTCCGGGTCAGCTCGCCGACCGGTTCCCGGCTCGGACGCCCACCGGTCTACTGGGCGCCGACGCCTTGGTCCACGGCGGCGAGCTCGTCGCGGTCGTCGGACGGCACGCGAACGACCCGGCCATGCACGGTGACCGCAGCGACCTGGCCGACGCCACCAGCCCGGCGCCGATCGCGTCCTTCACCGACGGGCGGCCCAACTACGCCGCCGGCTTCTACCGCATCCTCACCGGGCTGGCCACCGTCCTGCTCGGCGTACCTCTGCTCGTCTTCGGCGGCGCCGCCGCCCGGCTCACCGTGGCCCGTCGCGACCAGCGGCTCGCGGCCCTGCGACTTGTCGGTGCCACCCCCGGCCAGGTGGTCGCGATGACGGTGGCCGAGTCGATGGTGACGGCGTTGGCCGGCGCCCTCGCCGGGTCGCTGTTGTACGTCGCGATGATTCCGGGGCTGACCCGGATCTCGATCTCCGGCGGCACGTGGGCGGCCGGCGACCTGTGGGTCGGCGTACAACTGATCCTCGCCGTCGTGGCCGCGGTGGTCGTCCTCGTCGGCGTGAGTGCGGTCGCAGGCCTGCGCCGGGTCGTGGTCAGCCCGCTGGGCGTCGCCCGGCGGCAGACGCCACCGGGCCTGCGTGCTGTCCGGGTCATCGCCTTCGTGGCGGCGGTGCTGGGATTCCTCTTCGCCAGCAAGCTGTTGCAGGGCTCGGTCGCCACCGTCTTCACGGTGATCGTGGTGATGCTCGCCGTCGGGTTCTGGACGCTCAACCTGGTCGGCCCCTGGGTGGTCGGCCTGATCGGCCGGATCGCGGCCGCCGGCGCTCGCCGGCCGGCCCGGCTGCTCGCGGGACGCCGGCTCATGGACGACCCACGTGCGGCCTGGCGAACGGTGAACGGCATCGCGCTGACCGGGTTCGTCGCCGGCTTCACCGTGCTCCTGAACCCCGGGCCGGGCGGGCTCGGCCATTCCACCGACCAGCAGTTGCGGGCCAGGGTTCCGGCCCAGCACGCGACCGCGGTGGTCGCGGACGCCCGGGAGCGGCTGGCCGGGATTCCGGCCGCTCGCGTACGGCTCACCGAACCGGAAGGGGCCGGGAAGAGCGCACCTTCCTACCGTTCGGTGGTCGTCAAGGTGCCCGGCGGACAGGAGCGAACGGACGAGGCACGTACGGCACTCGCCGGGCTGGTACCCGGCCGGCCGTTCGCCGGCCCGGCGGACGCCGACCGCGGCGGCGAGCAGATGCTGGCCGACATCCAGACGGGTTCGCGCACCGTCCTGTTCGCGTCGTTCCTGCTGGGCACGGTCAGCGCCGGCATCAGCGGCGTCTCCTCGATCCTGGACCGGCGGCAGACGTTCGCTCTGTTGCGGCTGGCGGGGACCCCACTGCGGGTACTGGACGCCGCCAGGCGCCGCGAGACGCTCATCCCGCTGGTGGTGATGGGCGGCGGTGCGCTGGTGACGGGACTGGTGATGGCCGCGCCGTTCGCGCTGGCCAACCCGGTGCGACCCGAAGGGCTGGTGACGCTCGCCCTCACCGTGCTCGGCGGACTCGGCGCGGTGATCGGCGCCAGTGAGCTGAGCCGGCCGTTCCTGCGCGCGGTCACGACCGACCCCGCACCACGTCCGGACTGACCGCTTCGACAGGTGCGGCAGCCGGAACGACACAGTGGCCGGAACGACGGAGTGGCCGGAACGGTCCGCAACTCATGCGAACCAGGGCGTAACCGGATGCGAACTCGGTCGTTCATCCACCAGACGGTGTACTCCGGGCAACCGGACAACGCCGTCAGTGCGGCGGGAACCGCTCGCGGCCTCGCGGACCGTCGCACCGGAGGACCCGGCTCCCCGCCTGCTGGAGCCGGGTCCTCCCACGTTCGGCATCATGTGCACAGCCCCGTGCCGGGACCTGTGCTGGGACAGGTCCCGAGACATGGTTGAGACGCGTTCGGGGCAGCCGAAACGGAACCCACACCAGGAACGAGACGTCAGAACCGGCATGATGCTTTCCGTACTTCGACGCGGTGCGCCACTGGCCGCACTCATGGGGGTTCTCGTTCTCGGCATGGCAGCATGCGGGACCGAGCGAGCGCCGACCACGGAGGCACAGGCAACGTCCACGCCCACCAACAGCGCACACCCGACCCCGGGACCCACCATGAACTCCTCGCTCTCGCTGCACCGCACGGGTGGTGTCGCCGGCTTCAACGACAAGCTCGTGGTCGACGCCGACGGCAGCGCCACCCTCACCAGCCGGGGCAAGGAGCCCTTCACGTGCAGCGTGAAGTCGGCGACGATGACCCGGATCGCCGCGGCCGCGAACCGGGCCGAGAAGGCTCCCCGGCCCAAGGCGGAGCCGGACACCAAGCGGAAGCTGCGGACGCCCACCCCCGACGCGATCCACCTCTATCTCACCGTGGGCGACGAGCAGGTCTCCTACGAGGACGCCAAGGGCGCCGACCAGTCCTACCGCGACCTGTTCGACCTGATGAACGACGTGATGAGCTCCGCCTCCACGCTGCGCAAGGGCGGCGGCGCGGCACAGGCCGGATCCGTCTGCTCGTAGGTCCTGCACCGCCGGCCGCGGGCGGGTGTCACCCTCCGAGTGTCAACCCCGGCTTGCCCGCCGCGGCGCGGTGAGGCGCAGGGCACCGGGCGCGCCGGCCGGCACGACCGGACGATGCGGTGCCACCGGGTCGATCCGTTGGTACTCCCCACCGAGCTCCGGTCGCGGGTCCGTGTCACCCCTGTTGGGCCAGTACGACACCGCCCGCTCCGCCTGCGCGGTGATCGTCAAGGACGGGTTGACACCCAGGTTCGCCGACACGGCGGCTCCGTCGAGCACGTGCAGTCCGGGATGTCCGTACACCCGTTGGTAGCCGTCCACGACACCGTGCTCGGCGTCCGTGCCGATCACACAGCCGCCGATGATGTGCGCGGTGATCGGCCGGTCGAACACCTCACCGACGGTGCCGCCCGGCGTCCCTCCCACGAGTTCGGCCAGGCGGCGAACGACCTGGTTGGCCACCGGGATCCAGGTCGGGTTGGGCTCGCCGTGTCCCTGCCGGGAGGTGAGCCGCCAACCGAAGGCGCCGCGCCGCAGCCGTACGGTCAGGGAGTTGTCCAGTGACTGCATGACCAGCGCGATGACCGTGCGTTCGGACCAGTGCCGCAGGTTGGCCAGCCGGGCCAGGTCGCCCGGATGGCGGGCGACCTCACGCAGCCACGTCCGCCAGCGGCGGCCCCCATCGCCGCCGTCGGTGAGCACCGTCTGGAGCAACCCCATCGCGTTGCTGCCGTGGCCGTACCTCACCGGCTCGATGTGCGTGTGCGGATCCGGGTGGAACGACGAGGTGATCGCGACCCCGCGCGAGTAGTCGGTCTCGCGCCCCCTCGCGATCGCGCCCAGAATCGACTCGGAGTTGGTCCGGGTCAGCACACCCAGCCGGTCGGACAGGTTGGGCAGCCGGCCCTCGGCCTTCATCCGGTGCAGGAGCCGCTGGGTGCCGAGCGCGCCGGCCGCGAACACCACCTGGTCGGCGTGGAACGTACGCGGCGCCCAGTCGCGCCGCAGGCGGCGCCGGCGCGGCATCCCACCGGGCGTCGGCTCGGTGTCCACGGCGTACCCGCCGCCGGCCAAGGGGCGTACCGCCGTCACGGTGGTGAGCGGATGCACCTTCGCACCGGCCTCCTCGGCGAGGTACAGATAGTTGGTCGTCAGGGTGTTCTTGGCGTTGTGGCGGCAGCCGGTCATGCACTCACCGCACTCGATGCAGGAGCGGCGGCGAGGTCCCGCACCGCCGAAGTAGGGGTCGTCGACCTCGGTGCCGGGCGGCGTGCCGGGAGTACCGAAGAACACCCCGACCGGTGTCTGCCGGAAGGTGTCGCCCACGCCCATCTCCTCGGCGACCTTGCGCATCACCACGTCGGAGGGTGTCATGGTCGGGTTGACAGTGACGCCGAGCATCCGCTTGGCCTGGTCGTAGTGGGGGGCGAGCTCGGCCCGCCAGTCGGCCAGCCCGCGCCACTGCGGGTCGTCGTAGAACTCCGCCAGGGGTTCGTACAACGTGTTGGCGTAGACCAGCGAACCACCGCCGACGCCCGCACCGGACAGCACCAGAACGTCACGCAGCAAGGTGATTCGCTGGATGCCGAGGCAGCCGAGCCGGGGCGCGAAGAGGAAGTCGCGCAGTTGCCAGGACGTGCGCGGCAGTGCCCGTACGCCGTCGTCCCCGGAGACCCCGGCGACCCCCGCGCCGGCACCGCGCGATCCGTCGGTGCCGTGGTCGGCGGTGCTCTTGTCCGCGAACCTCGCGCCGGCCTCGAGCACACCGACCCGATAGCCCTTCTCCGTGAGCCGCAGCGCCGCGACACTTCCGCCGAAGCCGGAGCCGATCACCACGACGTCGTAGTGCTGCATGGCCGGGTCGCGACGCGGGCGGATCACTTGTGGCCACCCTTCCGCATCGCCCGCAGCGCGAGGGTGAGCCCGCGGGCGAACGCGTCGTAGGACGTTGCGGCCGGCGGCGTCATCGGCACCCGTTGCACCGCGATGGTCTGGGCCTCGGTGTACTTCAACAGCCCCTCTGCTCCGTGCCGGCGTCCCATCCCGGAGTCGCCGACGCCGCCCATGGGCGCGTCCACGCTCCCCCATGCCGCGGCGTACGCCTCGTTGACGTTGACCGTGCCGACGTGCAGGCGTTCGCCGACCGCACCGGCCCGGCGTACGTCGCGGCCGTAGACCGCGGCGTTCAGCCCGAATGCGGTGTCGTTGGCGCGCGCCACCGCTTCGTCCTCGTCGGCGACGGGGTAGACCGACACGACCGGGCCGAACGTCTCCTCGGCGAAGCAGGTCATGTCCGGGGTCACCTCCGCGAGGACGGTGGGAGCGAAGAAGTACGGTCCCAGGTCGGGCCTCGCGACCCCGCCGGTGAGAACCCGCGCGCCCTTGTCCCTCGCGTCCTCGACGTGCGCGGTGACGGTGCACAGCTGGTCGGCGGAGATGAGCGACCCCATGTCCGGACCGAAGTCCAGCCCCGGGCCGACCCGCATCGCCTCCACCCGGGCCACCAGGCGTTCGACGAACCGGTCGTACACGGCAGCCGCGACGTAGAGGCGTTCGATCGAGATGCACAGCTGGCCGGCGTTGGAGAAGCATCCCCGCACCGCGCCCTCGGCGGCGACGTCCAGGTCGGCGTCGTCGAGGACCAGCATGGCGTTCTTGCCCCCGAGCTCCATGGTGGCCCCGATCAGCCGCTCACCGCACCGGGCGGCCACCGAGCGCCCGGTCTGTGTTGATCCGGTGAAGCAGACGAAGTCGGAGTGGTCGATCAGGGCGTTCCCGATGGAGGAACCCGCACCCACCACCACCTGCCACAGGTCGGGCGGCAGGCCGGCATCGGCGACCAGTTCGGCGGCGGCCAGGGCACACAGCGCGGTGAGGCTGGCCGGCTTGGTGACCACGGCGTTGCCGGCCACCAGCGCGGGCAACGCGTCGGAGATCGCCAGCGTGAACGGGTAGTTCCAGGGGGCGATGACGCCGACGACTCCCTTGGGGTGGCGCAGCTCGGTGGCCCGGGTGAGGAACGGGAACATGCCCGCCCGCCTGGTCGGCAGCAGGTGCTGCGGGGCGACCCGGGCGTAGTAGCGCGCGGTGTTCGCGACGTCCGCCAACTCCTCGAACGCGTGCTTGCGGGCCTTCCCGGACTCCCACTGCACGAGGTCCAGCAGGTCGCGCTGCCGGTCGAGCACCAGGTCGTGCACCCGCAGCAGGAGGTCGGCACGCTCGGCCACCGGCACCTGAGCCCATTCCGCCTGCGCCGCGCGGGCCCGGGAGAACGCCTCCGCAACGTCGCCGGTGGTCGACACCGGCACCTGGCCCAGGGGCTTGCCGGTCAGAGGCGAAACGGCGTCGAGGGTCTCCCCCGACGTCGCGAACACCCGTCCGGTGAGCTCGGCCACCCGGCCGGAGGTGAGTTCGCGCGCGGAGGTGGGTTCGGTCATGGTGCCAGCCTAGGCGGGGCGGGGGCGCTCATGACGCGGATCATCGCGCGGATCATCGCGCGGATCGTCGCGCGGGTCATGACGCGGATCATCGCGCGGACCGGGCGAGTGGGTGATCAGGGTCACCGCCGGCCGCGCCGCGCACGGGAGCCCCGCGCTCGGCCGCGACCTCCTCGGCGCAGACCCGGGCCAGCGCCTCCACGGCGGTGGCCATCCCGGACAGAACGTCGTCGTCCAGCCGGGCGAACATCCTGCGCTGGTACGCCCGGCGCACCTCGTCCACGTCCCCGAGCAGAGTCCGTCCGGCGTCGGTGAGATCCACCCGCCGGACGCGGCGGTCGTGGCCGTCCGGGATGCGGTGGACCAGGCCGCGAGCCTGCAGCCGGTCGACGATCCCGGTGAGCGTCGTGGGGCCCACGCCGAGCGCGTCGGCCAGGTCGTGCGCCGACAGCGCCCCGGACGCGCCGAGAACGAAAAGTGCCCGCAGCTGGGTCATCGTGAGGTCCACTGAGAGCAGATCCGGACCGCACAGCCGCAGCAAGGACTGACGGAAATCGTCCTCAGCCGCCTCGATCCGGGCAATCAGCCCGGCTCTGTACTCCACGCCGCGTACCCCCTTCTCGTCCCTACGGAGGATCTTCTCCGGTAAGACCCTGATATAGCTCGTCTGACGACGATATTCCGTCCGAGGCGAAGTATTCTCGGCAACGGCCAGACCCGGCCGCCCAACCAGCACGTCGTGCCGCCGGGGCAGCAGCTAGCTCGTCCGAGGGGAAGCCATGTTCAGACTGGCCAGACTGAGTCTCGCCTACCGGAGCCTCGTCGCCCTGGTTTCGGTCGCCATCCTCGGCTTCGGCCTGGTCGCCACCGGCGCGCTGAAGCAGGAGCTCATCCCGAGCCTGGAGATCCCCGGCGCCTACATAAGCACCGTCTACCCGGGCGCCTCGCCGGAGATCGTCGAACGCGAGGTCACCAAGCCGATCGAGTCCGCGGTCGCCGGCGTCGACGGCCTGGACAAGACCACCTCCACCTCCAGCGACGGCTTCTCCCTCGTTCAGGCCGACTTCACCTACGGCACCGACATCGGCCGCGCCGTGCAGAACATCCAGCAGTCGATCAACCGGCTGTCCGCACAGCTGCCCAGCGACGTCCAGCCGACCGTGCAGGCCGGCAGCTTCAACGACCTGCCCGTCGTCCTGCTCGCGGTCAGCTCCGACCAGAGCCAGCAGGACCTCGCCCGCGCGCTGGACGACCGGGTGGTTCCCGAGCTGGACAAGATCGCCGACGTACGCCAGGTGATGGTGACCGGTGTGCGCGACCGGCAGGTCTCGGTCACCGTGGACGAGAAGAAGCTGGCCGACCGCAGGGTCAGCCTGCAGGGCGTGATCGGCGCGCTGCAGGCCAACGGCGTCGACGTGCCGGGCGGGCAGTTCGACTCCGGCGACCGGTCCCTGTCGGTGTCCGTGGGATCGCCGTTCACCTCGGTCGCGGACATCCGCAACCTCCCGGTGCTGCCGGGCGGCGGCGTGGGCGGTGCCGCCGGGGGCGGGGGCGGCGCCGGCGGGCCGGCCGGTGCGGGTGGCACCGGACAGCCCTCCGGTGGGCAGCCGGGCAGCGGCTCCGCGTCCGGGTCCGGCACCGGGTCCGCCGGGTCTGCCTCGCAGTCCGCTGGATCCGCGGGTGCGGCCGGTGCGGCCGGTGCGGCCAGTCAGGCGGCTCCGGCCGCCCCGACGCCGGTGAAGCTCTCCGACGTGGCCACCGTCAAGGAGAAGCTGGCGCCGACGAGTTCGATCACCCGCACCAACGGCCGGCCGACCCTCGGCATCGCGGTCACCAAGACCTCCGACGGCAACACCGTCGCGGTGTCCCACGCGGTCCAGGACCGCCTGGACGAACTGCGTACCTCCATCGGCGGCAACGCCAAGCTGACAGTGGTGTTCGACCAGGCGCCGTTCATCGAGGACTCGATCCACGGGCTCACCACCGAGGGCGCGATCGGTCTGCTGTTCGCCGTCCTGGTGATCCTGGTCTTCCTGCTGTCCCTGCGGTCGACGCTGGTCACCGCCGTGTCCATCCCGTTCTCGCTGCTGGTCGCGATGCTCGGGCTCTACGCCGGCGGCTACTCCCTCAACATCCTCACGCTCGGCGCGCTCACCGTCGCCATCGGCCGCGTGGTCGACGACTCGATCGTCGTACTCGAGAACATCAAACGGCACCTCGGCTATGGCGAGGACAAGCTCCGGGCGATCCTGGACGCCGTGCGCGAGGTGGCCGGCGCGGTCACCGCGTCCACGGTCACCACGGTCGGCGTCTTCGCCCCGATCGCGTTCGTGGGCGGCCAGGTCGGCGAGCTGTTCCGGCCGTTCGCCGCCACGGTGAGCATCGCGCTGGCCGCGTCGTTGCTGGTGTCGCTGACGATCATCCCGGTCCTCGCGTACTGGTTCCTGCGCCGCCCCACCATCGACGCCGGCGACGAGGAGCGGGTACGCGCCGAGGCGGTGGCCAGGGAACGCCGCAACCCGCTGCAGCGCGCGTACGTTCCGGTGATCAGCTGGACCACCCGGCACAAGGTGATCACCCTGCTGGTCGGCGTCCTCGTGTTCGCCGGGACGATCGGCGCCGCGCCGCTGCTGAAGACCAACTTCCTCGACGACAGCGGGCAGAACACCGTCACCGTCAACCAGGCCATGCCGGTCTCCTCCTCCCTGGCCGCCACCGACACCGCGGCCAGGAAGGTGGAGAAGGTCATCGCCGGCCTGGACGAGGTGGAGTCGTACCAGACGACCGTGGGTACGGCGGAGTTCGGCAGCTTCTCCACCGGTGGGCGCACCAACCAGGCGACGTTCTCCCTCACCACGAAGGACGACATCGACCAGACGGTCTTCCGCGACCGGCTGCGCAAGGACCTCGATCGTCTCCGCGGCGTCGGGACGCTCACGGTCGAGGGCGCACAGTCCGGGCCGCCCGGGTCCAGCAATCTCGAGGTCGAGGTCACCGCACCCACCACCGCGGCACTGCGTACCGCCGCGGCGCAGGTGGAGAAGGCGGTCCGCGGTGTGGACGGCGCCTCCGACGTGACCAACAACCTCAGCTCGGAACGCCCGACCGTCCAGGTCGAGGTGGACCGGGCGAAGGCCGCCGCGGCCGGGCTGTCGGAGGCCCAGGTCGGGCAGGCCGTACGCCAGACGTTCGAGGGACAGCAGGCGGGCACCGTCACCCTGGACTCCGAGCAGAGCGACGTGATGGTCTACGCCGGCACCACGCCCAAGGACCTCGCGGCCATGCGCCGCCTGCCGTTGCCCACGCCGCTCGGGACCACCGTGCGGCTGGACTCGGTGGCCAAGGTGTCCGAGGTCGCCAAGGCCGCACAGCTCACCCGGACCGACGGCCGGCGTACAGCCACCATCTCCGCCACCCCGAACACCTCCAACGTCGGCAAGGTCTCCACCGACCTCAAAACCGCCCTGAGCAAGCTGAAGTTGACAGGTGGCGCGACCTACAAGCTGGGCGGGGTGAGCTCTGAGCAGAGCGACGCGTTCGGCCAGCTCGGGATAGCGATGCTCGCCGCCATCGCGATCGTCTTCCTGGTCATGGTGGCGACGTTCCGCAGCATCGTGCAGCCGCTGATCCTGCTGGTGTCCGTGCCGTTCGCGGCCACCGGCGCGCTGGGGCTGCTGCTCGCGACCGACACCGCGCTCGGCGTACCCGCCCTGATCGGCATGCTGATGCTGGTCGGCATCGTGGTCACCAACGCGATCGTGCTGATCGACCTGATCAACCAGTACCGCGACCGGGGCATGAGCGTGCGCGAGGCGGTGATCGAGGGTGGCCGTCGGCGGTTGCGGCCGATCCTGATGACCGCGCTGGCGACCATCTGTGCGCTGGTGCCGATGTCGCTCGGCCTCACCGGTGGCGGGGTGTTCATCTCCCAGCCGCTGGCGATCGTGGTGATCGGCGGCCTGGTCAGCTCCACCCTGCTGACCCTGGTGCTGGTGCCGACGCTCTACACGCTGGTGGAGGAGTTCAAGGAACGCCGCCGCCGGCGCCGTGGAACCGACACCCGCGAGAGCGACGTGACGCGGCTGGACGGCGCGCCGCGGCGCAACGGGGCGCACGCGGGACAGGCACGCGAGGACGAGTACGCCGACGAGAGCGAGTACGCACTTGCCGGCGGGCATGCGGGTGGGCACGTCCGGAGCACGCACGCCGCGGCACACCACCACGCCGCGCACAGCCACCTGACCGACCGAGGTGGGCACGACGGCGAGGACGCGGCCGTGCGCGCCAACGGCGTTCCCGCTCGCGGCGGGGCCGGGAACGGCTCGCCTGCTCCGGCCGACACCTCCGGGGCTGCGATGGCCGGCAGCGCGGCCGGTGTGGCCGGGGCGGTGGCAGGCAGCGCGGTCACGACGGTGAACGCCAACCGTTCCCCGTCCGCGGACGGCGCCGGCCCCGGAGAGCCTGTCCGGGTCCAGGTGGAGGTCGTCGTACGTACGGTTCCCTCCGAACCGGACAACCGTCCCTCGACCGACGGCTGACCCGGCGCTGCCTTACCGAGCTGGGCCGGATTCTTCCGCGGAACAATTTGGGGGCGCCGGTCGGGAAGTGTGGAGACTTACGGGGGTCGGAGCCCCCGTAAGTCTCCACACTTCGCCCCAACGACAGAACCGCCCCCGACCTTGCTCAGGTCGGGGGCGGATGGCGCGCTTGTGAGGTTGCGAGTTACTGGACGACGACCTCGATGCGCTGGAACTCCTTGAGGTCGGTGTAACCCGTGGTCGCCATCGCCCGGCGCAGCGCGCCGACGAGGTTCATGGTGCCGTCGGAACGCCGGGACGGCCCGAAGAGGATCTCCTCCAACGTGCCGATCGTGCCCACCTCGACGCGGGCTCCGCGCGGCAGTTCGCCGTGGTGGGCCTCCAGACCCCAGTGGAACCCGTGCCCGGGCGCCTCCTTCGCTCGGGCCAGCGGCGAGCCGAGCATCACCGCGTCCGCCCCGCAGGCGACCGCCTTGGCGAGGTCACCGGACCGGCCGACCGAACCGTCGGCGATCACGTGGACGTAGCGGCCGCCGGACTCGTCCAGGTAGTCGCGACGTGCAGCCGCGACGTCGGCCACCGCCGACGCCATGGGTACGGCGACGCCGAGGACGCTGCGGGTGGTGTGTGCGGCACCGCCGCCGAAGCCGACCAGGACGCCGGCCGCGCCGGTCCGCATCAGGTGCAGCGCCGCCTGGTACGTCGCGCACCCGCCGACCACGACGGGCACGTCCAGCTCGTAGATGAACTGCTTGAGGTTGAGCGGCTCGATCTGGGAGGAGACGTGTTCGGCGGAGACGGTCGTACCGCGGATCACGAAAATGTCCACGCCGGCGTCGACCACGGTCTTCCACAGCTGCTTGGTCCGCGGCGGCGACAGAGCACCGGCCACGGTGACACCGGCGGCGCGGATCTCGGCCAGCCGGGCGGTGATCAGGTCCGGCTTGATCGGCTCGTCGTAGATCTGCTGCATCCGCGCCGTGGCGGCGTCGGGGTCCAGCTCGGCGATCTCGGCGAGCAGCGGCTCGGGGTCCTCGTAGCGGGTCCACAGGCCCTCGAGGTTGAGGACGCCGAGCCCGCCGCGGCGGCCGAGCTCGATCACCGTGCTCGGTGAGGCCACCGAGTCCATCGGCGCGGCGATCACCGGCATCTCGAAGCGGTAGGCGTCGATCTGCCAGGCGGTCGACACCTCCTCAAAGTCGCGGGTGCGCCGGCTGGGCACGATCGCGATGTCGTCGAAGGAGTACGCCCGGCGACCGCGCTTGCCACGGCCGATCTCGATCTCGGTCACGGGCCCGATTCTCCCCTACGCCGTGAGCACGGCGGTCAGGCCCCCCGGATCGCTCAGCGGCCCCAGTAGTTGGGCGCCTCGACCGTCATCCGGATGTCGTGCGGGTGGCTCTCCTTCAGCCCGGCGGGAGTGATCCGCACGAACTTCCCCCGCTCCTGCAGCTCGGGCACCGTCCGTGCACCGACGTAGAACATCGACTGCCGCAGCCCGCCGATCAGCTGGTGCGCGACGGCCCGGAGCTGCCCGCGGTAGGGCACCTGCCCCTCGATGCCCTCGGGGACGAGCTGGTCGTCGGAGGGGACGTCGCCCTGGAAGTAGCGGTCCTTGGAGTAGGAGCGGTTCTTGCCCCGGGAGCTCATCGCGGCCAACGAGCCCATGCCGCGGTAGGTCTTGTACTGCTTGCCGTTGATGAACACCAGGTCGCCCGGGCTCTCCTCGCAGCCGGCGAGCAGCGAGCCGAGCATCACCGACTCCGCACCGGCGACCAGCGCCTTGGCGATGTCGCCGGAGTACTGCAGCCCGCCGTCGCCGATCACGGGTACGCCGGCCTGCTTGGCGGCACGGGCTGCCTCGTAGATCGCGGTGACCTGCGGCGCACCGACCCCGGCCACCACCCGGGTCGTACAGATCGAGCCCGGCCCGACGCCCACCCGCACACCGTCCGCGCCGGCGTCGACGATCGCCTGCGCGCCCGCCCGGGTGGCGACGTTGCCGCCGATCACGTCCACGTGCGCCGCGGCCGGATCGGCCTTGAGCTGACGGATCATGTCGAGCACGCCGGAGGTGTGGCCGTGCGCGGTGTCCACGATCAGCAGGTCGACGCCGGCCTCGACCAGGGTCATCGCCCGCTTCCAGCCGTCGCCGAAGAAGCCGACCGCCGCGGCCACCCGCAGCCGGCCGGTGTCGTCCTTGGTGGCGTGCGGGAACTGGTCGCGCTTGACGAAGTCCTTCAGGGTGATCAGGCCCTGCAGCCGCCCGGCCTTGTCGACCAGCGGCAGCTTCTCGATCTTGTGCTTGTGCAGCAGGCCCATCGCCTCGTCAGCGGAGATGCCGACCACGCCGGTGACCAGCGGCATCGGCGTCATGATGTCGCGGACCAGGCGGGAGTGGTCGCTCTCGAACCGCATGTCGCGGTTGGTGACGATGCCGAGCAGCTCCTGGTCGCGCCCGACGACGGGCACACCGGAGATGCGGTACTGCCCGCAGATGGCGTCCGCCTCGCCGATGGTGGCGTCCGGGCCGATGGTGATCGGCTGGGCGACCATGCCGGCCTCGGAACGCTTGACCAGGTCGACCTGCTGGGCCTGGTCCTCGACGGAGAAGTTGCGGTGGAGTACGCCGATGCCGCCCTGGCGCGCCATGGCGATCGCCATCCGGGCCTCGGTCACGGTGTCCATCGGACTGGACAGCAACGGGATCCGCACACTGATCCGGCGGGAGATCCGACTGGTGGTGTCGATTTCGTTGGGAATGACGTCGGACTCGCCTGGCAGCAGCAGGACGTCGTCGTAGGTCAGGCCGAGGGTGGAGAAGGGGCCGGTGACGTCGCCGTCTTCTGCCCGGGGATCAAGATTCATGCTTCCTCCGGTCGCGAGCGTCCCTTCATGCTAGCGAGGGTTCCGAGTGGGCCCACTGCGCGGGGCCGGTGTGTCATATGCGGCATTTCCCGTACGCCCGGAGTTGCGGCGTCACGGGCTCTGCGGCACCGGTGGAGCCGCGGGCGGGTGCCGTGGGATCCACCGGCCCATCAGGACCGCGCCGACCAGGCCCACCCCGCCCATCAGGAGCACGGCCGGGCCGAGCGCCACCGAGGCGCTCACCGCGCCGATCACCAGTGGGCCCGCGCTGTTGCCGGCGTCCGCGCACAGCCGCCAGGCGCCGAGGAACGCCGTCCGCCCGACCGGCGGGGACACGTCGGCGCCGAGGGTCATGATGATGCCGCTGCCGATGCCGTTCCCGAACCCCATCAACACGGCGACCCCGGCCAGCGTCACCGCGTGGTGGGTCATCGGCAGCAGCAGGTGGGCGAGTCCGAGAATCACCATCGAGGGCACCGCCACGAACGCCCTGCCCCTGCGGTCCATCACCCGCCCGGCCGGATAGAACAACAGCATGTCCACCGAGCCGGCGATCCCGAAGATCAGGCTGGTGGACGCGGCGTCCAGGCCGATGGAGTCCGCCCACAGCGGGATCACCACCTGACGCGACGCCCGGACCGCACCCACCAGCAGGGCGCCCATGCCGAGGGTGCGCAGAACGCTCGCGTGGCTGCGGGCCACGTCGATGGTGCGGACCGGGCCGCCGGGCTGCGCGGCTCTGCCCTCGTGGGCGGGCTCGGGCAGGGCCAGCAGGAGAAGCCCGGCGAGCACCGCGGTGGCGGCGTGCAGTCCGTACGCCCCGTCGGTCCCCCACACCCGGACCGCGAGCGCGCCGAGGAACGGCCCGGCGAACATGCCGATCCGCTGCACCCCGCCGAGGGTGGACATGGCCCGGGCCCTCAGGTGGAACGGCACCACCTCCGCGAGGTACGCCTGCCGGGCGAGGCCCCACACCGCTCCGGCGAGACCGGTGCAGAAGATGCCCAGCGCGAGCAGCCACTCGGTGGAGGCCAGCATGCAGGCGCCGAGCGCGCCGACCACCAGAGCGGACGCGGCCAGCATCGCCCGGCGTTCGCCGATCCGCCCGGCCAGCGCTCCCGCCGGCAGGTCCCCGACGAGCTGGCCGACGCCGGCGGCGGCCACGACCAGGCTGGCGGAGCCGACGGAGGCTCCGAGGTCGCGGGCGGACAGCGCCACGATCGGCGCGATGGCGCCCTGCCCCACGCCGTAGAGCAGGGACGGCAGGTACACCCGCACACCGAGGGACCTGAGGGTGACCTGGGTGGACATCAGACCTATTGTCGCCGATTCCGGGTTCGGGCGATTCGCGCGGGTCGGCGCCGTGAACGCCCGCCGGAGCGACAGCGGCCGAGGGGCCGGGACTCCTCCGCGGAGGTGTCCCGGCCCCTCGGCCGTCACATGCTGCCCGGCGTACGCCGGTGTCAGCTGGAGTCAGCCGGTCTCAACCGGCTGCCGGATCAGTGACCGTGGCCGTGGCCGTGGCCCTGTCCGGCGGCCTCCTCGGCCTCCTCCGGCTTGTCGACGACGAGCGTCTCGGTGGTGAGCAGCATCGCCGCGATGGACGCCGCGTTGGCGAGCGCCGACCGGGTCACCTTCACCGGGTCGATGACGCCCTGGCCGATCAGGTCACCGTACTGGCCGGTAGCGGCGTTGTAGCCCTTGCCGGGGCCGTTCTCGCGGACCTTCTCCACGACGACGTAGCCCTGGGCGCCGGCGTTCTCGGCGATCCAGCGCAGCGGCTCACGGACGGACTGGCGTACGAGTTCCACACCGATCTTCTCGTCACCGGTCAGCTCGGACAGGTTGTCGAGCGCCGTCGCGGCGTGCACGAGGGCGGCGCCACCGCCGGTGACGATGCCCTCCTCGATCGCTGCCCGGGTCGCCGACACGGCGTCCTCGATGCGGTGCTTCTTCTCCTTGAGCTCGACCTCGGTGGCCGCGCCGACCTTGATCACGCACACGCCGCCGGCCAGCTTCGCGAGCCGCTCCTGCAGCTTCTCGCGGTCCCAGTCGGAGTCGGTGTTCTCGATCTCGGCCCTGATCTGGGAGACGCGGGCGGCCACGTCCTCGGCGGAGCCGCCGCCGTCGATGACCGTCGTGTCGTCCTTGGTCACCGTGACCCGGCGGGCGGTGCCGAGCACCTCGAGGCCGACCTGGTCGAGCTTGAGCCCGATCTCGGGCGCGACGACCTGGCCACCGGTGAGAGCGGCGAGATCCTCGAGCATGGCCTTGCGGCGGTCACCGAACCCCGGAGCCTTGACGGCCACCGAGTTGAAGATGCCGCGGATCTTGTTGACCACGAGGGTGGCCAGGGCCTCGCCCTCGACGTCCTCGGCGATGATCACCAGCGGCTTGCCCGCCTGGACGACCTTCTCCAGCAGCGGGAGCAGGTCGGCCATCGAGGAGATCTTGCCCTGGTGGATCAGGATGTACGCGTCGTCCAGGACGGCTTCCTGGCGCTCGGCGTCGGTCACGAAGTTCGGCGAGATGAAGCCCTTGTCGAACTGCATGCCCTCGGTGAGCTCGAGCTCGGTGCCCAGGGTGTTGGACTCCTCGACGGTGATCACACCGTCCTTGCCCACCTTGTCGAAGGACTCGGCGATCAGCTGGCCGATCTGCGCGTCCTGCGCGGAGATGGTGGCCACGTGGGCCATCTCCTCCCGGGTGTCGACCGACTTGGCCTCGTCCAGGAGGAACGTGTTGATCGTCTCGACCGCGCGGTCGATGCCCTTCTTCAGCACCATCGGGTTGGCGCCGGCGGCGACCGCCCGCAGCCCGACGTGCACCATCGCCTGGGCGAGCACCGTCGCGGTGGTGGTGCCGTCACCGGCGATGTCGTTGGTCTTGGTGGCGACTTCCTTGACGAGCTGGGCGCCGAGGTTCTCGAACGGGTCCTCGAGCTCCACCTCACGGGCGACCGTCACACCATCGTTGGTGATGGTGGGAGCGCCCCACTTCTTGTCGATGACGACGTTGCGGCCCTTGGGGCCCAGCGTCACCTTCACGGTGTTCGCGAGGGCGTCGACGCCACGCTCGAGGGCGCGCCGTGCGTTCTCGTCGAACTCCAGGATCTTCGGCATGGGTGTAAATGTCCTTCCACGACGCCCTACCGGGTGTGCCGGCGGTGGCCGGGCCCGGCTGGTGCCGGTCGTCAGTCGTCCGTCGAACGTGTACGTCTGGGGCCGCCCGTGACCAGGTCCGTGGACCTGAGGTCAGGCGGCACGAGCCGGCGGCAGGAGGGCGGTGGCGACGCGACCACTCGGTCGCGACCAGGTGGTCGCGGGTCGCGCCCGCCGGGGGATCCGGGCGCGGGGCCCGCCCTCCTGCCGGGGCGTTGGCCTACTTCTCGACGACGGCGAGGACGTCGCGCGCGGAGAGGATGAGGAACTCCTCGCCGCTGTACTTCACCTCGGTGCCGCCGTACTTGCTGAAGATCACCTTGTCGCCGACAGCGACGTCGAGCGGGACCCGGTTGCCGTTGTCGTCGATGCGACCTGGACCGACCGCGACGACTTCGCCCTCCTGGGGCTTCTCCTTCGCGGTATCGGGAATCACCAGACCCGACGCGGTTGTCTCTTCGGCGTCGAGGGTCTTGATGACGATGCGGTCCTCGAGCGGCTTGATGGAGACCGACACTACTGACCTCCCCCTTCACGGGATGTCACGGTGAACACGAGTTCGTGAGTTGTTTTCACCTGTGGAGCAACGCTGGCGAGCCGTCGTCGCGGTGCCGGCCGCCTCGTCGCGGGCTGTTGCTGGCACCCTAAGGTCGAGAGTGCCAAGGCCGAATCTATGCGGTTGTTAGCACTCGGTCAACCTGAGTGCCAGGCGGGTCGGAACGGAATCCGAAGAACCGCGACCTCGTGACGGCAGCCGGCGGGACTGGACCGACGAAGGAGCGGAGCAGCCGATGGACCTCGAGGTGTTCCGGGCGCTGCGCGGACCCGCCGGCCGGGCCCTGCTCGCCGAGGCCCAGACGGCCTACGACGAGCGCGCCGCGATCAGCCTCGCCACCCGGCTGCGCCGCGACCACCCCGCCGACCTGGTGGCCGCCGCACTCACCCAGGCGGCCCTGCGCCGCCGGGCCCGGGCCAAGTTCGGTGCCGACGCGGACCGGATGTTCTTCACCCGCGACGGACTGGAGCAGGCGACCACCTCCGGGGTGGCGGCGTACCGCGCCGAGCGGATCGCGGCCGTCCTCGGGGGCGAAGGCAGCTCCGCGGGCGGCTTGGCGGGCGGCTCCACGAGCCCGGCGGAAGCCGCGCGGGTGGCCGACCTGTGCTGCGGCATCGGCGGGGACCTGCTGGCGCTGGCCCGGGCCGGCCTGGCCGTGACCGGGTTCGACCGGGACCCGCTGACCGCTGAGATCGCCCGAGCCAACCTGGCCGAAGTGGCCAACCTGGCCGACGTGGTCAACCTGGCCGACCCGGCCGGCACGTCCGGTCCGGCACGTGCCCAGGTGGAGGTGGTCGACGTCACCGGCGTGGACCGTTCGCCCTACGCCGGGGTGGTGGCCGATCCGGCCAGGCGTTCGGGCCGGGGCAGGGTCTTCGATCCGGCCGACTATTCCCCGCCCTGGTCCTTCGTGACCGACCTGCTCACCGGCACCGCCTGCGTCAAGACGGCGCCGATCATCCCGCACGCCCTGGTTCCGGCCGACGTGGAGGCGGAGTGGATCAGCGAGGGCCGGGAGGTGAAGGAGGCGGCGCTGTGGTCCGGTGCCCTCCGGTCGCGCGCCGAGACGTCCGGCGCACCCGTACGCCGGCGCGCCACCGTGCTGCCGGCGGCGGCCTGCCTCACCGACGCGGACGACCCGGGCGAGGCACCGGTCAGCGAGCCGCTCGGCTTTGTCTACGAACCCGACGGCGCGGTGATCCGCGCCGGGCTGGTGACCGCGGTGGCGCCGCTGGTCGACGGCTCGCTGCTGCACCCGAAGATCGCCTACCTCACCTCCGACCGGTGGGTGCCGACGCCGTTCGCCACCGCGTACCGCGTCGAGGAGGTTCTGCCCTACGACGTGAAGGTGCTCAAACGCGCCCTGCGCACTCGCGACGTCGGTGCGCTGACCGTGAAGAAGCGCGGCGTGGACGTCGACCCCGACGTGCTCCGCAAGCGCCTCGCCCCGCGCGGCTCGACCGCGGCGACGCTGCTGGTGACCAGGACGGCCGGCGGCAGCGTCGCCCTTCTGGTGACGCCGCTGGTGAGCCCGCCGGTGGCGCCGCCGGCCTCGTGAGGGGCGTACCGCCGGGCCAACGCCGCGGCGAGTGGGCCGGGCGCACGCGTTAGTGTCGCTTCGCGGAAGGAATCGTACGAACCGCCCAGCGGTCCGTCGGAGACCCGCGAACCAAGCATGACGAAGGCGGACGCAGCGGCGGACGCGTCGACCGAGCGGAAGGACCTCCATGGCCAAGGAAGCGATCCGGACCGACCAGGCACCCAACCCGGCCGGTGCCTACTCCCAGGGAGTCGTGGCCAACGGTTTTCTCTACACCGCGGGCTTCGGCCCGGCCGACCCGAAGACCGGCAAGCTCGTGGAGGGCGGTGTCGCCGAGCAGACCGCCCAGGTGATGCGCAACGTCGCCGCGGTGCTCGCCGAGCGAGGGCTCACCTTCGCCGACGTGGTGAAGGCGACCGTGCATCTCGCCGACCTGGCCGACTTCGCGGACTTCAACCGGGTGTACGAGTCGTTCCTCGAGGAGCCCTACCCCGTGCGCACCACGGTGGGGTCCCAGCTGAACAACATCCTGGTGGAGATCGACGTCGTGGCCGCACTGCGGTCCTGACCCACCCTGCCTCGCACGCCGAACCGGCCCGCGATCTCGTTTCCGAGAGGCGGGCCGGTTCTCGCGTGGGTGGTGTGCGTACCGACGGCGGATCCGCTACCGGCAGTGCTGCGCGGGCAGGTCACCCACGTGCACGGGAAGCCGGCCGTGGCCGCGGGCCTTCCCGGTCAGCACGTCGACGAGTGCGTGGAACGCTTCCGGCGTACGTCCATACAACCCGATCCGCGCGTTCGTGGCGGAGCTGCGCGCCAGGCCGTACGGCGTGTCCAGGGCGACGACCACCGCGCCCGAGCCGGCCTCACCCCGGCCCAGCAGGTGTACGACGTCACCGCCCTCGCCCACCGTCAAGCCTGCCTTGCGGGCGGCCTCGGTGAGCCGGGCACGGTCGGTGGACCGGCCACCCACGACACTGATCCGCTCACCGACCAGGCGGCCTTCACACCTGCCCGACACCACGGTGAGTCCCTGCAGCGAGGCAGCGTAGGAGACGTCCTTCGCACCACCGAGTTCGACCTGCGACGGCGTCTTCTGTGCCGTCGACCCCGCGTGCAGCATCAACGCGACCGAACGCGCGGCGGCCTCGTCAAGGCGCGCTTGCGGCAGTCGGCCCGAACGCAGCGCCGCCAGAACCGCGTCGTGCGTCTTCGCCGCACTGGCCGGAAGCAGGAGGACGTCGGCACCGGCGAGCAGGGCACGCACGCCGGCCTCGGCGCTGCCGTACTTGTTCGCCACCCCGGCCATCTCCAGCGCGTCGGTGAACACCGCGCCCTGGAAGCCGAGCTGCTTGCGCAGGATGCCGTCGATCATCGGCTTCGACACCGACGCAGGTGTGCCAGGGTCGACCGCGCGCACGTCGATGTGGGCGACCATGACCGCCGACGCGCCGTCGTCGACCGCCGCGGCGAACGGCACCAGGTCGCGGCGCTTCAGCGTGTCCAGGGAGGCGTGCTGGACCGGCAGGCTGACGTGGCTGTCCGCGGGGACGCTGCCGTGGCCGGGAAAGTGCTTGGGAACCGACAGGATCCCGGCGTCGGCGTACCCCCGCAAGGAGCCCTTGACGATGGCGGAGACTTCCTCGGGGTCGTCCCCGGCGGAGCGGCTGGCGATGGTCGGGTCGTCCGGACCCGTCGTCACGTCGGCGTCGGGCGCGAAGACCATGGTGAAGCCGAGCTCGCGGAGCTCCTCCCCGCTGGCCCGGGCCACGCGGCGGGCGAGCTTCGGGTCGCGGGCGGCACCGAGCGTCATGTACGACGGGAACTCCGTCAACGGCTCCTTGATCCTTGCGACCGGTCCGCCCTCCTGGTCCACACCGACCAGCAGCGGCCAGGTGCGCCCTTCCTTGCGGGCCTCCGCGTGCAAGGCGGCGTTGACAGAACGCACCTGGGCGAGTGAGGAGATGTTGTATCCCATCACGATCACGCCACCGACGTGGTACTTGCGCAGTGACTCGATCGGCGCTTCGGTGCCCTGGAAACCGGCCACGATCACCTGGCCGGCCTTCTGGCTCGCGCTCATGCCCGCGACGATCTGCTGGGCGCGATGCCACTCCGCCTTCGTCGGCCCCCACGCCAGCGCTGACGTGTCCGGCCTCGCCACCCGCGTGGGCGTGTCCCGGCTCGGGCCGCTCGCCGGGTTGGTCTTCTGATCCTTCCGGGCACCGTGGTCCGCGCCTCCGGCCGCGCCACGGTCACCGCCGTCGCCGGCTCCACCACAGGCAGTGGCCATGATCAGCAGGAGTGCGAGCACGACGGCGCGGGCCGTCCTCGGTCGCCATCGGCGTAGGAGCATCCGGTCATGGTGCCAAACCTCCGTAGGGCCCGCCGGCCCTACCGCCGGCATTGAAGAATCAGGTGAGTTCGTGGCCACCGACGATTGTGGACACCCGCCCCGCCCCGCCGTTCGCCCGGGGTCTCACCGCGCGGTGACGCGGAGCGGGATCGACGGGCTGACACCACCGCCGGTGAGGGTGGCGCTCGCCCAGAAGGCGACCGGTCCCGAACTCGCCGAACCGGGCCGCACCCGCCAGGTGGCCCGGACGACGCCTCCGGTGGAGAGCCCGCCGAAGTCGGTGGCGCCGGACACCGGCGTCACCGCCCAGTCAGCCGGCAGACCGGCCGGCGCCAGCGTTCCCGCCACCGTTCCCTGACCGCTCCCGGTCGTCCCTCTGGCCGTCTCCGGCTGGGCAACCGCGGGGATGATGACGGGATGACGGCGATCCCACCGGCGGCGGAGGAGGTCGACCTGACGGTGGCGCGGGCGCTGTGGGCGGCCGGCGACCCGGTGGTCGACGTACGAAGTCCGACGGAGTACGCCGCCGGCCACGTCGAGGGCGCGGTGAACGTCCCGCTGGACCGGCTGCCGTTCCTCCTCGCCACCCTGCCACCCGGCCAGGTGCTGACGGTCTGTTCGCTGGGCAACCGCTCACGCCAGGGTGCGGAGCGGCTGGCTCGTCTCGGCCGGCCGGCGGTGTCCCTGCGTGGCGGCACCAAGGCCTGGGCTGCGGCCGGCCTGCCCACCCGAACCGGCACCGAACCCGGCGAACGCACCCGTCCCCGCCGCTCGCCGGTGTCCCGTTGGTGGCGCCGCGGTCGTGGGTCCCGCGGGGACGGCGACTGAACGACGTGTGTGCTCGGCCTGTTCGTGCTCGGGTTCGGCTGAGCCCGCTCGGGACCGGGCCACCTATCCTGGGTGGACGACGCAGCGGAACCCGACGTGGCAGGCCGCGGTGGCGGAGTCGCTCGGCTGCCGGGCCGCCGGGCGGTACCGCAGGCAGAACGTCGGGGAGCAGAGATACGACCCGCCCTTGACCACCCTGAGCACGCGGTCTCCGCTTGCCGTTTCCTCGGTGGCAGTCTCGGCGCCGCTGCCCGGCTCGGCGTCGGCGGCGGCCGTGCGCTGTCGAGGGAGCGGCACGGACCCGTCGGGGCGTGCGAGGAGGGGTACGCAGACCGCCTTGGCCGCACGGTCCGGCTCCGGCGCGCGGTAGAGGTCCCTGGTCCACTCCCACACGTTGCCGGTCATGTCCAGCAGGCCGTACCCGTTGACCGGGAACAGCCCGGCCGGTGACGTCCGCCGGTACGGGCCGAGCCCCGCGTGGCGCCACGGGAAGTCGCCCTGCCAGATGTTGGCCATCAGGCGCCCGCGCGGGCTGAAGTCGTTCCCCCAGGCGTAGACCGCACCGTCCAGCCCACCGCGCGCGGCGTACTCCCACTCGCTCTCGGTCGGAAGCTGCTTGCCCGACCAGGCGGCGTACGCCTCGGCGTCCTCGTAGGCGACGTGCGTCACCGGGTGGCGTTCGCGTCCGTGCGGGGCGCTGCCGGGGCCTTCGGGCCGACGCCAGGACGCGCCCGGAACGTAGGACCACCAGCTACCCCAGTCGGACAGGTCAACCGGACCCGGCGTGGGGTGGAAGACCAGCGAGCCCGGCCTCGCCAGTCTGGGGTCCATACCTTCCACATCGTCCGGACCGTCCGCACCGGGAGGGCGGCGCTCGTCGAGTTCGCGTTCGGCGACCGTGACGTAGCCGGTGGCCCGTACGAACCTGCGGAACTCCGACACCGTGACCGGGTGCTCGTCCATCCAGAAGCCGGCCACCTCGACCGTGCGGACCGGGCGCTCCTCGGGGTAGAAGTCGTCGCTGCCCATCGCGAAAGTGCCGCCGGGCACCCACACCATCCGCCTGCCGGGACGGGCACTGGTCCGGCTCCTCGGCCGGGTCGAGGACCCGCTTCGGTGCCGGCCGGCGAGTTGAGACGTGGGCTGAGGCCTGTCGTGAGCGTTGGGCTGAAGGGTGGTGTGCCCCCTGACCCGGCCTGGCGCCCGTCCGCCGGGCTGGTCTCCGGGAACGACGCCGGATCCCGTCGCGGAAGGAGTGGTCATGGCGGCTCCGGTCGGCTGTGGCGCGTTCCCTACCCGCCTCCTATCCGCTGCTCCGGCCCGCCAATCGTACGACCGGGATCCACGCCGCAACGGGCGCAAGAACGCCTTGACACCGGGTCGGGCACACGGTCACCGGCAACCGGGACGAACGAGACGATCACCCCGAGCCGGAATCAACCGTACGAAAGGGAAACGCCGACTCAGGGAACGCCGACTCAGCCGACGTCAGCCGGCGACGGTCGTGACCGGAAGCGAGGAGTCGGCCACCAGGTCCAGCCGGGACGCGGTGCGTCCGCGGGCCAGCATCTGGGCACCCAGCGCCGCGACCATGGCGCCGTTGTCCGTGCACAGCTTGGGCCGCGGCACCCGCAGCCGGATCCCGGCCGCGGCGCAGCGCTCCTCCGCCATCGCCCGCAATCTGGAGTTGGCAGCGACGCCGCCACCGATCAGCAGGTCGTCCACACCCCTGCTGCGGCAGGCGTCCACCGCCTTGCGGGTGAGCACGTCGCACACCGCCTCCTGGAAGGACGCGGCCACGTCGGCCACCGGCACCGGCTCACCGGCACGCTCGCGGGTCTCCACCCAGCGCGCCACCGCCGTCTTCAGGCCGGAGAAGGAGAAGTCGAACCGGTGCCGCGCAAGGTCACGTTGACTGGTCAGCCCGCGCGGGAAACGGACGTACGCCGAGTCGCCGGCCTTGGCCTCCCGGTCGACGTACGGCCCACCGGGGAACGGCAGCCCCAGCAGCCTGGCCACCTTGTCGAACGCCTCGCCGGCCGCGTCGTCGACCGTGGAGCCGAGCGGGTCGACGGTGTCGGTGACGTCCTCGACCAGCAGCAGGGAGGAGTGGCCGCCGGACACCAGCAAAGAGACACACGGCTCGGGCAGCGGGCCGTGTTCGAGGGTGTCCACCGCGACGTGCGCGGCCAGGTGGTTGACGCCGTACAGCGGCTTGCCCAGACCGAGCGCCAGCGCCTTCGCCGCCGCGACGCCGACAAGAAGGGCACCGGCGAGACCGGGCCCGCTGGTCACCGAGATCGCGTCCACGTCGGCGAGCCGGACACCGGCCGTCTCGCAGGCCCGGTCCAGCGACGGGATCATCGCCTCCAGGTGCGCCCGGCTGGCGACCTCGGGCACCACGCCGCCGAACCTCGCGTGCTCCTCCAGGCTGGAGGCCACCGCGTCGGCGAGCAGGGTGCCGCCCCGGACAATCCCGACACCCGTCTCATCGCACGACGTTTCGATGCCCAGCACCAGCGGTTCGTCGCTCACGCGACCACCTCGGCGTCGTCCACGTTCACACCACACTCGTTCACACACAGCACGACCGCGAGCCTAGCCCGCCGTCGTGGCGGGCCGAACTCGCGGTCGGCGTTCGTTGCTGCGGTCGTACGGTCAGATCGTGTGCTGGTCGGGGTTGGTCCAGAACCACGTCTCCGGGTCGTAGACCGCGGGCGTCGGGTGGATCCAGGGTGCGGCGAACCCGCCCATGGCCAGCTCGTTGCGCGCGGGGACGTTCTTCATGTCCTCGTGCACGAGGAGGATGTACGGCGTGTTCGCCACGACGCCGAGCAGGTACGGCCCGTCGGTGATGTGGATCTTCACCATCTCCCACACGAGCTGGTGGCGCTTCAGCTCGTCCGGCTCGACCTTGGTCTGGTCGTAGATCTTCCACAGCTTGGCGACCGGGCCGCCCGGCTCGGCGTCCATCCGCGGCGGTGTGCGCTTGTACGGGTCGACGTCGAGCTGTTTCTTCTCGTTCGGCCCACCGCGCTGGTTGTAGAACTCACCCTGCAACGGAGCCCAGCGCGAGGACTCCATCGGCACCAGCCACTGCGGGTAGACCAGGCAGTTGGGCCCGTCGCCGGTCTCCCACGTGGTGTTGGTCATCAGCTTGCCGAAGCGCCACTGGTCGCCGAACCCGTCCGGCGGGACCGGGTTGAGCCGGGTGTCGATCCCGATCGCGTCCCAGTCCTTCTTGAGCAGGTTGTTCTTGTGCTGGTGCTCCGGAGCGGTGTCGGCCTGGTAGTCCAGCCGGACGACGAGCTTGGAGCCGTCGGGCATCTCCCGCTTGCCGTCGCCGTCCTTGTCCACCACGCCGATCTCGTCGAGGATCTTCTTGGCCAGCTCGGGGTCGTACTTGATGTAGCTGTCCCGCCACGACTTGTAGACCTTCTTGCCCTCGTCGTTGACGTGGAACTCGATCGCCTTCGGGCTCATCGTCCCGGTGGTGAGCTCACCGGTGTTGTAGTAGACGGCCTTCTGCACCTCGGCCCGGTTGTACGCGTGGGACAGGGCCTGGCGGAACTTCGCGTTCCGGATCAGCTTGCGCATCTTCGGCTCGTAGTAGTCCTGGTTGAAGAACACCAGCGAACCGCTGCCGTCACCGGCGTCCCACAGGAGCACCGCGAGCTTGGTCTTGGCCTGCGACTGCTTGAGCGAGGAGATGTCGCTGAGGAACAGCGAGGTGAACCCGCCGAAGAGGAAGTTCAGCTTTCCCTCGACGGCCTGCAGCTTCTGCACCTCGGGGTTCTGGACGACGTTGAAGTTCAGCGCGTCGAGGTAGGGAAGCTGGGCACCGTCGGGCGAGACGCACCAGTAGTACGGGTTGCGCTCGTAGACGACCCGGCGGCCGTCCTTGTACGACTGGCACTTCCAGCCGGTCATCACCGGGCACTCGGGGTTGCGGTACCACGCCCGCTTCTGGTCGAACTGGCCCTTGTCGGTGGCCCAGTCCTTGCCCACTGACTTGTTGTACTTCGGGTGCCACTTCTTGAGGTAGTGCTTGGGCTCCATCCAGCCCGGCCCGTTGCCGCGGTTGACCCACATGGCCAGCCGGTCGGCGGTCAGCGGCGCGGGCGCGTCGAACTTCATCGAGATGGTCAGCGCGTCCGGCGCCGTCATCGTCATCACGGTGCCCTTGCCCGAGCGCGCCTCGTCCGGCGGGACCTCACTGTGCTCGGTGTTGAGGACCATGTCGGTCCACCAGAACATGATGTCCTCGGTCGACCACGGGTGTCCGTCGGACCACTTCAGCCCCTCGCGGAAGTGCAGCGTCCACTCGGTGGCGTCGGCGTTGGACTCCCACGACTCCACCAGGCCCGGGCCGATGTCCTGGCCGTCGTTGAGCCAGCGCAGTAGGGAGTGGCCGTACATGAACTCCGCATGGGTGGTGGAGTCGCTGGCGGAGGTGACGGTGCTGATCACACCGCCGTACTTCCCGGGCTGCAGCCAGTTGTGGGGTACGACGTAGGGGTGCTTGGGCAGCCGCTCCTCGAGCTTGGGCAGCTTGCCGGCCTGCACCAGCTTGGCGAGCTCCGGCGACTCCTTCAGCTTCGCCGGTGCCGCGACCGGCTTGACGCGGGAGCCCTTGCGGACCTGCGAGGTCGGCTTGCCGCCGCCCTTCGGGCCGCCGCTCTCGGTCTTGTTGTCGCCGCCCGAACACCCCGCGAGGACCACGCTGCCGGCCGCGACCGCGGACAGGTGCAGCAGGGCGCGGCGGCTCAGGCCGAGTCGGTCGTTCATGGTTCCCTCCCGACCGGCGGTACACCTCACCAAGAGCCGCCGGCGTCCAACGCACGGCGAAAGCGTGCGAGCAATCGATTTCCCGCATGAACGTAAGAGTTGATCACCGGCGGGTCAAGGGATGTGGGCTAGATCGTCCGGGACCGGCAACCGGGCTTTGTCCGGGCGACGGCTGCGGGCGCTCCCGGGGCCGCCCGCCGATCCGTCGACCGGCGGGCTACCACTCCGGCGGGAAGCCAGTCAGCGGGGAGCTAGTCCAGCGGGGCGAGCCGGAGCACCAGGGCGTCGGCCACCCCGTGGTAGTAGCCGCGCCGCCGGGCGATCTGCTCGAACCCGATCGCCTCGTACATCGCCAGCGCGGCGGCGTTGTCGTGGCGTACCTCCAGCAATGCCTCCGCACAGCCGCGGTCCCGGGCCTGCGCGAGCAGCGCGTCCAGCAGCGCCCGCCCGATCCCCTCCCGGCGGCGGTCCGGTCGTACGGCGATGCGTTGGACGTCGGCCGTGGCCGCGACCGCGAGCAGGGAGGCGTACCCCGCGATCGTGGTCTCGCCGGTGCCGGTGACGGTGTCGGCGCCGGTGCCCCAGCAGGTGTCGATCTCCGCGATGTCGGCGACGTCGGCGACGTCGGCGCTGTCGGCGCTGTCGGCGGACGTGTCGGCGTCCTCGGCGACAAGGACGCACCTGGTGTCGGGTACCCCGGCGAGCTCGCCCTCCAGTGCCTGTTCGCCCCAGGCGTCCCGGCCGAAGCAGGCCGTCTCCAGCGCGCGCAACCTCGCGAGGTCCGCGGGACGAGCCGGCCGGATGGCGATCACGTCGGGACCCGGTCCTCGCGTGCGGTCAGGACGCGCTTGCCACGGGTGCGGGGCTCGACCGCGTCGGGGCGGCGCAGATACATCGGAGTCGCTGGTACGACCTTCGCCGCACCGGAGACCACCAGTTCGGCCAGCACGGCGGCGTCGGGGTCCATGGGACCGGCCGCCGTCGGGAACGCCGCGGGGTACAGCGTCGCACCGCGCCCGACCACGGGGTCGGCGGTGGCGAGGACGTCCGGCCGGTCCACGAGGGGACCGTCGACGCGGGTGTGCCGGTCGGCGTACCTCCCCCAGTAGACCTCCTTGCGCCGCGCGTCGGTCGCCACGCAGAACGGCCCGGAATCGACCTCGGCGGCCGCCGCGAGCACGTCGAGCGTGCACACGCCGTGCACCGGAATGTCCAGGACGTGCCCCAGCGTCCGCGCCGTCACCAGGCCCACCCGCAGCCCGGTGAACGGGCCGGGGCCGACGCCGACGGCGACGTCGGTCAGGTCGGTGCGGTCCGCACCGGCCTGGTCGAGCACCGCAGCGATGCCGGGCGCGAGGAGCTCGCCATGTCGCATGGCGTCCACGACCGTGGAGGTCGCCACCACCGACGTCCCGTCGTGGAGCGCGACCGTGATCGCCGGGGTGGCCGTGTCGAACGCGAGGAGCAGCACGTTGGCCAGGCTAGCCCGGCCCGCTGGCCAAGGTCAGTTCGGGACGGACCTGACGTCGGCCGCGAGCCCCTCGGCCAGCGCGTCGCGCAGCGCGACGTCCAGCCAGCGCCGGCCGACGGGGACGACCCGGACCTGCCGGACATCCTCGCGTTCGTCCTCCGGCTCGCCCGCAGTCCCGTTCGCGGTCCGGTCCGCGGCCTCGGACACGCCTCCTTCGCCCGTGGTCTCCTCCCCCACACTGCGGCTGACCACGACCTCCAGCCGGTCCTCGGCCAGGCCCTCGGCGAGTCCCTCGCCCCACTCGACCACGGTGACCGCGTCGGTCACGGAGGTGTCCAGGTCGAGATCGTCGAGTTCGGCCACGCCGCCCAGGCGGTACGCGTCGACGTGCACCAGCGGCGGGCCGCCGACCGTCGACGGGTGCGCGCGGGCGATCACGAAGGTCGGCGAGGTGACCTGGCCGCGAACGCCCAGCCCGTCACCGATCCCCTGCGTCAACGTGGTCTTGCCGGCACCGAGCTCACCCGTCAGTAGCACCAGGTCACCGGCGCGCAGGATCCTCGCCAGCCGCCGGCCGACCTCCTGGGTGTCCTCGACGCTGACCGCCGTGATCTCCACCGGGAGCCGCTTGGCCAGGTGGATGTTCGGCCCGTCCTGGCCGGCCACGAGATAGCCGCGGTGCCGCCAGAACGTGAGCGTGGCCGGCAGCTCGGCGCGGGCGACCAGTCGTACGCCCGCGAGCCCGTGCTCGGCCGCGACCTCCTCGGCACAGCCGACCATCGCGGTGGCCACGCCGCGATGCTGGAACCTCGGGTGCACCGACACCCGGCGCAGGTCGAGCCACCCGTCGTTCTCGGCGAGCAGCATCGCACCGGCGGGGCGGCCGTCGACCTGGGCCAGCAGCCCGCCGTAGGAACGCACCGCGTCCTCGACCGACTGCACGGTCTCCCGCAGCGCGGTTCCCGGTGGGTCCAGGGGCGGCCGGGCGCCGAACGCCGCGTGGATGACGGCCACCAGGGCAGCCGCGTCCGTGGGCTTGGCCTCGACGACGTGCAGGTCGGTCACCGTGTGCGCTCCGCTTCGTCCGCTCGGTCGGTTGTTCTCGGTTCGGGTTGTTCTCGGTTCGGGTTGTTCTCGGTTCGGGTTGTTCTCGGTTCGGCTGGTTCTTCGTACGGGCTTCGTACGGCGGGTTCGCCCGTCGGTCAGCCGGTCTCGTCCACGGGTCGCCTGGTCATCGAACCCGCCGCGGCGGCGGCCCGGCCGAGCAGGTCCAACAGCGCGGCGTTGACCACGTCCGGGTGCTCGATCAGGAACATGTGCCCGCTGTCGGACAGCTCGACGTACTCAGCGGCCGGATGCCGCTCGGCGATCTCCCGGCTGTGCTCCACCGGGGTGATCAGGTCCTCGCGGCCGCCCATGACCAGCGTCTCCACGCCGTGCAGCGCCTCCAGCGCGTGGTACTTGTCGTGCGTGGCGAACCCCGGGTAGAAGTCGGCCACCACCTCGATCGGCGTACCCGCGAGCATCTCCGCCACGAACTCCACCCGCGCCCGGGAGACCTTGGAGCCGAAGGAATAGTGCTTGGTGAGGAAGTACGCCACGTCGCTGCCGGCCTTGCGGCCCCGCTCGATCAGGCCGGGCGCCCGGGAGATCGCGGCCACCGCGGCCGGCGTCAGCCGGTGCACCAGCCGCCCCACCGGGCCGGGCACGCCGAGCGTCACCGAGTCCAGGCCGCCGGCGCTGCTGGCCAGCAACGCGACACCGACGACCCGCTCGGCGAAGATCTCCGGGTGCTGGTCGGCCAGCGCCAGCACCGACATGCCGCCCATCGAGTGGCCGACGAGCATGATCGGGCCCTCCGGGGCGAGTGCGGTGAGCACCTCGGCGAGGTCCTTGCCGAGCTGGTCGACGTTGCACAGGTTGCTGGGTGAGCGGCCGGAGCGGCCGTGGGAACGCTGGTCGTAGAAGACCAGCCGCGCCTCTCCCACCAGCGCGGCCCGCTGGAAGTGCCAGCAGTCGAGGTTGAGGGCGTACCCGTGGCAGAAGACCACGGTGAGCGGGTCGGCCACCCGGGGGCTGGGCTCGTCGACCTCGGCGTACAGCTCCAGGCCGTCGGTGGTCTTCACGATCGTCGGGTCGCCGCGCCGGGTGCCGAGCGGACCGTCGTCGCGCAGGCCGGCGGTGCGGCGCCGGCCGACGACGTAGCGTTCGAGCGCGATCCCGGCGGCGGCACCGGCCGCCAGCATGCCGGTGGCGGCGCCGAGCACACCGGTCCGGCTACCGAGAAGCTCGACCATCCGGTCCGCGCCCTCGGACCGGCCGGTGCCGCCCGCCCTGCCCGGCCGGGCGGCCCTGGCAGCCTTCGCGACCCGGGACACCCGGGCGGAGCGGCCGAGCCTGCCCACCTGACCGGCGCGCTCGACGGCGCGGCCGACGGGGTTCTGCTCGTCGTCTGCCATCAGGCCCGCCCCCCGACGTAGTGCCGGGGAACCCGGGCGCCGACGCGGGTGACGATCTCCCAGGAGATCGTGCCGGTGGCGTCGGCCCAGTCCTGGGCGGTCGGCTCTCCGGAGGTCCCCGTGCCGAACAGGATCACCTCGTCTCCGGCGACGGTGGCGTCGTCGCCGAGATCGAGTACGAACTGGTCCATGCACACGGTGCCGGCGATCGTACGCCGCCGGCCGCCGGCCCACACCGGCCCGACGTTGCTCGCCGCCCGCGGCACCCCGTCGGCGTACCCCAGCGGCACCAGGCCGAGCGTGGTCTCGGCGGAGGTGACGTACCGATGGCCGTACGACACGCCCTCCCCGGCCGGCACGCGTTTGACCAGCGCCAGCCGGGCCCGCACCGACATCGCGGGGACCAGGCCGAGCTCCTCCGGCGAGGACACCTCGGGCACCGGGGACAGGCCGTACACGGCGAGGCCGGGGCGTACGAGGTCGAAGTGGGTGTCGGGCCGGGTGAGTGTCGCGGCGGAGTTGGCGAGGTGGCGCACCTCGGGGCGGACCCCCACCCGCTCGGCGAACGCCACCGCCTCCTCGAACACCGCGAGCTGCCGGTCGACCGACGGGTGGCCCAGCTCGTCGGCACACGCCAGGTGGGACCAGATCCCGGCGACCCGGACCGTGCCCTCCGCCTCGGCGCTCAGCGCCGCGTCGATCAGGGCCGGCCAGTCCTTCCGGCCCGCGCCGCCGCGGTTGAGCCCGCTGTCGATCTTCAGGTGCACCTGCGCGGTGGTGTCAGCGTGCTCGGCCGCCTCGGCGATCTCGTTCAGCTGCCAGGCGGAGTAGGCGGCGACGTCGACGCCGGCGGCCACCGCAGGCTGCCAGCGCTCGCCCGGCGCGGCCAGCCAGGACAGGATCCGCGGCGCGGTGAGCCCGGCCGCCCGCAGGGCCAGCGCCTCCTCGACCGTGGCCACGCCCAGCCATCCGGCTCCGCCGTCGACCGCGGCCCGGGCCGCCGGCACCAGGCCGTGGCCGTAGCCGTCGGCCTTGACCACGGCCAGCACGGCGGGGCCGCCGACCCGGCCGCGGATCGCCTCGACGTTGGCGCGGATGGCGGCGAGGTCGATGCGTGCCTCGGCACGGCCGGTGGCGCTGCCGTGCTCGGGCGCGGCAGCGCATGCGGCGGCGCCGTCCGCGCCCTGCCGGCCCGCGGCGGCGCGGGGTGATTGCGTTCGACCTGTGTCCATCTCTTTGCCCGTTCGACCTTGGTGCTCGTTTCGACGTGCTGTGTGCTCGAACTGTTGCCCAACGTCCGGCAGCCCGCGATCCGGGCGACCTGCGTTCACGACGGCTCCAGTGTTCCAGGCCGCACCCCCAGGGTCGGCCCGGGCAGGGCCGCCACGCCTGCCCGCGCACTCCCAAGGTCGGTCCAGGCAGGCCGCCGGGTCACCGCGCGCCTCCCGGGGCTGGCCGGACAGACCCGGTCGGGTCGTCAGGATTCGTTGCCAAAGGGCCCTAAGCTCGGCCCTTGTGAACGAACGCCGGAATCCGGGCGGGCCGGCCAACCCGTACGGCGCGCTGACCGACGTGCCGGACGTGCTGGTGGGGCAGGTCGAGCGCGTCGGTGGCGGCTGGCTGACCGGCGTCACGGCGGTGATCCCGCCCTCGGGGACCATCGGCGCCGTGGACGTCCGCGGCGGCGGGCCAGGCACCCACGAGACGGACGCGCTGGCACCTGGGACGCTGGTCGACACCGTGGACGCGGTGACGCTGGCCGGCGGAAGCTCGTTCGGGCTGGCCGCGGCCACCGGCGTGCAGCGCTGGTGTGAGGAACAGGGCCGCGGCGTCGCCATCGGCCCGGAAGCCGTGGTGCCGGTGGTGCCGGCCGCGATCGTCTTCGACCTGGGCAAGGGCGGGGACCTCCGCAACCGCCCGGACGCCGACCTCGGCTACGCCGCCGCCACCGAGGCCGCCGGCGGGGTGGTCCGCACCGGCTCGGTGGGGGCGGGTACCGGTGCGTCGTTCAGCCTCCCCCGGCTCAAGGGCGGCGTGGGTACGGCGAGCGTGCGGCTTCCCGGCGGCATCGTGGTCGGCGCGCTGGTGGTGGCCAACGCCTACGGCTCGCCCTGCCTGGACGACACCGGTGCGCTGCTGGCCGCGCAGTACGTCGCCGACGAGGCACTCCGGCCGGGAGTCCCCTCGCCTGCCGAGCATGCCCGGGCGCAGGCGGACCCGGCGGGCGGCGCGGGTGCTTCGGCCGACTCTCCGGACGTCCTCAACACCACCCTCGCCGTCGTGGCCACGAACGCCCGGCTCACCCACCCGCAGACGCTGCGGATGGCGGCCGCGGCCCACGACGGCCTGGCCCGGTCGGTCCGGCCGGTGCACACCCTGGTCGACGGGGACACCGTCTTCGCCCTGGCCACGGGCACGGCCGAGGTGGTCGCCGCCGCGCCGGTGGCCTGGCCCGGCGCCGCCGAGATCGGTGGCGCGGCCGCGGTGCAGGCGGCCGCCGCCGACGCGGTCACGCTCGCGATGGTGGACGCCGTCCTCGCCGCCACGCGGGTCCGCACCCCGGCCGTGGACCTGCCGGGCTACCTCGACCGCTATCCCTCCGCGCGCCCGCCCGGGCGTTCGGACCGCAGCCTGCCGTCGGCGTAGACCAGCGCGCGCCCGAAGATACCGGCACCGTCTCCCGGCCGACGGGTGCGTCCGCGCCGACGAAGGCCCGCAGCGTGAGCGGCCCCAGGTCGAGCACGAACTCGGTGAAGTGGCCGCGCGGCACCTCCCGGACCACCCGCGCGCCGGCACACCGCTCCACCACGGTCGTCAGGCGTCCCCGGCGGCCGCGTCCCCGGCGGCGCTCCGGACGAACCGGTAGGCGTCCGGAAGGGCGGCGGCGATGTCCTCGGCGACGATCGGGCCGCCGCGCGAGGCGAGTACGCCGGCCGTCTCGTGCAGGAAGCAACCCACGCTGCCCGCGTCCAGCGGCGACAGCCCGCCGGCCAGCAGCGCACCACAGATGCCGGACAGCACGTCGCCGGACCCGGCGGTCGCCACCCAGGGTGTGCCCACCAAGTTGACCCGGACGGGACCGCTCGGCGCCGCCACCACCGTGGTCGCGCCCTTGAGCAGCACGGTGGCGTTCCAGCGGTCGGCGGCCGCCCGCGCGTAGTGCAGCCGACGGGCCGTGACGTCCGTACGCTCCACCTCGAGCATCCGGGCTAGCTCACCCTCGTGCGGAGTGAGCAGGACCTCGCCCTCGCACCGCCCGAGCACGTGCCGCAGGCCGTCGGCGTCGACCAGCACGGGCACGCCCCCGGCCAGCGCGCGGGCGACGTCGTCGGCGCGTTCGGGCGCCTCGCCCAGACCGGACCCGACCACCCAGGCCTGCACCCTGCCCTCGCCCACGACGACCTCGGGCCGGCGTGCCCGGACCAGCCGGGCGGGTTCGTCCGGCCCGACGTAGCGGACCATGCCGAGGGGCCCGCCCAGGGCGCCGCTGACCGCGAGCACCGCCGCGCCGGTGTACTGCTCGGAGCCGGCCACCACGCCGAGCACGCCGCGGGAGTACTTGTGCGAGGTGCGGTCCGGCGCCGGGAGCAGGGCGGCCACGTCGGTGGCCTGCAGCGACTCCGCCGCCGGCTCCGGGAGGTACGGGCCGAGCCCGATGTCGACCAGGTGGACCACCCCGGCGGCGGAGGCGCCCGGGTCGACGAACAGGCCCACCTTGTGGGTGCCGAACGTCACCGTCACCGCGGCGCGCACGTGCGGCTCGGGCGTCTCACCGGTGTCCACGTCGATGCCGGACGGCACGTCGACCGCGACCACGGGTACGTCGTACCGCTGGACCAGGTCCATCACCGCGACGGCGTCCGGGCGCAGGCCGGGCTTGCCCCCGATGCCGACGATGCCGTCGAGCACCAGATCGGCGCGGGCCACCGCGTCCTCGCGGTCGTCCTCGGACACCACGTGACCGCCGGCAGCACGCAGTGCGGCCAGGCCACCGGCGTGCGTCTTGTCCGGGTTCAGCAGGATCGCGGCCACCCGGGCGCCGCGCCGGGCGAGCCGGGCTCCGGCGTACAACGCGTCGCCGCCGTTCGCCCCCGACCCCGCCACGATCAGGACGTCGGCGCCGTAGGCGCCGCCGAGGAAGTCCACGCAGGCGTGGGCAAGTCCGGTCGCGGCGCGGTCCATCAACGTGCCCTCGGGCACGGTCGCCATCAGCGCGGCCTCGGCGGCCCTGATCTGGACGACGGTGTGCGCGGTGCGCATCGGCTGTGGTCAGCCCCTCTCGAGTACGACGACCGCCGAGGCGATCCCGGCGTCGTGCGACATGGACAGGTGCATGGAGGTGACGCCCAGCTTCTCGGTCTGCGCGGCCACCGTGCCGCGGACCGCGAGCCAGGGCCGGCCGTCGTCGTCGGTGATCACCTCGGCGTCGTGCCAGCGCATGCCGACCGGGGCGCCGAGCGCCTTGGCCAGCGCCTCCTTCGCCGCGAACCGCGCGGCCAGGCCCGCGATCGGGCGGGTGCGCTCGACGTCGGTGAACAGCCGGGTGCGTAACCCGGGCGTACGGTCCAGGGTCGCCTCGAATCGGTCGACGTCGACCACGTCGATTCCCAGCCCGACGATCATCCCTCCATCCTTGCGCATCACTCCCGCCGTATGCGTAAGGCAGGCCCTTGCCCTCACAGGTGCCGGTCACGGCGGACCGGTTGGCCGGGGCCGAAGACCTCGCGGTCGGCCTCGTCGCCCAGCGACGTGGACGCCAGGCGCTGCAGCAACGCGGACAGCTCGGGGTGCTCCTCCGGTCGCCAGCCGTCGAGCCGCCGGCCGAGCGCAGCCCGCCGGGTGGCCACCAACTGGTCCACCGCCGCCAGCCCGGACGGGGTGACCTCGAGGTGGCCGTCGTCTCGGGTGACGTACCCCGCGGCCAGCAACGTGTCGACGTGCGGCCGGGCACGTTCGGGTGGTACCCGCGCCATCGCGGCCAGGTCGGCGGCCCGCACCGGGCCGGCGCGGGCGATCCGGCACAGCGCCCACAGCGAGCCGGCCGGAAGTGCGACGCCCGCGGCCTGACCGAGCTGCTGGTACATCCCGCGGGCCCGATCGTCGCGGCGCACCAGCAGACCGAGCGCGCGTTCGATCTCCTCCTGCGACGTGCACACGGTCGTCCGCCCGGGCATGCCCTCGCCGTAGTCGGCGGTGGCGGTGGTGGCGGCCGTCGCCCGCAGCGGAAGCTCCCGCAGGTACCACGCCAGGACGAACGCCGCGAGCGCCACCGGTGTCGCCCACACGAAGACCGAGTGGATCGACACCGCGTACGCGTGCAGCAGCGCCTGCCGCACCTCCGGCGGGAGCGCGGCCATCCGGGCCGGTTCGCGGGCGATCGCGGTCGGGTCGAACCCACCGGGCAGCGGCCGCCCGTGCAGGGCGGACGCGACGTTGCCGAGCAACTGGTTGGAGAAGATCGCACCGAACACCGCCGTGCCGAACGCGCCACCGATCGACCGGAAGAACGTCACCCCCGACGTGGCCGCGCCGAGGTCTGAGTAGTCGACCGCGTTCTGCACCGCGGTGAGCAGCACCTGCATCACCAGCCCCAGCCCGGCGCCGAGCACGAGCAGGGAGCCGGCGATCGCCTGGGTGGTGGAGTACTCGTCCAGCCGGGAGCACAGGAACAGCCCCACCGCGATCGTCGGCGTGCCCACCAGCGGGAAGACGCGGTAGTGGCCGGTACGGCTGACCACCAGCCCGCTGGCCACCGACGTGGCCAGCAGCCCGAGCACCATCGGCAGCAGGTAGATCCCCGACAGCGTAGGGCTGACCTGGTGCACCACCTGCAGGAACAGCGGCAGGAACGCCAGCGCGCCGAACATCACGAACCCCACCACGAAGCCGATCGCGGCACCGATCCGGAAGACCGGCAGCGCCAGCAACCGGGGACTGAGGACCGGCTCGGCCGCGCGGCGTTCGACCGCGAGCCAGGCGCCGACGAAGCCGGCGGACGCCACGAACAGCCCGGCGATCACCGGCGAGGTCCAGGCGTACTGAGTGCCTCCCCACGACGTCGCCAGCACCAGGCAGGTCGCGGCTCCGGCCAGGGTCAGCGCACCGAGGTAGTCGATGCGGTGCCGCACCCCCGCGCGGGCGGCCGTCCGGGGCGGAAGCACCACCGCGACCACGGCCAGCGCGACCGCACCCAGCGGCACGTTGATGTAGAACACCCACCGCCAGCCGAGGTTGGTCACGAAGAAGCCGCCGAGCAGCGGGCCCGCGACGCTCGCGATTCCGAACACCCCGCCGAAGATCCCCTGGTAGCGGCCGCGTTCGCGGGGGCTCACCACTTCGCCGACCAGGGCCATGGTCAGCACGATCAGCCCGCCGCCACCGACGCCCTGCAGCGCCCGGAAGCCGATCAGCTCCCCCATCGACCGGGCCTGTCCGCACAGCACCGAACCGACCAGGAAGACGAGGATCGCGGCCTGGAAGAGGCGTTTGCGGCCGTACTGGTCGCCGAGTTTGCCCCACAGCGGCGTGGAGACCGTCGAGGCCAGGAGGTACGCGCTGACCACCCAGGACAGGTGGGTGAGCCCGCCCAGGTCGCTCACGATCGTGGGCAGCGCGGTGGCCACGATGGTCTGGTCGAGGGCGGCCAGCAGCATGGCCAGCATCAGTGCGGTGAAGATCGCGGCCAACCGGCGGGGAGGCGCCGCCGTCGGCGCCTCGGCGATCTGGCTGGCTGGTCCGCTCATCCGCCGGTCCCGGGGTCGGGCCGCCGCGGCCGGCGGCCTGTCGTCTCTCCCGCGAACCGTAGCTCGGCGCCGCCGCCGCGAAGGCACCCGAACGCATCGTTGGTCACGTTACGTGCACACTTGGCGCCGGGGGCGCGACCCGAGGTCGGTGAGGCTGTCCTCGCTACCGTCTGCCGGTCGTACTGGCTAGCGTTCCCCCATGAGTGACGCGCGGGCCGAAACCGGCACGGAGGACATCCACGCGAACGACGCGGGCCAGGGCATCGGCAGCGTCTCCAACAGGCTGAACTGGCTGCGTGCGGGCGTCCTCGGCGCCAACGACGGGATCGTCTCCGTCGCGGGCATCGTCGTGGGCGTCGCCGCCGCCACCGCCGAGGTCTCGGCGATCCTGGTGGCCGGCGTCGCCGGTCTGCTGGCCGGGGCCTTCTCCATGGCTGCGGGCGAGTATGTCTCGGTGAGCACTCAGCGTGACACCGAGAAGGCGCTGCTGGACAAGGAGCGCTGGGAACTCGCCAACATGCCCGACCAGGAGCTGGAGGAGCTGGCGAGGATGTGGGAGGCCAAGGGCATCTCGCCCGGGCTGGCCCGCAAGATCGCCGAGGAGCTCACCGAGCGGGACGCCCTCCGGGCGCACGCCGAGATCGAGTTCGGGATCGACCCCGACGACCTCACCAGTCCCTGGAACGCCGCCCTGGCGTCGTTCGTCGCGTTCACCGTCGGCGCGCTGCTGCCGTTGGCGGCGATCATCTTCCCACCGACCAGCCTGCGGGTCCCGATCACGTTCGGCGCCGTCGTGATCGCCCTGGTGATCACCGGCACCGTCAGTGCCCGCCTGGGCGGCGCCAAGGCCCGCCGCGCCGCCATCCGCACGGTCGTCGGCGGCGCGCTCGCGATGGTGGTGACCTACGTCGTCGGCCACCTGGTGGGCGTCGGCGTCTGACAGCCCGGGCGCCGGGCAGGCTCTACTCGACCGTCACCGACTTGGCGAGGTTGCGCGGCTGGTCCACGTCGTTGCCCCGCGCCATCGCGAGCTCGCAGGCGAAGATCTGCAGCGGGACCGTCGCGACCAGCGGCTGCAGCAGGGTGGGCACCCTGGGCAGGCTGATCAGTGTGTCCGCCCACGGGACGACGGACTCGTCACCCTCCTCGGCGAGCACGATCGTGCGGGCGCCGCGGGCCCGGATCTCCTGCACGTTGCTGACGATCTTGTCGTGCAGGACGTCACGGCCGCGCGGGGGTACGACCACCACGACCGGCAGCCCCTCCTCGATCAGCGCGATCGGCCCGTGCTTCAGCTCGCCCGCCGCGAACGCCTCCGCGTGCATGTAGGCGAGCTCCTTGAGCTTCAGCGCACCCTCCAGCGCCACGGGGTAGCCCACGTGCCGGCCGATGAACAGCACCGACTTCGCCGTCGCGAGCTCACGCGCCAGCGCCCGGATGTCGGACATCGTGCCCAGCACCGCTCGTACCGCCGCGGGCATCCTGTCCAGCTGGTCGACCTCGGCGGCCACCTCGTCACCGAACTTCGACTCGCGCACCTGGGCGAGGTAGAGGCCGATGAGGTAGCAGGCCACCACCTGGGTGAGGAACGTCTTGGTCGCGGCCACCCCGACCTCGGGGCCGGCGTGGGTGTAGAGCACGGCGTCGGACTCGCGCGGGATCGTCGAGCCGTTCGTGTTGCAGATCGCGAGCACCCGGGCCCGCTGCTCGCGGGCGTGCCGCAGCGCCATCAGGGTGTCCATCGTCTCTCCGGACTGGGAGATCGCGATCACCAGCGTGGCGCGGTTCAGGATCGGGTCGCGGTAGCGGAACTCGCTGGACAGCTCGACCTCGCAGGGGATGCGGGTCCAGTGCTCGATGGCGTACTTCGCGGTGAGGCCGGCGTAGAACGCCGAACCACAGGCGATGATGACGATCTTGTCGATCTCGCGCAGCTCGTCGTGGGACAGCCGCATCTCGTCCAGCCGGAGCCGGCCCTGCGGCGTGAGCCGGCCGAGCAGCGTGTCGGCGACCGCCTTCGGCTGCTCGGCGATCTCCTTCAGCATGAAGTAGTCGTGGCCACCCTTCTCGGCGGCGGAGATGTCCCAGTCGACGTGGTAGTCGCGGGTCGGCGCCGGCTGGCCGGCGAAGTCGGTGACGGTCACCGAGTCCGCGGTGATCTCCACCACCTGGTCCTGGCCCAGCTCGACCGCGTTGCGGGTGTGCTCGATGAACGCCGCCACGTCGGAGGCGAGGAAGTTCTCCCCCTCACCGCGGCCCACGACCAGCGGGGAGTTGCGGCGGGCGCCGACCACGACGTCCGGCGCCTCCGCGTGCACCGCGACCAGGGTGAACGCGCCGTCCAGCCGGCGGCACACGCGACGCATCGCCTCGGCGAGGTCGTGGCCGCTGGGCTCCCAGGCGTCCTCCAGCAGGTGGGCGACCGCCTCGGTGTCGGTCTGGGAGGTCAGCTGGTGCCCCTGCGCCTCCAGCTCCGCACGCAGGGCCGCGAAGTTCTCGATGATGCCGTTGTGGACGACCGCCATCCGGCCCGCGCAGTCGATGTGCGGGTGCGCGTTGGGGTCGGTCGGCGCCCCGTGGGTGGCCCAGCGGGTGTGGCCCATCGCCGTGCCGCTGGCCGGCAGGGGGTCCTCGCTGAGCGCCGCCTGGAGGTTGGCGAGCTTGCCGGCCCGCTTGCGGACCCGCACCCCGCCGCGGTCGGCGACCGCGACCCCGGCCGAGTCGTACCCGCGGTACTCCAGCCGCCGCAGGCCCTCGACCACGACGTCGACACCCTTGGTCGAACCCGAACCTACGTACCCGACGATTCCACACATGGAAGCTCAGGGTAGCCACCGGGGGTGAACGCCGGGCGACCATCGGGCAAGAGACGGCCTTCCGAGTACCGCCTGTGACCGGGCCGAACGGCGGCCAGGGAAGAATCAGGGACATGCAGCGCATCCGGGAGGCCCGCCTCGTGAACGGCACGACCACGCCGTACGTCGAACTCGACCGGGCCGCCTGGTCCCGGCTGGCCGCCTCCACCCCCCTCCCCCTCACAGCCGAGGACGTCGAACGCCTGCGCGGCCTGGCCGACGAGATCGACCTGACCGAGGTCCGCGAGGTCTACCTCCCGCTCACCCGGCTGCTCAACCTCTACGTCCAGGCCACCGGCGCCCTGCACCAGGCCACCCAGACGTTCCTGACCAGTGAGCCCCCGCATTCGGGAGAGAACGCCGGAACCGGGGGGAAAAACACGAACGGCGGAACCGGCACGAACGGCGGTGCCGCCCCGACGGCCGCGCGGACGCCGTTCGTCATCGGCATCGCCGGCTCGGTCGCCGTGGGCAAGAGCACGGTCGCCCGGCTGCTGCGCGAGCTCCTCGCCCGCTGGCCGGACCACCCGCGGGTCTCGCTGGTCACCACCGACGGCTTCCTGCTCCCGAACGCCGAACTGGAACGCCGGGGCCTCCTGCAGCGCAAGGGTTTCCCCGAGTCCTACGACCAGCGGGCGCTGCTGAGGTTCGTGGTGGCGGTGAAGTCCGGTGCCCCGGTGGTCACCGCGCCGGTCTACTCGCACCTGAAGTACGACATCGTTCCGGACAAGCGTCTCGAGGTGCGCGCACCGGACATCCTGCTCATCGAGGGCCTGAACGTCCTGCAACCGGCGCGCGCCCACGAGGACGGACGGCGCGGCCTCGCGGTGAGTGACTTCTTCGACTTCTCGATCTACCTCGACGCCTCGCCCGCCGACGTCCGCGAGTGGTACGTCAGGCGGTTCCTGGCGCTGCGGGAGACGGCGTTCCGCGACGAGGAGTCGTACTTCCGCAGGTACGCCGACCTCAGCCACGCCGAGGCGGTCGAGCGCGCCTGCCGGCTGTGGGACACCATCAACGGCCCCAACCTCGAACAGAACGTCCAGCCCACCAGAGGACGGGCCCGGCTGGTGCTGCACAAGGGCTCAGACCACTCGGTGACCCGGGTGCGGCTCCGCAAGATCTGAGCGGCCGGGCTACAGGTCGCGCTGCCACTCCTGGCAGTAGTCCATGATCCGGTAGCCGAGCTCGACGTTCACCGCCACCATCGGGCCGTTCTGCACGGCGTTCCAGGTGTCGATGCGGGCCACCTCCGGGTGCGCCTCCGCCAGCGCCCGGGTGTTGGCGACCTTCAGCGCCAGGCCGAGCCGGTGACCGCGGTGCGCGGCGAGCACCAGGGTGTCCCACTGGTAGGCCCGGCCGGGCTCGTGCCGGGGTACGGCGAGCTGGGTGTGGCCGGCGAGGGTTCCGTCCGGCGCGACGGCGACGGTGGTGTGCAGGGCCCGGCCCTGTGCGGCCGCGCGATCCTCGCTCTCCCGCAGCCGGGCGACGTCCCAGACCTCCTGCTCGTAGTCCATGTCACCCATCGGTGCGTCCACCGACAGCCGGCCCTTGAGCTCGGCGTACTGCTCGGCGTACTCCGCGGGACACGGACCCGACCAGGACACCAACCGGTAGTCCGACGCGCGCTGGGCGGCCTTGCCGGCGAGCGTGCGCAGGTGCACCGGCTCGACCGGCAGCCGCAACTGCCGGCGCAGCTCGGTGTTGCGCAGGGTGAAGCCGACCCTGTGGGCGAACGCCACACCCGGCCACTCCTCCTGCGGTGCGCCGTCGGGGACGTTCACCTCGGTCATCAGGCTGGAGCGGCCCTCGGCACGCGCCCGCTCGGCGACGTGGGCGTACAACGCGCCGCCCACGCCTCGCCGCCGGTGCTCCGGTGGGACTCCGATCTCGAAGATCGCCAGCCGTGGGTTCTCCCGCAGCGGGAGCTGGAGCTCGCCCGCACCGACGACCTCGCCACTGCCGTCGACGGCGACGAACGCCTCCCTGCGCATGCTGGAGTCCGGCGAACGGTAGAGGACCAGGACTTCCGGGAGGGTCCACGCGGGCGGGTCCAGCAGGCCTGCCATCAGGCCGGTGTGGAACACCTTGTGCCAGCGGGCCATGGCGGCGTCGTCGCCGATGTCGACCGGCGAGATCGTCACCGGCGCGGCGTCATACGCCTCGCCACCACTGCCCGGCTTCGTCTGCTCTTGGACGTCGTTGTCTTCGCGCACGCGGGGAGCCTGTCACGACCGACTTCCGCCCCGCAACGGCGTTTCGTCAACGCGTCACAGGTCGACGCCGGTACCCGGCTGCAGCCGGGTGAAGGTCGCGTCCAGCGGCCGCGCGGCGACGCCCAGCCAGTTGTCCACCACCATCGCACCCTTCTCGTTGACCATGGCGTCGTGGATGGCGTACGCCCGCTCCGGTGCGACGGCCCGCGCGTAGTCGATCAATTCCGAGGCCTTGAGCCAGGGCGCGTCGACCGGCAGGAGCAGGGTCCGCACCCGCTCGTCCGGCACGGTGAAGGAGTCGCCGGGGTGGAAGACCTCGTGGTCGACGAGGAAGCCGACGTTCGGCACCACCGGGATCTCCTTGTGCAGAAGGGCGTGTTCGGCGCCGTGCACCGAGACCTCGAAGCCGGCGCACTCGAACCGGTCGCCGGCCCGCACCACGCGTACGCGTTCGCCGCCGTCCTCGTCGCTCCCGGCACCGAGCTGTGCGGCCACTCCGGCGTGCGTCCAGACCCGAAGGTGGGGGTTGGCGCGCAGTGCCGCCCGTACGCCGTCGACGTCCACGTGGTCGAAGTGCTCGTGGGTCACGAGGACCGCGTCCGCGCCGTCCAGCGCCTCCGGACCGCTCCACGTCCCGGGGTCGACGACCAGGGTCGCGCCGTCCTTCTCCAGCCGTACGCAGGCGTGTCCGAGCTTGGTGAGCCGCACGTGTCAACCTCCCGTTGCCGTACCGAAAAGGGGCCGGACTCCGGCCGGCCGAGAGCCGGTCCGGTCCGTCGAGGTGTGGTGCTACGCCGCCGGCCTACAGAGCCAGCGCGCGCTGAACCGTCTGGGCGAGCCGGTCGGCCACCTGCTGCGCGTGTTCGACCGTCGGCGCCTCGACCATGACCCGTACGACGGGCTCGGTGCCCGAGGGCCGGAGTACGACCCGGCCGGTCTCCCCGAGCTCGGCGGTCGCGGCAGCCACCGCGGCGGCCACGTCGGGGTCGGCGTCGGCACGGGTCCGGTCGACGCCACGGACGTTGACCATGACCTGCGGAAGCCTGGTCATCACCGAGGCCAGCTCGTCCAGCGGCCGTCCGGTGGACGCCATCCGCGCCAGCAGGTGCGCCGCGGCCAGTACACCGTCGCCGGTGGTGGCGTGGTCGAGCAGGACGACGTGCCCGGACTGCTCGCCACCGAGGTTGAACTTGCCGGCCTTCATGGCTTCCAGGACGTACCGGTCGCCGACCTTGGTCTGCTCGACCGCGATGCCCTCACGCTGCATGGCCTGGGAGAACCCGAGGTTGCTCAACACGGTGGCGACCACGGTGTCGGAGGCGAGCCGGCCGGCGTCGCGCAGGCTGAGGGCGAGGATCGCCAGGATCTGGTCGCCGTCGACGACGTTGCCGAACCGGTCGACCGCGAGGCACCGGTCGGCGTCACCGTCGTGGGCGATGCCGACATCGGCTCGGTGCTCGGCGACCGCGGCGATCAGCGACTCCAGGTGCGTGGAGCCGCAGCCGTCGTTGATGTTCAGGCCGTCGGGCTCGGCGTGGATCGCGGTCACGTTCGCACCCAGCCGGCCCAGGGTCTCCGGTGCGGTGCGGTAGGCGGCGCCGTTGGCGCAGTCGACCACGACCCGGAGCCCGTCGAGGCGGTTGGGCGCCGACCGCACCAGGTGGGCGACGTAGGCGTCGAACCCGTCCCGGTCGTCGGTGACCCGGCCCACGCCCGCGCCGGTGGGACGCTGCCAGGGCTCGCGCAGGCGGGCCTCGATGAGGTCCTCGAGGGTGTCGTCGAGCTTGTGCCCGCCCTTGGAGAAGAACTTCACGCCGTTGTCCGGCATCGGGTTGTGCGACGCGGACAGCATCACGCCGACGTCGACGCCCATGGCGTCGGTCAGGTGTGCGACCGCGGGCGTCGGGATGACGCCGAGACGTACGACGTCGATGCCGGCGCCCGCCAGGCCTGCTACGACCGCGGCCTCCAGGAACTCCCCGGAGGCACGCGGGTCACGGCCGACCACTGCCCGTGGCCGGTGTCCCTCGAACGCGCCGACCTCGCCGAGCACGTGCGCCGCAGCGACCGACAGGTCGAGGGCGAGTTCGGCGGTGAGCTCGCCGTTGGCGAGCCCCCGCACCCCGTCGGTGCCGAACAGCCGGCCCACGGTGAGGACTTACCGCTTGGAGTACTGGGGAGCCTTGCGGGCCTTCTTCAGGCCGGCCTTGCGACGCTCCTTGGCCCGCGGGTCACGCGTCAGCATGCCGGCGCGCTTCAGCGGCGGGCGGTTGGCCTCGGCGTCGACCTCGTTCAGCGCCCGGGAGATGCCGAGCCGCAGCGCACCGGCCTGGCCGGTGACCCCGCCGCCGTCGATGCGAGCGATCACGTCGTACTGAGCGTCCAGGTCGAGCAGGACGAACGGCTCGTTGACGTGCTGCTGGTGGACCTTGTTGGGGAAGTACTGGTCCAGCGTCTTGCCGTTGATCCGCCACTGGCCACTGCCGGGGAAGACCCGCACCCGTGCCACGGCCTCCTTGCGACGACCGGTCGCGGCGGCCGGGCCGATGGCAGCCGGGCGAGGCGCGGCCGAAGCGGCCTCGGGAGCGCTCTCGGAGCTGTAGGCGACGGTCGCGTCGCCCTCGGTCTGGCCGGCGGCGCCCTCGACGGTCGCGCCCTCGGCCTCGACAGTGGTGGTGGACTCAGCCACGGGATTCCTCACTTCGGCGCAGTCGGTTACTGCGAAATCTGGGTGATGGCGTAGGTCTGCGGCTGCTGGGCCTGGTGCGGGTGGTTGGGGCCCGCGTAGACCTTCAGCTTCTTCAGCAGCTTCCGGCTCAGGCGGTTCTTGGGAAGCATTCCCCACACCGCACGCTCGATCGCCTTACGGGGGTCCTTCTCCAGCAGTTCGCCATAAGGAACCGCGGAGAGCCCGCCCGGGTAACCGGAGTGCCGGTAGGCGAACTTGGTCTCGCGCTTGTTGCCGGACAGCGCGACCTTCTCGGCGTTGACGATGACGACGAAGTCGCCGGTGTCCACGTGCGGCGCGAAGGTCGGCTTGTGCTTGCCGCGCAACAGCGTCGCCGCCTGGCTCGCGAGCCGACCGAGGACGACGTCGGAGGCGTCGATGACGTGCCACTCGCGTGGGACGTCGCCGGGCTTGGGGCTGTAGGTGCGCACAGTCGTCGACCTTCGCTGATCGTCGGGGTGAGCCGTGCCATGGCGACACGGCTGGTCTTGGTGTCGAACTTCTCCGGAACGGAGAGTGCGCTCGCACATGGCAGCAGCCAGCAGGCGCAACGACCGCCCAGAATACTCGGGGCTCGGCGGACTGGTCAAAATGGGTCCGGGTTCTGCCCCTGGGTGGGCCCGGGGATCGCCTCCGGCCACCGTCCAGGCTCGGCTCCGATGAGCAGGATACCCCCGCTTGGCCTGGTTCCGTAGGCCCCCGGGCACATGCGAATGGTCACCGCCCGCGCACGTTCGGCAACTAGGCTGAGGTGGTGCTCGCCGCTCGTCGTCGCCGCGCCGGGACGACCGTGACGTTCCGGCCGACCGGGGCGGTAAGGGCGATCGGCGCGGTCAGGGCGGCCGGGGCGAACGCGGTGGGCGCGGCGACCGGAGCGGTCGCCGCCGCGGTCGTACTGGCCGGACTGGTCACCGCGTGTGCGGTGCTGCCGGTCGCGGCTCCCTCACCTACCCCCTCACCGACCCCCACCGTGCTCAACGGACCGAAGCCGACGAGCTTCGCGTATCTGCGCGCTCCGAAGAACGCGGTGCGGGGTGACAACCTGATCGCGTCCCAGCGGACACTCGTCACTCATCTGGACATCCCGTGGGGAGTGGCGTTCCTGCCCGACGGCAGCGCCCTGGTGACCGAACGCGCCAGGCGCCGCATCCTCCGGGTCGGGCCGGGACGCACCGCGAGCGGCGAGCTGACCGTCAGGCCGCTGACCACGGTCGAGGGCGTGTACTCCAACAACGAGGGCGGCCTGCTCGGCATCGCGGCCTCGCCCCGCTTCGCTCGCGACAGGACGGTGTTCGTCTACTACACGACGAAACAGGACAACCGGATCGCCCGGCTGCGCCTCGTCGGCCCCCGGCCCCGGCCGGAGGCCATCGTCACCGGCATCCCGCTGGCCGGCGTGCACAACGGCGGCCGCCTGGCGTTCGGCCCGGACGGCTATCTGTACGCCAGTACAGGCGACGCCTCCAAGGCGGGCGCGTCCCAGGACGTGCACAGCCTCGGCGGGAAGATCCTGAGGATGACCACCGAAGGCAGGCCCCCGCCCGGCAACCCGTTCCCCGACTCCCTGGTCTGGTCGTACGGTCACCGCAACCCCGAGGGAATGGCCTGGGACGCGAGCGGCCGGATGTACGTCGCGGAGATCGGCGAGTCGATGTGGGACGAGCTCAACCTCATCCAGCCGGGCCGCAACTACGGCTGGCCGAAGGTGCAGGGCATGGGCCGGATGGCGGGCATGACCAACCCGCTCGCCGTGTGGCGGCCCGAAGTCGGCGTCACCAACGGCATCGCGATCATCGGACACGCCGCACTGATCACCTGCCTGCGCGGGCAGCGGATCTACCTGGTCGACCTGGGCCGGCCGGTGGACTTCGCCAGCACCCGCATCGTCGGCGTAGGCACGGGCGAGGCGAGCATCCGCTGGCGCCCGGCCGCCGGTGTGCTGGGGCGGCCGCTGGCGGCGCTGATCGGGAAGTACGGCCGGCTGCGGGCGGCGCTGGTCGCACCGGACGGCAGCGTCTGGCTCACCACCTCCAACCGGGACGGGCGCAACCAGCCGGTGGCCGCCGACGACCGGATCATCCGGCTCACCCTGCGCCCGGCGGCCCTACCCGCCGCCTCCGACGGTTCCGGCACACCCGAAGGCACAACTGGGAGCACATCCGGTGGCACGCCCGGTCCGACGCCCGGTCGGCCCGGGACCGCACTTCCCACCCAACCCGGGCCGGCGCCGCGTTCACCCACCCCGACGTACGGACCGCCGCACAGCCCGATGCCCAGCTCGATGCCGAGCCCGAGGGTTCGCTGACGGCCGGCCGGGCCGCTGCGGAGAACCGACGGGACGGATCGGACGATCGCGTACGAAGCACCGGCTTTCGCTGTCGGACGGAAAGCGCCCCTCGGCTCGTTTCCCCGTCCCGACCGGGGGAATCATCGCCTGCGATGATCGACCTTGACCCCGTGCTCCGCCTCTGGCGAGGCACCACGCCCTGGCAGACACCACTGCCGAACTGGGGACGGGAGAGCGCCGGATCGGCCTTTCGGTCCCTGGTCCGCGCGTACGGGTTGAGCCTCACCGCCTACGAGCCGCCGGACGAGGAGTGGATCGTCGTCCGCAACGGCGAGGCCACCGGGATCGCCTCCGCGTTGTTCCCGCTCGCGTTCGTCACCGACGGGCTGGCCGAGATCGTGCGCGCGGCGCTGCCGCAGCTGACCCTGGTGGCACTCGCCTCGACCGTCGCGGTCGACTACCGCGCCTCGGCCGACGTCCTGCGCGACACGTTGTTGCACGACGGGTGGACGAACGACTTCTCCCCCGAAGGGTTCTGCGTCTCCGACCTGCTGGTGGAAAGCGTCCAACCCGTCTAGGGCCTCCCCCGAAACAGGGTCGCCGGTCCGGCACATGTCCGTGCCGGACCGGCGTACCTCCGCTGAGTCACCGCACGCGGCGGACCCGGCCCTCGTCCCACACCGGTTCGTCGGACTCGTAGACCTCCCCGTCGGCGCCGAACACCAGGAACCGGTCGAACCCGCGCGCGAACCACCGGTCGTGCGTCACCGCCAGCACAGTTCCGGCGTACGACGCCAGCCCTTCCTCCAGCGCGTCCGCGGACGCCACGTCGAGGTTGTCCGTCGGCTCGTCCAGCAGCAGCAACGTCGCACCGGACAGCTCCAGCAACAGGATCTGCAGCCGTGCCTGCTGGCCGCCCGACAGCGAGTCGAAGGTCTGCTCACTGGCCTCGGCGAGCTCGTAGCGATCCAGCGCCCGGGCCGCCTCCTCCCGCGGCATCCCCGCGCGGTGCTCGTCCCCGCGGTGCAGGATCTCCAGCAGGGTGCGGCCGACGAGTTCGGGATGCTCGTGCGTCTGCGCGAACCAGCCCGGTCGCACCCGGGCGCCCAGCTTCGCGCGACCGGTGTGCGCGACGGGGGTGATCACCGCGTCCCCGACCGGCAGGTGCTCGCGTTCGGGCAGCGTGCCGCCGGCGGCCAGCAACCGCAGGAAGTGGGACTTGCCCGAGCCGTTGGAGCCCAGCACGGCCACGCGTTCGCCGTACCACACCTCCAGGTCGAACGGCTTCATCAGACCGGTGAGCTCCAGGTCGGTGCACACCACCGCTCGCTTGCCGGTGCGGCCCCCGCGCAACCGCACCTTGACGTTCTGCTCGCGCGGCACCGCCTGCGGCGGGCCCTTCTCCTCGAACTTCCGCAGCCGGGTCTGTGCCGCCTTGTACGCCGCGGCCGCGCCGTCGTTGAGCGTGGCCTTGAGCTTGTACAGCGCCACCAGGTCCTTGAGCTTCTGGTGCTCCTCGTCCCAGCGACGGCGCAACTCCTCCAGCCGGGCGAACCGGTCCCGCCGTGCCTGGTGGTAGCTCGCGTACCCCTGCGGGTGGGTCCAGGCGGTGTTGCCGGCCGCACCCAGCTCGACCGTCACTACCCTGGTGGCGGTGTTGGCCAGCAGCTCGCGGTCGTGGGAGACGTACAGCACGGTCTTCTGGCTCTCCCTGAGCCGCTCCTCCAGCCACCGCTTGGCGGGGACGTCGAGGTAGTTGTCCGGCTCGTCGAGCAGCAGCACCTCGTCGGGTCCGCGCAGCAGCGCCTCCAGCACCAGCCGCTTCTGCTCACCGCCGGACAGCGTGCGCACCTCGCGGTAGCGCGCCCGGTCGAAGGGCAGGCCGATCGCCTCGGTGCAGCACACGTCCCACAACACCTCGGCGTCGTACCCGCCTGCGTCCGCCCAGTCCGACAGGACCTGTGCGTAACGCAGCTGGGTCCGCTCGTCGTCGCGTTCCATCATCGCCAGCTCGGCGCGGTCGACCGCGGCCGCCGCCTCGCGGATCCGCGGCGGTGCCACCGACAGCAGCAGCTCGGCCACGGTGGTGGCGTCGCGCACACTTCCGACGAACTGCCGCATCACCCCCAGGCCACCACCCCGGGTCACCGCGCCGTCGTGGGGGGCGAGGTCACCGGCGACGATCCGCAGCAGAGTGGTCTTGCCCGAGCCGTTCGCACCGACCAGGGCGACCTTGGCGCCCTCGCCGACGCGGAACGACACGTCGTCCAGCAGCACCCTGCCGTCGGGGAGCTCGTACCTGATCCCGGCCACATCCACATGTCCCACGGGACCCAAGTGTGACGGTCGCGCGCGCCGGGAGCGAACTCGTTTTCCGCCTCGGTCCGCGCAAGGGCCGCGGATGCCGGAGTTCGCCGGGTTCGTTCCCGCTGTCCGTCAGGCAGCCGACAGGCGGGCGGTCAGCCGGGCGGCCGGGCGGGCCGTCAGGCGGGCGGTCGTACGGCGAGCACGCGGAACCCCTTGGCGCTGGCGTGCCGCTCGCACCGCCAGCCCTGCTCGGCCAGCCACCGCTGGAGGGAGTCCGCACCGAGGTTGCGGCCCACCACCAGCCAGGCCACCCCGCCGGGCGCGAGCCGGGGCAGCCAGCGTTCGAGCAGCGCGTGCAGGGCCGGCTTGCCGATCCGGATCGGCGGGTTGGACCAGATCTGGTCGAAACGTACGTCGTCGGGTACGTCGTCGGGCGCGGCCACCCGGACCCGGTCGGCGACCCCCAGTCGGTCGGCGTTGTCGCGGGTGAGGTCCAGCGCCCGGGTGTTGACGTCCACCGCCCACACGGTGCTGCCCGGAACCTGGGTCGCCAGCACGCTCGCGATCGGGCCCCAGCCGCAGCCGAGGTCGAGGAGGACGCCCGGCTGCGCGGGCGGCGTCACCTCACGCAACAGCACCGAGGTGCCGAGGTCGAGCCGGTCGCCGGAGAAGACACCGGTCGAGGACCCCAGCGTGTACGTCTGTCCGTACGCCGAAAACGTCACGGTCCGGGGCGTGGCCTTCGACCCCGGGGTGGCGGCGAAGTAGTGGTCGCTCACGGTGCCGGTGTCCTCCTTCGGCGGGCCTGCTCCGCCCTGGCGGCGAGTTCCTCGGCCGGCGGGTAGCCGACCTCCTCCAGCGTCAGCCCACGCGCCGGTACGACGTGCACACCGGAGTCGCGGACGCGCCCGGACAGCACCTGCGCCGGCCAATCGACCGGACGTCCGCCCTCGCCCACCCGCAGGAGGGCACCCACCAGCGCCCGGACCATCGAGTGGCAGAACGCGTCCGCCACCACCCGGCAGGCCAGCAGCCCCGATGGTTCGCGGTCCCACCCGAGCTCCAGGAGCCGGCGGATCGTGGTGGCGCCCTCCCGGCGCCGGCAGAACGCGGCGAAGTCGTGCTCGCCGAGCAGCCGGCCGGCGGCGGCGTTCATGGCGGCCAGGTCCAGCGGCCGGCGGTGGTGCTGGAGCACCTCGTGCCGGCGGAGCGGATCCTCCGCGGCCGGGTCGGCGCAGACCCGGTAGGCGTAGCGCCGCCACAGCGCGGAGAAGCGGGCGTCGAAACCGATGGGGGCCACCCGCACGTCCCTGACGCGCACGTCCGGCGGGAGGGCGCCGAGCAGCCGGGTGGTCAGCGCGCGCTCGGGGCTGCGGGTGGACCGGCCCGACGCCGCCGTGAAGGACGCGGAGGGTACGTCGACGTGACACACCTGGCCGCGGGCGTGCACGCCCGCGTCGGTGCGGCCCGCGCAGGTGACCGCGGCCGGGCCGGGCAGGCGCAGCACCCGGACCAGTGCCTCCTCCAGCTCACCCTGAACCGTGCGCTGTCCCGGCTGGGCGGCCCAGCCGGCGAAGTCGGTGCCGTCGTAGGACACGTCCAGGCGCAGGCGCACAGCCGGTTCACGCCGGTCGTCCTGCCCGGCCCGCTCCCCCGCCTCGGCCCGGTCGCTCGGCTTGCCCGGAAGGCACGCGAGCCCGCCGTCCTCCTGGGTGGGAGGCACAGCGGGCTCGTCGTGCGCGGGTGGTCGGTCGGCCGTCAGGACTTGCCGTCCTGGTCGCCCTCACCGGCCTGCTCGGCGCCGCTGGAGTCGGCCGAGTCCTGCGCCGGGGTCTCCGCCGAGGTGTCCTGCGCCGGGGCCTGCGCCTCGGTCGTGGTCTCTTCCTCGGTGGCGGCCGCGGCCGGAGCCGGCGTCGTCGTCGCGGCGCGGTTGCCGCTCGGCGACCTGGAGGTGATCGGGCCGCTCTCGACCAGCTCGATCACCGCCATCGGCGCGTTGTCGCCCTTGCGCGGGCCGATCTTGGTGATACGGGTGTACCCGCCCGGGCGGCTCTCGAAGCCCGGGCCGATCTCGGCGAACAGCGTGTGCACGACCTGCTTGTCGCGGATCACCGAGTGCACCTGACGACGCGCGTGCAGGTCACCTCGCTTGGCCTTGGTGACCAGCCGCTCCGCGAACGGGCGCAGCCGACGGGCCTTGGTCTCCGTCGTGGTGATGCGGCCGTGACGGAACAGCGACGTCGCGAGGTTGGCCAGCATCAGCCGCTCGTGCGAAGCGCTGCCGCCCAGACGGGCGCCCTTGGTGGGAGTAGGCATCGAACAGGTTCTCCTTCCTGCACCGGCCGGATCAGGTACCGGTGGCAGTGCGGGCGAGTACGCGGAGGTCTCGCCCGCGGGTGGGTGGGGTCACAAACTGCTGGCGACCGGGCGGTACGTCAGGCGCTTCGCGCCTCAGTACTGCTCGGTCTCGGCGTAGCTCTCTTCCTCCTCGTCGAAGGAGTCGACCGCCGCCGTGGGGTCGAACCCGGGCGCGCTGTCCTTGAGGGACAGGCCCATGCCGACCAGCTTCTGCTTCACCTCGTCGATCGACTTGGCGCCGAAGTTGCGGATGTCCAGCAGGTCCTGCTCGCTGCGCGAGATCAGCTCACCCACGGTGTGGATGCCCTCGCGCTTGAGGCAGTTGTACGACCGGACGGTGAGGTTGAGGTCCTCGACCGGAAGGGCCAGGTCGGCCGCGAGCTGGGCGTCCACCGGCGACGGACCGATGTCGATGCCCTCCGCGTCGACGTTCAGCTCCCGGGCCAGCCCGAACAGCTCGACCAGGGTCTTGCCGGCGCTGGCCACCGCGTCACGCGGGCGCATGCTCGGCTTGGTCTCGACGTCGACGATCAGCCGGTCGAAGTCGGTGCGCTGCTCAACGCGGGTCGCCTCGACCTTGTAGGTGACCTTGAGGACCGGCGAGTAGATCGAGTCGACCGGGATCCGGCCGATCTCGGCGTCCGCTCGCTTGTTCTGGACGGCGGAGACGTAGCCGCGGCCGCGCTCGACGACCAGCTCCATCTCCAGCTTGCCCTTGCCGTTCAGGGTGGCGATCTGCAGCTGCGGGTTGTGCACCTCGACACCGGCCGGGGGCGCGATGTCGGCCGCGGTGACGTCACCGGGGCCCTGCTTGCGGAGGTACATCGTCACCGGCTCGTCGTGCTCGCTGGAGACGACGAGCTCCTTGAGGTTGAGGACGACCTCGGTCACGTCCTCCTTCACCCCGGGGATGGTGGAGAACTCGTGCAGGACGCCGTCGATCTTGACGCTGGTCACCGCCGCGCCGGGAATCGACGACAGCAGCGTGCGCCGCAGGGAGTTGCCGAGCGTGTAACCGAAGCCGGGCTCGAGCGGCTCGAGGACGAACCGCGAACGGTGTTCGTCGACGACTTCCTCGGTCAGGGACGGTCGCTGTGCGATGAGCATGTTTCGTTCCTTTCCGCGACATCCGCCATATGACGTCGCGAATGGTGGTACCCCGGGGGCCGCGTGGCCCCCGGGGGTTGGGATCAGACCTTCGAGTAGTACTCGACGATCAGCTGCTCCTGGACCGGGATGTCGATCTGGGACCGGACCGGGAGCTGGTGGACGAGGACCCGAAGGCTGCCGGGGAGAACCTCCAGCCAGCCGGGAACGGGGCGCTCGCCGTGGGTTTCGCGGGCGATGACGAACGGCGTCGACTCACGCGACTTCGTTCGTACGTCGATCACGTCGTGTGCACTGACCTGGTAGCTCGGCACGTTGACCTTCTGGCCGTTGACCTGGAAGTGGCCGTGCACGACCAGCTGCCGGGCGTGGCGCCGCGTACGGGCGATGCCCGCGCGGTAGATCACGTTGTCGAGCCGGCACTCCAGCAGCTGCAGCAGGTTGTCACCGGTCTTGCCCGCACGGCGGTGGGCCTCCGCGTAGTACTTGCTGAACTGCTTCTCCAGGATGCCGTAGGAGTAGCGGGCCTTCTGCTTCTCCCGCAGCTGCAGGAGGTACTCGCTCTCCTTGATGCGCCCGCGGCCGTGCTGGCCAGGCGGGTAGGGACGGCGCTCGAACGCCTTGTCGCCGCCGACGAGGTCGATTCCGAGTCGGCGCGACTTCTTGCTCATCGGACCGGTGTAACGGGCCATGGTTGAGTCCTACTCCTTCGTGATACGCGCAGGCCGGATCAGACGCGACGCCGCTTCGGCGGGCGGCATCCGTTGTGGGGCACGGGGGTGACGTCCTGGATCGTGCCCACCTCGAGGCCGGTAGCCGTGAGGGAGCGGATCGCGGTCTCGCGGCCGGAGCCCGGACCGCGGACGTAGACGTCGACCTTCTTCATGCCGTGCTCCATGGCCCGGCGAGCGGCCGCCTCGGCGGCCATCTGGGCGGCGAACGGCGTCGACTTGCGCGAGCCCTTGAAGCCCACGGTGCCGGCGCTGGCCCAGGCGATCACCGAACCGTTGGGGTCGGTGACGGTCACGATCGTGTTGTTGAACGTGCTCTTCACGTGCGCGTGCCCGAAGGCGATGTTCTTCTTCTCCTTGCGGCGCACCTTCTTGGCGGCGCCGGCGGTCCTGCTCTTGGGAGGCATGAGCTCGGCAAACTCCTGAAATCGAGGTGGGGATCAAGTCCCGGAATCGGTTGACGTTGCGGGCTGGTGGAGCCTGCGGCCTACTTGCGGCCCGGCTTCTTCTTCCCGGCGACGGTCTTCTTGGGGCCCTTACGGGTGCGCGCGTTGGTGCGCGTGCGCTGACCGTGTACGGGGAGACCGCGGCGGTGCCGCACGCCCTCGTAGCAACCGATCTCGATCTTGCGCCGGATGTCGGCGGAGACCTCACGACGGAGGTCACCCTCGGTCCGGTAGTTCGCCTCGATCCAGTCGCGGAGCTTCACGAGCTCCTCGTCGCCCAACTGGTGGACGCGGAGGTCGGGGTTGACCCCGGTTCCGTCCAGCGTCTCCAGGGCGCGGGTGCGACCGATGCCGAAGATGTAGGTGAGTGCCACCTCGATGCGCTTGTCGCGCGGAAGGTCGACACCGACGAGTCGTGCCATGTGGGGCAGGTTTCCTTTCGGTTGGCGGAGGTCTAGCTCACGTGCCGCGTCCCGGTCTGCCCTGGAACGCCGAGCCGTTTCGACTCCGGCGTTCCGACCGGGCCCCGGCCTCCGACCGGGGGTGACACCGGTGCGGATGCACCGATGAGCGGTCACGCTTGGTTGGGTGTGGCGAACCGCACCCGCCGGCGAACCGCGCCAGGCTCAGCCCTGGCGCTGCTTGTGCCGTGGGTTCTCGCAGATCACCATGACCCGGCCGTGCCGCCGGATCACCTTGCACTTGTCGCAGATCTTCTTGACGCTGGGCTGGACCTTCATGACTTCTTCTCCGGACGGGAGCGCTGCTCCCATCAGTCCACTCGGCGGGCTGGCCCCGCGTACGGGAATGTCGGCTCCACGGGGGCGGCACCCCCGCTGCTGCTTAGCGGTAGCGGTAGACGATCCGCCCACGAGTCAGGTCGTAGGGTGAGAGCTCCACCACCACGCGGTCCTCGGGAAGGATCCGGATGTAGTGCTGCCGCATCTTGCCGCTGATGTGCGCGAGGACCTTGTGGCCGTTCTGGAGCTCCACGCGAAACATCGCGTTGGGGAGCGCCTCGACAACCGTGCCCTCGATCTCGATGACACCTTCCTTTTTCGGCATGTCCTCCGCACTTCGCCTGGCTTGTGTGAACGTCGCGGGCGTACGTCTTGGTCGCTGCCCACCCGCATCTGTGCCCGCCCACGCACAATCGACCAGCCGCTGGGCAGGGAAAGACCGACGTCAGAGTTTACGTCACAGGTGGGCAGGATGCGAAACCGGCACCGAACCGACCTCCAGTCGGCCCTCGCCGGCCCCCGAAATGTCACCGGAACCCCACCGAACCGGGCCGAATCGACCGGCTCGGGCGGCTGTCTCGATCCTAGCTGCTTCCAGCGGGTGTCCGTCCATCCGGACCAGGCCCGATCAGGCCTGGTCACGCCCGATCGGGCCGGAGTGAGCCCGCTCAGTCCCGGACGTACCGCCGGGCCACGGTGATCGTGCCCAGGACCGCGCCCCACGGGCCGGCCACCCAGATCGGCCAGAAGTACTCCAGCCCGTTGGTGATGCTGACCAGGAGCCAGACGACCAGATTGACCGCCACGGCCGCCGCCCAGATGGTCCACATGACCGCGAGCCCCTTGTCCCGGCGGGCCGAGCGGGCGGGATGGTCGGCGGCCGGCGGCCGGCCGGGAACCACCGCCTGGGTCCGAGGCGCGCGGGTCACCGGCAGGTCGCGTACGAGCGGCTCCAGCTCGCCGTAGGTCTGTGCGGAGTAGAGCGCGTCCAGGCGGTCCTGGAACTCCCCGAGGGACAGCCGTCCCTCCGCGTGCGCGTCGCGAAGCCGGGAGGCAATCTTCTCCCGGTCGTCGTCGGAGGCGCGCATGTCCGGTCCATATGGCACGTGGACAGTCTGCCCGGACGCGTGCGGGACCGCATCCGGGATGACCCCCCAGGGTGAGGGGAGTACTCCCCCTCACCCATGGTGGGGTTCGCCCTACCCGAGGGATCGGTGTCGCTACCCGGGTCGCTGGTACGCCGTACCCACGTGAAGCGGATCGAGAATGCCGGCCCTACCCGACGGGCTGGCTGTCCTGCCCGCCGACGGCGATTCCGAGCTCGGCGAACTTCGCCGCTCCCCCGTCCAGCGCGGTGAGGACCCACGGGCCGGTCTCCGTCAGCGCCACCGTGTGCTCCACGTGCGCCGCCGTGCCGCCGTCACGGGTGACCACGGTCCAGTCGTCCTCGAGGACGTCGGTGTCCTGGGAGCCCAGGGTGATCATCGGCTCCACCGCGATCGTCAGCCCCGGCTGCAGCCGCGGGCCCTTGCCGGGCTTGCCGAGGTTGGGGACGTTGGGCGGCATGTGCATCTGGGTGCCGATCCCGTGGCCCACGTAGTCCTCGACGATGCCGTAGTCGCCCTGCCCGCGTACGTAGGTCTCCACCGCGGCGGACACGTCGCTGAGGCGGCCGGCGGCGCGCACCGCGGCCAGTCCGCGCCACAGGGCCTCCTCGCAGACCCGGGCGAGCTCGAGCAGCCGCGGCTCCACCTCCCCCACCGGGACGGTGATCGCCGCGTCGCCGTGCCAGCCCTCCACGATCGCGCCACAGTCGATCGAGATGAGGTCGCCCTCACGCAGGGTCCGGCCGCCCGGGATCCCGTGCACCACCTCGTCGTTGACCGACGTGCAGATCGAGGCCGGGTAACCGTGGTAGCCGAGGAACGACGGCACCGCGCCGCTGGCCCGGATCCGTTCCTCCGCCAGCGCGTCCAGGTCGGCGGTGGTGACGCCCGGCGCCACGGCGGCGCGCAGCGCCTCCAGGGTCTGCCCGACCACCAGGCCGGCCGCCCGCATGAGCGAGATCTCGGCCGGCTTCTTCAGGTGCAGCCTGCGGTCTGAGAACACGGTGCCTCCTGTCGCCCCGCTTACTTCGCGAGCGCGGACAGCACCCGTTCGGTCACCTCGTTGACCTCGCCCATGCCGTTCACCGGCACCAGGAGCCCACGTCCGGCGTACACGTCGAGCAGCGGCTCGGTCTGCTCGGAGTAGACCTCCAGCCTGCGCCGGATGACGTCCTCGGTGTCGTCGCTGCGGCCGCTCTCCTGGGCGCGGTTGAGCACCCGCTTGACCAGTTCGTCGGGGTCGACGGTGAGCACCAGCACCCGCTCCAGTGACACCCCCTCGTCGGCGAGGATGTCGTCGAGCGTGCCCACCTGGGCGAGCGTGCGCGGGTAGCCGTCGAGCAGGAAGCCGCCTTCGGTGTCCGGCTCGTCCAGCCGGGCCCGCACCATGCCGTTGATGATCTCGTCCGGAACGAGCTCACCCGCGTCGAGGTAGCGGGCCGCCTCCCGGCCGAGGAGCGTGCGGTCCTCGACGTTGCGCCGCAGGATGTCGCCGGTCGAGATGGCCGGGACGTGCAGTCGTTCGGCGATCTTCTTCGCCTGGGTGCCCTTGCCCGCGCCGGGTGGACCCATGATGAGCAGGCGCGTCAACGCAGGAACCCTTCGTAGTGCCGCTGCTGGAGCTGGCTCTCGATCTGCTTCACCGTGTCGAGACCCACCCCGACCACGATCAGGATGGACGTGCCGCCGAACGGGAAGTTCTGGTTGGCCCCGATGAGTGCGAACGCGATCAGCGGGATCAGCGCCAGCACACCGAGGTAGAGCGAACCCGGCGCGGTGATGCGCGAGAGCACGTACTGCAGGTAATCCTCGGTGGGCTTGCCGGCCCGGATGCCCGGGATGAAGCCGCCGTGCTTCTTCATGTTGTCGGCAACCTCCGTCGGGTTGAACGTGATGCCCACGTAGAAGTACGTGAACGCCACGATCAACAGGAAGAAGCCGAGCATGTAGGCCGGGTGGTCGCCCCGGGAGATGTTGGTGGTGATCCATTGCGCCCACGGGGCGTTCGGATTGAACTGCGCGGCGAGCACCGGCACGTAGAGCAGGCTGGACGCGAAGATCACCGGGATGACGCCGGCCTGGTTGACCTTGAGCGGGATGTACGTCGAACTGCCGCCGTAGGCGCGCCGGCCGAGCATCCGCTTGGCGTACTGCACCGGGATCCGGCGCTGGGCCTGCTCGACGTAGATGACGGCGCCCATGATGACCAGGCCGATCGCGATCACCGCGAGGAAGGTGACCCAGCCCTTCTGCTGGCGGATGCCCCACAGCGCGGTCGGGAAGCCCGCCGCGATCGACACGAAGATCAGCACCGACATGCCGTTGCCCACGCCGCGGTCGGTGATCAGCTCGCCGAACCACATGATCACGCCGGTACCGGCGGTCATGGTCAGCACCATCGTCACCAGGGTGAGGATGCTGTCGTTCGGGATGATCGTCTCGTTGCAGCCCTGGAACATCCGGCCCGATCGCGCGAGTGCCACGATCGTGGTCGACTGCAGAATCGCCAGGCCGATGGTGAGATATCGGGTGTACTGCGTGATCTTCTGGGTGCCGGAGTGCCCCTCCTTCTTGAGGGTCTCCAGGCGTGGGATCACGACCGTGAGCAGCTGGATGATGATGCTCGCCGTGATGTACGGCATGATCGTGAGCGCGAAGACCGACAGCTGCAGCAGTGCGCCGCCGGAGAAGAGGTTGAGCATCCCGTAGATGTTGTTGCCACCACCCGACAGCGCGGGGTTGAGGCAACGGCGTACGGCCGCGGCGTCCACCCCTGGGGTGGGTAGCACCGAACCGACCCGGAACAACGCGATGATGAAGAGCGTGAAGAGCAGCTTCTTGCGCAGGTCCGGCGTCTTGAACGCGTTGACGAACGCGGTGAGCACCCAGTCCTCCTGCGTACCGCCTGGCGGCGGATCCTCGTGATCGGTGGACACCACTGGGAACCGACGCGACGCCGCCCCGGAGCCCTGACGTTCCCTCGGACAATACAGCCCGCTCGGGCCGGCGACGCCACACGGGGCGCCCTGGCGGGGTTCCTTGGAACCTTACCGCCAGTGGCGCCCCACCTTGTCGCGTGTGTGACGAACTTCTACAGCTCGGTGACCGTGCCGCCCGCCGCGGTGATCTTGTCACGGGCGCTCTGGGAGAACTTGTGGGCAGTCACCTCGAACGCCGCCGACACCTCGCCGGTGCCGAGAACCTTGACCGGACGGTCCGGGCGGACCGCGCCGTGGGCGACCAGCGCCTCGACGGTGACGTTGCCGCCGTCGGGGTAGAGCGCGCTGATCTTGTCCAGGTTGACCACTTGGTACTCGGTACGGAAGGGGTTCTTGAAGCCCTTCAGCTTCGGCATCCGCATGTGCAGCGGCATCTGGCCGCCCTCGAACATCGGGGGGATGCTGCCGCGGGCCTTGCTGCCCTTGGTGCCCCGCCCGGCGGTCTTGCCCTTGCTGCCCTCACCGCGACCCACGCGGGTGCGCGCGGTCTTCGCGCCGGGCGCCGGCCGCAGGTGGTGGACGCGCAGCGGCGTACCGCCGGCCTCCCGCTCGGCCGTGTTGTTCCTGGCCTGGCTAGCCATCGTCAGTCGACCTCCTCGACCGCGACGAGGTGGGAAACCGTCGCGATCATGCCCCGGATCTCCGGACGGTCCTCCTTGACCACCACGTCGTTCAGGCGCTTGAGCCCGAGCGACCGGAGGGTGTCCCGCTGGTTCTGCTTGCGGCCGATCGTCGATCGGACCTGGCGGACCTTGAGCTGCGCCATCACGCGCTCACCTCCGCCCGGGCCCGCAGCAACGCGGCCGGAGCGACGTCCTCGACCGGCAGACCGCGGCGAGCCGCGACCTTCTCCGGCGCCTCGAGCATCCGCAGCGCCTCCACCGTCGCGTGGACGATGTTGATCGCGTTGGAGGAACCGAGGGACTTGGACAGGATGTCGTGGATGCCCGCGCACTCCAGCACGGCTCGCACCGGTCCACCGGCGATCACACCGGTACCGGGCGAAGCCGGGCGAAGGAGGACGACACCGGCCGCCTTCTCGCCCTGCACGGGGTGCGGGATGGTGCCCTGGATACGGGGGACCTTGAAGAAGTGCTTCTTGGCCTCCTCGACGCCCTTGGCGATCGCGGAGGGCACTTCCTTCGCCTTGCCGTAACCGACGCCCACGGTGCCGTCACCGTCGCCGACGACGACCAGCGCGGTGAAGCTGAAGCGCCGGCCGCCCTTCACGACCTTGGCGACACGGTTGATCGAGACGACCCGCTCGATGTACGCGGTCTTCTCCGCCGCCGAACCGCCCCGACGTTCGTCCCGGCGGTCCCGGCGGTCACCAGTGCCGCTACCGCGGCGCTGCTGGGGTCCAGCCATGGTTACCTCTCTTCTTCTGGTCGAACGTCAGAACTCGAGCCCGGCTTCGCGGGCTCCGTCCGCGAGCGCGGCGACGCGCCCCTGGTACCGGTTGCCGGCGCGGTCGAACACTACGGCGGACACACCAGCGGCCTTCGCCCGGTCGGCGACCAGCGCGCCGACCTGGCGGGCCCGCGCGGTCTTGTCGCCGTCCGAGGCACGCAGGTCGGCCTCCAGCGTGGAGGCGGACGCCAGCGTGTGGCCCGCGGTGTCGTCCACGACCTGCGCCACGACGTGGCGAGCGGATCGGGTGACGACCAGGCGGGGACGCTCGGGCGTGCCGAAGATCTTCTTCCGCACCCGCAGCTGGCGGCGCAGACGCGCGCGCGTCTTGGCGTTGGCGGTCCTGTGGCTGCTGAGACTGGCGGCCATCGCTTACTTACCCGCCTTTCCGACCTTGCGCCGAACCTGCTCGCCGGCGTAACGAATGCCCTTGCCCTTGTACGGCTCCGGCTTGCGCAGCTTGCGGATGTTGGCGGCGACCTCACCGACCTGCTGCTTGTTGATCCCGGAGACCGAGAACTTGGTGGCCGTCTCCACGGCGAACGTCACGCCTTCGGGGGCGTCGAACGTGATCGGGTGGCTGTAGCCGAGCGAGAGCTCGAGCTGGGTGGGGCCCTTGGGCACCACCCGGTAGCCGACGCCGACGATCTCGAGCTTGCGCTCGTAGCCCTGCGTCACCCCGACGATCATGTTGGAGACCAGCGTGCGACTGAGCCCGTGGAGCTCCTTGCTCCTGCGCTCGTCGTCGGGACGCCTGACCTCGAGCTGTCCTTCGTCCTGGACGACCGTGATGGGTGCCGAGACGGTGTGCGCCAGGGTTCCCTTGGGCCCCTTCACGGTGACCGTCTGGCCATCGATCGCCACGTCGACGCCCGAGGGCACCGGGATGGGGAGCTTGCCGATGCGGGACATGCGGTGTCCTTCCTCCTTCCCGTTCCCGTTACCACACGTAGGCGACGACTTCGCCGCCTACGCGACGCTGGGTGGCCTGCCGGTCTGTCAGCAGCCCCTGCGACGTCGAAATGATCGCGATGCCGAGTCCGCCGAGCACCTTCGGCAGGCCGGTCGACTTCGCGTAAACCCGCAGGCCCGGCTTGGAGATCCGCCGGATACCCGCGATGGAGCGCTCCCGGCTGGGACCGAAGCGCAGCTGCAGCACGAGGGTCTTGCCCACCGCGCCGGCCTCCGGCTCCTCGACCCGCCAGCCGGCGATGTAACCCTCCTGCTGGAGGATCTCGGCGATGCCCGCCTTGAGCTTGCTGTAGGGCATCGAGGTGGTGTCGTGATACGCCCGGTTGGCGTTGCGCAGACGGGTCAACATGTCTGCGATCGGGTCGGTCATGCTCATAGGTCTGGCCACTTTCTCACCACGGTTTCCGGGGCTCCGGACCTGAGGTGACTAGTTGGGAAGGCGATGCCTGTGGTCGGCTTACCAGCTGCTCTTGGTCACACCGGGCAGCTCGCCGCGGTGTCCCATCTCGCGCACGCAGATCCGGCAGAGACCGAACTTGCGGAAGACCGCACGCGGCCGACCGCACCGCTGGCAACGGGTGTAGGCGCGCACGCCGAACTTCGGCTTGGCCTTCGCCTTGTTGATCAGGGCTGTCTTAGCCACGTCAGGACTCCTTGAACGGGAAACCGAGGTGCCGGAGGAGAGCGCGCCCCTCCTCGTCATTCGATGCGGTCGTCACCACGGTGATGTCCATGCCACGCGACCGGTCGATCTGGTCGGGGTCGATCTCGTGGAACATCACCTGCTCGGTGAGGCCGAACGTGTAGTTGCCGCGGCCGTCGAACTGCCTGGGCGACAGACCCCGGAAGTCGCGGATGCGCGGCAGCGCGAGGGAGAGCAACCGGTCCAGGAACTCCCACATCCGGTCGCCGCGCAGCGTCACGTGCGTGCCGATCGGCATGCCCTCGCGCAGCTTGAACTGCGCGATGGACTTGCGGGCCCGGGTGACCGCCGGCTTCTGGCCGGTGATGTTGGTCAGGTCGCGCACGGCGCCGTCGATCAGCTTGGAGTCGCGCGCGGCGTCACCGACACCCATGTTGACGATGACCTTGGTCACCGTCGGGACCTGCATGGGGTTGGCGAAGCCGAACTCCTTGCGCAGGGACCCGGCAATCTCGTTGCGGTAGCGCGCCTTGAGGCGAGGCTGTACGCGCTCCTCGGTCGCAGCCGTCATCAGATCTCCTCGCCGGTCTTCCGAGCGATACGCACGCTGCGGAAGGCCTTGTACGTCGAACCGTCGGCGCGGGTCTTCTCCACCTCACGCCGGTCGTAGCCCACCCGGGTCGGCACCTTCTTGCCGTCGACCTCGACCAGCAGGGTGACGTTGGAGACCGGAATGGAGGCCTCCTGCGTCACGATCCCGCCGGTCGTGCCCTGACGGCCGCCGCCCTGGACCACCTTCGTGTGCCGCTTCACGCGGTTGGCGCCCTCGACGAAGACCCTGCCCTTGGCCGGGTCCACGTCGATCACCTTGCCTTCGACCCCACGGTCGCGGCCGACGGTGACCCGTACGAGGTCGCCCTTCTTGATGTGCAGCGAATTCGCCATGGTCTAGAGCACCTCCGGAGCGAGCGAGATGATCCGCATGTAGCGCTTCTCGCGAAGTTCACGCCCGACCGGCCCGAAGATGCGGGTCCCGCGGGGCTCGCCGTCGTTCCTCAGCAGGACCGCGGCGTTCTCGTCGAAGCGGATGTAGGACCCGTCCGGACGCCGGCGCTCCTTGACGGTGCGTACGACGACGGCCTTGACGACCTCGCCCTTCTTGACGTTGCCACCGGGGATGGCGTCCTTCACGGTGGCGACGATGACGTCGCCGATCCCGGCGTACCGCCGACCGGAGCCGCCGAGGACGCGGATGCACAAGATTTCCTTGGCTCCCGTGTTGTCGGCGACCTTCAGTCGCGACTCCTGCTGAATCACCACAGTCTCCCTGTCGGACGACCCAACCGGCACCGCCGGCTGTCCAACTTCTTCGACGACCGGCGTCGCCGATCGGCTCTGGTCTTCGCGGGCATGATGCCGCTCGAAATCCTTACTTGGCCTTCTCGAGAATCTCGACGATCCGCCAGCGCTTCGTCGCCGACAGCGGCCTGGTCTCCATCAGGAGCACCCGGTCGCCGACGCCGCACTCGTTCGCCTCGTCGTGGGCCTTGAGCCGGTTGGTCCGGCGCATGACCTTGCCGTAGAGGGCGTGCTTGACGCGGTCCTCGACCTCGACCACAACGGTCTTGTCCATCTTGTCGCTGACGACCAGGCCCTCGCGGGTCTTGCGGAAGCCACGCTTCTGCTCGGTCGTCGTAGCACCCGTCTGCGCGGCGGACACCGATCCCACCTCTTCGTTCGTGCTCATGCGGCTCCCTCCGCCGTCGAATCGGACTCGACCGCGGCGGTGATGCCGAGCTCGCGCTCCCGCATCACCGTGTAGATCCGCGCGATCTCCCGCCGCACGGTGCGCAGCCGGCCGTGGCTCTCCAGCTGGCCGGTCGCGCCCTGGAAGCGGAGGTTGAACAACTCTTCCTTCGCCTCGCGAAGCTTGTCCGCCAGCTCGTCCGCGCCGAGGTTGCGCAGCTCAGTGGCCTTGGATGTCGTGGCCATCAGCCTTCACCTGCCTCACGCTTCACGATGCGGCACTTCATGGGCAGCTTGTGAATCGCCCGCTGCAGTGCCTCACGAGCGACCTGCTCGTTGGGGTAGGCCAGCTCGAACATCACCCGGCCCGGCTTGATGTTGGCGATCCACCACTCCGGCGAACCCTTACCGGAACCCATCCGGGTCTCGGCCGGCTTCTTGGTCAGCGGGCGGTCGGGGAAGATGTTGATCCACACCTTGCCGCCACGCTTGATGTGCCGGGTCATGGCGATACGAGCCGCCTCGATCTGCCGGTTGGTGACGAAGTGGCTCTCCAGGGCCTGGATGCCGTACTCACCGAACGCCACCGACGTGCCGCCCTTGGCCATGCCGCGCCGCTTCGGGGTGTGTTGCTTGCGGTGCTTGACCTTCCGCGGGATGAGCATCGTCAGCCCTCCTGTCCGGTGCTTGTCGTACCGGAGGCCGCACCGGCGGACTCGGGAGCGCTCGCCTCGGTGCTCGCCGCGGCGGGCTGCTGCTGCCGCCCGCTGTCGCGCCGCTCACGTCGCTCGCCACCACCGGCGCCACCGCCACGGCGGCCGCCACGCGGCGGACGCTCGCCACCGGGACGACGCTGGGCCGCGTTGCGGGCCTCCATCTGCTTCTGCTCACGCTCGGCCCGGGAGACCGGGACCTCGCCCTTGTAGATCCAGACCTTCACGCCGATCCGGCCGAACGTCGTACGGGCCTCGTAGAAGCCGTAGTCGATGTCGGCACGCAGCGTGTGCAGCGGAACCCGGCCCTCGCGGTAGAACTCCGACCGCGACATCTCGGCGCCGCCGAGGCGACCCGAGCACTGGACCTTGATCCCCAGCGCGCCGGCCTTGTTCGCGCTCTGCAGCGCCTTGCGCATGGCCCGGCGGAACGCCACCCGGCTGGCCAGCTGCTCGGCCACGCCCTGGGCGACCAGCTGCGCGTCGACCTCGGGGTTCTTCACCTCGAGGACGTTCATCTGCACCTGCTTGCCGGTGAGCTTCTCCAGCTCGCCGCGGATGCGGTCGGCCTCGACACCACGCCGGCCGATCACGATGCCCGGACGTGCGGTGTAGATGTCGACGCGAACCCGGTCGCGGGTGCGCTCGATCTCGACCTTGGAGATGCCGGCCCGGTCCATGCCCTTGGTGAGCAGGCGACGGATCGACACGTCCTCGGCGATGTAGGACTTGTAGAGCTTGTCGGCGTACCACCGGCTCTTGTGGTCGGTGGTGACTCCGAGGCGGTACCCGTGCGGGTTGACCTTCTGTCCCACTAGCGGGTCCTCCTGTTCCTCTGCTGGCCGGCGGCCGGCTGCTCGTCTGTCGGCTCCACGACCACGGTGATGTGACAGGTCCGCTTTTCCAGCGGTCCGGGCCTACCCTGAGCGCGGGCACGCCAACGCTTCATCGTCGGACCCTCGTCGACGTACGCCCGAACGACCCGCAGCGTGCCGCGGTTGAGCTGGAGGTTGTGCTCGGCGTTGGCCATCGCACTCTCCAGCACCTTCAGCACCGGCTCGCTGGCCGCCTGCGGCGCGAAGCGCAGCAGGTTGACCGCGTCCTCGGCCCGGTGGCCGCGGATGAGGTCGACGACCCGGCGGGCCTTCCTCGGGGTGATGCGAACGAATCGCGCGACGGCCCTGGCCTCCACGGCCGCTTCCATGGCGTCACTCCTGACTGTGGCGGTCACCGGCGCCGGCTCCTTCGGTCGTCCTTCTCGTGACCGCGGAACGTCCGCGTCGGGGCGAACTCGCCGAGCTTGTGCCCGACCATCGCCTCGGTCACGAAGACCGGTACGTGCTTGCGTCCGTCGTGAACGGCGATCGTGTGGCCCAGCATCGCCGGCACGATCATCGAGCGGCGCGACCAGGTCTTGATGACCTGCTTGCTCCCCTTGTCGTTCTGGGCGTCCACCTTCTTGATCAGGTGGTCGTCGACGAAGGGGCCCTTCTTGAGGCTGCGTGGCATCGTTCAGGCTCCCTCTTACCGCTTGCCGCTCTTGCGGCGACGGACGATCAAACGGTCACTTGGCTTGTTGCGGCGGGTGCGACCCTCGGGCTTGCCCCACGGCGACACCGGGTGCCGGCCACCTGAGGACTTGCCCTCGCCACCACCGAGCGGGTGGTCGACGGGGTTCATCACGACACCGCGCACCGACGGCCGCTTGCCCTTCCAGCGGTTGCGGCCGGCCTTGCCGAGCGAGATGTTGCTCTGCTCGGCGTTGCCGACCTCACCGACGGTGGCGCGGCAGCGCACGTCCACCATCCGGATCTCACCGGAGGGCATCCGCAGCGACGCCATCGCACCCTCGCGGGCGACCAACTGGACGCTGGCACCGGCGGAGCGACCGATCTTGGCTCCCCCACCGGGCCGCAGCTCGATCGCGTGCACCGTGGTGCCGACCGGGATGTTGCGGAGCGGAAGGTTGTTGCCGGGCTTGATGTCGGCGCCGACCCCGCTCTCGACCCGCTGCCCCTGCTGGAGCCGGGCCGGAGCCAGGATGTAGCGCTTCTCGCCGTCCACGTAGTGGAGCAGCGCGATCCGGGCGGTGCGGTTGGGGTCGTACTCGATCTCCGCGACCTTCGCCGGCACGCCGTCCTTGTCGAACCGCCGGAAGTCGATCAGGCGATAGGCGCGCTTGTGACCGCCGCCCTGGTGCCTGGTCGTGATCCGGCCGGTGTTGTTGCGGCCACCCTTCTTCGGAAGGGGGCGCAGCAGCGACTTCTCGGGCGTCGTGCGCGTGATCTCCGCGAAGTCCGCGACACTCGCGCCACGACGACCGGGTGTCGTCGGCTTGTACTTACGGATAGCCATTCGTCAGTCCTCGCCTTACGAAACCGGTCCGCCGAAGATGTCGATCCGCTGGCCGTCGGCCACGGTGACAATCGCTCGCTTGGTGCTCGCCCGCTGACCCCAGCCGTAGCGGGTACGGCGGCGCTTGCCCTGCCGGTTGAGCGTGTTGACCTCGGTCACCTTCACGTCGAACACCTTCTCGACCGCGATCTTGATCTCGGTCTTGTTGGCGCTCGGGCTCACCAGGAACGTGTACTTGTTCTGGTCGAGGAGGCCGTAGCTCTTCTCACTGATCACCGGCGCGACAAGCACGTCGCGGTGGTCCTTGTGCAGGTTGCTCACGCGTCCTCCCCTGCCTCAGTCGTGGTGTCCGTGGCGTTCGCACCGGTGAAGGTGGCGTACGCCTCGCTGGTGAAGACCACCTCGTCCGACGTGAGCACGTCGTAGGTGTTCAGCTGGTCCGGCACGATCAGGTGCACGCTCGGCACGTTGCGCAGGCTGTGCCAGGTGAGCGCGTCCTCACGGTCGACCACGACCAGGAGCTGCGCGCCGCCGGCGATCTTCGCCAGCGCCGCGACCGCGGCCTTGGTGGACGGGGCGTCGCCCTCGACCAGCGAGCTCACCACGTGCACGCGGCCGTGGCGGGCCCGGTCGGACAGCGCACCGCGCAGGGCGGCGGCCTTCATCTTCTTGGGCGTGCGCTGGTCGTAGGACCGCGGCTGCGGGCCGTGGACCACACCACCGCCGGCGAACTGCGGCGCCCGCCGCGAGCCCTGCCGGGCACGGCCGGTGCCCTTCTGGCGGTACGGCTTCGCGCCACCGCCGGACACCTGCGAGCGACCCTTCGCGGCGTGCGTGCCCTGACGGGCCGCCGCCTGCTGGGCCACCACGACCTGGTGGATCAACGGCACGTTGACCTGGACGTCGAAGATCTCCGCCGGCAGGTCGACCGAACCGGTCTTGCCGCCGGTGTGGTCGACGACATCGATGCTCGTCGCCGTCACTTGGCCGCTCCCTTCGCCGCGTTGCGGATGAGCACCAGACCACCGCGGGCGCCGGGGACGGCGCCCTTGAGGAGCACCAGACCCTTCTCGGCATCCACCGCGTGGACGGTGACGTTCTGGGTGGTCACCCGGACGCCGCCCATCCGGCCGGCCATCCGGACGCCCTTGAAGACGCGACCGGGGGTCGCGCAGGCGCCGATCGAACCCGGGGAGCGGTGCTTGCGCTCCACACCGTGGCTCGCCCGCAGGCCGTGGAAGCCGTGCCGCTTCATGACGCCCGCGAACCCCTTCCCCTTGCTGGTGGCCGTCACGTCGACGTCCTGGCCCGCCTCGAACACCTCGGCCGTGATCTCCTGGCCGGTGTCGTAGGAGGCCGCGTCCGCCGTGCGGAGCTCCACCGTGTAGCGGCGCGGCGTCACGCCGGCCTTGGAGAAGTGGCCCTGCTCGGGCTTGTTGACCTTGCGGGGGTCGATCGCGCCGTACGCGATCTGGACCGCCGCGTAGCCGTCCCGGTCCGGTGTGCGCACCTGGGTGACCACACACGGGCCGGCCTTGACCACGGTCACCGGCACGAGGCGGTTCTGGTCGTCCCAGACCTGCGTCATGCCGATCTTCTCGCCCAACAGGCCGCGTACCTCACGGGCCGCGCCTTGGCTCACACTGTTCACGCTGCTCATAGGTGCGTCCCTCAGAGCTTGATCTCGATGTCGACGCCGGCAGGAAGGTCGAGTCGCATCAGCGAGTCGACCGTCTTCGGCGTGGGGTCGATGATGTCGATGAGCCGCTTGTGCGTCCGCATCTCGAAGTGCTCGCGACTGTCCTTGTGCTTGTGCGGCGAGCGGATGACGCAGAAGACGTTCTTCTCGGTGGGCAGCGGCACCGGGCCGGCGATCTTCGCGCCAGTCCTGGTCACCGTGTCGACGATCTTGCGCGCCGATGTGTCGATGACCTGGTGGTCGTAGGCCTTGAGCCTGATGCGGATCTTCTGTCCCGCCATGGCTGTTTCGCGTCCTTCTCTCGTACGCCGGGAGCCGTTCGCCCCCGAGATGCCTGTTCCGGCTTCGCTCCGGTTGGCCGCGGCCCGATGCTGCGCCGCCAGGCTCCCGGGTGGAGCCCCGCGGCCCGCGCTGGCTGTCTGTCCTCCGACCCCCGCGGTCGGGTGTGTCGCACACCCTGCCCGCATGGATCCCATGGAGGCGATCCGCTGTGGGGAATCTCGAAGGCTCGGACCCGCCGAGCGCGAACATTGCCCTGCGACTTCCACGTCACCTCGATCGGACTCCGATCGAGGCGCCAGGCGCACCCTCGAGGGGCGAGACCTCCGTGTCGGCAGTGTCCGGGGAGAGAACCCCACCAGAACACGCCACGGCGGCCAGCCGTAGGCAACTGCAGCAGTATGCCAGAGTCCCCGGTTTGTTGACCAATCGGGGCCTCACAGCAAGCGGGGTGGGCCGCTGGGGAGCGGTCCACCCCGCTTGCTGGTGGTGTTACTTGATGATCTTGGTGACCTGACCCGCACCAACGGTGCGGCCACCCTCACGGATGGCGAAGCGAAGCTGCTCCTCCATCGCGATGGGCTGGATCAGCTCGACCCGCATCTCGGTGTTGTCGCCCGGCATGACCATCTCGGTCCCCTCCGGAAGGTGGACGACACCCGTGACGTCCGTGGTCCGGAAGTAGAACTGCGGGCGGTAGTTGTTGAAGAAGGGCTTGTGACGGCCACCCTCCTCCTTCGAGAGCACGTAGACCTGGGCCTCGAACTCCGTGTGCGGGGTGGTGCTGCCCGGCTTGGTGATGACCATGCCGCGCTCGACGTCCTCACGCTTGATACCGCGCAGGAGCAGACCGACGTTCTCGCCGGCGCGCGCCTCGTCGAGGATCTTGCGGAACATCTCGACCGCGGTCACCGTGGTCTTGGGGGCGTTGCCCGGACGGATACCGACGAGCTCGACCTCCTCGTTGACCTTGAGGACACCGCGCTCGACCCGGCCGGTGACGACCGTGCCGCGACCGGTGATGGTGAAGACGTCCTCCACCGGCATCAGGAACGGACGGTCGATCTCACGCTGGGGCTCCGGCACCGACTCGTCGACGGCCGCCATGAGCTCCATGATCTTGTCGGCCCACTCCGGGTCGCCCTCGAGCGCCTTCAGCGCCGAGACCCGCACCACGGGAGCGTCGTCGCCGGGGAACTCCTGCGACGAGAGGAGCTCGCGAACCTCGAGCTCGACGAGCTCCAGGATCTCCTCGTCCTCCACCATGTCGGCCTTGTTCAGGGCGACCACGATGTAGGGAACACCGACCTGACGGGCGAGCAGCACGTGCTCACGCGTCTGCGGCATCGGGCCGTCGGTCGCCGCGACCACCAGGATCGCGCCGTCCATCTGCGCCGCACCGGTGATCATGTTCTTGATGTAGTCGGCGTGACCAGGGCAGTCGACGTGAGCGTAGTGCCGCTTCTCCGTCTGGTACTCGACGTGGGCAATCGTGATCGTGATGCCACGCTGCTTCTCTTCCGGCGCCTTGTCGATCTGGTCGAAGGCGTAGAAGGGATTGACGTCCGGCATCTTCTCGTGCAGCACCTTGGTGATCGCCGCGGTGAGAGTCGTCTTGCCGTGGTCGATGTGCCCAATGGTGCCGATGTTGACGTGCGGCTTAGTGCGCTCGAACTTCGCCTTCGCCACTTCGGGCTCCTCCTGGTTTCTTACTATCTACGCCGTTCGGACTAGGCGCGGAACTATACGGACTGATGGCGTGGGCGGGTTACTCGCCCCGTACCTTCTTCACAATCTCTTCCGCCACGGTCCTGGGAACCTCGGCGTAGGAGTGGAACTCCATGTGGGGCACGGCACGACCCTGGGTCTTGCTTCGCAGGTCGCCAACGTACCCGAAGGTCTCCGACAGCGGAACAAGCGCCGTGATGACCCGGTTGCCGGCGAACTCGTCCATCTTCTGGACATGCCCGCGGCGGCTGTTGATGTCACCGATCACCTCACCGAGATAGTCGTCCGGTGTGGTGACCTCGACCTTGAAGATCGGCTCGAGCAAGGTGGGCTTGGCGCGACGCGCCGCCTCCTTGAATGCCATCGAGCCGGCGATCTTGAAGGCGAGTTCGGAGGAGTCGACGTCGTGGTAGGCGCCGTCCTGCAGGGTGACCTTGATGTCGACCATCGGGTATCCGGCGAGCACGCCGAACTCCATGGCCTCCTGGATGCCCTCGTCGACCGCGGGGATGTACTCCCGCGGGATCCGGCCACCGCTGACCGCGTTGACGAACTCGTAGCCGCCGTCGCCTTCGCCACCGGTGGGCTCGAGGTCGATGATCACCCGGCCGAACTGCCCCGAGCCACCCGTCTGCTTCTTGTGGGTGTACTCAACCTTTTCGACCTTGTTGCGGATCGTCTCGCGGTAGGCCACCTGCGGCTTGCCGACGTTGGCCTCGACGCGGAACTCTCGCTTCATCCGGTCGACCAGGATGTCCAGGTGCAGCTCGCCCATTCCGGAGATGATCGTCTGACCGGTCTCCTGGTCGGTGCGGACCTGGAAGGTCGGGTCCTCCTCGGCCAGCCGCTGGATGGCGCCCGACAGCTTCTCCTGGTCGCTCTTGGTCTTCGGCTCGATCGCGACCGAGATCACCGGAGCCGGGAAGTTCATCGACTCCAGGATGATCGGCGCCTCCGGGCCACAGAGCGTCTCACCGGTGGTGGTCTGCTTCAGACCCATCACCGCGACGATCTGGCCGGCGGACGCCTTCTCGATCTCCTCACGCTTGTTGGCGTGCATGCGGTAGATCTTGCCGATCCGCTCCTTGCGGTCCTTGGTGCTGTTCAGCACCTGGGTGCCGGCGGTGAGCGTGCCGGAGTAGATGCGCAGGTAGGTCAGCTTGCCGAGGTGCGGGTCGCTCATGATCTTGAACGCCAGCGCGGCCAGCGGGCCGTCCTCGTCGGGCTCGCGCTCGATGATCTCGGACTCGTCGCGGAGCGAGTGCCCCTGGACGGCGCCCACGTCGAGCGGCGACGGGAGGTAGTCGATCACGGCGTCGAGCAGGGGCTGCACGCCCTTGTTCTTGAACGCCGTGCCGCAGAGCACCGGAGTGATCTTGTCGGCGATGGTCGCGCGCCGGATCGCCGCCTTGAGCTGCGGCACCGTGGGCTCCTCGCCCTCGAGGTAGAGCTCCATGATCTCGTCGTCGGCCTCGGCGACGGTCTCGATCAGGCGGTCGCGCCAGGTGGCTGCGGCCTCCTGGTGGGACGCCGGGATCTCCTCGATCGCGTAGTCCTCGCCCTTCTGCGTCTCTCCGCGCCAGGTGAGGGCCCGCTGCTCCACGAGGTCGATGACCCCGATGAAGTCGGCCTCGGCACCCAGCGGGAGCTGCAGCACGGCGGGGACGGCGTTGAGCCGGGTCACGATCATGTCGACGCAGCGGTGGAACTCCGCGCCCACGCGGTCGAGCTTGTTGACGAAGCACATCCGCGGGACCTTGTACCGGTCCGCCTGGCGCCACACCGTCTCCGACTGTGGCTCGACGCCCGCGACGCCGTCGAACACCGCGACCGCACCGTCGAGCACCCGGAGGTTGCGCTCCACCTCGACGGTGAAGTCGACGTGGCCCGGGGTGTCGATGATCGTGATCGTGTTGTCTTTCCAGTGACAGGTCGTCGCGGCGGACGTGATCGTGATGCCGCGCTCCTGCTCCTGCTCCATCCAGTCCATGACGGCAGCGCCCTCGTGGACTTCACCGATCTTGTACGTGATGCCGGTGTAGAACAGGATCCGTTCGGTGGTGGTGGTCTTGCCCGCGTCGATGTGGGCCATGATTCCGATGTTGCGGACCTTGGCCAGATCAACGGTGCGAAGGTTGGTCGCCATCAGGCAGTCGGTTCTCTCGGGTCTCGGCAGTTCAGTCGGCAGATGGGAGCAGATGCGGCCGGTGTCGGCGCGTCCTGCCCGTAGCAGGCGCCTGGTCTACCAGCGGTAGTGCGCGAACGCCTTGTTGGACTCCGCCATCTTGTGGGTGTCCTCGCGACGCTTGACGCTCGCGCCGAGCCCGTTGGAGGCGTCCAGGATCTCGTTCATCAGGCGCTCGGACATGGCCTTCTCGCGGCGGGACTGGGAGTAGCTCACCAGCCAGCGCAGGGCCAGCGTCGTCGAGCGACCGGGGCGGACCTCGATGGGCACCTGGTAGGTGGCACCACCGACACGACGGCTCTTCACCTCGAGCGACGGCTTCACGTTGTCGAGCGCACGCTTGAGGGTGATCACCGGGTCGGTGCCGGTCTTCTCGCGGCAACCCTCGAGCGCGGTGTAGACGATGCGCTGCGCGAGCTGCTTCTTGCCGCTCCGGAGGATCTTGTTGATCAGCTGACTCACCAGCGGCGACGCGTAGACCGGGTCGACGATCGGCTGACGCTTCGGAGCCGGACCCTTGCGCGGCATTAGCTCTTCTCCTTCTTGGCGCCGTAGAGGCTGCGGGCCTGCTTGCGACCCTTCACACCCTGGGTGTCGAGGGAGCCGCGGACGATCTTGTAACGCACACCGGGGAGGTCCGCCACCCGGCCACCGCGCACGAGCACCATCGAGTGCTCCTGGAGGTTGTGGCCGACGCCGGGGATGTAGGCCGTGACCTCGATCTGGCTGGTCAGCCGCACACGGGCGACCTTGCGCAGAGCGGAGTTGGGCTTACGAGGGGTGGTGGTGTAGACGCGCATGCACACGCCACGCCGCTGGGGCGAACCCTTGAGCGCCGGCGTCTTGTTCTTGGACACCTTGTCCTTGCGGCCCTTGCGGACCAACTGCTGGATCGTGGGCACCGCGTCGTTCCCTCTTCTGCTCGGTGGACTGTCTCTCCGGTGTGACTGTCTTCGCGGCGGCGGCGTCTCACTGGGCTCACCGCGCGACCCCCGCGGTCGGGTGTGTCGCCACGGGGCCCAGTCGCCGAGATTGCCTCGAACGACGGATCTGAAGACCTCACGCACGCCCTCAAGGGCACACATGAATGCCCAGCTACAGCCAGGCACGACGTCGAACATTACCCGCATGGCCCTCGAAGGTCAAAACGGATCGTTCCCGGCCCCGTCGCACACCCTACACACCAGGGGAATGCTACGCGTCTCCCGGCGCGCCGGGCCGACCGGCCCCTCCGCACCGGCCCGGCGGGCCGACTGGAAGCGGGGTCTGCCCGAACCGGCCGGGACTCCGACGGCCGAGCTGCCGGGTAACCCGTCGCGGGCGGTCGCCCGGCCCGTCGCCGAGCCGGACGCCGCCCGCGGCGTCGTAGTGGATGGTTCTGCTGCTGTGCATTCGGGCCGAAGCCGACCAACAGGTCGGTCCGACACAGACCTCACCGATCCCCCGATCCACCCGGCCCGGCCATGACGGCCGGGCCGGACGGATCGAACGGGTCAGCTGGTGTAGCCGCCGAAGTCGAAGTCCTCCAGGCGGACCGCTTCGCCGGAGCCCGCGCCGAACGAGTAGTCGGCGTCGTAGCCCTCGTAGCCCACCATGGAGTACATCGCGGCCTTCGCCTCCTCGGTCGGCTCCACCCGGATGTTGCGGTAACGGTCCATGCCGGTACCAGCCGGGATGAGCTTTCCGATGATGACGTTCTCCTTCAAACCCCGCAGCGAGTCGCTCTTGCCGTTGATCGCGGCCTCCGTGAGGACCTTGGTGGTCTCCTGGAAGGACGCGGCCGACAGCCACGAGTCGGTCGCCAGCGACGCCTTGGTGATACCCATGAGCACCGGACGACCGGAGGCCGGCGTGCCGCCTTCGGCGACGACGCGACGGTTCTCCTCCTCGAACCGGATCCGCTCGGCCAGCTCGCCGGGAAGGAGTTCGGAGTCGCCCGACTCGATCACGGTGACCCGCCGCAGCATCTGCCGGACGATCGTCTCGATGTGCTTGTCGTGGATTGCCACACCCTGCGAGCGGTAGACCTCCTGGACCTCGTCCACGAGGTGCTGCTGGACGGCGCGCATACCCAGGACGCGGAGCACGTCCTGCGGGTCGGGCGTACCGTGCGTGAGCTGCTGACCCACCTCGACGTGGGTGCCTTCCTCGACGAGCAGGCGGGACCGCTTGGAGACGGGGTAGGCCGTCTCCTCGCTGCCGTCGTCGGGGATGACCACGATCTTGCGGCTCTTCTCGGAGTCCTCGATCCGAACCCGGCCGGAGGCCTCCGAGATGGGCGCCTTCCCCTTGGGCTGGCGCGCCTCGAACAACTCGACCACACGCGGCAGACCGTGCGTGATGTCCTCACCCGCGACACCGCCGGTGTGGAACGTACGCATGGTCAGCTGGGTACCCGGCTCACCGATCGACTGGGCAGCGATGATGCCGACCGCCTCGCCGATGTCGACGAGCTTGCCGCTGGCCAGCGACCGGCCGTAGCAGGCCGCACAGGCACCGACCCGCGAGTCGCAGGTGAGCACGCTGCGCACCCGCAGCTGCTCGACACCGGCCTGGACCAGCCGCTCGATCACCTGGTCGCCGAGGTCGGTACCGGCCGGAGCCGCGACCTGGCCGTCGGCACCGGTCGCGTCCTCGGCCAGCACTCGGGCGTAGACCGAGGTCTCGACGTTGTCGTCCTTGCGGAGGGTCCCGTCGGGCTGGCGGGTGGCGATCCGCTTGATCAGGCCGCGCTCGCTGCCGCAGTCGTCCTCGCGGACGATCACGTCCTGGCTCACGTCGACCAGCCGCCGGGTGAGGTAACCCGAGTCCGCAGTCCGTAGCGCCGTGTCGGCCAGACCCTTGCGGGCCCCGTGCGTGGCGATGAAGAACTCGACCACGGACAGGCCTTCGCGGTAGTTGGACTTGATCGGGCGCGGGATGATCTCGCCCTTGGGGTTGGCCACCAGACCACGCATCGCCGCGATCTGCCGGACCTGCATCATGTTTCCGCGGGCGCCGGAGTGCACCATCATGTAGATGGGGTTGATCTTGTCGAACCCCTCCTCCATCTCGCGGTGCACCTCGTTGGTGGCCTGGGTCCAGATCTCGATGAGCTCCTGGCGACGCTCGTCGTCGGTGATCAGGCCGCGCTCGAACTGCTTCTGGACCCGGGCGTCCTTCTCCTCGTAGCCCGCGAGGATCTCCGGCTTGCGCGCCGGCGTGATGACGTCCCCGATGGAGATCGTCACGCCGGAACGGGTCGCCCAGCGGAACCCGACGTCCTTCAGGCCGTCCAGGCAGGCCGCCACCTGGACCTTGGGGTAGCGCTCCGCGAGGTCGTTGACGATCACGCCGAGCTGCTTCTTGCCGACCTCGTAGTCGACGTACGGGTAGTCGGCGGGCAGCACCTCGTTGAACAGCGCCAGGCCGAGCGTGGTGTCGAGGATGATCGGCTGACCGGGCTCCCAGCCCTCGGGCAGGGTCGCACCGGCCGGCGGAACGATGTCCTTGAGCCGGATCTTGATCCTGCTCTGGATCTGGATCTCGCCCCGCTCGAACGCCATCATCGCCTCGGCCACCGAGCCGAACGCGCGTCCCTCACCGGGCATGTTGTCCCGTGCCATGGTGAGGAAGAAGATGCCGATGATCATGTCCTGCGTCGGCATCGTCACCGGCCGGCCGTCGGCCGGCTTGAGGATGTTGTTGGTCGAGAGCATCAGCACCCGGGCCTCGGCCTGGGCCTCGGCCGACAGCGGCAGGTGCACCGCCATCTGGTCACCGTCGAAGTCGGCGTTGAACGCCGTACACACGAGCGGGTGGATCTGGATGGCCTTGCCCTCGATCAGCTGCGGCTCGAACGCCTGGATGCCGAGACGGTGCAGCGTCGGCGCCCGGTTGAGCAGGACCGGGTGCTCGGCGATGACCTCCTCGAGCACGTCCCACACCACAGGGCGGGCACGCTCGACCATCCGCTTGGCGCTCTTGATGTTCTGGGCGTGGTTGAGGTCGACCAGCCGCTTCATCACGAACGGCTTGAAGAGCTCGATCGCCATGCCCTTGGGGAGGCCGCACTGGTGCAGCTTCAGCTGCGGGCCGACCACGATGACCGAGCGGCCGGAGTAGTCGACGCGCTTGCCGAGGAGGTTCTGGCGGAACCGGCCCTGCTTGCCCTTGAGCATGTCGGACAGCGACTTCAGCGGACGGTTGCCCGGCCCGGTGACCGGACGGCCGCGGCGGCCGTTGTCGAACAGCGCGTCGACGGCCTCCTGCAGCATCCGCTTCTCGTTGTTGACGATGATCTCGGGCGCGCCGAGGTCGAGCAGCCGCTTGAGGCGGTTGTTCCGGTTGATCACCCGGCGGTACAGGTCGTTCAGGTCGCTCGTCGCGAACCGGCCACCGTCGAGCTGCACCATCGGGCGCAGGTCCGGCGGAATGACCGGCACACAGTCGAGCACCATGCCCAGCGGGTTGTTGTTGGTGGTCAGGAACGCCGAGACGACCTTGAGCCGCTTCAGGGCCCGGGTCTTCTTCTGTCCCTTGCCGCTGCGGATGATCTCCCGCAGGTTGACGGCCTCGGCCTGGAGGTCGAACGACTCCAGGCGGTCCTTGATCGCCGCGGCACCCATGTTGCCGGAGAAGTACTTGCCGAACCGGGACCGCATCTCGCGGTAGAGGATCTCGTCGCCCTCGAGGTCTTGGACCTTGAGGTTCTTGAACCGGGTCCAGACCTCCTCGAGCCGGTCCAGCTCGCGCTGGTTGCGGTCGCGGATCTGGCGGATCTCGCGCTCGGCGGCCTCCTTGACCTTGCGGCGCGCGTCGGCCTTGGCGCCCTCGGCCTCGAGCTGGGCGAGGTCCTCTTCCAGCTTCTTCATCCGGGTCTCGACGTCGTTGTCGCGGCGCTGCTCGATCTGCTTGCGCTCGACGTCGATCCGCGCCTCCAGCGAGGGCAGGTCGCGGGACCGGGCCTCCTCGTCGACCCGGGTGATCATGTACGCCGCGAAGTAGATGACCTTCTCGAGGTCCTTCGGGGCAAGGTCGAGCAGGTAGCCGAGGCGGCTCGGCACGCCCTTGAAGTACCAGATGTGGGTGACCGGCGCGGCCAGCTCGATGTGGCCCATCCGCTCACGGCGCACCTTGGTGCGGGTGACCTCGACGCCGCAGCGCTCGCAGATGATGCCCTTGAAGCGGACACGCTTGTACTTACCGCAGTAGCACTCCCAGTCGCGGGTCGGCCCGAAGATCTTCTCGCAGAAGAGGCCGTCCTTCTCGGGCTTGAGCGTGCGGTAGTTGATGGTCTCCGGCTTCTTCACCTCTCCGTGTGACCACTGCCGGATGTCGTCGACCGTCGCAAGGCCGATTCGAAGCTCGTCGAAGAAGTTGACGTCGAGCACTGTGTTCTCGAACCCCTTAGTTGTTGAAGGCCTACTCAGATTCGGGGTGAGCGGGTGCGGCCCGAGTCACCGGACCGCACCCACACGTCACCTCAGACTTCCTCGACGCTGCTCGGCTCCTGCCGGGTCAGGTCGATTCCGAGTTCCTCCGCGGCGCGGAAGACGTCCTCCTCGCTGTCGCGCATCTCCACGGCCATGCCGTCGCTGGAGAGCACTTCGACGTTGAGGCAGAGCGCCTGCATTTCCTTGACGAGCACCTTGAACGACTCCGGGATACCCGGTTCAGGGATGTTCTCGCCCTTGACGACTGCTTCGTAGACCTTGACCCGGCCTGTCACGTCGTCGGACTTGATGGTGAGGAGCTCCTGCAGCGCGAACGCCGCGCCGTAGGCCTCCAGTGCCCAGACCTCCATCTCACCGAAGCGCTGACCACCGAACTGCGCCTTACCACCCAGCGGCTGCTGGGTGATCATGGAGTACGGGCCGGTCGACCGCGAGTGGATCTTGTCGTCGACCAGGTGGTTGAGCTTCAGCATGTAGATGTAGCCGACCGCCACCGGCTCCGGGAACGGCTCGCCGCTTCGGCCGTCCAGCAAGGGTGCCTTGCCGTCCGAGCCGACCATGCGAACCCCGTCCCGGTTGGGGAACGTCGAGGAGAGCAGGCCGGTGATCTCCTCCTCGCGGGCCCCGTCGAAGACCGGGGTCGCGACGTTGGTGCCCGGCTCCGCCGCGCCGGCACCGATGCCGGTGAGGCGGGTCTTCCACTCCTCGTCGTCGCCCTCGACCTGCCAGCCGGACTTCGCGACCCACCCGAGGTGGGTCTCGAGGACCTGGCCGACGTTCATCCGGCCCGGCACGCCGAGCGGGTTCAGGATGATGTCGACGGGGGTGCCGTCCTCGAGGAACGGCATGTCCTCCACGGGCAGGATCTTGGAGATCACGCCCTTGTTCCCGTGCCGGCCGGCAAGCTTGTCACCGTCCTGCACCTTGCGCTTCTGGGCCACGTCGACCCGGACCAGCTGGTTGACGCCCGGGGGCAGCTCGTCGCCTTCCTCGCGGTCGAAGACGCGGACACCGATGACCGTGCCGCTCTCGCCGTGCGGAACCTTCAGCGACGTGTCGCGGACCTCACGGGCCTTCTCACCGAAGATCGCCCGGAGCAGCCGCTCCTCCGGCGTCAGCTCGGTCTCGCCCTTGGGCGTGACCTTGCCGACGATGATGTCGCCGGGGACGACCTCGGCGCCGATCCGGATGATGCCCCGCTCGTCGAGGTCGGCCAGCATCTCCTCGGAGACGTTCGGGATGTCCCGGGTGATCTCCTCCGGCCCCAGCTTGGTGTCACGGGCGTCGACCTCGTGCCGATCGATGTGGATCGAGGTGAGGACGTCTTCCTGGACGATCCGCTGGGACAGGATGATCGCGTCCTCGTAGTTGTGGCCCTGCCACGACATGAACGCGACCAGAAGGTTGCGACCGAGCGCCATCTCGGCGTTGTCGGTGCACGGCCCGTCGGCGATCACCGAACCGACCTCCACCCGGTCGCCCTCGGCGACGAGCGGACGCTGGTTGATGTTGGTACCCGCGTTGGACCGGCGGAACTTCGCCAGCCGGTACGTCTGGTACGTACCGTCGTCGCACGCGACTTCCACGAAGTCGGCGCAGGCCTCGCGGACCACACCGGCCTTCTCGGCGGTCACGACGTCACCGGCGTCGACGGCGGCGCGGTATTCCATCCCGGTGCCGACGAGCGGCGACTCCGAACGGATCAGCGGCACCGCCTGGCGCTGCATGTTGGAACCCATCAGCGCGCGGTTGGCGTCGTCGTGCTCCAGGAACGGGATCATCGCCGTGGCGACCGACACCATCTGCCGGGGCGAGACGTCCATGTACTGGACCTCGGCGCGAGCGATCGCGTCGACCTCACCGTGCCGCTTGCGGACCAGCACGCGGTCCTCGGCGAAGGTGCCGTCGTCGTTCAGCACCGCGTTGGCCTGGGCGATGACGAAACGGTCCTCCTCGTCGGCGGTGAGGTACTCCACCTCGTCGGTGACCCGGCCGTCGACGACCTTGCGGTAGGGCGTCTCCACGAACCCGAACGGGTTGACCCGGCCGTAGGTGGCGAGCGAACCGATCAGACCGATGTTCGGTCCTTCCGGCGTCTCCACCGGGCACATCCGGCCGTAGTGGGAGTGGTGGACGTCGCGGACCTCCATGCCGGCCCGGTCACGGGACAGACCACCGGGGCCCAGCGCCGAGAAGCGACGCTTGTGCGTCAGCCCGGCGACGGGGTTGGTCTGGTCCATGAACTGGCTGGACTGGGAGGTGCCGAAGAACTCCTTCAGCGCCGCGACGACGGGGCGGATGTTGATCAGGGTCTGCGGCGTGATCGCCTCGACGTCCTGGGTCGTCATCCGCTCGCGGACCACCCGCTCCATCCGGGCCAGGCCGGTGCGGAGCTGGTTCTGGATCAGCTCGCCGACGGTGCGCACCCGGCGGTTGCCGAAGTGGTCGATGTCGTCGTCCTCGACGACGATCTGACCCTGCGGCGCGTCGAGCTCGGTCCGGCCCTCGTGCAGCGCGACGAGGTAGCGGATCGTGGCCACGATGTCGTCGATGGTCAGCACCGACTGGTCGTGCGGCAGCGTCAACCCGAGCTTCTTGTTGATCTTGTGCCGGCCGACCTTGGCGAGGTCGTACCGCTTCGGGTTGAAGTAGTAGTTCTCCAGCAGCGCCTGCGCCGCCTCCCGCGTGGGGGGCTCGCCGGGCCGCAGCTTGCGGTAGATGTCGAGCAGCGCGTCGTCCTGGCCGGAGGTGTGGTCCTTCTCCAGCGTGAGACGCATCGACTCGTAGTCGCCGAACTCCTCCAGGATCTGCGCGTCGGTCCAGCCGAGCGCCTTGAGGAGGACGGTGACGTTCTGCTTGCGCTTACGGTCGAGCCGGACACCAACGGTGTCGCGCTTGTCGACCTCGAACTCCAGCCAGGCACCCCGCGAGGGGATCATCTTGGCTGTGAAGACGTCCTTGTCGCTCGTCTTGTCGAGCGAGCGCTCGAAGTAGACGCCGGGCGAACGCACGAGCTGGCTGACCACGACACGCTCGGTGCCGTTGATCACGAACGTCCCCTTGTCGGTCATGAGCGGGAAGTCGCCCATGAAGACCGTCTGGGACTTGATCTCGCCGGTCTCGTTGTTCATGAACTCCGCGGTGACGAACAACGGGGCCGCGTAGGTGAAGTCGCGGTCCTTGCACTCGTCGACGGAGTTCTTCGGCGGCTCGAACCGGTGATCACGGAACGAGAGGGACATCGTTCCCGAGAAGTCCTCGATCGGGGAGATCTCCTCGAAGATCTCCTCCAGACCGGAACGGTCGGGAACGTCGTGACGGCCCTCCGAGAGGGCCTTCTCCGAGCGGGCCTGCCACCGCTCGTTGCCGACCAGGGTGTCGAAGCTCTCGACCTGCAACGCGAGCAGGTCGGGAACCTCGGCGGGCTCCTTGATCTTGGCGAACGAGACGCGATGTGGCGCGGCGACGCGATCGGAGGTGGATGTGCGGGCGGACGTGGTGGACGCAGTGGAACGCGAAGCGGCCAAGAGGGGTCCTTCCGAGGCTTGCGGACTCGTCTCTCACATGCCGGACCGACCTCAGGGTGAACCCAGGCACGGTCGGAAGGCAGGGCAAAGCGACAGTGTAGCCCGCTGGCGCACTGCTGTCTAGTACCTCGGATTACGCGGAGAATTTGCCACCGAAGCTCCATCGCCATCGGCGAGCTCTTTGCGCGGCCAGCCCCCGCACGGCCTCTCCGGAAGCATGGACCGACTGTGAGGCCGAGTCAAGGAGGTGACGGGGGGTTCGGTGATCTTTTCCCGGGACGAACCGGCAGATCACAGGCCCTTCATCTCGCTGACCAGCCACCGGTCGCCCACCCGGCGCATGGTCATCCGGACGCGGTTGAGGTCGGTCCGGGGCTCCGCCGTCCGGTTGCTGGTCGTGGTCTGGTTGACGAACAGGAGGGTGACCACCCGGTCGGGGGTCGCCGACACCACCGACACCGACCTGACCTCCGCGACCACGACCGCGTGGGTCTGCGCCGCGGTCGGCCTGACCAGGCTCGTGGCGGTCTGGGTGTACTTGTCCCGGAAGCCACCGGTCAGCAGGGCCAGGGACCGGCCGAAATCCGCGTCCAGGTGGCGGTAGTCGTAGCCGAGGACGACCTGGGCGGCGGTACGGGCGGCGCCCGAGGCCCCGGTCCGGGCGGAGTCCACCTCGTCCGCCACCTTCGCCCGGTATCCGAGGACCGCGGTGGCGGCCAGGACGAGGGTCACGGCGCCGGCGAGGACGGCGACCGGCCAGGTGCGCCGGCGGGCAGCCGCGACCGGGTCAGCTGCGGACGTCTCAGCTGCGGACGTCCCGGCTGCGGGCGTCCCGGCTGCGTTGGTGTCGGCCACGCTCATCGTTCGGTACTCCTGCTCTCCCCGTTCCATGATCCAGCTGCGGTGTTCCGCTCCCCCGCTCCCCGCGCACTGCTTCCCCCGCGCCGGTCAGCCCACGAACTGCAGCTCGACCACCCGCCAGCCCGCCTTCTCCCGGCTGAGGTCGAGCTGGAGCCGGTACGTCCGGAGCTCGGGCTTGTCGGCGCCGACGTGCGTCACCTGGGCGTCGGCGACGACCAGTACGCGCGCGGAGTCCTGGTCGAAGCTGGTGATCCCGGCCTCGAGGATCTGGCCGTGGGAGACGGTGCGGTTCCGGGTGACCAGCGTCCGCAGCTGCTTCGCCGCGTGGGCGTACTGGCTGTGGAAGTCGCCCGAGGCGAGGTCCAGCACCTCCCCCGACTGCCGGTCGAACGTCCGGTAGTCGACGGTGGTGAAGTCGGCCACCAGCTGCCGGGCCGCGTGCAGGGCCTGCGCGCGTGAGCGGTCCTCGCGGTGGGTCGCGAGGACCCGGGAGCCGAGGAAACCCGAGGCCACCAGGCCGGCGAGGAGTAGTGCCGCCAGTACGGCGACGACGGGACCGAGCGGCCGCGGCCGGGGCAGGGCTCGGTCCGGCCCGCCCTCATCCGCCCGGCCCTCGTCCACCGGACTCTCGTGGACCGTCTGGACGCCGGCGTCCGGGGTCTCGTCCAGCAGGTTCGTCATCGCGTCATCGGTCCGATCAACAGCCACTTCCACGACTCCTTTCCGAAGGCACGTTGCTCTCCCCCGAGTGAGCCGATCCGGGCCGGCTCTCCCCCGGGGAGCCGGACCACTCCGGTCGCCGGGTCGTACGCCGCCGGCCGGACCCCCGACCGTCCGGACCCCGACCGTCCAGCGTCGGACTGCGGCGCCCCCGGCCGCGGAGACTTCGGGCCCGTTCGCGGCGCGCCGGCACCGGCCCCCGGAGCGTTCTGGGCCCCGCGTTCCGTGGTCGTACGGTCGGTGCACCGCGCGTCGGTGTTCACCGGTGTCGGTCCCAGCTCCTGCGGGCTCCGCCGCCTCGTGCCCTGGTAGCCCTGGCGGCAGGACCCGGGCGAGGTCGCGAGCTGGAGCCCGAAGTGCGCCGTGTAGTGGCCGGTGCCGGGGTCGCGGGCGACCACGGTGTAGCCACCGCGGACGACGTACGGGTAGAGGATCAGCGCCTGCTGGACCCCCCGCAGCCGGACCCGGACGAGCTGCCCGGTGCTCGCGAGGTTGGCGAGGAGTACGGACACGTCGCCGGCGTTCTCGTCCACCAGGCCCTGCACCTGCTGGGCGGTCAGGACGCCGGACGCCAGCACCTCGCGCAGGTCCGGGTCGGCTCCGGCCACCGTGTCGGACAGGTCCGCGAGGTCGCCGGCGAAGCTCCTGATCGCGGTGCCGGAGTCCCGCTGGGTGTCGAGGACGGTGCCGCCGCGGTCGATCAGGTCGACGGTCTGGGCGAGGTTGGCGTCGGCCGTCTCGACCAGGGAGTTCCCCGCGTCGACCAGCCGGGCGAGATCCGGGCCGGTGCCGGCGAACGCCGTCCCGAGCTCGTCCAGGACCGTGACCAGGTCCTTCTTCGGCACCGACGAGGCGAGCCGGTCCAGGTCGAGCAGCAGCGTCGTCGTGGGCAGCGGCGTCCGGGTGTCGGCGCGGGCGATCCGGGTGCCGTCGCGCAGGTACGGCCCCCCGCGCTGCCGGGGCTGGAGATCGACGTACTGCTCACCGATCGCCGAGCGGTTGGCGACCACGGCGAGGGTGTCGGCGGGTACGCGGGTGCCGGCGTCGAGAGTGAGCGCGACGTCGACGCCGGACCTGGTGGGACGCAGCCGGTCGACTCGCCCGACGGCGACTCCGCGGTAGGTGACCTCCGCGCCGGTGAAGATCCCTCCGGCGTCGGCGAAGTCGGCATCCACGACGTACGTCCCGCCGAGGAGCGTCCGCCCGAGTCCGGCGTACCTGATCCCGGCGACGGCGGTACCCACCAGCGTCAGCGCCACGAACACCACCAGCTGGATCCGGACGGTGCGGGTGATCACAGCACACCTCCGACGAGCAGCCGGCCGAGGTTCGGGTCGTAGGCGGGAACGACGTACGCGGCGCCGTCGGCGCAGGCCAGCGGCGGCAGGCAGCCCGGCCCCGGTCTCTTCGGGTGCGGCACCGGCAGCGTCGGCAGGGACGTCGGCAGGGAGGTGGGCAACGCGGTCGGGAGCGGGACTCTGGGCAGTGACGTCGGGACCGGCACGGTCGGGCGGGTGGTGGGCGCCCTGGTGGGGAGCGGGACGCGGGGCAGCGGCGGAACCGGCAGCGGAGCACGACCGGACAGCAGGCCCTGCAGGTCGACGTCGAGGGTGAGCTGGAGGTTGGTGTAGTCGCCGGCGACCGCGTTCGCCGTGGCGTCGGAGAACGGATAGGTGAACAGCAGCTGCAGCGACTTCGGCAGGCTGTCTCCCGCGCGGGCCAGCTCGGTGAGGATCGGGTCCAGCGCACGCAGGTTGGCCAGCAGGTCCTCGCGGGAGGCGACGATCACCCGCGCGCCGACGTCGCCGAGCCGGGACAGCTCCACCAGCATCCGGGTGAGGTCGCGGCGCTGGTCGGCAAGGACCTTCAGGGCGGCAGGCAGCTGGTCCACGGCCGCGGCCAGGGTGGTCTTCTGCGCGGCCATGGACGCCGACAGCCGGTCCAGGTTCTCGATCGCCCGGGTGATGTCCTGCTTGTGGGCGTCGAGCTGCCCGAGGAAGGTGTTCAGGTTGGTCAGCAGCCGGCGTACGTCCGGTTCGCGGCCCGACATCGCCTTGTTCAGCTCGACCTCGATGGTCTTCAGCTGCGCCACTCCCCCGCCGTTGAGCAGCAGCGACAGCGCCGAGAGCACCTCCTCGACCTCGACGTCGCGGCCGGTACGGGCGAGCGAGATCACGTCACCGTCACCGAGCCGCCCGTAGCCGGCCCGGTCGGCGGGCGGCGACAGGGAGACGAACTTCTCCCCGAGCAGACTCGTCTGGCGGATCCGCGCGGTCGCGTTGTCGGGCAGCCGCACCGTCCGGGCGAGCCGGAGCCGCACGTCGGCGGTGTAGCCGTCCAGGTAGACCTTCTCCACCTCGCCGACCGTGACGTCGTCGACCTTCACCGCCGAGCGCGGCACCAGGTCGAGCACGTCCCGGAACCGCACCGTCACCTCGTAGGCGTCCCCGCCGGCTCCCCCGCCGCCGGGAAGGGGGAGGTCGTAGACGGTGAAGCCGCAGCCGGTGAGCAGGACGCCGACGAGGAGGAGTACGCCGGTCCGGAGTACGGCGGTCGGGCGTACGGTCGCGGCCCCGCGCCGCCCCGGCACCGCGCTCATCGGAGGATCCCGCCGAGCGTGCGGTCGCTGGTCGGGGCGGACTGCCCGGCCGTGCCCGCGCCCGCCGCGCCCGCCGTGCCCGTGCCCGATGTGCCGGTCCCCGATGTGCCGTCGGCGGCCGGCCCGCCCGGCACCTGCGGCAACGGCAGGTCGTCGAGGACCTTGGTCAGGTCGTCGCACACCGACTTCGGCTGCCCGGACTGGCGCAGCAGCGCGCACAGGTAGGCACCGGGGTCGTCGGTCTGGGCGAAGTTGTTCCGCGTGTCCAGCGTGCCCGTACGCGGGTTGTAGGTGTGGTCGAGGTTGGACAGGGCCACCGGCGCGGTGTCCAGCACCTCGCGCAGGGCGTCCTGTTGCCGTACGAGCGTCTTCGACAGCTCGGTGAGACCGTGCACGTTGGCGCGTACCTCGGCGCGGTTGTCCCGGACGAACGCCGCCACGTCGGTGAGGGCGGCGGCGAGTTCGGCGAGCGCGGCGCGCAGGTCGCCCCGCTCCCCCGCAAGCTGGTCCGCGACGCCGGCCAGGTCGCTGTTGAACGCACGGACCTGCGTGTCGCTGGCCGCCAGTGCGCCGGTGAACTTCTGCAGTTGCCGTACGGTCGCGAACAGGTCCTGCCGCCCGCCGGACAGCGTCTGGGTGGCGTCGGCGAGGTCGCCGACCGTGGAGTGCAGCTTCCCGCCCTGCCCGCGCAGGTTGTCCGCGCCCACGGTGAGCAGCCGGGACAACGAGCCCTTCTGGTTGGCGCCGTTCGGGCCGAGGGCGACCACCAGGTCGTCCAGGCTCTGGTAGATGCGGTCCAGTTCGACGGGAACGGCAGTGCGCGGCAGCGCGATCTCGGCTCCGTCGGCGAGCACGGGCCCGCCGCGGTAGACCGGGGTGAGCTGGACGTACCGGTCGCTGACCATCGACGGCGAGATCACCACCGCCCGGGCGTCGGCGGGGACCTTCTGCTTCGCGTCGTACGACATCTCGACCCGCACGGCGGTCCCCTCCGGGCGGACCTGGTCCACCCGGCCCACCGGCACGCCGAGGATGCGTACGTCGGAGCCGGCGTAGAGGCCGACCGTCCGCGGGAAGTGCGCCACCAGGTGCCTGCGCGGCGGGTCCGGCCACACCGCGTAGGTGAGCCCGGCCACCGCGGCCAGGGCGAGGACGACGGCGACTGCCCGCCCGCGCGCCCGGGCCCACTCCCACCCGCGCGCGGACGCCTTTTTCGGCGAGCTCCCGCGCGGGCTCCTCGACAAGTTCCCACGCAGGCTCCCACGCAGCGTGCCGGGCACCCGGATCATCGGCCACCTCCGGGGAGCCGCGGAGCGGCGGGAAGCGGCACCAGGTTGGGGATGTAGGTGTCGAACCACGGGCCGGTGCCGACGGTGTTGGTGAACACCCGCAGGAACGGCGCCAGCGCCCGGATGCTCCGGTCCAGGCTGTCCTGGTTGGCGCGGAGCATGCCGACCACCGAGGCCAGCCGCTTCAGCGCCGGCTCCAGCCGGGCCTGGTTGTCCGCCACCAGGCCGCTGATCTGCGCCGACAGCTCCTGCGCGGTGACCAGCAGCTGGTGGATCAGCGCCCGCCGGGCACGCACCTCGCGCAGCACCAGGTCGCCGTCGCGGACCAGCGCGACGAGTTCGGTGTCCCGGTCGGCGAGGACGCGGGACACCTGGTTGGCGTGCGCGAGCAGCCGGTGCAGCTCCTGGTCGCGCGAGGCGATGGTGCGCGACAGCCGGGACAGCCCGTCGAGCGAGCCGCGGACCTCCGCCGGTGTACCCGCGAACGTCGTGCTCAGCGTGTCCAGCGCGGTGGCGAGCTGCGCGGTGTCGATCCGGCCGGTGGTCGTGGCCAGGTCGCCGAACGCCTCGACCACGTCGTACGGCGAGACGGTGCGGGACTGCGGGATCTCCGTGGCCGGGTCCAGCCTCCCCGGTCCCGACGGCACCAGGGAGAGGTACTTGCGGCCGAGCAGCGTGCGGATCCGGATCGCCGCACCCGTGTCGCGCCCGAGCCGGACCCGGTCGTCGGTGATCCGGAACTCCACCCGCACGTGCGACCCGGCGAGCTCGACCGCGCGGACGTGCCCGACCTTCACTCCCGCGACCCGAACCTCGTCGTCGGCCCGGAGCCCGCCGGCCTCGCCGAACCGCGCGGCGTACGTCGTACCGCCCCCGATCAGCGGCAGGTCGGCGGCGTGGAACGCGACGTAGACCAGGGCGGCGAGCACGAGGAGCCCCACCGCGCCGACGGTGGTGTAGTAGCGGGGCGACCGCGACCTCATCGTTGGCACCTCGCGTCGGTGACGTGCAGGCCGGCCCGGGGTAGCTCCTGACCCGACGGCAGGACGATCCGCCCGTCGAAGTCGCACAGATAGAAGTTGAACCACGAGCCGTACGTCGCGGTCCTGGTGAGCCGGTCGAGCTTGCCGGGCATCCGCCGCAGCGTGCGCTGCACCAGGGCGGAGTTGTCGTCCAGGGTTCCGGCCACCCTGCCGAGCTGGGTGACGTCGGTCCGCAGGTCCGGGCGGGCGTCGCGGAGGAGCCCGGCGGTCTGCCGGTTGAGCGCGACGATCGAGTCCAGCGAGTCGCCGATGGCCTTGCGGTCCGCGGCCAGCCCGGACACGAACCGCTGCAGCTGCACCACCAGGTCGGACAGTTTCCGGTCGCGTTTCGCGACGGTGGCGAGCACGGTGTCGAGGTGGTCGATCAGGTCGCCGATCACCTGGTCCCGGTCGGCGAGGGTGCTGGTGAGGGACGCGGTGTGCGCGAGCAGGCTCTCCACCGTGCCGCCCTCGCCCTGCAGCACCTGGATGATCTCGTACGCCAGCTGGTTGACGTCCTGCGGCGACAACGCGGCGAACAGCGGCTTGAAGCCGTCGAAGAGCACGGTCAGGTCCAGTGCCGGACGGGTCTGGGCGACCGGGATGGTGCCGCCCTCGGGCAAGGGCGCGGCGCCACCGGCTCCCTCCGACAACGCGACGTAGCGCTGCCCGACCAGGTTGCGGAACCTGATGGTCGCCAGGACGCTGCGGGCGAGCACCTGGTCCGCGGCGACGGTGAACGTCAGCCGGGCCAGCGCGCCGTCGCCGCCGCGCCCGGGCAGCACGTCCACCGCCCGCACCTCACCGACCCGGACCCCGGCGATGCGTACGTCGTCGCCCTTCTCCACGCCGGTCACGTCGGTGAACACCGCGTGGTACTCCCGGGAGGCGCCGAACCCGACGTTGGCGATGGTGACCGCGAGCAGAGCCGTGGCCAGCGTGGTCACGGTGACGAAGACGGCGAGCTTGGCAGCCGCCGCCGCCGTCGTACGGTCAGCAGCCGCGGCCGTTGTCGTACGGTCGGAGATCCTCGGGCGGAGCCGTACGCGGCGGAGGAACGAGCGGCTCATCCGATGCTCACCCGGGTCCCCCGGACCAGCGGACCGTACAGCAGGGTGGTCACGTCGGGTACGTCCTCGGGCGGGGTCCGCAGCACCGGCGCCACCAGCGCGTCGACCACCCGCTGCTCCTGCGCGGTGCCGGCGTACCCGCTGGACAGGTCGAACACCGGCGCCGCACCGGACGCGGAGCCGGAGCCGCCGGAAGCGGAGCCGGGGCCGCCGACTCCCTCCCGTACGCCGCTGCCCGGCGCGGGGTCTGCCTGGGAGTACGGCGGATCCGGCAGCGAACGGCAACCCGGCCCGCGGTCGTCGTCGTACGCCGGCCGGTCCTGCGGCCCGTAGCCGCGGTGCTGGTCGACGATCTCCAGCGTGATGTGCAGCGAAGGCGCGCTGCCCGGGTAGTGCTCGCCGCCGCCGAACGCGTCGTCGATGCGGGGCACCCAGTTCGCCAGGCCTTCCAGCAGACAGGAGTACTCCGGGGAGTACGTCGCCAGCAGGTCCAGCGTCGGCCGGCTCACCTCGCCGACCCGGATCAGGCCGGCCTCGTTGTCGGCCAGGAACCTGCGGGTGGACGCGCTGGTGCCGGCGAGGTCGGTGAGGAAGTCCTCCAGCACCCGCTGCTTGACCACCACGGTGTTCCCGGTCTTCGTGGCGTTGCGCAGCAGCCGCACCAGGTCGGGAGTGGCGTCGGCGTAGACGTCGGCGACGTCGGCGAGGGCGGACACGTCGTGGGTGAGCTGCGGCAGGTGCGGGTCGAGCTTGCCGAGGTAGGCGTTCAGCCGGGTGAGGTTGGCGCCGATCCGGTCGCCGCGCCCCTCCAGCGCGGTGGCGAGCGCCGCCAGCGTCGCGTTCAACTGGGCCGGGCGGAGGGTGCGCAGCAGCGGGTAGACGTCCTCGAGCACGGCGGCGAGCTCGATCGCCACGCTCGACCGGTCCGGCCCGATCACGTCGCCGGCCGCGAGCCTGCGCGAGGACGGCGTGGGCGGCAGGACGAGTTCGACGTACTTCTCCCCGAACAACGTCTTCGGCACGATCCGGGCGGTCACGTTGGCGGGGATCGCGGCCAGGCTGTCCGGCGTCAGCGCGAGGTCGACCCGGGCCTGTCGGCCGTCGGAGGCGACGTGGCGTACCTCCCCCACGATCAGGCCTCGGACCTTCACGTCGGCCTGCCGGTCCAGCTCCAGTCCCACGTGGTCGGTCTCGAGGGTCACCTCGGCGGTGTCGGTGAACGCCTGGGTGAAGAAGGCGTACGTCAGGCCGCCGAACCCCACCAGGAGGGCGAGGAAGACGATCCCCAGCACCCTTGGGCCCAGCCGCCCGGACCGCCGCAGCCGCCGGGCCATCGTCGCCAACCGCGTTCGACCGGTCATCGTCTAGCCCGCCAGCCGCACGGTGGTGCTCGCGCCCCAGATCGCCATCGACAGCGCCAGGTCGACGACGTTGATTGCCACGATGGACGTGCGGACCGCCCGGCCGACCGCCACGCCGACTCCTGCCGGGCCGCCGGTGGCGTGGTAGCCGTGGTAGCAGTGGATCGAGATGATCACCACCGCGAACACCAGCACCTTGCCGAACGACCAGAGCACGTCGTGCGGCGGCAGGAACAGGTGGAAGTAGTGGTCGTAGGTCCCGGCGCTCTGGCCGTAGGCCGAGGTGACGACGAGCCGGGTCGCCGCGTACGACGAGAACAACCCGACGACGTACAACGGGACGACCGCGAGCAGCCCGGCGACGATCCGCGTGCTGACGAGGAACGGCAGCGACGGGACGGCCATCACCTCCAGCGCGTCGACCTCCTCGCTGACCCGCATCGCGCCGAGCTGGGCGGTGAAGCCGCAGCCGACCGTCGCCGCGAGGGCGATGCCGGCGATCAGCGGGGCGATCTCGCGGGTGTTGAAGTACGCCGAGACGAAGCCCGCGTAGGCGGAGGTGCCCAGCTGGTCGAGTGCGGCGTACCCCTGCAGGCCGACCTCGGTGCCGGTGAAGAACGCCAGGAACGCGATCACCCCGACCGTGCCGCCGACGACGGCCAGCGCACCGGTGCCGAAGCTCACCTCGGCCAGCAGCCGCAGCACTTCGCGCCGGTAGCGGCGTACGGTCGCGGGCATCCACCCGGCCGCCCGCACGTAGAAGGCGAGCTGGTCGCCCAGCATGTCCAGGCCGCGCACCGGTCGCCAGGCCACGTCAGGCGCCCTTCGGCGGGACGACCTGGAAGTAGATCGCCTGCATCACGAAGTTCGCGAAGAACAACAACATGAACGTGATCACCACGGTCTGGTTGACCGCGTCGCCGACGCCCTTCGGCCCGCCGCCGGCGTTCAGGCCCTTGTACGACGCGACCACGGCGGCGACCAGCCCGAACACCAGCGCCTTGACCTCACCGGCCCACAGGTCCGGCAGCTGCGCCAGTGCGGTGAACGACGCGAGGTAGGCGCCGGGGGTGCCGCCCTGCAGGACGACGTTGAAGACATAGCCGCCGATCACGCCGACGACGCTCACCAGGCCGTTGAGGAAGACGGCGACGAACATCGCGGCGAGCACCCGGGGCACGACCAGCCGGTGCAGCGGGTCGATGCCGAGCACCCGCATCGCGTCGATCTCCTCCCTGATCGTGCGCGAACCGAGGTCGGCGCAGATCGCCGACCCGCCCGCGCCGGCGATCAGCAGCGCGGTCGCGATCGGCGACGCCTCCCGCACCACGGCGAGCACCATCGCCGCGCCGGCGAACGACTGGGCGCCGAACTGTCGGATCAGCCCACCCACCTGCAAGGCGATGACGGCGCCGAACGGAATCGCCACCAGTGCCGTCGGCACGATCGTGACGCCGGCCAGGAACCACGCCTGGCGGACGAACTCCTGCCACTGGAACGGCCGCCGCGGCAGCCCGCGGACGACGCCGAGCCCGAACGCGAACAGCCGGCCGCTCGCCTGCAGCGGTGCCGTCGGCTGCCAGCTCACGGGGTCACGTCGTTGTCGGCACACCACTTCCCGGGCGGCCGCTGACTGGGTCTCGGCTGCCCGTCGGACGGCCCGAGCTGGAGCGGGATCGGCGGCAGCGCTGCCAGCTCGGCGCCGGCCGCCCGCTCGGCCGCGAGCTCGTCGGCGTCCTTCTCCTCCGACATGCCGATCGGGCCCACCCGCTGGGCGTTGAGGAACTGCCGTACGACCGGTTCCTGCGAGCACAGGCACATCTCCCGCGGACCGAACATCGCGAGGTGCCGGTGGTAGAGCAGCCCGATGTTGTCGGGCACCGTCCGCGCGGTGTTGATGTCGTGGGTGACGATGAGGAACGTCGCGCCGGTCTGCTGGTTGAGGTCGACGATCAGCTGGTTGAGGTACGCCGTCCGCACCGGGTCCAGACCTGAGTCGGGCTCGTCGAACAGGATGATCTCGGGGTCCAGGACGAGCGCCCTGGCCAGCCCGGCCCGCTTGCGCATCCCGCCGGAGATTTCACCGGGCAGCTTGCGCTCGGCGCCGAGCAGCCCGACCATCTCGATCTTCGACATCACGACGGAGCGGATCTCGTTCTCGGACCTGCGGGTGTGTTCGCGCAGCGGGAACGCCACGTTGTCGTAGAGGTTCATCGAGCCGAACAACGCGCCGTCCTGGAAGAGGACACCGAACAGCCGGCGGACGCGGTACAGCTCCCGCTCCCGGCAGGTCGCGATGTCGTGGCCCTCGATGAGGATGTGGCCCCGGTCCGGTTTGAGCAGGCCGACCAGGCACTTGAGGAAGACCGACTTGCCCGTGCCGGAAGGCCCGAGCAGGACGCTGATCTCACCGGACGGAAGCGTCAGGCTGACGTCGCGCCAGACCGGCTGGCCACCGAAGGACTTGGTGAGCCCGTCCACCCGGATCTCGACGCCCACCTGAAACTCCTCACGGCCGGTCTGCGTGCGTACCGGCCGCCGCAGACCCCCCGGTGGCGGCGACCGATACGCACGCCCCCCTCAACGAGCCGAAGGTGGGGAGGTTACGGCCGCGTCGACGACCAATTTCCGGTCCGCGGACGCGAAGAGGGCGGCCACCCCGTCGGGGTGACCGCCCTCTTCGCAGACAGACGACGCGGCCGCGTGGACCGCGGACGAACGTCGCTTACTTCAGGGTGACCTTGGCGCCAACAGCCTCGAGGGACTCCTTGGCCTTCTCCGCGGTCTCCTTGTTGACCTTCTCCAGGACGGGCTTCGGCGCGCCCTCGACCAGGTCCTTGGCCTCCTTCAGGCCGAGGCTGGTGAGCGTGCGCACCTCCTTGATGACCTGGATCTTCTTGTCGCCCGCGGCCTCGAGGACGACGTCGAACTCGTCCTTCTCCTCCTCGGCCTCAGGCGCGGCGCCGCCGGCCGCGGGGCCCGCCGCGACGGCGACCGGAGCGGCCGCGGTCACGCCGAAGGTGTCCTCGAACTGCTTCACGAACTCGCTGAGCTCGAGAAGCGTCATCTCCTTGAACGCGTCGAGCAGCTCGTCGTTGCTGAGCTTAGCCATGAGTGGCGTACCTTCCGTGTGTCGTGCAGTGGTGACGGTCAGACCTGGTCAGGTCAGGACTCGCTGGACTCGCCGGCGTCCGACGCGTCGGAGCTGGCTTCCGGTGCGGCCTCGGCGTCGGCCTCGGGGGTGGCGTCGGCACCTGCGGCCGGGCCCTCCTCCTCGACCTTCTGACGCAGCGCCTCGGCGAGCCGGGCGGCCTGCGACAGCGGGGCCTGGAACAGCGAGGCGGCGCCCGAAAGCGACGCCAGCATCGCGCCCGCGAGCTTCGCGAGCAGGACCTCGCGGGACTCGAGGTCAGCGAGCCTGGTGATCTCGTCGACGGCGAGGGACCGGCCCTCGAGCACGCCGCCCTTGATGACGAGATTGGGGTTGGCCTTGGCGAAGTCACGCAGACCCTTGGCGACCTCGACCGGGTCGCCGCTGATGAACGCGATGGCCGAGGGACCGACGAGAAGCTCGTCGGCGATCTCGACTCCCGCCTCCTTCGCCGCGATCCTGGTCAGCGTGTTCTTCACCACGGCGTAACTGGCGTTGTCACCGATGGAGCGCCGCAGTTCCTGCAGCTGCTTCACGGTGAGTCCGCGATACTCGGTCAGGACCGCGCCGGCGGAGTCGCGGAACTGGTCCGTGAGCTCTGCGACGGCGGTTGCCTTGTCCGGCTTCGCCATGGATCTCCTTCCTCTGAGGGGCCTGCGACCGCGGCCTGGAAGGAATCCACAGAATGGGAAAAGCCCCGTACGCATGCGTACGGGGCGAACACGAACTCGAGGGCCAGGACTCCGCTCGCGGTCACCCGCGACCCGGAAACCTGATCTCGACTTCGTTACCACGTGACGCCTGCGCGGGCCGCCCGACGTGCGGGACCTTCAGCCACCCCGGAGGGAGGCAAACCAGCGGTCTTCGGCAGCCGCCAGAATACGGGACGCCTCCCCCGGCCGCCAAATCGGCCCCGGCCCGGGGCCGTCTCCGGTCGCCCGGACCCTTCCGGCCGTCCGGAGACGCGGGATGAATCTCCGCCTAGCGGCTGAGTACCGGGTGTGACTCCACTACCTGCACCGTGGTGTCGGCGTCGAACGTGACCGGCACGATCGGTTGTGGCGGGACGGTGTCCACGACGACCGTTCCCGTCCAACGCACCTGCAGGTGGACCTTGCCCTGGCCCGCGGTGCCGAATGTGTTCGTCACGTAGTAGCCAGGGTGACCATCGGGGAGCGTCCCGTCGAACTGCCGCCCCGCCCCCTTGACGGTGTGCCTGCCTCCGCCGGCGTCCTCGAAGGTCCAGGTGTAGTCCGGGGTGGCGGTGATCTGCCCGTGGAGTTCGAAGGTGCGCCCCTGCGACGGCGGCACCGTGATGTCGAAGGTCTGTGTGCCCGGGTCGTCGACCGAGACGATCGTCGGCAGGTTGACCAAGGTCTTCGGAGCCGGGTGCAGCGAGATCCTCGGCTTGGGCAGGTTGCGTTGGATCTCGTACTTGAAGTCGTAGCTGAGCTGCTCGATCGGAACCCACTCCGGGGTGGGGTAGCAGTCGGCCGTCCCGTGCCACTTCGCGCGGTCTCCGCGGTCCTTCCACTGGTAGCGCACGACCGAACGGACATAGATCGGCTCACGCGGATTCGGTGACAGGTCCGGGTTGCACCAGATCGCCAGCGGGCTGCAGTCACCGATCCCGGCGCCCCTGCAATCCCACTCCGGCTGGTTGATCAGGATCTCCTGCACCCAGTCGTTCGGACCGGGTGGCTGCGAGGGGGTCGGCGTGCCCTTGGGAGGCTGGTAGTAGCCCCGGCCGGACTCGCTGTACTGCCAGCCGACGTCTCCGCGCGGGATGTCCGCACGCGCGGCCGGTGCCGGCACGACCAGCCCGAACGCCATCAGGAGAAGGCCGCCCAGCGCGACCCCGACGATCTTCGTCATTGCGACTTCCCCCCGGCTGTCAACTGCCAGTTGCCGCTGATCTTCCGCACGCCGTATGAGTACGTCACTCGCTCGGCCGGGCCCTGGTTGACCACCGAGCCGGCGGAGTTGTACTGCTTCCAGGCGGTGGAGAGGGACCGCACGTGCACCATGTAGGTCCCACCGGATTCGGAGAACACCTCGACGTGGTTTCGGGTGTAGAGACCGCCCACGAACTTCCCACCGCCGCCGTAGGTGGACCTGATGCTGGCGGCGAGCTGCACGCAGTCCAGACATCCGCTGGTGTACATCTGGCGAAGCCTGGAGACGTCGCCGGTCTCGATCGCCTTGTTGACCGTAGTGACGTACCTCGTCACGAACGCCCTCACCGCCGCGGCCTCCGGTCCGGTGGGCGCCGGACCGAACGTCTCGATCCTGCCGGGCTTGGTCGGGCTGGCCGACGGGCTCGGAGTCGGGGTCGGTGTGGCCGACTTCGTGGGGGTGGACTTCGCGGTCGGGGTGTCCATCGTCGCCGGCTGCGGAGAGTCCCCGCCGCACGCCGCCGCCGACAACCCGAGAACGACACCGGCGACGACCGCGACCGCCCTGGTCGATCGTCTGTTGGTCAGTCCAGATGTGAAGCGCACGCGTACCCCCGTGTGTGCCCGTCGCCTCGCCACCCGTCCGCGACAAAGCGCTCATATCCTAACCGCGAGTGATCAGCGCCCGGAAGCGTCGACGATGGCTCGACGCACAAATGTCACCGGGCGTTGCCCTGGCACGGCGACAACTTCCGCTCACCGGACGACCAAGCATCCGGCGTACGGAGAACCGCGGAGAAGGCAGAACGCCCCCGCACCGAGAGGTGCGAGGGCGTCCTGGACGGGATCGCGTTAGGCCGAGGCCTCAGCGGTCGAGACGGTCTTGGCCGGGTCGACCGGAACGCCGGGACCCATCGTGGTCGACAGCGTGACCTTGCGGATGTAGCGGCCCTTGGAGGCGGACGGCTTGAGCCGGAGCACCTCGTCGAGGGCGGCGCCGTAGTTCTCCGCGAGCTGGTCCTCGCTGAAGGACGCCTTGCCGATGATGAAGTGCAGGTTGGCGTGCCGGTCGACGCGGAACTCGATCTTTCCGCCCTTGATGTCGGTCACGGCCTTGGTGACGTCGGGCGTGACGGTGCCGGTCTTCGGGTTCGGCATCAGACCGCGGGGGCCGAGCACCCGGCCGAGCCGGCCGACCTTGCCCATCAGGTCCGGCGTGGCGACAACGGCGTCGAAGTCCAGCCAGCCGCCCTGGATCCGCTCGATCAGGTCGTCGGAGCCCACGTAGTCGGCGCCGGCGGCGGTGGCGTCCTCAGCCTTCTGTCCGGTGGCGAAGACCAGGACCCGAGCGGTCTTGCCGGTGCCGTGCGGAAGGTTGACGGTGCCGCGCACCATCTGGTCGGCCTTGCGGGGGTCGACACCGAGACGCATCGCGACGTCCACGGTCTCGTCGAACTTCTTGTTGGCGTTCTGCTTGGCCAGCGCCACCGCTTCGCGGGGGTCGTGCAGTGCGGCCTGGTCGACCTTCTCGGCCGCGGCGCGGTAGGACTTGCTGCGCTTCATGATCACTCCTGGAATCGGTGGTGGAGTCGTGGTGCGGGCCAGCGCGGGCCCTCCCACCAGGACGCCGGACCGTGGTCCGGCCGGTCGAGCTGTCTGCCGTACGGACTACTCGGAGACCGTGACGCCCATCGACCGCGCCGTACCCTCGACGACCTTCATGGCGGCGTCGATGTCGTTGGCGTTCAGGTCGGGCATCTTCATCTCCGCGATCTCCCGCACCTGGGCGCGCGAGATGGTGCCGACCTTCGCGGTGTGCGGGGTCGGGGAGCCCTTGTCGAGGCTGATCGCCTTCTTGATCAGCTCCACGGCCGGAGGGGTCCGGGTGACGAAGGTGAACGTCCGGTCCTCGTAGATCGTGATCTCGGCGGGGATGACGTTGCCCCGCTGGGACTCGGTCGCGGCGTTGTAGGCCTTCGTGAACTCCATGATGTTGATGCCGGTCGGGCCGAGCACCGTACCCACCGGCGGAGCGGGGGTGGCGGCGCCAGCCTGCAGCTGGAGCTTGAGTACGGAGGCGATCTTCTTCTTCGGAGGCATAGGTGTTCGGGTCCTCTTGGGTGGTGAAAGGGGCGAGAGTCCGGCCGGGTCGTCAGACCTTCTGGATCTGCGTGAACGACAGCTCCACCGGGGTCTCCCGGCCGAAGATCTCGACGAGGGCCTTGACCCTCTGTGCGTCGGGGTTGAGCTCGGTGATCGTCGCGTGCAGGGTCGCGAACGGCCCGTCGACCACCATGACCGAGTCGCCCACCGCGAAGTCGACGACCTCGGCCTTCTTCTTCTTGTCCGGCTCCCCCTTGGTCTCCTCGACCGTCGGGGCCAGCATCTTCTCAACCTCGTCGAGGCCGAGCGGCACCGGCTGGTGGGCGTGGCCGACGAAGCCGGTCACCGAAGGAGTGTGCCGGACGGCCGCCCACGACTCGTCGGTGAGGTCCATCCGGACCAGCACGTAGCCGGGGAGGACGGTGCGCCGCACCATCCGCCGCTGGCCGTTCTTGATCTCCGCGCGCTCCTCCTGGGGAACGACCACCTCGTAGATGTAGTCCTCCATGTTGAGGGACTGGATGCGGTTCTCGAGGTTGGTCTTGACGCGGTTCTCCATGCCCGAATAGGTGTGGATCACGAACCAGTCGCCGGGCTTGGACCGCAGGGCCGCCTGGAACTCCGCGAGCGCGTCCTCCGCGGTGGGCTCGGCGTCCTCGTCGGCCTCCTCGGCCGCGGTCTCGCCGGTGTCGCCGGATTCGGCGGACTCGCCGACGGTCAGGCCCTCGGTCGCCTCGTCGGCGCCGGCCTCGGCCGCGTCGGTCTCGTCGGAGCCGGTCTCGGAGCCGGTCTGGGGGCTGGTCTGCTCGGAGTCGGCGGAGGCCTCGTCGGCAGGCTGGCCGGCCGAGGCGTCGGCGGCGGCTGCTGCCTGCTCCGAATCCGCGGCCTGCATGTCGCGGATCTCGTCGTCGAGGTCGGACACTCTTGGTACTCCGTCTTCTTCAGCGATTTCTTGATCGTCCGGCGGTGGTGCGGGGCTCCCGGGCGGCGTACGCGCCGTCAGCCGAAGATCTTGAACATCAGCTGGCCGATGCCCAGGTCGAGCAGCGAGACGATCGCGATCACCACGAGTACGAAGACCAGCACCACCGACCAGTAGGTCGTCAGCTGGTCACGCGTGGGCCAGATGACCTTGCGAAGCTCAGCCACCACCTGGCGGTAGAACAGACCGACGCGCGCGGCAGGGCTGCCGCCGCCTTCGCCCTTCTTGTCCGGGCGAGCACGCTCCGGGGTCGCGGTGGATCCGCGGGTCTCCGTCACTTTCGTCCTCACCGGTCTCTGGCCCGGCCGGACACTCCGCCCGGGCTGGGAGGTCGCACTACATGAGGAACGAACGAACGTCCCCGTTAGTGCTACCACCCACGCATCGTCCGCCGGGGGCGACGCGCGCGACTTCGGCCGAACCGGCCGAGGCCTGCAGGGCAGGAGGGACTCGAACCCCCAACCGCCGGTTTTGGAGACCGGTGCTCTACCAATTGAGCCACTGCCCTACGGAGATCGGAAAGCCTCCACGTGGCGCGCCGGGCAATCTCCCGGGCACGCTTCGGAGAGGTCCTCAGACCACCGATGGAAGAGTGTACGGGGTGGCGGCGCCGAAGGTCGAACCGACCCGGGCGGTTTGTACCGCCTCGACTCGCCGACACCCTCGCCCCGCCACCGCCTGTACGCACGCGAGGTGCCACGATAACTGTCATGACCAGCCCCGGAACCAGCCCCGCAAGCAGCTCCGAAAGCAGCCCGCCCGCGCCGGTCGTGGACGAGTCCCTCGCAGCACCCGCGAGCGACCGGGCCAGGATCGCCGCCCGGGTCGCCGCCATCGCCGAGTCGGCCACGCTGGCGGTCGACGGGAAGGCGAAGGCGATGAAGGCGGCCGGGCGTCCCGTGATCGGCTTCGGCGCCGGTGAACCCGACTTTCCGACCCCCGACTACATCGTCGACGCGGCTGCCCAGGCCTGCCGCGACCCGCGCAACCACCGCTACACCCCTGCCGGTGGGCTGCCCGAGCTGCGCAAGGCGATCGCGGCGAAGACCGAGCGCGACTCCGGGTATGAGGTGACGCCCGCGCAGGTGCTCGTCACCAACGGCGGCAAGCAGGCGGTCTACGAGGCGTTCGCGCTGCTGCTGGACCCGGGCGACGAGGTGCTGCTGCCCGCGCCGTACTGGACGACCTACCCCGAGTCGATCGGGCTGGCCGGCGGCGTGACGGTGCCCGTGCTGGCCGACGAGACCCAGGACTACCTCGTCACGGTCGAGCAGCTGGAGGCCGCCCGCACCCCGCGGACCAAGGTCCTGCTGATGTGCTCGCCGTCCAACCCCAGTGGCGCGGTCTACCCCGTGGAGCGGCTTCGCGAGATCGGCAGCTGGGCCGCCGAGAACGGCCTGTGGGTGATCACCGACGAGATCTACGAACACCTCACCTACGACGGCGAGAGGTCCGCGTCGCTGCCGGTGCTGGTGCCCGAGCTCGCCGACCGCTGCATCGTGGTCAACGGCGTCGCCAAGACGTACGCCATGACCGGCTGGCGGGTCGGCTGGCTGATCGGCCCCACCGATGTGGTGAAGGCCGGCGTCAACCTGCAGTCCCACGCCACCGGCAACGTCAGCAACGTCGCCCAGCGTGCGGCGCTGGCGGCGGTGTCGGGCGACCTGTCCGCGGCGGCGACGATGCGCGAGGCGTTCGACCGGCGCCGGCGCACGATCGTCGAGCTGCTCTCGGACGTGCCCGGCTTCACCTGCCCCACGCCGAAGGGAGCGTTCTACGCCTACCCGTCGGTGAAGGGCGCGCTGGGCAAGCTGATCCGCGGCCGCCGTCCGGCCACCTCCGCCGAGCTTGCCGAGCTCATCCTGGAGGAGGTCGAGGTCGCGGTGGTTCCGGGCGAGGCGTTCGGTACGCCGGGATACCTGCGGTTCTCGTACGCGCTCGGCGACGACGACCTGGTGGAGGGCGTCACCAGGATCCAGAAGCTGCTGTCCGAGGCGCAGAACTGACGTGAGCGGAGCCCGCCCCGGCGTACGCCCGCTCGACACGCTCCCGAAGGCGCATCTGCACCTGCACTTCACCGGGTCGATGCGGCACGAGACGCTGGTCGAGCTGGCCGGGCAGCACGGCCTCCACCTGCCCGAGGCGTTGCGGGACGAGTGGCCGCCGCAGCTGCTGGCCACCGACGAGAAGGGCTGGTTCCGCTTCCAGCGGCTGTACGACATCGCCCGGTCGGTGCTGGTCACCGCCGACGACGTACGCCGGCTGGTGCGGGAGACCGTCGAGGACGAGGCGCGCGAGGGGTCGGGTTGGCTGGAGATCCAGGTCGACCCCTCCGGCTATGGGAGCAGGTTCGGCGGCATCACCGCGTTCACCGAGCTCGTGCTTGACGCCGTACGCGATGCCGCCGACCGGACCGGGGTGGGCGTCGGCCTGGTGATCGCCGCCAACCGCACCCGGCACCCGCTGGACGCGCGGACGCTCGCCCGGCTGGCCACGCAGTACGCCGGGCACGGCGTGGTCGGGTTCGGGCTGTCCAACGACGAGCGGCGGGGGCGGACCGAGGAGTTCGCCCGGGCGTTCCGCATCGCGACCGAGGCGGGGCTGGGCTCGATGCCGCACGGCGGTGAGCTGTGTGGCCCGGACAGCGTGCGCGCCTGCCTGGACCGGCTCGGCGCGACCCGGGTGGGGCACGGCGTGCGCACGGTGGAGGACCCCGCGCTGCTGGACCGGGTCGCCGCGGCCGGGGTGCCGCTGGAGGTCTGCCCGGCGTCCAACGTCGCGCTGGGTGTCTACCCCGAGGCCGACGTCGTGCCGCTGCGGAAGCTGTTCGACGCCGGGGCGCAGATCGCGCTGGGTGCCGACGACCCGCTGCTGTTCGGGGTCCGGCTGGTCGGGCAGTACGAACTGGCCAGAGGGCTCGGTTTCACCGACGCCGAACTCGCCGAGCTGGCCCGGATGTCGGTACGCGCCTCGACGGCGCCGGCACCCGTGCGGGACCGGCTGCTGCACGGCGTGGATCGCTGGCTGGCCCCCGAGGAGACGTCCGGGACGCCTGAACCACCCGAACGCGAGCAGCTCCGGGCGGGCGGCAGCGCTCCCCTGCCGGACACGAGTGGGCCGGAGTGGTGGGCGGACCGGATACGGGCGCTCGGCCTGCCGGTCGAGAAGCCGCTCGGCGCCGGCATGGACGGCGTCGTCTGGGCCGTGGACGACGACACGGTGGCGAAGGTCTGGTTCCGTCACTCACCGGCCGCCCTGCACCGGCTGCGGGACTTCTACGCCGACCTGGACGCCGCCGGGCTGCCGTTCGTCACGCCGTGCATCCACGCCGTGCGGACCGTCGACGGTACGCCGGTCACGATCGAACGCCGGCTGCACGGCCGGCCGCTGTCGGAGTTCGTCGAGGCCCACGGCCCGACCGAGACGGCCCTGCGTACCTTCGTCGACGTACTCGCCGCCCTGCGCGACACCAAGGGCGGCCCGTCGGCCCGGGCGTTGCCGGTGATGGCCGAGGCGGACACCTTCTACCGTGACGCGGGCTCGTCCTGGCCGGCCGCGCTGCGCGCACTGGTCGACCGCAGGGCCGAGGTGTACGCCGACGTGCTGCGGTCCGCGGTGCCCGACTTCGACGCGCTGCTGGAGCGGGTCCGGGCGGGACTGCGCGCCCTGCCCGACGGCGAGGCCGCGATCGTGCACGGCGACCTGTGCCCACCGAACGTCCTGGTCGAGCCGGTCGGCGAAGGCGATGGTGCCCTGCGGGTGACCGCGGTCCTGGACTGGGGCTTCCTGACCACTGCCGGCGACCCGGCGTTCGACGCCTCCTTGGCCGCGGGGTTCTTCGACATGTACGGCCCGCGGGCACGGGAGATCGACGAGACGCTGAGCGGCCGGATAGTCGCGGAGTTCGGTTACCCGCCGCCGTTGCTGCACCTCTATCGCGCCTGCTACGCGATCGCCGGAGCCAACGCGTACGACCCGGCCGGGGGTGACGGGCACTTCGCCTGGTGCGCGGACCAGTTGCGCCGGCCGGACCTCCGGGCCGCCCTCGGCCTGTGACCGGCCGCCCGGCCCGGGCGCGCGACAGGGTGGGTCTACAGCTCGCAGCCGACCAGGACGGGTTCGTTCACGAGGTCGACACCGAACCTGCCCAGGACGCCCGCCCGGATCTCCCGGGCCAGTGCCAGCAGGTCGGCGGTGGTGGCGGAGCCGGTGTTGGTGAGGGCCAGCGTGTGCTTGCTGGAAAGGCGAGCCGGTCCGGTGCCGTACCCCTTGCCGAACCCGGCGTGCTCGATCAGCCAGGCCGCGCTCGTCTTGACCTGCCCGTCCCCTGCCGGGAAGCGGGGCGCCTTCGCGGGCAGCCCGGCCGCCGCCTCCGCCGGGATCACCGGGTTGGTGAAGAACGACCCTGCGCTCCAGGTGTCGTGGTCGGCGGCGTCGAGCACCATGCCCTTGCCCGCCCGCAGGCCCAGCACCGCGGCCCGGACGTCGGCCGACGGTGCCCGCGTGCCGAGTTCGACCCCGAGGGTGCGGGCGAGCTCGGCGTACTGCACCGGCGCGCCCAGCTCCCCCAGCCGGAGCTGGAACACGACCTCCAGGACGACGTAGCGCTGGGGTGACCGCTTGAACCTGCTGGTGCGGTAGCCGAAGCCGCACTCCCGCGCGGCGAACGTGCGTACGGCCGCGTCCTCCCGGTCCCACACCCGCACCTGAGCGAGGGTCTGCGCGACCTCCTGGCCGTAGGCGCCGATGTTCTGGATCGGCGCGGCGCCGACCAGCCCGGGTATCCCCGACAGCGCCTCGACACCCACCCAGCCCTCGGCGACGGCTCGGGCGACCAGGCTGTCCCAGTTCTCCCCCGCCGCGACCCGGACGACGGCGCCGCCGCAGGAGTCCTGCGACTCCACCCGTACGCCCCGGGTGCACACGTGCAGGACGGTGCCCGCGAAGCCCTCGTCGGCGACCACGACGTTGCTGCCGCCACCGAGCACCAGCAGCGGCTCGCCCGAGGCGTCGGCCTCGCGCACCACGTCGAGCAGGGCGGCCTCGTCGGCGACCTCGACCAGCCGCTTGGCCGGGCCGCCGAGACGGAGCGTGGTGAGCCCGGCGAGCGGGACGCCGGTGCGTTCGGGCACGGACCGGCGTTCGGGGGTGGAGAGATGATCGGGCACGGGTCAGTCCAGCCGGACCATGGCCCGGGCGGCGCCGAAGACCTTCTCGCCGCCGGCGACGGCGGTGAGGTCGACCCGTACCACGCGGTCGGGCAGCTTGTCGGCGACCTTCGCCCCGAACGTCACCGTCACTCCCTCGTCGTCGTCGGGGACGGTCACCGGGCGGGTGAACCGGACGGAGTACTCCACCACCCGGGCCGGATCGACCGCCCACTCGGTGAGCACCCGGGCACCGGCGCCCATGGTGAGCATGCCGTGCGCGATCACGTCGGGCAGGCCGACCTCGCGGGCCACCCGGGCGTTCCAGTGGATGCGGTTGAAGTCGCCGGAGGCTCCGGCGTAGCGGACGAGGTCCTCGCGGCGCACCCGGACGCTGACCGAGGGCAGCTCGGTGCCCTTCTCCACCTCGTCGTACGCCGGAACGCGTGCGGCGGTCATGCGGCCTCCTCGCGGTGGACGACGCTCGCCCGCGCGGTGCAGACAGGTGCGCCGTCGGCGGTCCGGATGTCGGTGCGGGTGAGGATCAGGTCGGTGCCGGCGACCTGGCGCACGCTCTCGATCGTGAGCGTGGCCACCAGCTCGTCGCCGGGGTGGATGGGCCGGTCGGCGGCGAACTTCTGGTCGGCATGCACGACCCGGTGGAGCGCGAGCCCGGTGGTGGGGTCGGCGAACAGCTCGTTCAGCAGCTGGAACGCCACCACGATCGGGAAAGTCGGCGGGGCCACCACGTCCGGGTGGCCGAGCGCGCGAGCGGCGTCGGGGTCGCGGTAGACGGGACTGGGGTCGCCGACGGCATCGGCGAACTCGCGGATCTTCTCGCGGCCGACTTCGTACGGCGTCTTCGTCGCGTAGGTTCGGCCGACCAGCGTGGAGTCGACGGGCATGTACGCGACCGTACCGGAGCGGACCGGCCGGAGTCCCCGCGCCCGGTCAGGTGTCCGAGCACACTCCCGGCGCACTCCCGGCGCACTCCCGGCGCACTCCGGGCACGCGAAAAGGGCCGCTCCCACCATCGGGTGGGGCGGCCCTTTCGACGCGGAGCGTCGAGAACCTAGCGAGTCTCGCGGTGCGCGCGGTGGGTCCGGCAGCGCGGGCAGAACTTCTTGATCTCGAGCCGGTCGGGGTCGTTACGACGGTTCTTGCGCGTGATGTAGTTGCGCTCCCGGCACTCGGTGCACGCCAAGGTGATCTTGGGGCGGACGTCGGAACTCTTGCTAGCCACGGGATGCCTCTTGTGATCCGTCGGGACAGTCGGTCCTGCAATGGTACGCAGTCATGCAAGAACGGCCACGCCGGTGGTCTCCCACCGGCTGGCCGCGGTCGTAGCGGTGGCCGGACTCGAACCGGCGACACAGCGATTATGAGCCGCTTGCTCTACCGTCTGAGCTACACCGCCGCCGGACCGGTTGGCCGCCCGAGTGGGCGGCTCCGGCCACAGAGCCCCAATACGGAATCGAACCGTAGACCTTCTCCTTACCATGGAGACGCTCTACCGACTGAGCTATTGGGGCGAGCGACAACCGAGAATACAAGAGCTCCGAACCCCCTCGACACCGGGATACCGCCGAAGCGGCGTCCTTGGTGCGAACCGCCCGATCCGGGCACGACACGACCTGTCGGTCACATCCACTCGGACCACGCGAACCGGAGCCGGCAACAGGCGTCGCCGGCCCGCCGGGCATCGATCTCCCTCGGCAGCCGGGGATACCTTACGCGGTCGGCTCGTCGACCGCGACGTCGACCACCACCCCGTCGGGTCGGTGCAGGGCCACGCTGTTGCGGCCGCGGGCGAAACCGGGACCGGAGGGCTCGGCGAAGTGCCGGACCGGCCCGTCCTTCCGGCCGTCCTCCCGCCCGTCGTGACCGCCGACCTGGCCCGGGCCCGCGTGCACCTCCAGCGTCCCGCGCGCAGGGATCGTCACGCCCGGCCCGATCGGCAGCCGTACGCCCGGGTCGTCGCGTACGTACCATCCCCCGAGGTCGACCGGCTCGGCGGTCAGGTTGCGCAGGATGGCGTACCGGCCGCTGTCGGCGGCCTCGGCGGAGCCGTTCGTCGTGGCGTCCTCGACGCGTTCGACGACCACCGTCTGCGCCGGGAACGCCGGCTGCCCGTCCAGCACCGCCCGGGCCACCCCGGGGTAGTTCTGGATCACCGCGGTCGCGCCCTGAGCGGCCAGCGAGGCGACCGCGGCAGGGTGGTTCGGGCACCAGAACGCCGGTCGCATCCCGGCCGCCCGGATGCGCACCAGGTCACCGGGACGCAGCCGCCGGAAGTTCGGGATGAAGTAGTCCATCCAGCCACCGACCTGCTGGAGGGTCTCGTCGCCGGGCACCGACTCGACGATGCCGCCGAGCGGAACCGCGTGGTCGATCTCGGCGGCGAACTTCGCCAGCGGGTCGAAGTAGAACGACGTGGCGACGAAGCGCCGGTGCCGGTCCGGTGCGGTCAGCCAGCCGCCCGGGGTGTTGCGCAGCACCTCGGCGACCGCCGGCACGAAGTCCGGATGCCGGTTGGCGCCCTTGAGCTCGGCCCACAACCCGATGCCGTACTCGTCGAGTGCTGCGAGCGCCTCGGCGAGCGTCGGGATGCGTTCACCGGCGAAGCTGTCGGCGAACCAGGAGCCCGCGTCCAGTCGCCGCAGCTCGGCGAGGGTGAAGTCCCCGGGCTGCCAGGGCGCCCGGTCGGGGAAGACCGTGGCCACGTCGGTGGTGCGTACCAACGTGTTGTCGTGGAAGAGGACCGGCACGCCGTCGCGGGTCAGCACCACGTCGACCTCGGCGAAGTCCGCACCCTCCCGCGCGGCCGCCCGGATCGCCGCGACGGTGTTCTCCGGCGCCACCCCCGACGCACCGCGGTGGGCGACGACGAGGACAGGCGGCGTGTCGTGGTCGCGGGCCACGTCGGCGTGGTCTCCGTTGTCGTGGGAAGGAGCGGGCGTACGCATCGAGCGAATCCTCCTGGCGGTGCACCGGTGCCGGACATGGCGAAGCGGGCCCGGGACGAGTGGGCCCGCTGATCGTGGTCGATCTCTGCTGGTTTCTCGCTGATCTTCGCTGATCTCTGCCGATCAAGATTGGCCGACACCGACCGGGAACGTCCAGTCGGGTGCTCAGGGCCGGCCACCGAACCGAGGCGCCGAAGGTCCCGAACCGCTGGCGCGGTCGGCGACTGCCGCCGTCGGCGAATCACGGAGCCGAGCCGGGCAGCCTGCTCGTCAGCCCGCCAACACCACCGGGCCGATCACCGGACCCGCTCGGCCCGGCGCGCCGAGGCGGATCCGGTGGGCCGGCAGCTCACGCCGAGTAGACCGACGGCTCAGTGCTTCGAGCGGCGCGCCATCGCCGCGGTGGCGGCGGCCACGCAGACCAGACCGGCCACCATGCCCATCGCCTTCAGGGCGCGACGCGGACGGCGAGCGCCGCCACGCATGTCTTTCATCCGGGACCTGGACCCCATCATCGTGCACCTCTCTTCGAGTCACCACGGCACACCCGTGGACTTCGGCGAGAGTCTCCTTACCCCCTCGGCAGCACATCCCCCTCCGAGGGTGAATATTCCGTGTCACCGGCCGCGTCACCGGGCCCGGCCGGAAGGGCGTGCAGCCACCGCACCGCCGCCACCGGGTCGCCGGCACCGAAAACCAGCGAGCCGGGCACCACGCCGTCGGCTCCGGCCCGCGCCAGGGCGGGAACAGTGTGCGTACGGATGCCGCCGTCGACCACCACCTGCGGGGCCGATCCCGCGGCGCCGCCCTCCGCACGCGCGGCGACCAGCTCCTCGACCCGCGCCGGCGTCGCGGGGTCCTGGTCGCACCCCTTCACCCCGACCACCGTGCCCATCACCAGCACCCGGTCGGCGTCGCCGAAGTGCGCGACCGCGTGGCTGGTGGGTTCGTGCGTCTCCAGTCCGAGGCCGGCCCGCACGCCGCGGGACCGAATGGTCCGCAGGGTCGTACGAATGTCGGGGCAGGCGCTGGTGTGCACGGTGATCAGGTCGGCACCCGCGTCGGCGAACCGGTCGATCCAGTCGTCGGGGCGGGCGACCATCAGGTGCACGTCGAGCAGCCCGTCGGTGCGGTCACGCAGGGCGGCCACCACGTCGGGACCGAAGAGCAGGTCGGGCACCGCGTGCCCGTCGAACACGTCGAGGTGGAACCCGTCGGCGACCTCGGCGAGCCGGTCGACGGCGGCACCGAGGTCGAGCAGGTCGGCGGACCAGAGCGAGACGTAGGCCTGCACTGAATCTCCTTCGGCGGCTGGCGAGGCTCGGGTTCGACCTCGTACGGCGGGGAACATCGATCTCGGCGATCTTCGGTTAGACTCGGTTCGAGTTCAGAAACGAATGCGATCGAAGCGACCCGAATCGAAGGGTACCCGCATGTCGAGCCCCGCCGCACCATCGCCACCCACGACCTCTCCCGAGCCCTCCCGCGCGCCGCTGCGGCTCGGGGTGATCGGCTGTGGCCGGATCAGCCAGGCCGTCCACCTGCCCGCGATCGCCAAGGCCGAGGCGGTCACCCTGGTCGGTGTCGGCGACACCAGCCCGCGGCTGGCACAGGGAGTGGCGGCGAGGTACGACGTGCCCGCCTTCGCCGCTGTCGAGGAGCTGCTCGGCCGGACCTCCCCGGACGCGGTACTTGTCGCCGTGCCCGACCGGTTCCACCACCCGGTGGTCACCGCCGCGCTGAACGCCGGCGCCCACGTCCTGGTGGAGAAGCCCGCGGCGGCCACCAGCGCCCAGGCCGCGGAGCTCGCGGACCTCGCCGACGCCAGGGGGCTGAAGCTGCAGGTCGGGGCGATGCGGCGGCACGACCCCGGAATCGCCTACGCCCGCGCGGCGGTGCCCCGGCTCGGCACCCTGCTCAGCGTCAGCAGCTGGTATCGCATCCAGTCCCGATTGCGTCCCCCGACGGAGGCCGCGCTGTTCCCCGCCATGGTCGTCGACGACGACGTACGCCGGACCGAGGCGGAGTTCAAGGCCGACCGGGCGCACTACCTGCTCGACACCCACGGCGCGCACGTCTTCGACGCCCTCGCCAACCTCGCCGGTGTGCCCACGTCGGTGCGGGCGCAGTTCGCCGGCCACGGGCGCGACTGCAGCTGGCACGGGACCGGCCGGCTGCCCGGCGGCGGGCTGGCGTCGTTCGAGATCACCGCCGACATCCATGCCGACTACGCCGAGGGGATGGACATCCACGGCGAGTACGGCCAGATCAGCGTCCGTTCGACGTTCCCGTTCTTCCGGCAGGCCAGCACCGTGTCGGTGCACCTGGAACGCGACGGCGAGACCCGCAGCCCGGTGTTCGGAGCCGCCGATCCGTACCAACTTCAGCTGGAGGCGTTCGCCACGGCGATCGCCACCGGCGCACCGGCCAACCCCTCCGGCGCGGACGGCGTGACCGCGCTGCGGCTGATCGAAGCGGTCCGCGACAGCGCTGCCGCCGACGGCAAGGAGGTAGCTCCATGACCGACGCCGCGCCCCCTTCCGGGAGCCACACCGTGGGCGAGTGCGCCGAGCTGGGAATCTTCGCGCGTACCTTCCCCCGGCCGACCGCGGCCGAGGTCGCCGCCGCCGTCGCCGCGCACGGCTTCACCACGACCCAGCTGAACCTCTCCGCGTTCGGCCGGCCGACGATCCCCGACCCCCCGACCGACCCCCTGCACCCGGACGGTCCGCTCGACCACGCGCGGGTCGCGGCCGATTTCGCCGCCGCGGGCGTGCGCGTCTGGGGCGTCTCCGCGACGTACAACACGATCCATCCCGACCTCGCCCTCCGGCGCCGGCAGACGGCGGCCGCGGCCGCGTTCCTGCCGTACGCCGCCCGGCTCGGCGCCGAGGTCGTGACCCTGTGCACCGGCACGCGGGACCCCGACGACATCTGGCGCCGGCACCCGGGCAACGACGACCCGGCAGCCTGGCACGACCTGCGCGAGACACTCGACGTCCTGCTGCCCGCCGCGGAGCAGGCCGGCGTCCGGCTCGGCGTCGAACCCGAACCCGGCAACGTCGTCGCCGACGCCGCCCGGGCCCGCCGGCTGCTGACCGAGCTCGGCTCCGACGCCCACCTCGTCGGCATCGTGCTCGACCCGGCCAACCTCCTCGACCCGGCCACGGCCGGAGACCAGAAGCGCATCCTCACTGCCGCGTTCGACACCCTCGGCGACGCGGTCGTGTGCCTGCACGCCAAGGACGTGGGGACCTCGGGCTACGCGGCGGCAGGCACCGGGCTGCTCGACTACGACCTCGTGCTCGCGCTGCACGCGGCACTGCCCCACCGGGTGCCGGTCATCGTCCAGGACGCCACCGAGGACGACGTGCCGCGGGTCCGAGACTTCCTGCGCGCGCACGAGCCGGCGCGATGACCGGACCGGGCAGCAGGGTGTTCACCGAGGAACGCCGCACGCACATCCTCGAACTGGTCGCGTCCCGCGGCCGGGTGCGGGTGGCCGAGCTCGCCGACCTTCTCGGAGTCGCCGAGCCCACCGTCCGCAAGGACATCGCCGACCTGGACCGCCAGCACCTGCTCCGGCGCACTCACGGCGGCGCGCTCGCCATCCGGCCGACGTACGACCCGGAGCTGGCCACCCGGGCCCGGCACAACGTCGAGGGCAAACGAGCCATCGCGAAGGCGTGCCTGGCCTGGATCTCCGACGGCGACGCCGTCTACCTCGACAGCGGCACCACGATCCTCGCCCTCACCGAGGAGCTGCGGCTGGCACTCACCGGGCCGGCCGGCGGGCGGGGCGAGGGCGAGCCGGCCGAGGGCCGTCACCCGCGGCAGGTCAACGTGCTCACCAACGCGGTCGGCGTGGCGCAGGTGCTGGCCGACGTACCCACGATCCGGCACACGGTCCTCGGCGGGCACTACCGCACGCTCGGCGGGTGCTTCGTCGGCCCGCTCGCCCTGGAGGCGGTGCGCCAGTTCACCGTCAACACCGCCTTCATCGGGGTGACCGGGCTGTCCACCGCCGGCTTCACCGTGTCAGACGTCGCCGAGGCCGAGCTCAAGAACGCGGTGATGGACCAGGCCCGCCGGGTGGTCGTGGTGATGGACCACACCAAGGTCGGCGCACACGACTTCCGGAAAGTCTGCGCCCTGGACCGGGTTGACGCGATCGTCACCGACCGGCGCCACGACGACCTTGCCCGGCAGTGCGCCGACGCCGGAGTCGAGCTCGTCGTCGCCTGACGGGGCGGCCACCTGCCGGCCGCGTGGGTTGTCGGCAAGTCGCCGACTACCCATCGACGTAAGGCCCCGAGGGGGCTAGCATCATTTTCGAGCCGGACGCTTAGTTCGGCTCACCAAACTTGCGGCTCGCATCCGGCCGGACAACCGAAGAGCACCACGGACAGGGACGACGGGCGGGACACACACCTGGAGGTGTCGTGTTCCGCCCGTATCTTCGCGTGCTTCGCACGCCCAGCGTCCCCGTCCTGCTCACCGCCGGATTTTTCGGCGCCCTCCCGATCGGCATGCTCAGCCTCGGCGTGCTCATGCTCGTCCGCTCCGGGACCGGTTCGTTCGCGGCGGCCGGCCTCGTCACCGGAACGCTGAGTGCCGGCAACGCGGTCGGCCTGCTGGCCCAGGGGCAGCTGATCGACCGAGCCGGGCAGACCCGCGTGCTCGTGGGTTTCGCGTCCGGATGTGCGGGCCTTCACGACGACGGTCGCCGCCTCGCTGCTCGGGGCCGCCGCCAGCAGCGCGGCCGGTGGCGCACTCGACCGGCAACTCGGCCCCTGGTCGCTGTTCGTGGTCGGCTGCCTGGTGATGACGGCGACCGCCGTCGGCACCTGGCTGCGGCGTCGAAGCCTGTCCGCTCCGCCACGTCCCTGAAGCCGGCCCACCGTCAGCGCGCCGCTGTTGTCCCCATCGCCGTGCCAACCGTGGCAGCGATGGACGTACCGATGTGGTCAACGAGCGCGGTGACGCGTGGGACATGGGTGTACAACCCGGCGAACGTCACCACCACCATCGCCAGCGCGAGCACGTGTTCGTACCACCGCCCGGTGGTCAGCGGCCCCCTCCCCATCCGGTTGGGCCGCCCGTCCAGCCAGCTGAACGGCTTGGGGATCGACCCGACGGTGAGCGCGTCCGCTCCGATGTGCACCAGCACACCCACCATTGCCGCGAACGGCAGCCAGCTCGCGTCGGCCGCGGCCCCGTTGCGGACCAGCCACCAGCCGAGGGCGGCGGAGACCAGCAGGTTGACCGGCCAGGACTTCTCGTACTGGCCGGGAATCACGAAGTGGCACGCCCGCAGGGCCAGGCCCACGGCGAGGGCGAGGACGGCCATCAGGGTCCACTGGTTCAGCCCGGCCAGGAAAACCAGCAGCCCCCAGAACAGCGGGGCGACGATGAAGTCGTGGGTGCCGCCACGGTGTCCGCGGCCGAGCCAGCAGACGACGACACCGAGGGCGCGGGACAGCGGACCCCACATCCGGGTCACGGTCGAGGAGTGGTGGTCCAGGTCGGGAAGGAGTGCCATTCCGCCGCAGCAGGCGACCCAGGCGAGCTGACCGGCCATCCGGTCGAGGGGCACCAGCGGCAGGGCCACGGCACCGACGGCCATTCCACAGACGGCGTGCGTATGTCCCATCACCGCCGAAACGATCTCACTGCCGCAGGGACGCACCCGCACTGGGTCGAGGCCGAAGATCGTCCACGGTGCTCATCCCCGGTCCCGCTGCCGGGGTCACCGTCCGGGGACCGCTCGCACCGCCCCGAGGGAAGGCGCCATCCAGGGCGACGACCTTGCCCGCGGCAGGTGCCTGCTGGGCAGCGGGCGCCTGCGGGGCAGCGGGCGCCTGTGCCGCGGGAGCGGCAGTCTCCGCGGGTGCGGCCGGCGCGGGCGAGGCCGCGCCGTCGTGGTCACGTACGCCGACGGAGCCGGGCCCGTGACCGGCCGGGTGGTCGCCGTCGGGAACGTGGATGGAGTCGGTCCCGGGTGCGTCGACCCCGCCGTAGGTGTGGAGCAGCTTCACGCGGTACATCGCCTGGTCGGCCGTGCGCAGCAACTCGTCCACGCTGTCCGCTCCGGCCGTGGACGCGCCGAGCCCGATGCTGACCGCGACCTGGACCTCGCGCTGGCCGAACCGGACCGGACGCCGGACGTCGGCGGCCAGCCGGCGGGCCAGCACGGCCGCGTCCTCCTCGGTCGTGTCGCGCAGAGCGAGGACGAACTCGTCGCCGCCGACGCGCGCCACCACGTCGTGCTTGCGGACGTGGGCCCGCAGCCGCCGCGCCACCTCGACCAGCACCACGTCACCGACCTCGTGCCCGTGCTGGTCGTTGATGTGCTTGAACCGGTCGATGTCGCAGAACAGCACACACACGTCGCGGCGCTCGGCGACCAGCTGGTGCAGCCGGGACCGCAGCTCGGCGCGGTTGGACAGCCCGGTCAGCGGGTCGTGGGCGGCGAGGTGGGCCAACTGCTCCTCACGGTCGTGGCGTTCGCTGACGTCCTCGAGGTGGACGAGCTTGAAATCGGGTACGCCGGTGGCGTCGACCACCACCGAGCAGTTGGTCGACACCCAGACCACCCGGCCGTCGCGCCGCACCATGCGCAGGTCGCCGCGATAGGTCCGGCGGGGGTTCGACCACAGGTGCCGGTCCTTCGGGTGGGTGACCTCGGGCAGTCCGAGCCGGCGCAGCTCCTGGTCGGAGTAGTCGAGCATGTGGCACAGCGCGGCGTTCACCCGCCGCAGCGCGCCCTCGTCCGCGGCGGCCAGGCTGACCACGGCCATCCCGCTCGGCGCGCTCTCGAAGACCTGCCGGAAGCTCTCCTCGCTGGCCTGCAGCGCCCGGTGCTCCTGCTCCAGGCGTTCCATCGTGGACAGGACCTCGGAGTGCAGCCGGGCGTTGTCGACGGCGACGGCGGCCTGCGCGGCGAACATCTCCAGCAACTCTCGCTGCAGCTCACCGGGCACCCGGCCGTCGATGGGCAGGTCGACGCTGAGGACGCCGACAAGCTCACCGTCTGGCGCGTACAGCGGGGCGACCAGGGCGTCCTCGGGGTGCCAGGCACCAGGCATCTCGACCGCACGGGCGTCGTCGGAGACCCACACCGGCACCTCCGAGGGCACCTCGACGCCGTGGGGGACGAACCGCAGCGTGCCCCAGGGCACGGCCGTGGCGAGCAGGCTCTCCCACGCGTCGCGCGGGCCGCTCTGACCCTCCAGCGCCGCGCGAACGTCGGGCGGGCCGGCCACCGCCGCCACCCGCAGGCAGTCGTCGTGTACGACGTTGATGGCGGCCACCCCGAACCCGAGGCTGCTCACCACGCTGTCCACCAGGAACTGCAGGGTCGCGGACAGGTCACGAGCCGAGCTGAGCTCCCGGCTGACCCGATGCAGCATCCTGAACGCGTCGAGTCGTTGCCGCAGGCCGTGCTCCTCGTCCACAGCGCCCCCATGCGGTCGTTCGATCACTGGAGGGAGCCTAGCCTGATCCGATCACGTCGGCTCGTACGCAGTGTCGCGGAGTGGGCCGCCCCCGTCCCGGCCCACTCCCGAACCGACTTGCTCCCCACTGCTGAAGGCCGGGGCGCCCCGGCCGACCCCGGCCTTTCCCTGCGTCCCCGGACCGCGAGGCCCCTGCCCTTCGGCGCACGTGCCCGCGCGTACGCGTGGGCCGCACCCCTCGACCGGCCCGCGCGCCGCGCCGTCGCCCCCCCGACGCTTCCCGCTACAGGTGGTTCGGGGCAGGCGCGGACGCGGATTGGGCCAAAGCCTGGAGAAGTACGAGAGAGTTTCCGGGTCTGGCTCCAGGGACTCCGGGTCTGGCTCCAGGGACTGAGCCGTCCGCGCAGCACCGACCTCCCGGAGTGCGAACCCGGACGACCCGGAATACGGCGGCGGTCAGTCGTTCCAGCTGGCGGGCTCGGGCTCACGGGTGCGCGCCCGCGATCCCGCCACGCTGGCCACGCTGGTCACGGTGAGCGTGGCGGCGATGAACGCCAGGGACGCCACGATGCCGATGTGCGGCAGATGGACCGGGCCGATGTCGTTCAGCCCTTCACTCTCCATCGCCTCCAGGATGAGCTTCACGCCGATGAAGCCCAGGACGACGGCCAGGCCGTAGCTGAGGTAGATCAGCCGGTCGAGCAGGCCGCCGAGCAGGAAGTACAGCTGGCGCAGCCCCATCAGCGCGAACGCGTTGGCGGTGAAGACGAGGAATCCCGCCTGGGTCAGGCCGAAGATCGCCGGGATCGAGTCGAGGGCGAACACGACGTTCGCGGCGCCGATGGCGAGGACGACCACCACCATCGGGGTGAACATCCGGCGGCCGTCGACCCGGGTGGTCAGCTTCGACCCGTCGTACTCCCCGGAGGTGGGGACCACCCGGCGCATCAGCCGGACGAGCCGGCCGTCGTGGAAGTCGGCCTCCTCCTCCTCGCCCTGCGCGGCCAGCTTGACCGCGGTGTAGATGAGCAGCGCGCCGAAGATGTAGAACACCCACTCGAACGCGTGCACGGCGGCGGTGCCGGCGGCGATGAACGCCGCTCGCAGGACCAGGGAGATCGCGATGCCGATGAGCAGCACCTTGTGCTGGCTGACAGCGGGGACGGCGAACCGGGACAACAGGATGACGAAGACGAACAGGTTGTCCACGCTGAGGCTGTACTCGGTGATGTAGCCGGCGAGGAACTCCCCGGCCGGCCGGGACCCGGCGGTGAGCAGCAGCCCGAGACAGAACGCGCCGGCGAGCCCGACGTAGAGCAGGACCCACAGCGTCGCCTCGCGCATGCTGACGGTGTGCGGACGCCGGTCGGCCCAGACCAGGTCGGCGACGATGATCGCGGTGATCCCGACAACCGTGAGCACCCACACCCACAACGGCACGTGCACGCAACACCTCCGGCGTTGGACGGACGTCTACGCCGGAGGTCTCCTCCGCCCGGGCGCCCAGCGTCCGGACCGGTGGCCCCGGGCCCGTCGTGGACGAGCCGTGATGACGACACCACCGCGTGGGAGTACTCCCCTCCAACTCAGCGAGCAGTGTAGTGGCGACTCGCCGAACTCGAACGAGCCCGGGATGAACGAAGTCTCCCGGGGGCGTGCTTGACGAATCTTCTGAGGCGCACTAAATAGGAGCTAGTTGAGTCGAACGGACTCAAGGTAGTTGTAGCGAGACAGATCAGACAGATCAGGTTCGTAAGTTTCTGAACGCTTTTCTGGGAGTCACGATGTTGATGCGCACCGACCCGTTCCGGGAGCTCGACCGTCTCAGCCAGCAGTTGCTGACCTCCGCGGCCCGGCCGACAGCCGTCCCCATCGACGCCTACCGCAAGGGCGACACGTTCTACGTCCACTTCGACCTTCCCGGCGTACGCGTGGAGGACGTCGACCTCACCGTCGAGCGCAACGTCCTCACCGTCCGCGCCGAGCGGCGCGGCCCGCAGGACGAGGAAGTCGAGGTGCTGGTGGCCGAACGCCCGCAGGGCACCTTCACCAGGCAGCTGTTCCTCGGCGACACGCTGGACACCGACCGGATGGAAGCCGACTACGAGGCCGGCGTACTCACCGTCAAGCTGCCGGTCGCCGAGCAGGCCAAGCCGCGCAAGGTGCAGATCAGCGGCGCGACCGAGCGCCAGAAGATCAGCGCCTGACGCGCCGCATCGAGACGGGTTCCCTGGGCGGGTCGGCCGAGGTCGCCGGCCCGCCCCTGGGAGCATCTGCGGTATGCCCGTCGGTACGGTCGAGCCCGCTTCCGCCATCTCCCGCCGACTCGACGCACTCGCCCGAGCTGCCGCGGGCGCGGGCGTGGTCCCCGGCCTGAGCGTCGCGCTCGCCGACCACACCGGCCCGGTCTGGAGTTCGGCGTACGGCGTCACCGACCTCTCAGCCCCTGCACCGGTCGGTACGGACACCGTGTTCGAGGCCGCGTCGCTGACCAAGCCGGTCGTCGCGTACGGCGTCCTCCTCCTCGTCCAGGAGGGCCGCCTCGAGCTCGACCGTCCGCTGGACCACTACCTGCCCGAGCCGTACCTGCCCGGCGAACCCGCCGCGGCCGGCATCACCGCCCGGATGGTGCTCGGCCACACCTCTGGCTACCCGAACTGGCGACCTGCCGGAGGTCCACTCACCCTGATGCACTCCCCCGGCAGCCGGTTCGGCTACTCGGGCGAGGGCTACGTCCAGCTGGGACGGGTGGTCGAGCAGGTCGCCGGCCAACCGTTGGGCACCTTCCTGGCCGATCGCGTCCTCTCGCCGCTGGGAATGACCAGCAGCGCGCTCACCTGGCCCGACGACCTCAGGTCCGGTGAACTCGGGGACAGAGTGGCCCGCGGTCACACGGCGACGCGGGAGGTCCTCGCCAAGCAGCAGTCGGAGGAGGCGGTCGCTCCGTCGTCCCTGCACTCCACGGCCACCGACCTCGCACGTTTCCTCGCCTGCTTCCTCTCCTCCGCCGCGACGCCCGGCGGTGCACCGACCGCCCCCTCGCCGACCGCCCCCTCGCCTGCCGGATCCGCGGCCTCTTCGACCGGGCCGCTGCGCCCGGAGGGAGTGGAGTCGATGCTCGCGCCGCACGTCCGGCTGGACCGGCCGCTGGCCTGGGGACTGGGGTGGGGCCTGATCCTCGAAGGCGACCCCACCAAGGAGCGGATGTTCTGGCAGTGGGGCGACAACCCCGGCTACAAGGCGTTCGCCGCCGGCTCACCGGGACCCGACGTCGGCGTGGTCGTGCTGACCAACGGCGACCAGGGACTCGACGTCGCTGCCGGGCTGGTGCGCGAGGTGCTGCCGTCCACCGCTCCGGCGTACGTGCGGGTGGCGACCAACCGCCTCACGCCCGGTCGAGGATGAGATCCGCGGCGTTCCAGGCCATCGCCATCACCGGGCCGTTCAGGTTGCCCGAGACCATGGCCGGCAGCACCGAGGCGTCCATGATCCGAAGGTTGTCCACTCCACGGACCCGGAGACGGGAGTCGACGACGTCCTCGTCGTTCGGGCCCATCGCGCACGTGCCGATGGCGTGGTAACCGCAGTAGCCGGAGTCCAGCATGGCGTCGACGACGTCCTCGTCGGTGCGTACGCCCGGGAACGTCTCGGCCGAGAGCCGCGCGGCGATCGGCTCGTGCGCGAAGAACTCCCGCATCCGGGCCAGGACGTCGACGGCGACCCGGCGGTCGTGTTCCGAACCGAAGTAGTTGGGCTCGACGTCCAACGGCGCGTCCGGGTCGGCCGAGGTGATGCGCACGCTCCCCTCCGCGGTGGGGCGCAGGATCTCCGCCACAGCGGACAGGCCGGGCTCGCGCTCCACCGTGACCGCCTCCCCCGCCTGGTAGGTCGCCACGGACCACGGGCCCATCAGCACCTGCGCGTCCGGACGGTCCAGGCCGGGCCGGCTCTTCAGGAACGCGAGCACGTCGTACGCCGGTGTGGCCAGCGGGCCGTCCCGGCGGACCAGGTATCTCAGCGCGGTCAGCCCCTGCCGGGCCGGTGAGGACAGCATCCGGTTGGTGCCGAGGTTCTCCCGGAGCCGGAACTTCAGCGGCAGGCACCGGTGCTCGCGCATCCGCTCACCCACCAGCGCCCGGTCCAGGCGTACGTCGACACCGGCCGCGCGCAGCACCTGCGCCGGGCCGATCCCCGACTGCTGCAGCACCTTGGGCGTACCGAGGCTGCCCAGGGCCAGCACCACCTCACGCGCCGCGGAGAACTCGACCGTCGCCCCCGCGGCGTCGCGGGCACGCACCCCGACCACCTTGTCGCCGCCGAACACCAGCCCGGTGACCGTCGTCCCGGTGCGCACGGTGAGATTGGCCCGGTGGCGTACGGGGCGCAGGAACGCGGTGGCCGCGCTGACCCGGCGGCCGTCGCGGATGGTGGCCATGGTGTGCCCGATGCGTTCACCGTCGGACTCGCGGGCCTCGTCGAGGTCGTTGACGTCCCGCACCGGCGTGAGCCCGACGGACCGGCCGGTCTCGACCATCTCCACCGAGAGCGGGTCGGGCCGCCGGGGCGGCGACACCCCGAGCGGACCGCCCGCACCGCGGCTGTCCGACGGGCCGAGGATGTTGTCCTCGAACCCGCGGAAGATGGGCAGCATCGTGTCCCATCCCCAACCGGGGTTGCCGAGCCGGACGAGGTTGTCCCAGTCGTGGCGGTCACCCCGGTTGTAGACCAGGCCGTTGATCGAGCTCGACCCGCCGAGGACCTTCCCCCGCGGCCACACCTCCGGTCGCGCCCGCGGGCCGAAGGGCCGGGTCTGGTAGTGCCAGGCCTTGCCGGGGTCGTCCATCAGCTTCCCGAAGCCCTTCGGCACCCGGAACAGCGGATGGCGGTCCGGCCCGCCCGCCTCGACCAGGAGCACCCGCACGCCCGGGTCGGCCGACAACCGGCTGGCCAGTACGCATCCCGCAGACCCGGCACCGACGATGACGTAGTCGTACACGGTGGTCGTCCTCCCGCCCTCGGTGGCAACTCCACCGAGCATGGCCGCTCGGCCGGAGCGGCGCATCACCCCAGAGGATGAGTACGCCGCTCCGGCGGCGGAGGTGGAAGTAGTTGGGCGGGCCAGGGAAGGTAGACGACCTTCCGATCGGCCGCGTTGACAAACTTCATGGTGTTTCCCCCGTTGAGGATCTCGGGCGGTCCGTTTCCGCCGTTCACTCCTTCCGAAGCGCGCGTACGACGGTTCGTTGGCGGTGGATTGCGAACGCCGGGTCGACAGCAGGCCACAGCCCGTGGCGGCACGCGTCGGCCGGCCCGCCGAGCTGGACCGGCTGCTGGCCCGTTCGCTGACCCGGCGAACGCCCGGGCACCGCGGCGGAGTTCGCCCGGGAACTCGGGCGCTTCCTGGCCGACGGCCCCGACAACCCCGACGACCTCGACGGCGCCGGCGGCCCGCATGCGCTCCGCCGTGGGCGGGAGGTGCCGACCGTGCCGCTCGCTGAGTCGGTGTTCACGGTCCGGCCAGGTCCGGTCGGCGCAGGTCGCCGGGGGTTGCGGGCAACGACGAGTGCGGACAAGGCTGCTCGGGACCCGATCGGACTGTTCCGGGAAGGCTGACAAGCCAGGGTTGACAGTCCGGCGTTGCAGGCAGCGTCGAACGGAGGAGGCAAGTGATGCTTGACATCGGGGTGGTGGGCGCCGGCATCCGGGGCCGCATGTTCGCCCGGGCGCTCGGCCAGCTTCCGGACGTACGTGTGGTGGGGGTCGCCGACCCGACGCCGGCCGGAGCAGAGCTGGCAGCCGAGCTCGGCGCGAGCTCACATGCGAGCCACGAGGACCTGCTGGCAGGGCACGACCTCGCCGGTGTCGTGGTGGCCACCCCGGACTTTGCGCACAGGGACGCCGCCGTCGCCGTCGCCCGGGCGGGGATCGGCCTGCTGGTGGAGAAGCCGCTGGCCACGGAGGTCGAGGAGGCCAAGAAGATCGAGGCCGCGGTGGAAGCCGGCGGCGGCCCCGCCATGGTGGCGTTCGAGAACCGATGGAACCCGCGCTTCGTCACCGTCCGACAGCAGATCACCGACGGCGCTGTCGGCGACGTGCTCTTCCAGTGTGCCCATCTCAACGACACCAGGTTCGTACCGGAACGCATGCTGTCGTGGGCCGCGCGGACCACCCCGGCGTGGTTCCTCATGCCGCACACGGTCGACCTGGCGCTGTGGCTGTCCGGGCGTACTCCCCGCTCCGTCTACGCGACCGGGCTGCGACGGGAGCTCGCCCGGGACGGCATCGACACCTACGACGGCGTACACGCGCTGGTCACTTTCGACGACGGCACCACCCTGGCCCTGCAGTCGCACTGGGTGCTGCCGGAGTCCTACCCGAGCGTGTTCGACTTCCGGTACGAACTCGTCGGCAGCAAGGCCGCGGTGCGGGTGGACGGATCCGACGAGGGCATCCACTTCGCCGGGCCGTCCTTGCAGTGGTTGCACCACTCGACGGTGGAGCGCGACGGCCGGCTGGTAGGGGTGGCCGCGGAGATCGCCCGCGACTTCGCCGGCCTGCTGCGCGGCGAGCCGGTGACCGTGCCCACCGTCGCCGAGGGTGTCGCCGTCACCGCCGTGGTGGCCGCCGTGCACGAGAGCGTCACCGCGGGCCAGGTCGTACGCCTCTGACCCCGGGTCCGAGCCCGGTGTCCGGCTTCAGCCTGGCCACGACCGCACCACGGGTGCCGGACGGCCCAGGTTGACCGCGGCGATCACTGGGCACCATCGTTGTCCGGTGCCCGCACTTCCCAACGACCACCACGCACCGCACTTCCACGTGCGGTCGGTGGATGGCTACGTCAACGACCCGAACGGCCCGGTCCACTACCGCGGCTCCTACCACCTCTACTTCCAGCAGGTCTTCGACACTCCCCGCACCGGACCCGTGCACTGGGGCCACGCGACCAGCACCGACCTGGTGACCTGGACGCTGCATCGTCCCGCGCTCACGCCCAGCCCCGGCACACCGGACGAGGGCGGTTGCTGGTCGGGTAACACCGTGGCGGCGGACGACCGGCTGTACGCGTTCTACTCCGCCTGCGACTCGGTGAACCCGTTCCAGCCGGTGCGGCGAGCGGAGTCCGCCGACGGGTTCGAGTTCACCGGGTCGATCCCGATGGTCGACGCACCGGACGCGTCGGAGTCGCCGGTGCAGTTCCGGGATCCGTTCGTGTGGTGGCACCACGGCCGCTGGTGCATGCTCGTCGGCGCCGGGCTTGCCGGGGACGAGGCCGACGGCGGTGCGCTCGGGCAGGCCAGGCTGTACGAGTCGTCCGACCTGACGAACTGGACCTACGTCGGGCCGTTCGCCGGCCGGCGGCGTACCGGCGAGGGCACCGACCACGACACCGGGATGATGTGGGAGTGCCCGCAGTACGCCTCGCTCGGCGAGTGGGGCGTACTCCTCGTCGGTGCGTGGGACCGCCACGAGGGCATCACCCACGTGCTCGCGCTCACCGGCCGCGACGAGGCCGACCGGCTCGCCGACCCCGGACCGGCCGTGCGGATCGACCAGGGGCCGAACTTCTACGCCCCGTCGGTGATGCGCGACCCGGACGGACGGGTGCTGGTGTGGGGCTGGGTCACCGAGGGACGCGACGCCTCCGCCTCGATCGAGGCGGACTGGTCCGGGATGCTCACCCTCCCCCGGGTGCTCACCGTGACCGACGAGGGCGAGCCGCGTTGGCATCCGCCGGCCGAACTGGCCGCGCTTCGCGACGGCGCGGTCGCCTCGCTGGAGGGCCCCTTCGACGCCGACTCGTCCGTGGACGTGGAGGACGTGCCCGCGCAGTTCGAGCTGGACCTCGCGCTCACCGCGTCCGGAACCGACCGCGAATCCACGCAGGTGCGACTGGTGACCGGCGAGGCCGAGCACCTGGACCTGCTGGTCGACTGGCGCGCCGGCACGGTGACCGTCGACCGGGACTCGGCGAGCCTGGACTCAAGATCGCACCGGGGCACCTTTTCCATCGCGGACGCGGTGACGGGCGGGGAGGCCGGGGGGCCGGTGAGCGTCGAGCTTCGCCTGCTGGTGGACGGGTCGGTGGGTGAACTGTTCGCGGCCGGCCAGGCACTCACCTGCCGCTTCTACCCGCAGTCGCCACCGCCGTGGACCCTGCGGGTCACGGCCGGCGACGGCGGCCCGGTCGACGGGCGTGTCACGGCGTGGCGGCTGCGCAGGTCGGTGGGATAGGTCGATGGAAACGTACGACGAACTGCTGGAGGAGGCACGCGCACTCGCCTCCCCCGGCCGGCGGCGCGTGCTCGGCATCGTCGGCGCGCCCGGCGCCGGGAAGTCCACCCTCGCCGAGCGTCTGGTCGCCGACCTCGCGCCGGCCTCGGTGTACGTGCCCATGGACGGCTTCCATCTCGCCCAGGCCGAACTCGACCGGCTCGGCCGGGCCGGCCGCAAGGGCGCGCCGGACACCTTCGACGCCGCGGGCTACCTCGCCCTGCTCCGGCGGCTGCGCGACCCGGCCGAGGGCACCGTCTACGCGCCGGCGTTCTCGCGTGTGCTGGAGGAACCGGTGGCGGGTTCGCTGCCGGTTCCACCGGACACGCCGCTGGTGGTGACCGAAGGCAATTACCTGTTGCTCACCGACGAACCGTGGCGGCAGGTGCGCACACTGCTGGACGCGTGCTGGTTCGTGCTCACCGAGGAGGACGTCCGGATGGACCGGCTGATCCGCCGGCACCGGGAGTTCGGCAGGTCCCCGGCGGTGGCACAGGCGTTCGCGACCGGTTCCGACCAGCGCAACGCCGACCTGGTGGCGGCCGGGATCGACCGCGCGGACCGGGTGGTCGACGTCACCGCGTGGGACCTTCGCCCGTTCGCTGCCGACGGCGTGCCCGACGGCAGAAACGGCGCCGGCGGGACTGGCGGCGGTCACGACGGCGGTCACGACGGCGGTCCGGCCTGACCCTGGCGGAGCCGCGCGTCCGCCTGCCGCGTACGACGTCGACGGTCAGGTACGCCGCGCACACCGCGACCAGCACCCCGTCGGCGGCGAACAGCCGGCCCATCGGCAGCCACACCGAGCCGACGCCGAACGCCGCGAAGACCGTGAGAGCGGCCCCCTCGGACAGCACGCCGGACAGCGACGTCACGGTGGCCCGGGCGGGCCCGCTGATCGCGTGCTGGAGCCGCGCGTCCAGCAGCAGCCTCGCCAGGTGGAAGGCGCCGATGCCGACTCCGATCGCGACCACGCCGACCGTGGACGTGGCGGCCGCCCCGGCGCCGACGAGGAAGCCGGCCACGGACAGCGCGACCGGCGCGACGGCGTACCGCCACCGCCGCGCGGCGACCAGCAGCGCCGCCACCACCATGGCGACGCCGGGTACGACCATCAGCAGCGGGACGTACGAGTCGGTGACGCCGACCGTTCGGGCCAGCAGCGGGAGGTACTCGTCGAAGGCGACCAGCCCGGGCAGCAGGCCGGTCAGCACCGTGAGCCGGCGTACGGCCGGGTCGCGGACCGCCTCGGCCACCCCCGCCCGGAGGGTCGCGGCGTACGCGCGTACCCCGGTCGGTTCGGACTCGAGCCCGGACCGGGGCACGTCGGGGAACGCCAGCGCCACCGGCACCTGCGCCAGCCCCATCGCCACCGAGGCCCACCCCACCACGGCGTAGCCGCCGACCGCGAAGAACGGAGCGGCCAGCGCGGTCGCGACCAGTCCGGCAGTACCCTCGGCGACCGCGGCCCGGCCGAGCAGTCGGTCGTAGGTGGACTCGGCCCCGACCGCTGCGAGTTCGTCGTACACCAGCGCCTGCAGCGTGCCCGATCTGAGCGCTCCCTGCGCGGACCACAGCACGAAGCCGACCGCGAAGGCGGGGAAGGACGGCAGGCAGATCCACAACCCGAACCCGGCGGCTCGCAGGACCGCACCGACGGCGAGCAGGTGACGTCGCGAGAGCCGATCGGCGAGGACGCCCGACGGCACCTCCAGGACGAACGCGGCACCCGCCCACAGCCCGAGCAACACCGATATCTGTCCGGTGGACAGCCCGCTGTCGGAGAACAGCAGGGTGTACAGCGGGTACAGAAAAATCGCGTCGTCCAGCGCGGAGAAGGCGACGAACAGTCGGCCGACCCGCCGGGCACGAGCGGCCGGCGGATCAGCCGACGGTGCGAGCCCCGCCGCGCGGCCGCGGGAGTTGGGAGCTCAACGAGGCCAGTTCATGGGGAGACCCTAGGTTGTCGGGGCGCGCGGCACGGGGTTCAGCGCGTGCGCCGGTCTGCTCATCGCCGGTGCCAGGCGGCGAGCACCTCGGCCTCCTCCTTCGCCGTCAGCCCGGCACGCAGGCCCGCCGGGTCGGCTCCGTCCGCTCCGTCAGGTCCGTCAGGTCCGTCAGGTCCGTCAGGTCCGTCAGCAAGGTCGCGGCCGGCTTCCCGTGCCCAGACCAGGGTGTCGCGTGCGGTCTGGCCGAGGTCGCGGACCGCAAGCCCCGCGGCCAGGGTCGCGCTGACGTCGTGGTCGAGCATGCCGGCGTACTCCGGACGCGGTAGCCAGACCGGCAGCGACCGCGGCCCCGCCCACGGGTTCACCTCCTGCGCCACCAGGAACTCCTGGTCCACCCAGGTCAGCTCCGGCTCCGCACTCGCCCCGGCGCCGGCCCCTGCGACCGCGTCGGAGACCCCGGCCGCGACCCGGTCCAGGAACTCCCCGCGTCCCACGGTCGGGCCGGTGGCGTCGAAGACGCCCACCACACCGCTCTCCGCGGACCGGACGATCCAGGCCGCAAGGTCTCGTACGTCGATCACCTGCACCGGGTCCCCAGGGGCGCCCGGCGCGAGCACCTCACCGCCCCGTGCCAGCCGCACCGGCCAGTAGGTGAACCGGTCGCTGCGGTCACCGGGGCCGACGATCAGTCCCGCGCGGACCACGTTGGCCCGGTCGGCCAGCGCGGCGAGCACCGCCTGCTCGCAGGAGACCTTGGCCGGTCCGTAGTTCTCCACGTCGGCCTCGTCGGCGTCCGCGGACAGCGGGTCGTGCACCTGACCGGTGTGCGGGTTCTGCCCAGGGGTGGAGTTGTCGGTGTAGACGCTGATGGAGGAGACGAACGTCCAGTGGCGTACGCCCTCGCCCAGTGCGGCCACCGCCCGGCGGACCTGGCTGGGCAGCCGGGCCACGTCGACCACCGCGTCGAACTCCCGGCCGGCCAGCGGGGCCAGCCCGTCGGGGGCGTCGCGGTCCACACGGACGAACGACACTCCGGCGGGCGGCTCACCGCTGCTGCCGCGGGCCGCGCAGGTCACCTCGTGGCCACGCGCCACCGCCTCGGCGGCCACCGCCGCGGACAGGAACACCGTCCCGCCCAGGACCAGGATCCGCATCGGTCTCCTCCTCGTCGTCGCACGGCGGCCGGCTCGGGCGCCGGGCAGCCCGGTGGGCACGCCGCGAATGCCGGAAGCCTGGCCGATCCCGCAACGGGTGCGCCAGCCGATTCCGCCGACGGCGATCGCGCTACGCCGTCGGCGGAACCAGTTGCGAACCAGGGGCGAACCAGTACTACTTCCGCAGCGGCACCCTCGACGCCAGCGTGCCGGCGCCCGACGCCGCCTCCCAGCCTGCCAGCACCCGCGGGTGCCCTGCCGGCGCGCGGTCCAGCGGCACCTTCACCGCGGCGCGCCCGGCGCCGTCGACGGAGACCACCGCGCTGCCGGCGGTGCCCTTGTCGTCCACGACGAACACGTGCGCCTCACCGGCTCCGGTGCTGCGCACGTCGGCGATCACCGTTCCACGACTCCACCGGGCACCGACCAGCCAGCCGCTGTCCCCGAGGGGTGCGGCCGTACCACCGGACAGCGGCACGTTGACCCGTACCGACTGCTCGACCGTCTGCGGCGACTCCACGCTGCGCAGCGCGGTGTTGGGCACCACCGGGTCGGCCGTCGGCCGGTCCGCGGGCGGCTGGTAGCCGGCGAGCCGCGCGAGCCCCCAGCGGTACGGGTCGCCCTGCACGCCACCCCAGGTGGACCAGCCGATCCGGGTCTGGCCGGTCTTGTCCTGGGTGTCGGAGTCGTAGACCAGAACGTTCAGCCTGAGCTTCTCCGGGTCGACCGACGCGGGGAGTTCGGCCAGCGGGATCGCGGCCTCCACGGTGTAGCCGGTGTACGGCGAGCTGACCGTACTCGCGAACTTCACGCCGGGGGCGGTCTCCGCGATCGGACCCTGGTGGTTGTCGGCGTCGCGCAGCGCGCACGCGGGCCCCTCCGCGGTGAACGGCAGCACGCCCAGCTTGAACGTCGAGGCGGTGTTCTCGCTGGTGCCGCGGGGATCCAGGGCGATCTCCACGCTGTCGGTACGCCAGTGCCGCTTGCAGTCGCTGGTCGCCAGCGGCGTGCCCTTCGCTTCGTCGCGTACCTCCACCGCCACGTAGATCGTGTCGCCCGCGCGGGTCACGTGCGCGGTGCCCGAGCAGTCGGCCGCGGAGTCGCACGGCGAGCCCTCCCACAGCCGGGAGATGTCCAGCGCCTCGCCGGGGTACTCCCCCTCGCCCACCTTGCCGTCCACGGTGGGTGCGGCCGGCGCCTGTTCGACCGTGGTCGCCGGCACGAGTTCCAGGGCGGGGTTGCTCACCGAGGTCGCGCCGTCGGAGGTGGTCGTGGTGACGGTGTACGCATAGTCGCCGGGCGCCGAGCCCTCGGTGCCGCCCGCGTTGGAGGTGGGCAGTGAGGCGTCGGCGTTGCGTACGGTGAACGTCACCTTCGTGGTGGCGCCCGCGGCCAGGTCGGTGAACGGCTTCTGCGCCGCGTCGGCGGCGAACCCGTCCGGCAGGTTCAGCGTGACGGTGCCGGACCGGGTGGTGTCGGAGTTGTTCATGACCGTGTAGTCGATCGCCCGCTCGCCACCGGAGGCGATGGTGAGGACCGGGACGACGAAGCCGCGCAGTTGCGGCGCGCCGACCTGCCGGGCCCACGCCTCGAACGAGGAGACCTGCGGGAGGAGCTGCTGCTGGGTCGCGACGTCCGGGGTCAGCTGGACCTGTGCCGCGGCGTACCCGGTGCCGGCCGTCGTGGTGAGGAACGCCTCCAGCCGGGACCGCTCGCTCACCGGGTCACCCTCGGGCTGGGTGGCGGGCGGCGTCACCGTGAACGTCGCGGTGGCCGAGCCGCCGGGGCCCACGCGACCCAGGGCTCCGTCACCCTCGACCTGCCAGCCGTCCGGGGCACGCAGTGCCACCGACGACTGGCCCAGGTTGGCGCCGCGGGGCGCCGTGACGTACACCTTCACCGTGGTGGACCTGCCCGGGCGTACGTCGAAGTCGCTGTCCACCTTCAGCTGCGTACCGAGCGGGACGGTGCCTTCGGGCCGGGTCAGCGCGCCGTCGAGGATCGCGTCCGGTTCGGCGGCGGCAGGCGTACCCACCTTGGGATACGGGACCCGCGATGCCACCTGGGTGAACCGGTCGCAGCCCAGCTGCGCCGGGTCGGAGGAGGGGTCGGGGAAGCCGGCCCAGCCCTGCGAGGCGTACTCCCGCTGGGCTTCGCGTTCGATCTGCGCCCAGGTCTTGCCCTGCTCACGGGAGACGTTGCCGGAGAAGACGCCGTAGATGTCCTGGGACGGGTCGACCGGGGTGAACGTGTTCACGCACGACGGGCCGACCGGCCCGGTGCCGCGCGCCCGGCTCAGCAGCACCTTCGCCGGCGCGAACGGCTTCAGCTTCTCCTTGGTGATCTGGTCGGGGAACGCCTTGGGGTCGGCCGCGGCGTAGTAGGCGGCGATCGCCAGCCGGGCCGCCTCCTGGTGGTTGCCGTGGTTGCCGGGCGAGGGCGCGGGGTCCATCGTGACCAGGATCTCCGGCCTGGTCTGGCGGACGATCCGGACCACTTTCGCCAGCGCGTCCTGCTGGTCCCACAACTTCTCGGTCAGGGGCGCGGACACGGTGTAGAAGAAGTCGACCTTGTCCAGGTTGAACACGTCGGTGACGCCGGCCTTGCCGACCGCGCGGCGTTCCTCCGCCTCCCGGATCAGGCCCAGCGCGGGGCCCTCCTCCGGGCCGACCGCGTTGCCGCCGCCCTCCCCCCGGGTGACGGTGACGACTCCGGTGCGTACGCCGTTGTCCTCACCCCACTGACCGAACGTGGACAGCGCACCGGACTCGTCGTCGGGGTGCGCCCCGACGAACAGCGCGCCCAGGTCGACCGGCGTACCCCGCGAGGTGTCCGCGCCGGTCGCCGCCGTGCCGGCCGCGGCGTGCGCCACCTTCGTCGGCGCGACGGGCGCGGTGGCCGCGATGGCTGCGGTCGCGGTCATCGCCGACGCGGTGGCCGGCCCGGCGGCCGCTACCAGCCCGGCGACGACCATGCTCGCGACCGCGCTCACCGCCGTCCGCGTTCGAACGGGTGGAAACCCCATGCTGTTCCTCCTCATGCCGTGCCGACCGAGCGGCACGGCGCGTGACCGGCGGCGTATGTCCGCGCCGGAGCGCCGACGGACACACTTCCCCCCGCGGCGCTCGCGTGATCGTCTCGCGCCACCCGTGATCTTGGAAAGAGTGCGAACGCGAAGGCCTTCCTCTCGTACGGGTGTGCACGCGCAGCGGAGCCGGATGTGGCCAATGCACCCGCGCTCGCCGTCATCACGGCGGCCGCGTGGGTAGCGTGCGGACGCAAGCCGTTGCCGCGCAAGCAGATCGCAGGAGGCCAGCGTGCCGAGGAGACTGTCCGCAACCGTCGCGCTCGTGTGCGGCCTGGCACTGCTGCCCGCACTGCCCGTGCTGCCGGCGTTCGCCGGCTCCGACGGGGCGCTCCGCACCGGGCGAAGCTCGGGCGAGGGCCACCGCACCGAGCGGACGTACACGCCGAGCAGCGAGAACATCGCCAACCCCGAGCGTGGTTTCTACCACCACACCGAGACGCACGTCCGCGCCGACGGTTCGGGGTACGAGCCGCTGAACCCGGTCACGCTGCTCCGCTGGCGTGAGAACGAGCACGTCACCCAGATCCTTCGCGTCTTCTACCTGGAGAAGTTCGCGGGCACCGACACGATCGACCCGGCGTACCTGTCCCGGGTCCGGGCCGACTTCGCCACCGCCCGCGCGGCCGGGATCAAGGTGATCGTGCGGTTCGCGTACGCCCAGCCGAAGGACGACTGGCCCTACCAGCCGCCGTACGGCGACGCACCGAAGGACCGCGTCCTGGCCCACATCGCTCAGCTGGCGCCGGTGCTGCGGGCGAACGCGGACGTGATCGCCACCGTGCAGGCCGGCTTCATCGGGCTGTGGGGCGAGGGCTACTACACCGACTACTTCGTCGCCGATCCCCTCCACCCCGAGAACGTCACGCCGCAGGACTGGGCCAACCGGCGCGAGGTGTTCCTCGCCCTGCTGCGCGCTCTGCCGCACACCCGCGCCATTCAGGTGCGCACGATGCAGATGAAGCAGAAGACGGTCGACAGGCCCACCGGCGGGGAAGGCGCACTCACGCCCGAGGAGGCCTTCTCGGGCACCCCGGTCGCCCGCATCGGGCACCACAACGACTGCTTCCTCGCCAGCCCGGACGACTTCGGCACCTTCCTCTCCGACCCGATCACGCTGGACCAGGAGTACCTCGCCCAGGACTCGAGGTTCGTCCCGGTCGGCGGCGAGACGTGCAACGTCGACCCGCCGCGTTCGGAGTGGCCCAGCGCGGTGGCGGAGATGGAGCGCTACCACTACGACTACCTCAACTCCGACTACAACCGCGACGTGCTGGGCAGCTGGGGCGCGAACATCGAGGAGGCACGGCGACGGCTGGGGTACCGGCTGCGGCTCACCACGGGCGACTTCGCTGACGGAGTACGCCCGGGGCACTCGTTCACTGTCAACCTGAGCCTGCGCAACGACGGATTCGCCGCGCCGTACAACCCGCGGTCGGCCCGGCTGGTGCTCACCGGTTCCCACCGGTCCTACGAGGTTCGGCTGCCGGTCGACCCGCGCCGCTGGGAGCCCGGCACGCCGATCGAGGTGAACACCCGGATCTGCGCCAGCCTCCCGCCGGGCAGGTACGCCCTGTCCCTCGACCTGCCCGCGCCCGAACGCCGGCTGCAGTCGCAGGCCCTGCTTCCGGGCACCGACACGAGCTACCACGCGGCGTACGCGATCCAGCTTGCCAACACCGGCGTGTGGGACTCGCGGACCGGCTACAACGACCTCGGGCAGTCCGTCGTCGTCGGCCGCGACCAGGCGCCCTCGACCTCGTGCACCGGCGGGTTGCGGCCGCGGCCTCTCCCGATGCGGTAGGAACGCCGGACGCGCCCCCGCCGGTTCGGCGGGGGCGTAGGCCTCTCCCTTCGCGGCGAGTGACGTTGTCGGCCGGTCGCTGGATAGCCTTGCCGGATGCGTGAACCTGCCTGCGTCGGCGCCCTCATCCGTGACTCCCAGCACCGGGTCTACGCCCAGCGCCGGAGTCCGGACCGTCGGCTGCTGCCCGGGATCTGGGATGTCGTGGGCGGACACCTCGACCCCGGAGAGACGCCGGAGGAGGCGCTCGCCCGGGAGATCGAGGAAGAGACCGGCTGGCGGCTGCGCAGCATCGAGGCGGTGGTCGCCGACTGGGAGTGGTCCCACGAAGGTGTCGTACGCCGGGAGCTCGACTACCTGGTCGAGGTGGACGGCGACCTGACCGCTCCCCGGTTGGAGGAGGGCAAGCACGACGCGTACGCCTGGGTGGGACCGGCGGACCTCGAACTGATGATGGTCGACCGCACCGACGGCGACCGGCGACTGCGGGACGTGGTGGCGAAGGTGATTCGTACCAGGCTCACCGACCGGCTCCGGCTCGAGCCCGCCGGACCCGAGCACGCCGAGGATCTGTGGACGATGCACCAGGACGCGGCGGTCGCGGAATGGCACGCGGGTCGGTGGACCATGGAACAGGCCCGGGCCAACGCGGCCGGGTGGGGCGCCGCATGGGAACGCGACGGAGTGCACAAGTGGGTGGCCTACGCCCGGGCCGACGGCGACCTCGCCAGGCGCGACGAGTTGATCGGGCGGGGTGGGTTGTCCCGCGCGGTCGTGGATGGTGCGGAGTGCCTCGAGCTGGGGTGGAATCTCCGGGACCGCTTCTGGGGCAAGGGGTACGCGAGCGAGATCGGCCGGGCGGGACTGGCGTTCGCGTTCGATCACCTCGGCGCCGATGAGGTCGTGGCGTTCACCGAGCGGCACAACGTGCGGTCCCGTGCGGTGATGGAACGCATCGGCATGCGGTTCGTCCGGGAGTTCACCGCGCCGGGGCTGGTGGAGGGCCGCGAAGGCGTCCACGATGACGCGGTCTTCGCCTTGTACGCGACCGACCGCACGTCGCGCCAGGTGTAGCGATCCGGGGTGCCCTGACCGCTCGGACCGACCGCGCCCGAACTCACAGCGCCCGAACTCACAGCGCTCGAGCTGACAGTCATCCGACCGACTGCGCTCGGCCGCGCCCTTCACGGTCGCTGCACCTTCTGCTGCGGGTCCACCCACTCCGGCGGAACGTACTCCGGGTGGCCGTGAGCGCCCATCCGCACCTGCCAGCCTCGGTGGTGGACGAAGGTGTGATGCGTCTTGCACAGGAGGACTCCGTTCGCCAGATCCGTCGGCCCGAAGTCGTCCCAGGGGTTCATGTGGTGCGCGACGCAGCGGCGTTCGGGCACTTGGCAGCCCGGGAAGTGACAGTGGGACCCGTCCCGGACTGCCAAAGCCCGGCGTTGCGCCTCGGTGAAGAACCGATCGGCCATGCCGACGTCGAGGACCTCACCGTCGCCGCCGAGGACGACGGGGATGATGTTCGCGTCGCAGGCCATCCGCCGGATCGTGGCCACCGAGATGGGCTCGCCGCGTAGCCCGAAGATCCGCGCCGAACCGCCACCGCCGCACTTGCTACAGCCGTCGTGCCGATCGACGTGGCCGTCGGGGTCGTCGGGGTCGTTGGGCTCGCTGGGACGGTGGGCAGCCTCCGACCCCGCCGGACTCTCATGCAGTTCGGTGTCGGCGTCGTCTCTTGTCCCGAGGTCCCAGTCCCCGGGCCCGATATCCGTTTCCGGATCAGGCCCGAGTCCGTACCCGGGTCCTCGCGGTTCGGGTATCGGGTCCGCGATCCCGGTCGGATCTGGTCGATCGGGTGGGCGCTTCTCTTCGTCTGACTGGCCGCGCCGGCCAGGTGTCCTCCCCTGGCCACCGGGGCGACCCAAGCGCGGGTCTGTCGTCTCGACCGGATCGGCCACCGCGCGCGGGTCGCTGGTGGCAGCCGGCCGGGCTGTCTCGTCGGGGCTGTTCGCCAGGTCCGGGTCGACGACCTCTTCGTCAACGTCGGGTTGCGACGCAGCTCCCGCAGTGGCGTTGGTGCTCGCATCGGGCGCCGCTGTGCGCGTGGCGTTGTCGCTCGGCTCGGCGTCGCTCGGCTCGGCGTCGCTCGGCTCGGCGTCGCTCGGCTCGGCCCTATTGCCGGGCTCGGCGTTGTTGCTCGGGTCCGCGTTGTTGTTCGGGTCCGCGTTGTTGTTCGGGTCGGCCTCCCCGGTGCCGCCGGTGCCGTCGGTCTGCTTGCTGGGGTTGGAGCTGGCATCCTTGGCATCCGTAGTGCCACGGCGGCTCGTGCCAGACCCGGACTGTCCCGCCTCAGCACCCTTGGTGCGCTTGGTGTCCTTGCCCTCGGCGGCCCGGCGCTTGGCGGCTTGGCGTTTGGCATCGGGGGTCTGGCAGCCACACGGCATGGGGCGGACGGGGTTGAGGTCGTCGATGGTGCCGTACCCGACGCCGTTCATCAGGTTGTGCAGATCGATCAGCACGGTGACGCAGTCGCGTCCTCGGCCGCGGTTGGGCGAGGCTTCCCATTCAGCCCACCTGGCGACCAACTCCGCGAACGCGTCGCCACGCTTTTGGTCCAGGGGACGGTCGTCGGGCTCGGGACGGGTGTCACGGGCAACCAGCGCCTCGACCAGCTTGCGGAGGACTTCCATCTCCAGCACCGGCAGCTTGATCACCACGGTTTCCGAACCGGGGGTACCGTTCGGCGCGTACTTCAGGGAGCGGGAGCATTCTGCGGCACGTTCGGCATCGTCGAGTTCCTTACCCAGCCGGCGTTCGGATTCCTCCGGCGCCAGGTAGTGCAGCAACGCCCGGCCCAGCAGGCGCACGTCGTCGGGGTTACGCCGCTTCGACTCCTCGATCAGATACTCCTCGGCCTCCACGCGCTGTTCGAGGCTGACCCACTTGGGCAGGTCCTTGATCGCCCCCGCGATCACCTGCGCGTGCCTGAACGAGAGTTCTCCACGCGCCAGCGCCCGGGCGGTGAGGGTGATGGTGCGGTCGAGGTCGCGGGCGAGGGCGACGGTGGCGTAGGAGTCCTTCTTCCCCATCCGCTGGGCGCTGCGCAGCCACGCCGCCGTGCTCGCCGCACCCGTCGTCTTGCCGACGTCGCAGGCCTCGGCCCTGGCCACCATCGCCAGCTTCAAGGCGGCCATCATCGCCTCGCCGACCTGGTGCAGGTCGAACAACCGGCCCAGCTTCTCGGGCCGAAGTGACAGCATCGGCGCCGCCAGCGCGTCACCGACGACAGAACGGACCTGAACCAGCGCAGCCTCCAGACGCTGATCGGCGTCAATGCCGCCGTCCCAGCCCGAAGGATCCTGCACTGTCGAACTCATGCACGAATGCTATCGGCCACCACCGACAGGAATCTTTTGTCCACAAGGAGACTGCATTCGACGCCGATCGGCTACCTGTGGACAAAAACCTGGCACTGACCCCGGTCGCACAACGGGCTCCCGGCTTGAGGACGCCTACTCGACAAAGACGCCCTCCTCGAAGAAGGCGCCGCCAGAACAGCAGGCCCGCGTCTTCCAGGGCAGTCACGGCTACCGGATTCAGCGGACTCTCGCGAACTGAAGTCGACTGAGGACCTGAGGCGTCATCGGCACTCCGGCCGTCTGCAGCGCCATCAGCGCCGCACCCCCGAGCGGATCGAGGACGGCTTCGGCCGTACGGATGCTCGGCGCGGATCCTGCGGACAGCAGCCGGCTGATCCGGTCGGCGAATCCGGGGTCGGTGGCCAGCGCACCCGCCAATGCCACCGGCACGGCGATGTCGCTGACCAACGGAGCGAGCAGCCGGACGCCGACAGCGGTCTTCTCCGCGAGGCGGGTCACCGCGCCATCTGCGAGCGGCGAGGTGTCCACGGCGGCAGTGACCGCAGGCGCCAGGCCGCCGTAGCGGCGCTTCACGTCGTTGTAGTCCTTGCCGCCGAGCCCGAGTGCGATCCGCCGAAGGTCAGTGACGTCGCCGGCTCCCCACCACGCCAGCACCGTCTCCACCAGTTTCCGATCCGCGTCGACGTGCTCACCGAGCAGGATGCGATGCATCACGTCGTAGACGAGGTGCCGTGCTCCGCCGGCATAGTGCTGGAATCGCCCACTGCCGAGCACCGTGCCGTCCGCGGTGATCGCCGCGACCATCGAACCGGTGCCGCCCACGACGATGATCCCCGGCTCTCCGGCGAGCGCGCCCCGATGCGCGATGACCGCGTCGTTGACCACGTGCTGCGGGCAGGTGAGCGCACACCCGTCGAAGAACGTGCCGATCCAGTCCGCATCGCCGTCGATGGGGTACCCCGCCACACCCGCCGTCATCGCGACCGCGTCCTCGACCGCGAGCCCACCACTGGTGACAGCGGCGGCGATCGTGGAGCAGACGTTCTCGGCCGCGGTGTGATTGTGCGAGGGCGACCCACCTGCCCCGACCTGCCGTGCCAGCAGCACCCCCTCGAGGGTGAAACAGCCAACCCTGGTCTGCGTCCCGCCCGCATCGACCGCGACGACGTAGGGCACGGATGTCGGCATGATCAGCAGGTTAGCCGATGCCGGGTTCCTCGACTCCTTCGACGAAGAGCAGCCGGCGGTCCAGTGCGGTCCGGCGGATCGCCAGCGCCTCGGCGTACTCGTCGGAGTCGTACCACTCTCGCGCCTGTGCCATCGACGCGAACTCGACCACGACCACCCGCGCGGACTCCGTCCACTTCCCTTCCGGTACGAAGGGTTCGGCACCGCGCACGACGTAGCGGCCACCATGGCGGGCGATGGACTCGGCCGCGAGCGTGCGATAGCGCTCGGCGGCGGCATGGTCGACGATGTCGGCCTCGGAGATCACGTAGGCGGGCATGCCGCCAGCTTCGCACGAGGCTCGGGCATCAACGGCCGTTGGTGTTTGGGCATCGTGCCGCCGAGCGGCAGCACGCGGACTCAGACGCCCGCGAGCTCGGGCTGGAGTACTGCCTCGACGTCCACGGTGACGTCCACCAGATCGCTCACCACCACACCGCCCCGGTCCACCGAGTCGTTCCAGCTGACCCCGAAGTCGTGCCGGTTGATGCTCGTACGCCCGACGAACCCGGCTCTGCGACGCGGACCGAGGTCACGTCCGTCCTCCCACCACGGCGTGTCCCACTGACCGAGGTAGGTGACGTGCAACGTGACCGGGCGGGTCACTCCGCGGATCGTGAGGTCACCGGTCACCTCGTACTCCGAGGCGCCGATCCGCTCCACCTTCCCGCCGGTGAACGTCCAGGTCGGGTGGTTGTCGACGTCGAAGAAGTCCGCGCTGCGCAGGTGTGCATCCCTGGCCGGCTCACCGGTGTAGACCTTGGTCGCGTCGATCACCGCCTCGATCCGCGTACGGTCGAGGTGGTCCGGGTCGACGACGATCGACCCGTGCACGTCCTTGAACTGCCCGCGCACGTAGGCGACCATCATGTGTCTCGCGGTGAACTCCGCGCCGGTGTGCCCCGGCTCGAACACCCAGTGGCTCTCCCCCATGACTCCCCCTCGACACGGTGTTGTACGTCGTACGTATGTCGTTGTACGTCGTCATCCGGGCCGGTCCGACATCTGGCGCGAATCACCCGATCGGTGGAGCGGACCGGCGCCCGGCTCACCTTCAATCGTGTCACGCGGAAAGTCACCCAGCGGAGGCCGCGACCGCCGGGGACTCACTCGGCTCGGCCGCGGCGATCACGCCGTCCAGGACGCGCAGCGACGCGGCCATCTCCTCGATCTGGCGCAGTATGCGGGTGCGCTCGACCTGCAGGTCGCCCACCAGGCCGGCGGAGGGGATCACGCGCTCGCCGTCGGACCGGATGCACGGCAGCAGCTCGACGATCTTCGCACTGCACAGGCCCGCGGAGTACAGCAACTGGATCTGGCCGACCCGGGCGAGCGCCGAGGGGTCGTACTCGCGGTAGCCGTTCGGGCAGCGCCGCGACGCCAGCAGGCCCTGCTCCTCCTAGTAGCGCAGCGCGCGCACGCTGACCCCGCTTCGCCTGGACAACTCTCCGATGCGCATGCGGGAAAGCGTAACTCCGATCAGGTCTTGACCCTCACGCCGACGTTACGGTTTAGCGTCTGGGCTCATGACGACCACACCGGCCTCTCCGGGCCAACCCCATGGCCGGCTCCATGGCCAGCCCCAGCAGGGGCCGACGACCTGCTCCCCTATCTACGCCAGGCGCTCTCCCTGGCCACCGCGAACGCGGACGCGGGCCAGCTGCCGTTCGCCGCCGTGGTGGTCCGCGACGGCCAGGTGCTCGGCACCGGGGTCAACACCGCCGTCCGCGACTCCGACCCGATCGCACACGCCGAGGTCGAGGCGGTACGCGACGCGAGCCGAAAGCTCGGCGACGGCGACCTCACCGGAGCGACCGTGGTGTCCACCTGCGAGCCGTGCGCGATGTGCCACACCGCCGCGCTGGTGGCCGGCGCGACCTGGATCGTGTACGCCGCACCGAAGGAGTACGTCCCCGACTTCGGCGGTACGCCGCGACCGGACCTCACCCGGCTGCAGGGGATCCTGCGGGACGCCGCGCCGGAGACCGTGGAGCACCAGCCCGTCCTCGGAGCGCGAGAACCGTTCGACCGCTACCTGGCGGTGCTCGCGGCGAGGGGTGAGGGGCGGTGAAGCTTGGCGTAAACGTCATCAACTTCGGTGCGAGTGCGGGCCCGGACGCGCTGCTCGGCTAGGCGAGATTCGCCGAGCGGACCGGCTTCTCCCTCGCGATGATCTCCGACCACGCGGCGCTCACCCAGGACGTCGCCGACCTGTACCCCGAGCCGTTCTACGAGCCGTTCACCGCGATGGCCTGGCTGGCCGGAGCCACCGAGCATCTCGAACTCGGCACGTCCGTGGCGGTCGCGCCCTACCGCAACCCGCTGTTGACAGCACGGATGACGACCGCCATCGACCAGTTCAGCAAGGGGCGGGTTGGGCTCGGGGTCGGAGTGGGCTGGTCGGAGTCGGAATTCGCCGCACTGAACGCACCGCCGTTCATGCGCAGAGGTGACGTCACCGACGAGTACCTCGCTGCTGTCAAGGCGCTCTGGACATCCGAACGCGCCACGTACGAAGGCGAGTTCGTGTCGTTCCGCGACGTGTACAGCTGTCCGCCGCCGGTACGCTGGCCGCACCCGCCGATCTGGGTGGGCGGTGCCAGCCGGGCGGGCCTGCGGCGCGCGGTGACCTACGGCGACGCGTGGCACCCGATCAACCCGCGACCGGGATGGCTGCGTACGAAGGAATTGCCGGGCCTGTGCGAGGAAGCCGACGCCGCCGGACGTGAAGCGCCGATGCTGTCGGTACGGATCCGGGCCAACCCCGGTGACACGAGGCGTGACGACGACCGGCTGACCGGCGAGGGCACCATGTCGCAGATCCTGGACGACGTGGCGGACCTCGTGGACCTCGGCGCGGAGTACGTCACGCTGGACACCGTTCTCGAACGACCCTCGGTGCGGCGTCCGCTCGAGGAGGACTGGCGGCTGCTGGAGAAGGTCGCCAACGCACTCTTCGACGCCGGGATCGCCACCCCGGCAGGAAAGTGAGCGACCAGGCCGACGTGGGCGACCTGAACTACCTGAACTACCTGACCCGGGCAGGCGAGCCGACAGGTCACATCGACTCCAGCTCCCTGCCCTTGGTCTCCGGCACCGCCCGGGCGACGAACAGGAAGGACAGAACCGCGAACAGGGTGTAGAGCCCGTACGCGAACCCCAGCCCGATCTGCTGCAGCACCGGGAACGTCGTCGACACCGCGAAGTTGGCCAGCCACTGCGCGGCGGCCGCCACGGCCAGCGCCTGCGCACGAATGCGGTTGTTGAACATCTCGCCGAGCAGCACCCACACCACCGGTCCCCAGCTCAGGCCGAAGAACACGACGTAGACGTTCGCCGCGATCAGGGCCAGCGGCGACATCACGCCCTCCAGCACGGGTTTGCCGTGCACGACGGGCGCGGTCCCGAACGCGAACGCCAACGTACCAAGGGTGATGGTCATCCCCGCCGAGCCGATCAGCAGTAGCGGCTTGCGGCCGATCCGGTCGATGGTGGCGATCGCGATCAGGGTGGTGACGATGTTCGTCACCGAGGTGATGACCGTGATGACGAGCGAGTCCTCCTCGCTGAACCCGACCGCCTGCCACAACACCGAGGAGTAGTAGAAGATCACGTTGATGCCGACGAACTGCTGGAACACCGACAGCAGGATCCCCACCCACACGATCGGCAGCAGGCCGAGCCGCGGACCACGCAGGTCGCCCAGTCGGGACCGCCGGTCCGTGCCGAGCGTGCGCCGGATCTCCACGATCTTCGCGTCGACGTCGCCGCCGACGTACTGCACCAGGACCTCCCGCGCCTCGGTCAGCCGGCTGCAGGCGACGAGATAGCGCGGCGACTCCGGGATCTGCAGCGCCAGGATGCCGTACGCCAGTGCGGGCACCATCAGGGACAGGAACATCCAGCGCCACGCGGCCAGGCCGAACCACAGTTCCCTGGTCGCACCGCCCGCCGCCGCGACGAGCCCGAAGTCGACCAGCAGCGCCATGAAGATGCCCGTCACGATCGCCAGCTGCTGCAGGGAACCGAGCCTGCCGCGGATCCGCGCGGGTGAGATCTCCGCGATGTACGCCGGTGCGATCACCGACGCCGCCCCCACGCCCATGCCGCCGATGAACCGCCAGACCGCGAGGTCCCAGATCGCGAACGAGAACCCCGATCCCAGCGCGCTCACCAGGAACAGCACGGCCGCGATGACCATCACCCGGATCCGGCCCATCCGGCCGGCCAGCGGACCGGCGAACCACGCGCCGAGAGCCGAGCCGAGCAGCGCGGCGGCCACCGCGAACCCCAGCACTCCGGGCGAGGCGTGAAAGGTGTCCCGGACCGCGGCGACCGCGCCGTTGATGACGGCGGTGTCGTAGCCGAAGAGGAACCCACCGAGGGCGGCGACCATGGCCACCAGCACGGTGGCACCTGAACCCCCGGCGCTGGACGCGCCCGAAACGTCGGGATCTGGTCGGCTCATCCCGATCTCCTCACCCGGCGGGGTGGCGAGCCGGGCCGGATCACCTCGGCTCACCACTCACCGTAACCGAGCGATCCGGCTGCGTCCTCGCGCCGCGACGAAAGCGACGCCGAGGACGCGTGCGGCCGACAGCGGTACGGGACCGCTGCCGGCCGGAGACCTCAGGCGGGCTGGTCGGGGTTCGGCGCCCGCCGGTCCCGCCTGCCGTCGTGGTCGACATCGCCTTCTGAGCCGTGCGCCCGCTCGTCGGGGTTCTGGCCGTACGCCCGCTCCTCACCCTGCGGATCGGTGGGGTACTCGGCGGCCGCCTCGTCATGACCGCGCTGGTCGTAACCCGCCTGGTGATGACCCGCCTGGTCGTGACCCGCCTGGTCGTGACCGCCCTGCTGGTCGTAACCCGCCTGGTGGTAACCCGCCTGGTGGTGACCCGCCTGGTCGTCGCCCGGACCGGTGTGGCCCCGCTGTGCGTAGTCGCTGCCCCGCATGTGCTCCACGGAGCCTCGCGGCCCTCGGTGACGCTCGCCGCCCGTCATGTGCTGATCGGCCTCGTCGACGGGTCCGTCGGCCACGTGCTCGCCGTGCGGCTGGTGCTCACGGCCGGCCAGGTTGCCGGTCCGGTCGTCGGCGCGCACATCCCCAGGCTCGTCGGCGCTCACGTCCCCACGCTCGTCGGCGCTCACGTCCCCACGCTCGTCGGTGCGGTCGTCCGCCCGCTCGTCCGCCCGGTCCTCGTCGCGCAGGTCGGGGTCGATCTCGTCGGCCCGCCGAAGGTGTTCCTCGGCCTCCGCTCGGGTGGAGTGTGCACGCTCTTCCCGTGCCCGGGCCTCTTCCTCGAGGCGCTGGGCCTCGGCGAGCTGCTGCTCGGCAGCGGTACGGACCTCCTGCGCGCGGTCGCCCAGCTGTCCGGCCTCCCGGTCGTGAACTGCGGCCTGACGGCTGACCTCCACCGCGCGGTCGCGGGCCTCCTGCGCCGCGATCCGGCGTTCCTCCTGCTTCTTCGCCCGCGCGCGCAACGCGACGACCACGCCGACGATGATCAGTACGACCACCACGATGACGGCAATGACGATGCCTGTGCCCATCTGGACCTCCGGTGTTCGGGCGCTCGGCCCGATCTGCCCGCGCACCGTTGCCGACCGGCCCGCAGGAGAGTGCGTCGTTCGGTCACCGGCATGACACAGCCAGCTGTGACCGCGCCGGTGCGGCGATCGGACGCTAGCACCGGTGAGACCGCTTTGCAGGAACGCTCAGTCGGCGGCCCGGCTCCCCCACCCGGCTCGGTCGTTCAGGTGCGGGAACGGCTGCGGGGGAACCGGCCGGTCGAGGAAGGCGCACAACGGCTCCCAGCCGTCGCCGACGTGGTGGACGAGCAGCCGGTCCGCCGGGACGCTCGCCCGGACCTCCTCGTTGTGGCGTTCGAACGCCGAGATCAGCCGCTCACGGTCGTGCGGTTCGCCACCGAGGAGATGCTGGACGACCACCTCCTGCGCCATGGCGTTCCACCCGTCGGCCGCGGGGTCCCCCCAGCCGAGGGCGATCGGCCGGTACACGGTGGCGTGGTAGCTGGCGAACCACCGCTCCGGCTCGCGCACCGTGAGCAGGACCTTCGCCTCGGGATAGGCCGCGAGGAGCTCGCGCCAGAACACGCTGCCCGGCCAGTCGACGGTCGCCGAGTAGTCGGCGTAGATCCGCTCCCAGTCGAAGTCCGGCCCGGCCTTCAGCGCCTCGCGGAAGAGGTCGGCCTGCTCGGGGTGGTCGAACACCTCGTGCATGTGGTGGCAGGGCAGTCCGAGCAGCTCCAGCGCCTGCTTCATGGAGGTCGTTCCCGTACGAGCCCAGCCGGCACCGATCACCTGCAGCGACATGTCCGCAGTATGGCAGCGCTCGCCGCCGGCTCACAGAGACCGCGACGGCCGGTACGGGCGAACGAAAGCACGGCAAGTGGGGGGCGCCGCTACGCCACTCCTCCTCCGCCTTGCCGACCGGGCGCGGATGACCCGCTCACTACTCGACCCTGATCCGCAGGCCAGACCCTAGGCGGCGTGGCCGTGACCGGCCGGGTCCACGATGTTGGCGAGCTCGGTGACCGCGCCCTTCATGCGGCAGAAGTACGGCCGCCGGTGCCAGGGCATCAGCTCGGCGTCCAGGACGTCGCCGACCACGCAGGTGACGTTGTCACGCCCGCCGGCGACCAGGGCCGCACGGACGAGCCTGTCCGTGGCCTCCTCCGGGGTCCCACCCACCAGAAGCGAGCGAACCTCGTCCTCGTCCACGAAGTCGCTGAGCCCGTCGCTGCACAACAGCACCCGGTCACCCGGCCGGAGGTCGAGCAGCACGATGTCGGCGTCCGGACGGTCGCCTCCGTCGAGGAACCGCGTGACGGCGGAGCGGTACGGATGGACCCTGGCCTGTGCGGGGGTGATCCTTCCCTGGTCCAGCAGGGACTGGACCAGGGTGTGGTCGACGGACACCTGACGCAGGCGTTCCTCGCGCAGGACGTACGCCCGGGAGTCTCCCGCATGGGCCATCGCGAAGGTGTGGCCGTCGGTCAGCACAGCGGTGAGGGTGGTGGCCATGCCGGCGCGGGCCGGATCGGCCTCGACGCCGTCGACCAGAACCTGGTGTGCCCGGTCGACCCACGCCCGGAGGAGGCCGGGAAGACCGGGAAGACCGGGAAGACCGGGAAGACCGACACCGGGAGTCGCGGATTCGCCGGTTGCCGGGTCGGGCAACAGCGACATCGCGCCGAGCAGATGCGCCACGCTCGCCGAGGCGACCTCACCCGCGGCGTGCCCACCGACCCCGTCCGCGACCAGCAACAGGTGTGGCCCCACGAACGCTGAGTCCTCGTTGTTGGCGCGGACCAGGCCGAGATGAGTACGCACCGAGTAGGCGAAGCGCATAGGACATCGTGCCACGCGCGGTCGGTGCAGCCCACCCCCGAGGCGACACTGGTCAGACGAATCCGGCCGTCAGGTGCGGTCGAGCAGGCGCCCCAGTGCGGCGTCCAACCGGTCGAGCCGGTCCGCGATCCAGGGCAGCGCCACCGGATCGGCCGCGGTGAGCGCCTTGTCCCGCTGCTCGCCCTCGCCGTACAGCATGCTGGTCGCGACCCGCAGGCTCAGCCGTTCGTCCGGGTCGCCGAACGCCGCGCCGGGCAGGGTCGCCACGTCGAAGGAGTCCAGCAGCAGGGTCGCGAGCCCGCTGCCGGTGCGGACCGACCACCGCTCGGCGAGCTGGCCGGCGTACGCGGAGAAGTCCGGGTAGAGGTAGAACGCCGCGCTCGGCGGGTGCACGGACGCGCCGGCCGCGGCGAACCGGTCGGCCACCGCGAGGGCCACCCTGGCGTGCAGCGACCGGCTGGTGGCGATGCGTTCGGTGAGCTGTTCCGGCTCCTCGAACGCCCAGGCGGCGGCGTGCTGCACCGGGTTCGCCGGGCCGGACCACACCTCGCTGGCGACCGCGGCGACCTCGGCTCCGAGCCGGTCGCCGAGCGGGCCCTCCGGCATCCGCGCGACGCCGATCCGCCAGCCGCCGAGGGCGAGGTTCTTGCTCAGGCCGGTGGTGACGACGGTGCGTTCTGGTGCCAGCTCGGCCGGGCTGAGGAACTCGCGCACCGGGTCGTGCACGAGGTCGCGGTAGATCTCGTCGGACACGATCAGCAGGTCGTGCCGGCGGGCAACGTCGGCGACGGCGCGGATCGTCCCGCTGCCCGCGAGCGTCCCCGTCGGGTTGTCGGGCAGAGTGAGCACGACCAGCCCGATCGGGCGGCCGGCGTCCCTCGCGGTGGCGGCGGCCGCGTCGAGCAGGTCGGGGTCGGGCACGCCGCCCTGCCCGTCGGGGGTCGGCACGTGGTGCACCTCGCGGTCGAGGAGCTGGGCCTGTGCGGCGTAGCTCACCCAGCTCGGCCGGGGCAGCGCGACCCCGCCGGCGCTCGCCTGCAGTACGGCGTACAGCAGCGGCTTGCTGCCGGGACCCGCGACCACCTGCGCGGCCGTCGTCGGCAGGCACCGCCGACGCCAGTAGCCCGCGGCGGCCTCGCGCAGTGCTGGGACGCCGGCGACCGGCCCGTAACTGCCGGACGCTCCGGCAGCCGCGGCCGTGCTCAGCGCCGCCACCAGGTCGGGGTGCACGGGAAGTCCCGCCTCGCCGAACCCGAGGGGCAGGACGGGCCGCCCGGCGGCCAGGCGTTCCGCCGTGAGCTGGTTGATGGCGAGCGTCGCCGAGACTGCCATGGGCGTCACTTCATCACACGTATCGCTCGTGCAGCGCGGCCAGGTCGATGCGGCCCGCGAGGTCGTCGGCGACGGCGAGGTTGGCGCGTACGACGTCCGGGTCCCGCATCCCCACCAGCGCCACGTCGACGTGCGGGTTCGACAGCACGAACTGCACCAGCGCGCTGGAGTAGTCGAAGGTGTCGGCGGGATTCACCATCGCCAGCCAGCGCTGGAACGTCCCCGAGGTGGTGGTGCGCATGGTGACCCTGCCGAGCCCGTGCCGGCGGGCCTCGAGCAGGCTGCCGAACGGCCGGGTGGGGTCGTACGGATGCTGGAAGAGCAGGTTGTAACAGATCTGCACGGTGTCGAACCGGCCGCTGCGGATCAGCCGGTACACCGAGTCGTTGTTGTCCTCGGTGGTGAAGCCGACATGCCTGGTCAAGCCCTCAGCCTTGACGGAATGTAACTGTTCGGCTACGCCGCCGGGAGCGAGGATGGCGTCGGTCTGCTCGGTGGTGAACGAGTCGCCGTGGATCTGCAGCAGGTCGACGTACGGCCGGGCGAGGCGTTCCAGGCTGGCCTCCAGTGAGGTACGCACGTTCACTCCGTACGGCACCTTCGTGGCCACGAACAACGGGCGGCCGCCGCTGGAGTCCACCCCGCGCAGCGCCTGCCCGAGCACCCGCTCGCTCGCGCCGCCGCCGTAACCGGGCGCGGTGTCGTAGTAGTTGATGCCGCCCTCCAGCGCCACCTCGATCGCCGCGAACATCGCCGCCCGGTCGTGCGCGTCGTCGGGGTCGAACCGCCCGAGGTAGTTCGTCAGGCCGAGGGTCGCCCCGCCGAACCCGATCCGGCTGACCCTCGCACCGGTGCCGCCGAGTGTGGTGTACTCCATCGCCGCCTCGCTCCCGTTCGTCCGTTCGTGATCATGTGCCATTCTGGTCGCCGACGACAGGGAGGAACCCGGTGCGAGTCCGGGGCGGTCCCGCCACTGTCACCAGGAAGCGACCTCTCCATGCAGGGGCCACTGCCGCGCGAGCGGTGGGAAGGCCGGAGCGGAAGCCACGATCTGGGAGCCAGGACACTCCGTTCGTCGGTACGACCATCCAGGGCGCGGACTCCTGTGGAAGGACTACTCGTGGCTGCCGTGAATTCTGCCGACTCTGTCGGCCCCGACAACTCCGACGGCTCGGTGCTGGGCCGAACCCTGCGCGCCGTCCGTCCACCGGACGCCGACGCGGTGGCCAGGGCCCGCGCCCGGCACGACGCGCTGGCCAAGCCGCGCGGCGCGCTCGGAGCCCTCGAGGACCTCGGCGCGCAACTCGCCGGCATCGCCGGGACCTGCCCGCCGCCCCTTCCCGAACCGGCCGGGCTGGCCGTCTTCGCCGGTGACCACGGCGTCCACCGGCAGGGCGTCTCGCCGTGGCCGCAGGAGATCACCGCCGCGATGGTGTCGACGTTCCTGTGCGGCGGCGCGGTCGTCAACGCGCTCGCCCGGCAGGCGGGCGCCCGGGTGCAGGTGGTCGACGTCGGGGTCGCGGCCGATCTCCCGCCGGCGCCCGGACTGCTGGACCGCAAGGTACGCCCGGGCACCGACGACCTCAGCGAGCGTCCGGCGATGAGCCGGGCCGAGGCGGTGGCGGCGGTCGAGGTCGGCATCGAGGTCGCCACCGACCTGGTGGCCGGCGGCTGCCGGTGCCTGCTGACCGGCGACATGGGCATCGCCAACACCACTCCCGCGGCGGCGCTGATCGCGGCGTTGACCGGAGGTACGCCGGAGCAGGTGACCGGACGCGGAACCGGGATCGACGACGCCACCTGGGCAACGAAGGTCGCCGTCGTCGGCCGGGCGCTCGACCTGCACCGGCCCGACCCGGCCGACCCGCTCGGCGTCCTCGCCGCGCTCGGCGGCCTCGAGCACGCCGCAACGGCAGGCTTCCTGCTGGGTGCGGCCGCCGCCCGGGTGCCGGTGGTGCTGGACGGCATCGCCGCCGGCGCCGCCGCCCTGGTCGCCCGGGCGCTCGCTCCCGACGCGGTGGGTGCGTTCGTCGCCGGCCACGTGTCCGCCGAGCCGGCGGCCCGGCGGGCGCTGGCGGCGCTGGGGTTGCGTCCCGTTCTCGACCTGGATCTGCGGCTCGGTGAGGGGTCCGGCGCGGTGCTGGCGCTGCCCGTCGTCCGGGCCGCCGCCGCCGTCCTGACCGAGGTCGCCACCCTGGAGGAGGTGGCCGCGGGCCCGGCCACGGACGGGCGGGGCGGCCCGCGGCCACGGCGGATCCTGGTGTTGGGCGGCGCGCGCTCGGGCAAGTCCACGACCGCCGAACGGCTGGCCGGGCAGGCCGCGAAGGTCGGTCCGGCTGGGGAGTCCTTGCCGGTCACCTACCTGGCCACCGGACCGCGGCCCACCGCCGACGACCCGGAGTGGGCCGAGCGGGTACGCACTCATCGTGAGCGCCGTCCACCGGGCTGGACCACGGTGGAGACCTCCGACCTGGTGGCCCATCTGAAGGCCGACGACCCCGAGCGTACGAAGCCGTTGCTGATCGACTGCCTGTCCACCTGGCTCACCCAGATGATGGACCAGACGGGCTGTTTCGGCACCGAGCACCTCTCCCCCGGCACGACTCGTACTCAGGACCCGGCCGCCGCGCTGGCGGCGGAGGTGGACGCGCTGGTCGAGGCCTGGGGGTCGACGAACCGTACGGTCGTCGCGGTCAGCAACGAGGTCGGCGGCGGCGTCGTACCGGCCACCACCTCCGGCCGGCTCTTCCGGGACGAGCTCGGCGTGCTGAACGCCCGGATCGCCGCCGCGTCGGACGAGGTGTGGCTGCTCACCGCCGGCATCCCGCAGCGACTGCGGTGAGCAGCGCGACGAGTGCCGCTCCGGGCGAGAAGGCGGCGAGAGGTCGCGGCCTGGTCCTGGCGGTGACGATGTTCACCGCCGTACCCGTTCCGGACCGCTGGGCCAGTACGCCCGTCGATCGCGACACGGCCCGCCGGGCGGTGTGCTGGCTGCCGTTCGTCGGCGCCCTCCTCGGCGCGGTCGCCGGGCTGCCCCTGCTCGCCGCCACCGCGCTTGTGCCTGACGCCACCGGCGCGCTGCTGGGCGCCGCGCTCGCCGTCGCCACGCTGGCGCTGACCACCCGCGGCCTGCACCTGGACGGACTGGCCGACACCGTGGACGGACTGGGGAGTTCCGCGCCGGCCGAGCGCGCGCTGGCGATCATGCGGCAGCCGGACATCGGGCCCTTCGGGGTGGTGACCGTCGTACTCCTGCTGCTGGTGAAGGTGGCCGCCCTGGCGGCTCTGGCGAACCACGCTCCGGTGGCCGCCCTGCTCGCGCTCGCCGCGGCCGAGTGCGCGGGCCGGCTGGGCGTGGTGTGGGCGACCGGCGCGGGTGTGGCGTCCGCCCGGCCCGGCGGGTTCGGGGCGCTGGTGGCCGGTACGACGACCCGGCCCGCCCACCTGCTGCTGACCTCGGCCGCCGCCGCCCTCAGCCTCGCTCCGCTCGGGTGGGACGAGCCCCGGCTCGCCGGGCAGCTGCTGCTCGTCCTGGCCGTCGGGCTCGGCGCCGCCGTCGCCTGGCGCCGGCACGTCGTCCGCCGGGTCGGCGGGGTGACCGGGGACGTGTTCGGTTCGGTCGTGGAACTCGGCGCGGTCGCGGGTCTGCTGGCCGCCGTACTCCTGCGCTGAGGCGGGACACCACCGACCCTTCCGCAATCCTCAGGCCCAGGCCCTCCGCCGCCGTACGCACGACCACACCGGGAGCCCGACATGCCAGCCAGCACCTCCTTCGCCCCGGTCCGGCTGCGGCCCAGGAGCACCCTGGTCCTGGCGCTGGCCTCCGCGGTCGGCCTGGTTGGTTTCGGCTGGCCGTTCCTGGTGGTGACGCCCGCGGGGACCGGCGCGAGCCACGGCCAGGACGCGGCGTACCTGTTCGTGGCGCTGCTGCCACTGCTGCTCGGCCTGGTCTGGGCCGAACTCGGCGGCGGAGGCATGGACGTCAAGGCGGTGGCGATGCTCGGGGTGCTCGCCGCCGCGGGCGCCGGGCTGCAGACGCTCAGCCCGGGCACCGGCGGGTTCGACCCGGCGTTCTTCCTGCTGGTCGTGGCCGGGCGGGTGTTCGGGCCGGGCTTCGGCTTCGCGCTCGGCGTGGTGTCCATGCTCGCCACCGCCCTGCTCACCGGCGGCGCCGGGCCGTGGCTGCCGTTCCAGATGATCGGCCTGGCCTGGGTGGGGCTGTTCGCCGGCTGCCTGCCGGCCGCCTCCGGCTGGGCCGAGCGCGGACTGCTCGCGGCGTACGCCGGGCTGAGCGGCTTCGGTTACGGCGCCCTGCTCAACCTGTGGTTCTGGCCGGCCGCGGCGTACCTGCCCGACGGGGCGGCGTACGCGCCGGGCGCCGCTCTCGGGACCAACCTGCACCACTACGCCGTCTTCTACGCCACCACCTCCCTCGGCTGGGACACCGCGCGGGCCCTGCTGGGTGGGGTGCTGGTCCTGGCCGCCGGGCGTCCGGTGCTGGCGACCCTGCGCCGGGCCGGGCGGCGGGCCGCCTTCACCGGCGGACTCGACAGCGGGACCGAACCCGGCTGACCGTGCGGGTCTACCGCGCTGACAGTGATCTGTGCGGGCTCTCTCAGCGACCGGGGTCATCCTCGACGAGGCCGGGGTGGACGGCGGCGGGCCGTGCTGTGCCAACGCTCGGGAATCATCTCGACGGGCGGTCCGGGACCACCTGGATTGCCGTGGGCGGTACGGACCGGCACCGGTTCGCGCCCGCCGCCGATCCCGCCGGCACCGGCCCGGCCTCCGCCCGGCGCCGGCCCGAGACCCACCACCCGATCCGCCGCCCGACCCGCTCCCCGACCCCAGGAAGGCCCGCGTGCTCATCCGTCTCCTGCGCGCGCACCTGCGCCCCTACACCAGGCCCATCGCCCTGGTCGTGGTGCTGCAGCTCGTGCAGACCCTCGCCACCTTGTACCTACCCAGCCTGAACGCCGACATCATCGACAACGGCGTGGTCAAGGGCGACACCGGCTACATCATGTCCACCGGTGGCGTCATGCTCGCGGTGACCCTGGTGCAGATCATCTGTGCCGCGGGCGCGGTCTACTTCGGTGCGCGCACGGCGATGGCGCTCGGCCGCGACGTGCGGGCCGCGATCTTCGACCGGGTGCAGGAGTTCTCCGTCCGCGAGGTCGGGCAGTTCGGGGCACCGTCGCTGATCACCCGGACGACCAACGACGTCCAGCAGGTGCAGATGCTGGTCCTGATGACGCTCACCCTGATGGTGTCCGCACCGATCATGTGCGTGGGCGGGGTGCTGCTGGCGCTGAACCAGGACGTTCCGCTGTCGGCGCTGCTGCTGGTGGTCGTGCCGGTGCTGATCCTCGCGGTGAGCGCGATCATCCGGCGGATGCACCCGCTGTTCCGCCAGATGCAAGAACGCATTGACACCGTGAACCGCGTCATGCGCGAGCAGATCACCGGCATCCGGGTGATCCGGGCGTTCGTGCGCGACTCCCACGAGCAGGAGCGGTTCGCCGGTGCCAACAACTCGCTGATGGACGTCTCCCTCGGTGTCGGCCGGCTGATGGCGTGCATGTTCCCGATCGTCATGGTCGTGATGAACCTCTCCAGCGTGGCCGTCATGTGGTTCGGCGCGCACCGGATCGACAGCGGCTCGATGCAGATCGGCGCGCTGACCGCGTTCCTCAGCTACCTGATGCAGATCCTCATGTCGGTGATGATGGCGACGTTCATGTTCGTCATGGTGCCGCGGGCGTCGGTGTGCGCCGAGCGGATCAGCGAGGTGCTGGACACCGAGACCAGCGTGCGACCGGCCGCCTCGCCGGTACGCCAGTTGCACGGGCACGGCCAGCTCGACCTGCGGGGCGTGGACTTCCGCTACCCCGGTGCCGAGGCGCTCGTGCTCGCCGGCGTCGACCTGACCGCCCGCCCGGGCCAGACCACCGCCATCATCGGGAGTACCGGCGCGGGCAAGACCACCTTGCTCAACCTGATACCCCGGCTGTTCGACGCCGACGGCGGCCAGGTGCTCGTCGACGGCGTGGACGTCCGCGAGCTCGACCCGGCGCTGCTGTCGCGCACCGTCGGCCTCGTGCCGCAGAAGCCGTACCTCTTCTCCGGCACCGTCGCGTCCAACCTCCGCTACGGAAACCCCGACGCGACCGACGAGGAGCTGTGGAACGCCCTGGACATCGCCCAGGCGCGCGACTTCGTGGAGGCGATGGAGGGTCAGCTCGAGGCGCCCATCGGACAGGGCGGCAGCAACGTGTCCGGCGGGCAGCGGCAGCGGCTGGCGATCGCCCGGCTGCTGGTGGCCCGCCCGGAGGTCTACCTCTTCGACGACTCGTTCTCCGCTCTCGACTACGCCACCGACGCCGCCCTGCGGGCCGCGCTGCACCGCGAGATCGGTGACGCCACGATCGTCATCGTGGCCCAGCGGGTCTCCACGATCCGCGACGCCGACCGGATCGTCGTGCTCGACGAGGGCCGCGTCGTCGGAACCGGCACCCACACCGAGCTGATGGACACCAACCAGACCTACCGGGAGATCGTGCTCTCCCAGCTCACCGAGCAGGAGGCCGCATGAGCACGCAGGTGAAGCCGGCCAGCCCGCCCAAGCGCGGGATGGGACCGGACCGTCGCCACGGCCCGATGATGGGCGGCGGGATGTCCACCGAGAAGGCGATGAACTTCCGCGGCTCGAGCAAGCGGCTGGTCGCCATGATGCGTCCCGAGCGCCCGGTGGTCGTCGGCGTCCTCGTCCTCGGCGCGATCAGCGTCGGGCTGTCGGTGCTCGGGCCGAAGATCCTCGGCCACGCCACCAACCTGATCTTCGCCGGCGTGGTGGGGCGCCAGCTTCCGGCCGGGATCACCAAGGAGCAGGCGATCGAGGGGCTGCGCTCACGCGGGCAGGGCGACGTCGCCGACCTGCTCCGCACGGTGGACGTCGTACCCGGACAGGGCATCGACTTCCACGCGGTCGGCATGGTGCTGATGGCAGCGCTCGGGATCTTCGTGGTGGCGTCGTTGTTCGCCCTTGTCCAGGGCAGGTTGACAGCGGTGGTCGTACAGAAGCTGGCGTTCCGGCTGCGCGAGCAGGCCGAGACCAAGCTCGCCCGGCTGCCGCTCGGCTACTTCGACCGGCAACCGCGCGGTGAGGTCCTGTCCCGTACGACGAACGACATCGACAACATCGCCCAGACCCTGCAGCAGGCGCTGAGCCAGATCGTCACCTCGGTGCTCACCATCATCGGTGTGCTGGTGATGATGATCTGGATCTCGCCGCTCCTCGCGGTCATCGCGCTGGTGACCGTGCCGGTGTCGGTGCTCGTGGTCGCGCTGATCGGCAAGCGCGCCCAGCCGCAGTTCATCAAGCAGTGGGCGACCACGGGAACGCTGAACGCCCACATAGAGGAGATGTACACCGGCCACGCACTGGTGAAGGTGTTCGGCCGGCAGCGGGAGGCCGCGCAGACCTTCGCCGAGCAGAACGAGGCGTTGTTCACCTCCAGCTTCCGGGCGCAGTTCATCTCCGGGCTGATCCAGCCGGCGATGTTCTTCATCGGCAACCTCAACTACGTGCTGGTCGCCGTGATCGGCGGGCTGCGGGTGGCGTCCGGGACACTGTCGCTGGGCGACGTGCAGGCGTTCATCCAGTACTCCCGGCAGTTCAGCCAGCCGATCACGCAGGTCGCCTCGATGGCCAACCTGCTGCAGTCCGGCGTCGCCTCGGCCGAGCGCGTCTTCGACCTGCTCGACGCCGAGGAGCAGCAGGCCGACCCGTCCCCGTCGCGGCGGCCACAGCAGGTGACCGGCAAGGTGGCGTTCGAGCACGTGTCCTTCCGGTACGACCCGGACAAGCCGCTGATCGAGGACCTGTCCCTGGTGGTCGAGCCCGGCCACACGGTGGCCATCGTCGGCCCGACCGGCGCGGGCAAGACGACGCTGGTCAACCTCCTCATGCGCTTCTACGAGGTGACCGGCGGGCGGATCACCCTCGACGGGGTGGACGTCACCGAGATGTCGCGGGACGACCTGCGCGCCCGGATCGGCATGGTGCTGCAGGACACCTGGCTGTTCGGCGGCACGATCGCCGACAACATCGCCTACGGCGCCGGCGACGTGCCGCGGGAGCGGATCGTGGCGGCGGCGCAGGCCACGCACGCCGACCGGTTCATCCGGACCCTGCCGGACGGCTACGACACCGTGATGGACGAGGAGGGCGGCAACGTCAGTGCCGGTGAGAAGCAGCTGATCACCATCGCCCGCGCATTCCTCACCGAGCCGTCGATCCTGGTGCTGGACGAGGCGACGTCGTCGGTGGACACCCGGACCGAGGTGCTCATCCAGCACGCGATGACCTCGCTGCGGGCCGGGCGTACCAGCTTCGTCATCGCCCACCGGCTGTCCACCATCCGCGACGCCGACGTGATCCTGGTGATGGAGAACGGCCGGATCGTCGAGCAGGGCAACCACGAGAAGCTGCTGGCCGCCGGCGGCGCGTACGCCCGGCTGTACGCCGCGCAGTTCGCCCAGGCGGTGGCCGAGGTCGACTGACCGGCGCACAGCGAGCTGAGGAAGGGCGGCCGGACCGGAGAGGTCCGGCCGCCCCTGTTTTACAGGGGTTTCGCGCTTGCCGTGCTCTGTCAGCCGAGCCTACGCAGGTACGCCGCGGTCTCCTCGTTGCCGCCGTGCTCGGCCCAGCCGAGCGGCGTCGCGTCGAAGGAGGCGTCGCGCAGCCCGTGATCCGCGCCCTGCTCCACCAGGAACCGCACGAGCGGAAGGTTTCCCGCGTGGGCGGCCTCGTGCAGCGCGGTGCGCCGCAGCGGCGGGCCGAGCACACCGCCGCGTACGCCGGTGTTCACGTCGAAGCCCTGCTCCAGCACGAGCCGCATGGCCTCCACGCTGCCGGTACGGGCCACCAGGACGCCCGCGTCCGGGAACTGTTCCCGCACGTGCGCGGGCAAGCCGGGGTTGACAGCGGTGAGCCGTTCGACCCCGGCCCGGTCACCGGCCACGCACGCGCCCACGAACTCCTGCACCGCGTCCACCCGGCCGCGGTCGGCGCCGGCGTCGAGGAGCATCCGGGCGATCTCGCGTTCGCCCGCCAGGGTGGCCAACTGCAACGCGGTGAGCTCGCCGTAGTTCGGGTGGTAGCCCCGGCCGTCGGCCGCGACACCGTGGTCGAGCAGCAACCTGACCCGGGCGGTCATCCCGTGGTCGGCGGCCCACCGAAGCTGTTCCTCGACCATCGCGGTCGTCGACGGATAGGTGTGGCCCAGCCGGCGTCGCCACGGGCTCTCGTGCTCGCGGCCCAGCCCGAACTCGAACAGCACCTCCAGGTGGTCGTTCGCGGGGGTGAACTGCCTGTTGTACAGGGCCTGGTTGTCGTTCGGGTCCGCGCCCGCCCGCAGCAGCAACCGGGCCAGGTCGACCGCCCGCGGGTGCGGTGGCTGGTCCTGCTCGCCACCGCCGAACGCGCCGGTGAGCGCGGTGAACGCCGACGTCATTCCCTGCCACAGGCGGCCGGAGTCGGGGTCGGCACCGGCCGCCAGCAGCACTTCCGCCGCCTCGACCGGTTCGCCCGTCTCCAGCCGCGAGTACGTCAGGTACATGAGCGGCGGCCAGCCGTACGGACCGCCGGACTGATCGACCTGGGAACGATCCCACTCCAACGCATCACGGAGTCCGGCCGCGTCACCGGCCGCCGCCATCGTGTGCAGGGAGAACCTCGCGACCTCCGGGTGGGCACGCAGAAGGTCCCGCGCCCGGGCCGGCCGGTGCCGGGTGTCCCGGGTGTAGTTCAGGCAGGCGAGGTCGAGGAACCGGTCGGCGAGCGCCGGCAGGTCCCGGCCGTCGGAGGAGCCGGCGCCCTCGGCACCGTCGTCGGTGTCGTCCACCGGACGCGGCCAGTACGAGTACTCCGCCACCACGTCGAGGTGCGCCCGGAGCCGTTGCCAGCTGGGGAATCCGTAGCTGCGGGCGACGACGAGCTGGGCGTCGCTGAGGGAACATCCACCGGTGAGGTCACGGCGGGGGTCGAACTCACCGAACACCGCGAGCGCCTCGGCGTCACCCGCCCGGGTGCCGCGCTGCAGCGACCTGGCCTGGTTCCTGAGATGCTCGAGGCTGGGATTGTCGGGGAGCGGACGAGTCGGCACGGCGGCCTCCTTCTCTCACGCCCGATGTCCGCATGATCAGGCCGAAAAGGAGGAACCTCGGCTGAAAGACCAACTCAGGTGGGCTGTGCCCTTCCCGCGGACCGGATGCGCCCCGACGCGCGCCAACACCGTACACACGGGCGGCTCCCCCGCGCCAGTCCCCCGGACCGGGACCACGAGACGATGACCCCATGACCCCGACCACGCCGACGACGCCGACGGCCCGGATCACGACCTTCGGCCATGGCACCGCCACCGCCGAGGCGACCGTCGACCTGCTGCGCGGCGCCGGGATCTCCACGGTGGTGGACGTCCGGACCGCGCCGGGCAGCCGCCGCCACCCGCAGTTCTCCCGGTCCGAGCTCCAACGCTGGTTGCCCGAACACGGGATCGCCTACCGGTGGGAGCGCCGGCTCGGCGGCTTCCGCAAGGTGGCGCCGGACTCGCCGGACTCGGCATGGCGGAACGACTCCTTCCGGGGGTACGCCGGGCACATGCGCACGGCCGAGTTCCTGGCCGGAATCGACGACCTGCTCGCCGGCGTCCAGGCGAACTCCGCGGACGCCCGGGGCAGCCCCGATGCCACGGACAGCGCAGGGGCCACGGCGATCATGTGCAGCGAGAGCCTGTGGTGGCGGTGCCACCGGCGGATGATCGCCGACTTCCTCCAGTTGGTGCGCGGCGTGGAGGTGCGGCACCTGTTCCCGGACGGCTCGGTGGCCGCGCACCAGCCAGGCCCGGGCGTGCGGCAGCGTTCGGACGGGCTGCTCGTCTACGACGGCGGGCAGGCCAGCGTGTTCGACGATCCGGAGTAGCGGGTGCCGCAAAAATCTTCGGTGCTTCCCCGTCCGGTTGGCGGCCTTCACCCCGGATGCACCACCGGACGAGTCCGGACATCGAGGCTTCCGGCGCCCTCCAGGTTTTTGTCACCTGTCATCAGTGATCGCCGCTGTTCGGGCCTTGTGTGCAACGGAAAACGGCCCGCCTACGACTCGGCGTACGACTAGCGTCACCAGTCGTGAGCACACAGTTGCCGTTGCGAGCCAGGCTCGCGGCCCGCGCCACCCGTGGCGTGGCGGCCATCTCCCGGGCGGCCGGGCGTGGTGACGGATCGGTCATCGGCGGCCGCGTCGGACTCGGCATCGACCCCCGCCTTCTCCATCGGCTCGCGGCCGGCCGGCAGGTCGCGGTGGTGTCCGGCACCAACGGGAAGACCACCACCACCCGGCTCACCGCGGCGGCCGTCGGCGTACTTGGACCCGTGGCCAGCAACCCGTTCGGTGCCAACCTGCCGAACGGCCACGTGTCCGCGCTCGCCCTGGCGCCGGACACGAAGTACGCCGTGCTGGAGGTGGACGAGCACTACCTCCCGCACGTCTGCGACGGCGCCCGGCCCCAGGTGCTGGCGATGCTCAACCTGACCCGGGACCAACTCGACCGGGCCATGGAAGTGGCGATGATCGCCCGGCTGTGGCGGGACACGGTGAGCGGTCGTCACCTGCACGTCGTGGCCAACGTCGACGACCCGATGGTGGTGTGGGCGGCGAGCACGGCCGAGGAGGTCAGCTGGGTGGCCGCCGGTCAACGCTGGCACGACGACTCCGCGGTCTGCCCCGAGTGCGGCAGCGCCATCGAACGCGTCCCGCACGCCGACGGTGTGGCGATCCACTGGCGCTGCACCGGATGCGCGCTGGCCCGGCCTCAGGCGCAATGGACGCTTGACGACCAGGCCGTGGTCGACCCGGACGGGAACCGCCACGACGTCAAGCTGAGCTTGCCCGGGCAGGTGAACCTGGCGAACGCGGCGATGGCACTGGCGGTCGCGTCGCGGATCGGCGTACGCCCGAACGACGCGCTGCCCCGGTTGGCGGAGGTCACCTCGGTCGCCGGGCGCTACGCGATCGTCGAGCGGGACGGCAAGGCCATCCGGCTGCTGCTGGCGAAGAACCCGGCCGGCTGGCTGGAGGCGTTCGACATGGCCGAGCAGGCGCCGACACTGCTGTGCATCAACGCCCGCGACCCCGACGGGCTGGACACCTCCTGGCTGTTCGACGTGGACTTCGCGCCACTGCGCGGGCGCAGGGTGCTGATCAGTGGCGACCGCGCGTACGACCTGGGTGTCCGGCTGGCCGTGAACGGCGTCGACTTCACCCACGTCCGCTCCTTCACCGACGCGCTGGCGACGATGCCGGACGGGCGTGCGGAGGTGATCGCGAACTACACCGCCTTCCAGCAGATCAGAGCGGAGCTGAATCGTGTCGACTGACAGCGCACTGCGCATCGTGTGGGTGTATCCCGATCTGCTGTCGACCTACGGCGACCGGGGCAACCTGCTGATCCTCGCCCAGCGGGCCCGGCTGCGCGGGATTCCCGTGCAGACGGAGGAGATCCGTACCGACGAAGCGATCCCGACCGACGCCGACGTCTACCTGCTCGCCGGCGGGGAGGACGCGCCGCAGACGCTGGCCGCCGAACGCATGCTCGCCGACGGCGGTCTGCGGCGGGCGGTCGAGCACGGGGCGATCGTCTTCGCGGTGTGCGCGGGCTACCAGCTGGTGGGTTCGTCGTTCGCCGCGCGCGGACGGCAGTACGCCGGGCTGGACCTGTACGACCTGAGCTCGGACCGCGGCCCGAGCCGCGCCGTCGGCGAGCTCGCAGGTCCGGTCGACCCGGCCCTGGCCCTGCCGCTGCTCACCGGCTTCGAGAACCACGGCGGGCGTACCCACCTCGGTCCGGGTGTGCGCCCGCTGGCCACCGTCTCGGTCGGGGTCGGCAACGACGGCCACACCGAGGGCGCCTGGACGAAGGGCTTCGTGGGGACCTACGCGCACGGACCGGCGCTGTCCCGCAACCCCGCGCTCGCCGACCTGGTGCTGCGGTGGGCGACCGGTCGGGACTCCCTGGAGCCACTGGACGACAGCTGGCACGACAAACTGCGCAACGAACGCCTGGCCGCCCTCGCCGCACGGGGCAAGGCCGTCCGCCACACCGCCTGACCGGGTCGACCGTCAGTCCCGGCCGGCGGTCAGTGTCCGGGTGAGCTGGTGGGAGCGGCGTAGCCGGCCGTCGTCGGTGAACTCACCGAACAGGGCGATCTCGGTGTCGACGGTGTTTCCGCGCACCACTGCGTGGAACGTGAGTCTGGCAGCGATCCGGTTGCCGCGGCGCACGGCCTCGTGCACGTGGAAGGAGAAGTCGCCGAGGTTTCGGTGTACCGGTCGCAGGTGGGCGACCAGCCTGTCCCGGTCCCATCGGTTCCCGTCCACGATCTCGACGACATCCTCGGTGTGGTAGCGATCGTGCACCGTCTCGACGTCCTCGCCCCCGAGCAGGTCGCGGGTGAACGCGGTGAAGAACTCGGCGACGAACTGCTCGGGACCAACGCGCGCCGGGTCGGGCGGACCGAACGACTCGGAGGACCCGAGCGACTCGGGCGGCCCCTGCTCGTCGGGATTCGTACGTACGGTCATCTCTGCTTCCGCCTTCCCTGATTGAGCTCTCGCGATCGCGAGCCGACTCGCAGGATCGTCGTCGCGGTTCAACTCTTACAGCAGTGTCGGACGTGATCGCGGCGGCGGCCGGTGTGACCCGGCAGACGGTCTACGCGCACTACCCCTCGCGGGAGGTTCTCCTGGCCGCCGTCGTCGACCGGATCAGTACGGAGGCACTCGCCGCCATCGACGCGGTCAGGCTGGACGAGGGTCCGGCGGTGGACGCGCTGCTGCGCCTGGTCGAGACGAGCTGGCAGACGTTCGAGCGATATCCACTGCTCCTGCGGATCGCACCCGGCGACCTGGACCCGGGTGCGGGCCAGGAACGGCACCAGCCGTTCGTCGACCGGCTGCTGCGACTGGTCCGGCGCGGGCAGCGGACCGGCGAGATCGACCGCGGTCTGCGCCCGCACTGGCTGGTCACGGCGGTGATCGCACTGGGGCACGCAGCCGGTGAGGAGGTCCGGACCGGACGCATGTCGGCGCGGGCCGCCACCGCAGCACTGCGGGTCAGCCTGGTCCGTCTCCTGGGCGTGCAGGGGGCCGACGCAGCGGCGGCTCCCCGCATGCGGCGCGGCGGGAAAGGTCCCGCCCGAGGTCACAGCCCGCGCTGACGCAGCCAGCGCAGGCACGCGAGGCCCTGCGCTCGCTGGAATGACCGCACCGTCGGGATCCCGGGCGGGGGTGGCTGCAGCGACCTCGACACGAAGTAGCCCGCCAACCCCGCGATCACGGCGGTGACCGCATCCTTGTCGGCCGTGCGGGCCAGCGGGTGGCCGGCCAGCAGTTCCTCGGGTTCGCCCGCGCCCTGCATGGCCATGCTGGGCAGCATCAGCACCAGGTCCACCCAGGCGGCGCCGACCGTCGCGGCCGGCCAGTCGACGAAGTACACGCGTTCGCCGGTGAGGAGAACGTTGTCGGCACGAATGTCTCCGTGCAGGAGCGTGTCACCCTGGGCGGCCGCCTGCCAGCGCGTCTCCCACGCGGCCAGGTCGGCGAGGCGTTCGGCGGCCCAGGGGTCGACCTCGGCCAGCCGCGGATCGGGCCGGTCGAGCAGGCAGCGCCAGCCGGAGAAGTCCTCGTCCAGAACGTCGATCGCGGGTAGGTCCAACCCGGGCGGTGCCGGAGTCATCGCGGCGGCGAGGTCGGCCAGGGCAGCGAGTACGCGATCCCGCTCGGCCGGGACCCACGGCAGGGTGGGCGGATCACCGGCCAGCGCCTCGAACACCAGCACCACCCAGTCGCCGTCGTCGTGCGACCACAACAGCTTCGGGACGGGGGCGGACGCGGGAAGCCGGCCCGAGATCGCGGCCTCGCGGCGGTGCATGCTCGGCGAGACCGGGTTCAGCGCCGAGCTGACCGCTTTGGCGAACACCTGCCGCCCGTCGGCGAGCCGGAGCACCGAGGCCAGCCCGGGCGAGAACCCGCCCTCCTTGCTGGCCGCCGCGACGACCGGACTCTCCAGCCGGGACTCGATCTCGGCGCGGAGCGGGCCCGGAACGTCCCGCCACAGCAGCCGGTTGCCGCCACGTCCGTGCAACGTGTCGACGTGCGGCTCGTCCTGCCGGGCGGACGGCTCCCGATCTGTCATCCCCCGATACTGGCAGCGGCCGAACTCAGCACGCGAGCGGTTAACGAGCCGGCTCAGCCAGCGAGGAGAGGAGCTCGGGCAATCTGCCGAGCACGCGGGCACCGGCGAGCGGGTCGGCGTAGTCGCGGCTGTGCACGATCAGTCCGTCGCGGATGGTCATGACCATCACGTACTTCAGGCGGAAGGGTTCTTCCGTCTCGACGGTGACGCCCTCGAGTTCGTACTCGACGACGACCGTCTCGGGGTCCTCGGTCTGGTGGATCCGCACGTTGTCCAGACGGGTGTACCGGCGCGAGGACGCCCCGGCGGTGAATCGCTCGCGAAGCTGTTCGCGGGTCACCTCCGTACGAGCCGGGTAGAGCACCTCGGGTGCGAACGGCATCTCGATCACGACCGTCGGCGCGTAGAAGTCCGCCAGGTCTCCCATCCGTCCGCTGACAGTCGTCTCGAGAAACTGTTCGACCGTCCCGCGTGCGCTGACCGGGTTGTCGCTGTCCATGTTCACTCCTCCACGTCACGTCCACGCCTCACGCGGCGCCCGCACCGGGTGTGCACCGGGTCTGCACGCCGGGCGTGGATAGAATCGGAGACCGATCTCCGGTTGTCCCGGAACCTTAACGGAGACAACTCTCCGTTTGCAACGGTCGCGGCGGCCGGATCGGCGACACAGAGGAGTACGTATGCGGCAACCAGGTGTCCGCGCCGACGCCCGGCGCAACCGGGCACGCCTGGTCGAGGTGGCGGCGCAGGCATTCGCCACCGGCGGACTGAGCGTTCCGATGGACGAGATCGCCCGGCGGGCCGGGGTCGGTCCGGGCACGCTCTACCGGCACTTCCCGACCAGGGATGCGTTGTTCGAGGCGGTGGTGCAGGAACGGCTCGAACGCCTGGTCGACGCCGCCCGCGCCCGGCTGGACGCCGAACACCCCGGGGAGGCGTTGTTCGAGTTCGTCGACCTGATGGTGACCGAGGCCGCTCCGAAGAAGGACCTCGTGGACGCCCTGACCGGAGCCGGTGTCGATGTGCGCGCCCGGCTGGGCGCGACCGCCGCCGAACTCCGTACCCAACTCGACCTGCTGCTTGCCCGGGCCCAGCGCGCCCGCGACGTGCGCGCCGACGTCACCGCGGCCGACCTCCTGGCACTCCTCGCCGGGATCCTGCACTCCCAGCACGCCTCCGGTGACCACACCCCCGCGGACCCGGCCCGCGCGCTCACGGTCGTCCGGGACGGGTTGCGAACCCGCCGGCCGCGCACGTAGCCGCTGCGAGCCTGGGTGGCGGCGCTACTCGGCGCGGCCGGCCCAGGTGCCGCGGACGTGACCGAGGTGCCGGTGCATCAGTACCCGCACGGCCTCGCCGTCGCCGGCTTCCAGTAAATCCAGCAGGGCGAGGTGTTCGCGGGCCGAGGCCTCCAGCACACCGCGTTCGGCCAGGTTTTCCAGACCGAACAGTCGGGTGCGTTCCCGTAGGTCGGCCACGGTGTCCACCAGGGTTGCGTTCCCGGCCAGCCGCAACAGGTCGATGTGGAACCGCCGGTCCGCATCGACGTAGCCGATCAGGTCACCGGCCCGGGCGGCGTCCACGATCGCCTGCGCGAGCGATCGGAGTTCGGTGTACACCTCGGCCGGAACCTTGCCCGCGAGCCCGGCCGTGGTCGGCACCTCGATCAGCCGGCGGAGTTCGGTGATGTCGTCCAGCTCGGCCTCGGACACCTCGGTGACCCGAAACCCCTTGTTTCGTACGACTTCCACCAGGCCGGTCCGGGCCAGGTCGAGCATCGCCTCCCGTACCGGCGTCGCGGACACCCCGAACCGCGCGGCCAGCGCGGGCGCGGAGTAGACCACGCCCGGGCGCATCTGGCCGGACACCAGCGCGGCGCGAAGGGCAGCGGACACCTCGTCGCGCAGGCTGCGAAACCCCCGCAGGGACGGGAGTTCCGGCGCGTTCGTGTCGGTCCCGTTCATCTTGGTTCCGTTCACCGCGCTCACAGCGAGAACCCGTGCGGGAACGGATCCTCCGGATCGAGGAAGTACTGCGCGGTGCCGGTGAGCCAGGCCCGCCCGGTCACCGTCGGCACCACGGCGGGCAGGCCGCCGACGGTCGTCTCCGCCAGCAGCCGGCCGACGAAGGTCGTGCCGATGAAGGACTCGTTGACGAAGTCGCGGCCGAGCTCGAGGTGCCCGCGGGCGTGCAGTTGCGCCATCCGCGCACACGTCCCGGTCCCGCAGGGCGAACGATCGAACCAGCCCGGATGGATCGCCATCGCGTGCCGGGAGCGGTGGGCGTTCGAGCCGGGCGCGGCGAGGTAGACGTGGTGACAGCCGGCGATGTCGGGGTTCTCCGGATGGCTCGGCGGTGCGGTCTCGTTGATCGCCGCCATGATCGCCAGCCCGGCGTCAAGGAGCGCTTGCTTGTTCGAGCGGTCGAAGGTGAGCCCGACGCGTTCGGTCTGCACGATGGCGTAGAAGTTGCCGCCGTACGCCAGGTCGTAGGGCACCTCCCCCAGGCCCGGCACCTTGACCGACAGGTCCAGCCCGGCGGCGAACGCGGGGACGTTCCGCAACGTCACACCGCGGGCCACCCCGTCGGCCACCGCGACCTCGGCCACCACCAGTCCGGCCGGGGTGTCAAGCCGAACCTGCGTCACCGGCTCCGCCACCGGGACCATGCCGGTCTCCACCAGGACGGTGGCCACCCCGATGGTTCCGTGCCCGCACATGGGCAGGCAGCCGGACACCTCGATGAAGAGTACGCCGAAGTCAGCGTCGGGGCGCGTGGGCGGCTGCAGGATCGCCCCGCTCATCGCGCTGTGCCCGCGGGGCTCGTACATCAGCAACGTCCGCAGGTGGTCCAGGTGCTCGACGAAGTGCTGCCGGCGTTCGAACATCGTCGCGCCCGGGATCACACCCACGCCGCCGGTGATCACGCGGGTCGGCATCCCCTCGGTGTGGGAGTCGACGGCGTGGAAGAGGTGGCGGGTCCTCATCGTCGCGCCTCACCAGCCGGCGCGATGTCGAACGCCGCCACCACCTGCTCGGTCGCGGCCCGCACGACCGCCTCGTGCTCGGCCGTCAGCGCCAGCCGCGGATGCCGGCACGGACCGCCGTACCGGCCCGCGATGTCCATGGACAGCTTGATCGCCTGCACGAACTCGACCTTGGAATCCCAGCGCAGCAGGGGATGCAGCGTGCGGTACAGCGGTAGTGCGGTGGCCAGGTCACCGGCCCGCGCGGCGTCGTACATCCGCACACACTCGCGGGGGAAGGCGTTCGGGAAACCCGCGATCCAGCCGACCGCACCGGCGACGGCGAGCTCGAGCGCCACGTCGTCGGCGCCGATGATCAGGTCGAGGTCGGGTGCGAGCTCGGCGATCTGGTAGGCCCGCCGCACGTCGCCGCTGAACTCCTTGACGGCGACGATGTGGCCCTCACCGTGCAGCCGCGCAAGGAGTTCGGGGGTGAGGTCGACCCTGGTGTCGTAGGGGTTGTTGTACGCCACGACCGGCAGGCCCACCTTGGCGACCTCGGCGAAGTGCGCGAGCACGATCCGGTCGTCCGCGCGGTAGGCGTTCGGCGGCAGGCACAGCACGGCAGGTGCCCCGGCCTCCGCGGCGTCCTCGGCCCAGCGCCGGGCGGCCTGCGCGCTGTAGGCCGACACGCCGGGCACCACGGCCGCGTCGGGCACCGCCTTGAGCGCGGTACGCAGGACCGCTGAGCGTTCCTCGTCGGTGAGCGAGGCGTACTCCCCCAGCGAGCCGTTCGGGATCACCCCGGCGCAGCCGTTGTCGACCAGCCAGCGCACGTGCTCGGCATACCGGTCGTCGTCGACGGTGAGGTCGTCCTGGTACGGCAGCGCGGTCGCCACGAGCACGCCGTGCCAGGGCTCACTGGGCGGGTCGGCCTGGATCGCGGGCGTGGTCGCGGGCTGGGTCTGCGTCGTCATCGGGCTGTTCCTCCGGGGGTTTCGTCGCTGGACACGGAGTCCTCGGCAGGCGTGGAGTCGTCGGGTACGGCTTCGGGCGCGCTTCGTGGGTCGGCGAGGGAGGCGAGAACGCCGAGCGGCACCGGCTGGGCGACCGGCCGGCGGGCTAGCGCCGCGACGTCGCCGACGCCCGGTGGCGAACCCGTCAGCCGGCCGACCAACGCCGCGGTGGGCACGGCACACGTGCGGCCCTGGCACCAGCCCATCCCGGCCCGGGTGAGCAGCTTCGCCGAGCGAGGATCGACGACACCGAGGTGGCGGACCGCCGCCCGGACCGCGCCGACCGGAACCTCCTCGCACCGGCACAGCACCGTCTCGTCGGGCACGTCGTCCAACCAGGCCGACGGCATCGGATGTACGGCGTCGAGCACGTCGGCGAAGGCGCGCAACCTGTCCTTGCGCCGCAGCAACCGCGCCTTGCGCTGCTCCTCGACCGGCCGCCCTGACGCGGCCGCCACCGCGAGCGCCGCGAGTTCCCCCTCCACCAGGGCCAGGGCCGCGCCACCGACGCCTGTCGTCTCACCGGCGGAGTAGAGGCCGGCGCACGTCGTCCGCTGGTCGGCGTCCACCGCGACCGCGGGCGTGCCGCACGTGCCCGTCCCGACCTCGCAGCCGACCTCGACCAACAGGTCGAGTTGCGGGGTGAAGCCGTACCCGACCGCGAGCGTGTCGCACTCGACGCGGCGTTCGCTGCCGGCGACCGGGCGGCGCTCCGTGTCCAGTCGCGCGACCGTGACGCCGGCGAGCCGTTCCTCCCCGTGCGCGGCGACCACCGCGTGGCCGGTGCGGTACGGGACCCGGTGCCGGGCCAGGTCGCGGGCGTACCCCGCGGCCTCGGCGAACCGGGCCGGTTGTCCCGCCAGCGTCCGCGCGTGGCGCAGGTAGACGCGCGCCCGGCTCGCCTCGTACACCCCGGCGACTTCCACGCCGGCCCGCGCCAGCCCGCTGGCCACCGGCAACAGGAACGGCCCGCTGCCCGCGACCACCACCCGACCTGCAGGGCCGCCGAGCGCCACACCACTCCCCTTGAGCAGAGCCTGGGCGCCACCGGCCGCGACGACACCAGGCAGATCCCAACCAGGAAAGGGGATCTGACGGTCGTACGCGCCGGTGGCCACGACCACCGCGGGCGCGACCACCCGCGAGGGGCTGGGCTCGGGTCCCTCCGCCACCGCGTGCACCGTCCACACCGGGTCGGCAGGCCGCGCGGCCGCGGGCGCGGGGATCGCCGGGGGCGTGCGTTCCAGTGTCCACACCTGGTGGCGGGGGCGGTAGTCGATCCGCCCGGCGACCACGTGCCGGTCCAGGTCGACGCGCAGCGTGCGAAAGCGCGGGCTCGCGGCCGCGCCCGAGGCACCCTGCGCGGAGTGCCGGTAGTACTGCCCGCCGGGCCGCTCCCCGGCGTCGAGCAGGACGACGGACAGCCCGTGCTCGGCCATCGCGTTCGCGGCCGTGAGACCGGCCGGGCCCGCGCCGACGACCACGGCGTCGCACCTGGTGGGCGGCGCCGATCCGGTCCGGCTCGCCGACTCGCCCGCCGGCTCGGCGACGTCGGGGCTCACCGGCCCGGTGGTCACCACGTCACCCGGACGGGCGGGTTCCAGGCAGGCGCGCACCCGGCGCCCGTTCGCGGTGACCAGGCAGTCGAAGCAAACCCCGATGCCACAGAAGATCCCGCGCTGCCGGCCCTCGCGGGTGGTACGCCACGACGTCCGGCCGGCCGCGATCAGCGTCGCCGCGATGGTCTGCCCGTGGTCGAACGCCACCGGCTGCCCGTCCACGACCAGCTGCCCGGACCGCGCCCGCGGCGCCGGCGCACCGTTGTCATCGGTCATGCGCGTACCTCCCCCGGCTGTTCTTCGTACTCCACCACGTCTCCGGGCGGAACGGCGTCGAACCGGTCCGCACGGAACGGCCCGAGGCCGACCGCGGGTTCGGTCCCGGTGAGAGCCGCCGCGACCAGCGACCCGGTGACCGGCGCCAGGCCCACGCCCGCACCCTCGTGCCCGCAGGCGTGGAACAAACCCTCCACGCGCGGGTCCGGTCCGATGACCGGCAGATGGTCGGGCAGGTAGGGCCGGAAGCCGCGGTACGCGCGGATGACCGAAACCCTGTCCAGGAAAGGGAAAAGCCGCATCGCCTGGGCGGCGAGCCGGGACAGGACCGGCACCGACAGGGCACGGTCGAAGCCGACCCGCTCGCGGCTGGCGCCGATCAGGATCGTGCCCCCGCGAGTTCCCTCGACCACGGTGGACGTCTCCAGACCGGCCGAACTGCTGGCGACATTGGCCACGTAGTCGGCGTCGTAGACCTTGTGCCGGATCAGCGGCGGCAGTGGCTCGGTGACCAGGATGAACCCGCGGCGCGGCTGGATCGGCAGCGGCACCCCAGCGAGGGACGCGACCTCGCCGCTCCACGTTCCGGCGGCGTTGACGACCGCTCCGGCGGCCAGTCGCCCGGCTGTGGTGACGATCCCGGTGACCCGGCCGTCCGCACCCTGGTCGATGCCGGTGACGCGGACGCCGGTGTGCACCCGGGCGGCGTGCTCTCGGGCGCGCCGCAGCAGACACGCGGCCGCGAGCATCGGCTGCACCTGGGCGTCCTGCGGGTAGTGGACGCCGCCGGCGAGGCCGGGTGCGAGGTGGGGTTCGAGCTCGGCCAGGCCCGCGCCGTCCACCTGCTCGGCGAGGACACCGCGCGAACGCTGCGCGTCGGCCAGTTTCGTCAACGCCACAAGGCCGTCCGGCGTCTCGGCCACGACCACCCCGCCCTTGGGATCGTACTCGACGTCGGCCGGTGCGAGGTCCTCGGCGAGCTCGTGCCACAACCGCAGCGACGTCAGCGCGAGGTCGAGTTCGGGCCCGGGCTCCTTGTCCGAGACCAGCAGGTTGCCCTCACCCGACCCGGTGGTGCCGCCCGCGATCGTGCCGGCGTCGACGACCACGACGTCCAGCCCCGCCCGCGCGGCGTAGTAGGCACAGGCAGCGCCCACCACACCGGCACCGACGATCACCACGTCGGCGGGCGGTCCGAGATCAGGCACCGCAGTACCATGTCACATCACAGTGCCCGCCCACCCCGGCGCAGGTCGGGGTGGCAGGAACCGGCCGCGCTCCCGATCGGCCGACCCGCCGAGCCGTCGACGTAGGACACAGTGACGTCTTAGTTGCGAGTGGACCGTCGCGCGTGAGGTTCCGGGACCCGGGCGCCGCCCCGTAAGGTGGTCGCGCAGCCGCACGAGTCGACGTTCTCGCGGTGGCCGGATCTGCCCAGCTGGCACGAGGAGACCGCACATGACCACGGGAAACCTGTCCAAGACTCGCCTGGCCCGGATGCACGACACGATGGCCGGCCACGTCGCACGCGGCTTCGCGCCCGGAGTGGTGACCCTGGTCAGCAGACGCGGTGAGACCCACGTCGACGCGATCGGGCTCACCGAGGTCGAGGGCCGCACCCCGATGGCGCGGGACACCATCTTCCGGATCTCCTCGATGACCAAGCCGGTCACCGCGGTGGCGACGATGATCCTGGTCGAGGAGTGCCAACTCCGCCTTGACGACCCGGTCGACACGTTGCTGCCGGAGCTCGCCGACCGCCGGGTGCTGAAGCGGATCGACGGGTCGATCAGCGACACCGTGCCGGCGAACCGGCCGATCAGCGTGCGTGACCTGCTCACGTTCCAGCTCGGCTTCGGGATCTTCTTCGCACCGTCGGGCAGCTACCCCATCCAGGACGCGATCGCCGAGGCCGGCATCGGTGACGGACCGCCCCGGCCGGGCGAGCTGCCCGGGCCGAACGAGTGGATCCGCCGGTTCGGCACGTTGCCGCTGATGTACCAGCCCGGCGAGCGCTGGATGTACAACACCGGTTCGGACATCCTCGGTGTGCTCATCGAGCGCGCCTCCGGTCAGTCGCTGGAGACGTTCTTCCGCCGCCGGATCTTCGAGCCCCTCGGCATGAAGGACACCGCGTTCAGTGTCCCGGCGGACAAGCTGGACCGGTTCGCCACCAGCTACGAACCTGATCCCGACACCGGTGCCCTGCGGGTGTACGACCCGGCCGCCGGTGGTCAGTGGGCGACCCCGCCGGCGTTCCAGTCCGGCGGCGGCGGACTCGTCTCCACTGTCGACGACTTCGCCGCGTTCGGCCAGATGATGCTGGCCGGCGGGCGGTACGGCGACGAGCGCATCCTGTCCCGCACCACGATCCAGGCGATGGTCACCGACCACCTCACGCCGCGGGTGAAGGAGGAGTCGGGCTTCTACCCGGGCTACTTCGACAGCAGGAGCTGGGGACTCGGCCTGTCCGTCGTGACCCGCCGCGACTCCCCGTCCGCCGTACCCGGGCAGTTCGGCTGGGACGGCGGCCTCGGCACGTCGTGGTACTCCGACCCGCGTGAGGGACTCACCGCGATCCTGATGACCCAGCGGTCGGGGTTCCCGCAGCTGTCGGAGATCTACCTCGACTTCTGGACCTCGGTCTACCAGACCCTCGACGACTGAGGGCCTGGTAGGCCGGGTTCAGCCCTGGTCGACCGCGGATCCGCGTCAGCCCTTGGCGGGCCCGCGTCCCGACAGCGGCGCGATCTGCGCCTCGGTCGCGCTCTGCTGGGTGGCTCCGCTGATCGCCTCGATCGGCCCGGCCCAGTGCACGCCGTACTGGTCGAAGCGGTTGCGGTCACGCAGGTACGACACGGTGGCCTGGCGCTGGAGGTACCGCTGGTAGGGCCGGCCGCGCAGCGCCGCGTTCAGCTCACCGAGGTTGCGGACGTAGACACCCTTGAACGTCGGCCCGTCCGCGCCGCAGCCGTTCGCCTCGCACGGCTCGGTCAGCACGCCGTCGGGATTGAGGAACTCACTGCCGGTCGAGGCGTCGGCGAGCTCGCGCGCCTGGGTGAGGTAGGAGTGGTCCTTCGTCGCCGCCGCCAGCTCGGTCAGGGCCCCGAGCACGATGCCCTGGTTGTAGGTCCAGGTCGTTCCGCCGTTGTTCTGGCAGGTCGTGCCGTCCAGGCCGTCGTTGATCAGGTTGTCGGCGTTGATCATCCCGCTGGCCCGGAACCACTGCCAGATGTTCAGCGCCCGGTCGAGGTACTCGCTGTCACCGGGCATGCGGTTGTGCAGACTCGCCGCGGCCTTGACGAACAGCTCGTTGGTGACGGCGTTCTTGTAACGCTGGTTGACGTTCCACACCACACCGCCGCCGCAGACGTCGTCTCGGGTGCTCCACATGTAGTCGACGTCGAACTTCGCCGTCTCCAGGTAGCGCTGCTGCCCGGTCAGGTCGTACGCCCTGATCCACGCCAGCGCCCACCAGCCGGTGTCGTCGACGTAGTCGTTGGTGAAGTTGCCGCCCTGGGCGTGCAGGTTCTTGTCGTAGGTGTTGGCGACGATCCAGTCGTAGGACCGGTCGCCGGTGGCCAGCTGGTAGTCGAGGACGGCGGTCAGCGCGTTCGCGGAGTTCCACCAGCCGGTGGTCTTCCACAGCCCGGTGTCCCGGTTGTAGAGCTTGACCAGCGCCTCCACCGCACGCTTGGTCGGTGTCCCCTGGGTGCTCGGGCGTTCCACGCCGGTCCAGGCGGTGCACCGCACGTCGTCGCGGTTGCCGGCCTTGCCGCAGGCGCGGAGTACGCCGGTGCGCCGGTTGTCCGGGTCGTTCACGTTGAACATCGCGGTGGTGGTGCCGCGCTTGCCCGCGGGGATGGTCGCGTCGCCGAGCTTGGTGTCGGCGACCGTCTTCCCGCCGTCGTAGGACCGGTCCAGCCACACTTCGTCGGTGGGGTCGCCGTTGTTGATGCTCGCCCAGCCCATCGCGTCCAGGTCGGACATGTGCAGCTCGATCGAGCGTCCGTAGATGGTCGCTCCGTCGGCCAACCGGTCTTCGCGCGCTTGGGTCACCGGAGCACCGTCGCACAGCGTCCCGCAGACCGGGGCGGCGAGGGTCGCGACCGGGAGCTGGGCGGCCGTGACCGCCTTCGCCGCCGGGTGCGCGGGCGCCACGCGGACCGGTTGCGGCGCCGCCGCGGCGGTGCCGGTCACAACTCCGAACCCGAGCGCGAGCGTGCCGGCCGCAGCCAGCATCCGCGGCAACAGGTGGGATGACCGGGACGGTGTTCTGGACACGGAGCCTCCTGGGCAGGACGCGGAGCGGTCCCGGGGAATCTAGGCGCGGTGCGCGTACGCCCACAAGATCATCACCGGCAAACTGGCCGGACTCGGATACGCCATGGCTCGGCAGCGCCACCACCGTGGCGACAATGGGGCATGGCTGACCAGAACCGGTTCGAGGCCGACCCCGCTCGGGTCGCGATCGTCCTGCCCGGCGGCTACTACACTCCGGCCCGCCCGCTGCTGCACTTCACCGGCGCGATCCTGCACGCCCGCGGCTGGACGGTGCAGGAGGTGTGGTGGGAGCCGCCGGCACTGTCCGACCGCGTGGCGGTCGCCGGCTGGGTGTGCGACCAGGCGAACGCGGCGCTGGACCGGGAGAAGGCCGAACGGCTGCTGCTGGTGGGCAAGTCGCTCGGTACGTTCGCCGCCTCGGTCGCGGTCGAGCGGAACCTCCCGGCGATCTGGTTGACCCCGCTGTGCGGCGAGGGGCACGTGACGGGCGCGCTGACGGCGGCCACGGCACCGACGCTGCTGGTCGGCGGCACCGGCGACCCCACCTGGAACGGCGACCTGGCCCGGTCGACGAAGGCGGAGGTGCTGGAGATTCCCGGTGCCGATCACGGCCTGGAAACGGAGGCCGATCCGGTCAATTCGGCCGACATCCTCCGCCAGGTGGTGGCGACCACGGACGGTTTCGTGGCGAGGCTGTGACGGGTCCGAGCAGGGCGTCGATACTGGTCGGGTGCGGTACGGGGGAACGCGTGCGGTGGTGCTGTGTGTCGTACTCGTGGCACTCGCCGGCGGGCTCGTGGCCTGCGGGTCCGGCAGCCACGGACGCAACTGTCCCCGCGCCCAGGCCGGCCCCGATCTGTCCGGCAGAACGCTGCCCGGCACCTCGCTCAGCCGCCGGACGATGCGCTGCGCGAACCTCGAAGGTGCGACCCTCGACGACCAGCGCGTCAGCCGGGCGACGCTGCGCCGGGCCAACCTGCACCGGGCGAGCCTGACCGCCGCGAGACTCAGCCACGTCGACCTGTCCGGTGCCGACCTCACCGACGCCGACCTTGAGACGGCGACGCTGCGAGGCGTCGACCTGGGGGCCGCGGATCTGCGCCGGGCCGGCCTGCGCGGCGCCAACCTCGCGGCCGTGGGGTTGATCCGGGCACGCCTGAACGCCGCGGACCTGAGCCAGTCGGTGCTCGCCCGGACGGACGCGACGGGAGCGGACCTGCGCGACGCCGACCTGTCCGGCGCCCGGTTCGTCGACTCCGACCTCACCGGCGCGCGGTTGGAGGACGCCGACCTCACCGACACCGTGTGGTCGGACGTGGTGTGCCCGGACGGCTCACGCTCATCCGGGCAACCACAGACCTGCGTCGGCCACCTCGAACCCGCCGGGTGACGCCGGCCGGCCGTTCGGCACACGTCCCTCCGGCTGAGCTCCACTACCTGGAGATCGAGACGCCGAAGAACGCCCGTGCCGGCACCGGGAACGCCAGCGTCTGCGGCGTCAGCACCGGGAACACACCGGGACCGCCCACCCCGGAGGGGGTCCCGGTCAGCACCATTGTCAATCCCTGGTTGGCGTTAGTTCCCACCGCCGAGATGACCAGATCCGCGCGGTTGTCCCGGTTGAAGTCCCGGAACACCATCGCCCAGCCGAACTCGTTGCCCGCACGCACGGTGCCCGGGACACCCCCGGTGCCCTGCTGGTAGGCCTTGGCCGTCGCGAGGTTCAGGCCGCCGGCGGCACCGAGGATCACGGTCGCGAATCCCGCGTCGAGCGTCGTGCCGATGTCCTCGAACGGCACCCCGATCGCGAGGTCGGCCCGGCCGTCGCCAGTGGCGTCGCCGAGCGCGACGCTGTAGCCGAAGTAGTCACCCGCCTCGGGGCCGCCCGGCACTCCGGGTGAGTCCTGGTTGATCACCGTGACGCCACGGCTGACGTTGAGGCCGGTTGCACTGCCGTACCAGACACGCACCTGCCCGGCGAGATCATGCGCACCCACCGGCTCGGTGGGGCTGCCCACCGCCAGGTCGCCGAAGCCGTCGCCGTTGATGTCGCCGATCGAGGCAGCGGTGGACAGTGACGTGGCGATCAGCTGCGACGGCGAGCTGCCGAGGCCGCCGGCGCCGCCGAAGTAGACCTGCAGGACCACCCCACGCGTACGGGAGACGGTGTAGGCGACGTCGGAGAAACCGTCGTGGTTGAGATCACCGGACGCGAGCGCGGCGCGCCCGAACAGGGCTCCGCCGGTGGCCCCGAAGTTCTTCAGCACGATGCCACCGGGATTGCTCAGCGTTGCGCTTCCGTACATCACCTTGGGCTGGTCGCCGAGAACCGCGAGGTCGGGGAGGCCGTCCCCGTTGAACCTTCCGGTCGTCACCTCGTCGCAGTTGGAGATGACGCGCGAGGCGCGCGACAGCCCCGACGACGAGCCGAACAGGACGTAGAGCGCCCCGACTCCCCCGAATCCGGCCTCCGTCTCGGTGGGCGCGCACACGGCCAGGTCGGCGAACCCGTCGAAGTTGAAGTCGGCCGAGGCGAGCGTGGACCCGAAACCCTCGTCCTGCTGCGGTGTGCCCGGCACCCAGGACAGCGACTCGTCGATGCGCTGCCGCCTGGACGGGTTGAGCGTGGTGCCAGTGCCGTAGACGATGGGAACCATCCCGGCGAACGGGAACCCGGAGACGGTCGCCTGCGAGCCGAGAGCGAGGTCGACGAAGCCGTCGCCGTCGAAGTCGTTGGACCGGGCCACGGCGGCAGGACGAGGCGACGGTGTGGCGGCGGGTGTGGCAGCCGGTGTCGCGGTGGTCGTGGAACCCGCTGCCGGCGGGGCGATCACCACTGCCGCGAGCACCACCACCGACAGGCAAGCCGCGATTGACACTGCCCGTACCCGCCTGGAAACCGAACGCATCCTGGGCAACTCCACCCCAACAAGGTCGTCATGGCAACCGTGCGTCCGAGTGTCGCAGCCGAAAATCGTCGTACGCCGTGAATGACGAAACTCTCCTGCCGGCCGCCTCCCCGTCGAAGGGAGGACTCCCGGACGTCATGGCCTCCCGCACCTCGGCGGCCGATCGCAAGGCCGCCTTGACGATGGCCTCCGGGTAGCCGAGCACGAGGCGATGCTCCTCGAACTCGTCCACGTCCACGACCTCCACCGCACCGTCCCACGTACGTACGACGTCGAGGTCCAGGTCGACCAGGTGCACCACTCCACCGTCGTCCACCTGGGCAGGGGTGGTGATGTCGACGTAGCAGGAGTAACGCGAGGCGCGGCCGGCTTCGGCCCTCCCGGCGTACCACCGCGCTGCCCAGCCCAGTCCGTACGGAAGGAAGGAGACCCAGTCCTCGGAGACGACGTTCGGGGGCTGCCCCAGCCCGCGGTCCACGGGATGGCCCTTCCTTCCGCCGATCCAGGCACCGGTCCCGTCCGCGGCGAGGAACACCGCTGTCACCCGGTAGTGCAGCGCCGCCGGCCACTTGCGGAACTCGAGGAGCAGGTCGTCGCCGGCGGTGAAGGACGCGTACGAGGCGCGGGAGGCGTACGGCATCGCGCAGGTATGGACCGAGGACCGCGGGTCACGCGGAACAGATCCACCGGGGACAGACCTCGCCCCACCGCCGCACCAGTCCGCGGGTGTCATGTCCCAGGGCTGTCCAGGACGCGTACCCGTGAACGGTTGCTCGTGATCGGTGCTCGTGATCAGTGCGCGGCGTCTCCTCGGCGTGGCACGCGTTCGGCGCGCCCTGACGCCGCCGAACGGTACGCCGCGTCCAGGAACGCCACGGTGGCGGCCGCCAGGTCACCGGGTGCGCGGTTGGTGCCGCGTCCGGCGAGCAGTTCGGCGAACGCCCGTGCCGGTGCACCCGTCGGGTACGCCGGACCCTCACTCGGCGCCGGGCACTCCACCCGCTGGCCGCCCGAACGCACCAGGGTGGCCGCGCCGGTGGCGAGGTCGTGGAACACCGTGCCGCGGGTGCCGTCGTAGTGGATGCGGTGCCGGGGCGGTTGACCGTCCACGGCGGTCCCGGTCGAGGTGACGGTCCCCAGGCCGCCGCCGGCGAACCGGAACGCCATCACGTCCACCAGGTCGACGGGCAGCCCGCGGGCGTCCTGGTAACAGAACACCTCCTCGACCTCGCGGCCCGTCGTCCAGGTGACCGCGCCCATCAGGTGCGTCACCTGGGTGTGGCCCTGCCCGCCGCCGGAGCTGGCCGGGTCGGCGTACGTCGTTGGGTGCGGCACGTCCGCCTCGCCCGGGTCGTCGCCACCACCGAACAGCGACTGGGTGGCGGAGTTGAACTGCGCGGCGACGCAGACGAGATCACCGATCTCCTCCCGCACCGCGTCGCGCACGAACGTGGCCGCCGGAGTGTGGTGGTAGGTGTAGCCGACGGTGAGATGCAGCCCACGCGACTCCGCGAGGTCGACGAGGTCGAACGCGTCGGCCGCGCTGGTGGTGAGCGGCTTCTCCACCAGCACGTGCACGCCGGCTTCCAGCGCGGCCTTCGCGAGCGCGTGGTGGGTGGTGTGCGGGGTGGCGATCACCAGGCCGTCGACGACATCGGCGGCGAGCAGGTCGGCGACGTCGGCGAAGACGTGAGGTACGCCGAACCGCGCGGCGACCTCCCGGGCCCGTTCGGATTTCGGCTCGCAGACCGCCGCCAGCTCGGCACCGGGATGGGCAGCCAGTGCGGGGAGGTGCGCTGTCGTCGCCCACCAGCCGGTGCCGACCACTCCCAGGCGCGGCTTCGTCATCGCGCCACTCCGGGCACGGCGGGCACGGCCGGCACAAGCGTCACGTCCGGATCGAGCGCCAGCCCGAAGCCGGGCTTCTCGCCCACCGTCAACCAGCCCTTGTCAGGAACGTCCTCACCGAGCAGCAGTGGGGCGTGCTGGGGTGCCAGTTGCTCACCGTCGGCGGACAGCACCGGGAACTCCGCCAGGTCACCGCCAGGCTGGGTCACCACGAAGTGGTAGTTGGGCATGCCGCACGTGTGCGGAATCACCCGTACGCCGTACACGCGGGCCACCGCGGCGATCCGCAGCACCTCCGTCATTCCACCGCACCAGCCGAGGTCGGGCTGGATGACGTCCACTCCCGCCTCGCAGAGCAACCGGAAACCGTTCGCGGTGTACTCGTGTTCGCCGGTGTTCAACGTCATCGTCGGCGGCATCCGGTCCCGGATGCGGCGCAGGCCGGCGTAGTCGTCGGGTGGCAGCGGTTCCTCGATCCAGGTGAAGCCCAGCGGCTCGACAGCGTGCGCGAGCCGGACGGCGTAGTCGACGTCCAGCGCCATCCAGCAGTCGTACATCAACGGGAAGTCGGCCGGCACAGCATCACGGGCCTCCCGGGCCAGGGCGACGTTGTTCCGGAACCCTGCCTCACCCTCCGACGGGCCCCACACCAACGGGAGCTTGGCGCCCGCGAACCCCAGCCGGGCCGCGGTTTCCGGCCTCGGACCGGTCGCATAGACCTGGACCGCATCGCGGATCCGGCCACCGAGCAACGCGTGCACGGGCTCGCCGACGACCTTGCCGTGCAGGTCCCAGATCGCCAGGTCGACCGCCGAGATCGCGTGCAGCACAAGGCCTTTCCGACCGTACCGCAGGGTGCTGGAGAACATCCGGTCCCACGTGCGCGTGTGTGCGCTCGCGCGTTCACCGATCACCAGCCGGGCAAGGTGCTGGGAGATGACCGCCGCCGTCGCGAGTCCGGCCGTCGTGGAGACACCGACCGCGCCGGACTCCGACTCGACCTCCACCACGACAGTGCCCCCGTCGGCGGCACCGATGCCCGCGTCGCGGTTGTCCCGGAACTCGGCGTACTTCGTCATCGGGTTGGCGACCTTGCCGCCCAGCCAGTGGTCGCGCCGGACCGGCTCCCGGTCACCACCGTCCTGGCGAACGGGAGACTTCTCAGCGCTCTCGGCGCGGACGAACGACGTACGTACGTCGACGATGCGGTCAGCTGTCACAGTGCAACTGTTCGTTGGCCGCTCTCCACCTGTCCAGGGAGGTGGCCGTAGCTGGACCGGCGGCGGCACGACGTGGCCGCTACGTTCACCACATGCAGTTTTCGGTGACGACAGGAGCGGCCGGGCCCGGACTCGACCCGGCCGGACTGGCCCGGCTGGCCGCACAGGCCGAGCGAGCCGGCTGGGACGCGTTCTTTCTGGAGGACTACCTCGTCTACCAGGGGCAGGCGGACGTGCCGACCTACGATCCGTGGGTCTGCCTGGCCGCGATGGCGATGGCCACCAGCCGGATCCGGCTCGGCACGACCGTCACGCCACTCCCCCGGCGCAGGCCCTGGAAGCTCGCCAGTGAAGCGGTGTCGCTGGACGTGCTGTCGGCCGGCCGGCTGATCCTCGGAGTCGGTGGCGGCGACGGAAACGAACCCGGCTTCGCAGCGGTCGGTGAGCCGGCGCACCCGCGCGAACGAGCCGAGCGCGTCGACGAGGGGTTGGCGATCGTCGCCGGGTTGTGGACCGGACGGCCTGTTCACCACGACGGCTCGCACTACCGGGTCGACGGGCTGCGATATGCCGCCGTTCCGGTCCAGCGGCCGCGCATCCCGATCTGGATCGGTGGCGACCTGCTGGCTCCTGGCGTTCGCCGCCGGATCGCCCGGTGGGACGGCTGCTGCGCCTACAAGGGTCCGCCGCAGGCGAGTGACGGACCGCTCACGCCCGCCGACGTCCGCGAGCTGCTGGAGTTCGTCGCCGGGGAGCGCGGACACCTCGACGGGTTCGACGTGAAGGTCAGTGGCATCGACGATCCGGACGGGATCGCCGCCCTCGCCGATGCCGGCGCGACCTGGTGGGGCCACTGGCTGGCGCCCGGCGACCCCGCCAGGGTCGAGGACGCGATCATGGCGGGACCACCGCGGGCGTGAGCGGAGCCGACGGTCAGCCGGCGAAGTCGGGTGCGTCCTGGTGGAGCATCCACACGTGGCCGAACGTCATGCGCCCAATCATCGACCGCCGGCCCGGCGCGGCGACTGTAAAAAACGCAGCCCTGGCGGCACCGCAAGGTCGCCTTGACGCCGGGCCGTAGCGCCGGGCAGCCGCAGACCGGACGGGCGGCTGCTGTCAGGACACGGGAGAGCGCTCGGACTCGATCTGCTCCAGGGACTTCCCGGACGTGTTGGGCATGAAGAAGTACCCCACGGCGGCACTGATCAACAAGAACAGCGCCAGCAACGCCGCGACCGGACGGATCCCCGCACTCGCGAGCGCGGGGACGAACAGGCTCCACACGCCCAGGCAGGTACGCGCGACGCCGAAGGTGAAGCCCTGCGCCGTACCCCGCAACATGGTCGGGAACAGCTCCTGGCTGAACACCTTGTAGAACGCCTCGCCGGCCAGCGCGCCACCCACGGCGAACAACACGATGTTGAGGATGATCACCGGCACGGTGAACGGGAACACCAGGTAGGCGCCGTACGCCACCACCTGCATGACACCGCCGACGCCCCACATGATCCGCCGCACCTCGTGGGAGTGGTCGGCGTACTTCATGAACAGCAACGGCGTGGCGATCATCCCGATCGCGAACCCCACCGCGGACAACGCGACGCTGGCCGCCTGGCTGCCCGCGTGCAACGTCTTGATGATGTACGGCGTGAAGATCCCGCCCGTGCCCGCGGCGAGGTTCCAGAACACGTAGATGGTCGCCGTCCACAGCAGCGCCCGCAGGTTGGCGCCGCTGAACAACGCCCGCACCCGGTGGTGCGGCGGCACCTGCCCGCCGGACTTGCCGGCCTTGCTGTCCTTGCTGTCCTTGCCGGCCTCGGAGGCCGACTGCCAGCGCGGGGACTCGGTGAGCCGCCGGCGCAGTGCCCAGGTGACCAGGGCGACGACGAACAGGTGCAGGAAGACGATCCGGATGCCCAGCAGGTCCAGCGGCGCAAGCAGGTACGCGAGGATCAGCACGATCAGCGGACCGGCTCCCCACGCGACCTGGGTGAAGCCGAGCAGCTTGCCGCGCGCCTTCGCCGGGGAGAACTCAGCCACCAGGGCGAGCGAGGTGGGCACGTCGGCGCCCACGGCGATGCCGACCACCAGGGTTCCGACGAACAGCATCGGCGCGTTGAACGCCAGCGCGATGCACAGGATACCGAGCGCGTACACCAGCAGGTCGTACTTGTAGATGCGTTTGCGGCCGAGCTTGTCGCCGAGCCGGCCACCGACGAACGCGCCGATCGCACAGCCGATGGCGTTCGGACCGATCGCGGCCAGCGCTCCCACCGCACCACTGCTCAGGTGCAGATAACTTTGGAACAACGCGAGTCCGGCACCGAGGGCGACGATCGAGCCGGCGTCCAGGTAGGACGCCATGCCGGCCAGAATCGACCACGTCCACTGCTGGCGGCTGACGGCGTCGTCCGCCTGCTCGTGGTGCTGGTGCTCGTGCTCACCGCGCGCCTGTCGTGGTTCCACTGCGACTCCTCGGGTTGGTCGAGGTACGTCGGGCTTCGGACTCCCACCCCGGGCGTAGGCGAGGCTAGCGCCGGACTGACCAAGCCGCGCGAGCCCTGAGCGCAGGTTCGTCGGGCCCGATCAGGACAGCGACCGGTGCCGGTCAGCCCTCGCCCGGAGCGGGGCACGGGCGCCACGACCGGGAACGGACGCCGTCGCGGGTTCGAGCAGGTACTGGTTCTGGTAATGACCTGATAGGCAGGCAACGAACCGACGACGAACCCTCGACGGACCGACGATGAACCCTCGATACACCGCACTGATGGAGACGACATGACGATCCCCGCACGTACCCTCGGCCGCTCCGGCATCTCCGTGAGCCCGATCGGCTTCGGCTGCTGGGCGATCGGAGGCCCGGCGTTCCGCGACGGCAACCCGATCGGCTGGGGGAAGGTCGACGACAACGAGTCGGTGGCCGCGATCGAGGCCGCCCTGGACGCCGGGGTGACCTTCTTCGACACCGCGAACGTCTATGGCGCGGGCCACAGCGAGCGCGTCCTGGCCCGGGCGCTGGCCGGCAAGCGGGACCGGGTGGTGATCGCCACGAAGTTCGGCAACCTGATCGACGAGGGCGCCCAGCAGGCCATCGGACGGGACGCCTCCCCCTCCTCGATCCGCGCGCAGTGCGACGAGAGCCTGGCGCGGCTCGACACCGACGTGATCGACCTCTACCAGTTCCACATCGGCGACTACGACCTCGAGCAGGCCGAGGACGTCGTGGCGACTTTGGAGGAGCTGGTCCAGCTCGGCAAGATCCGGTCGTTCGGCTGGAGCACCGACGACCCGCAGCGGGCGGCGGTCTTCGCTCGCAGCGAGCACTGCGCCGCGATCCAGCTGCACGCGAACGTCATCGACGACAACCCCGAGATGGTGAAGCTGATCGAGTCGGAGAACCTCGCCGGCATCAACCGCGGGCCGCTGGCGATGGGCGCGCTGACCGGGAAGTTCAACCGGGACACGAAGTTCGCCGACGACGACGTACGCCGGCGGTTCGACTTCGCCGGCAAGGAGGGGCGCACGCTGGACGCGCTGGAGCACATCCGCGACGTGCTCACCTCCGGTGGCCGTACCCTCGCCCAGGGCGCGCTCGGCTGGCTGCTCGCCCGCAGCGAGGCGTTCGTGCCGATTCCCGGCATCCGCACGGTGGCCCAGGCTCAGGACAACGCCGGCGCGCTCCAGCACGGTCCACTGTCCGCTGAGCAGATGGCCGAGATCGACACCGCGCTGAAGTCGCTGTCCCTGCGCTGAGCTTTCTCACGTACGCACGAACGCCCGGCGGTCAACCGACCGCCGGGCGTTCTGCTTGCTGAGTTCTGGCCTCCGAGACTGTCAGAAGCCCCAGGCGTGGTACTGCTCGACGTCCATCCAGGCGTTCACCCGAGGGTGGTCGCGGTTGGGGTACGGGTTGCCCGTGTAGTGCCTGGACAGCCGGTCGATGCCGGCCATGTCCGGGTCCGGTTCCAGCGTCACCGTGCCCTGCAGGCTCACGTGGCGGTACCACGAGTCGCCGTCCAGCACCGTCAGCGAGACCCGCGGGTCGGCACGCAGGTGCTCCAGGCGCTTGCGGGTCGCGTCCAGGTTGAGCAGCACCCGGCCGTTGTCCCAGAGGTACCAGGTGGCCACCGACACCGGCCCACCGTCCGGGCGCACCGTGGCCATCACGGCGGGGTTGGGCCTCTTCAGCATCTCTTCGACGTCGGCGGGGACGGGCGGTTTCGGCACGGCAACTCCTTCGGTCGGGGGCACCCCACGTCAGGGGCGTACTTCTGGAGCCAACCACCCGGGCGGTACGCATTCCACCGGCCCGCGTCCCTCGGCGTGTCGTCGCGAGCACACAACTCGCGACCGGTCCCGGTCGACATGATCATCGGCTCTACGCGTTCGGCGATCACTCCTGTACGTTCAGCGACCAGCGCGGCGCATATCGTGCGCACCGCGTACCCCGCATCGTCGCCACGTGCTCCGCCTGGTCCGGGCCGGCGCGCCGCACCTTCGGCGCCGCCCAGGACATGCCTGTCCGCATCCTCGGCCGACACCGAAGAGAGCCCGCCATGCCGCGCTCGCCCGTATCGACCTCCGTCCGAACCCCGCTGCGCCGGCACCTGCTCGCCGTCTGCACCGTGCTGGCCCTCGTCTGCGGGACGGCTGCCGTCAGCACCGCAGCCGCGCGGATGCCGCTCGCCCACGCCGCGGCCAGCCCGCTCCCCGCCACGAAGCCGGCGGCCGCCCGCACCGCGCCGGGACAGCGCGACTACGTGAGCCTGGTCGACCCGTGGGTCGAGGCCGACATCGCCCGCTACTTCTTCTTCCAGTCCGCGAGCAACCCCTTCGGCTTCGTGAAGCTGCGCCCGGACACCAGCACGAACAGCAGCGGCGGCACCGGCTACCGGACCACCGAGCACGAGATCAAGGGCTTCAGCCACATCCACGACTGGCAGTTCTCCGGCGTCCAGGTGATGCCGACGTCCGGAGCGAGCGTGCCGAAGACCGACGGTGACACCGGCTGGCAGTCGCACGTGGAACACGACGCCACCGAGGTCGCCGAACCCGGCTACCACAAGGTGCATCTGGACCGGTACGACGTGGACGCCGAGCTCACCGTCACCGACCGGGTGGGCATGCACCGCTACACGTTCGGCCGGGCCGGGCAGAGCGAGATCATCGTCAACCTCGGCGGTCTGCTGGGCGAGGCGGTGATGACCGGCGCCCACGTGACGAAGGTGAACGACCACGAGATCGAGGGCTACGTCGACCAGCACGGCGGCGCCTACGCCGAGCACGACACCCGGCTGTACTTCGTGGTCGCCTTCGACCGGGCGTTCGACTCCATGCGGGGGTGGGCCGACGGCAGCCTGGCGCGTGGCGGCGCGCCGCTGGAGGAGCTCGCCGGCGACGACATGGGCGTGTACGTCCGCTACAACCAGCTCGCCGCGGGAGACGTCGTGCAGCTGAAGGTCGCGCTGTCGCTCACCGGCACCGACGGCGCGCGGAAGAACCTGCGGTCGGAGCTGCCCGGCTGGTCGTTCGACCAGGTGCGGAACGCCTCCCAGCGGCACTGGAACGACATGCTGGGCCGGATCGACGTACGCGGCGGGACCCACCAGCAGCAGGTGAAGTTCTACACCGACCTGTTTCACGTGCTGTGCGGGCGAAGCGTCGTCAGCGACGTCGACGGCAGGTACATGGACGACACCTGGAACCACGACACCGTCCGGCAGATCCCGCTGGACGCCGACGGCCGGCCGCAGTTCGCGATGTACAACTACGACGCGCTCTGGCTCACCCAGTGGAACCTCAACTCCGTCCTCGGCCTGGCCTATCCGGAGATCTACAGCAGCTTCGTCAAGTCGCAGTTGCGGATGTACCAGGACGGTGGGCTGCTCCCCCGCGGTCCTGTGGCCGGCAACGACTCGCTGATCATGACCGGCTCACCCGTCACGTCGTTCATCGTCGGCGCGTGGAACAAGGGGATCCGCGACTTCGACCCCCAGCTCGCCTACCGCGCGATGATGGACGCGCAGTCCGTGGGCGGCCTGTTCGACAAGGGTGCACTGGAGTACTCCGGTTGGAGCGGTGCCGGCGGCATCCGCAGCTACCTCGACCGCGGCTACGTGCCCTACCGGTCCGGTGCGGGGCTCAACGGCGGGGCCGGTCAGACGCTGGAGTACGCCTTCCAGGACTGGACGTTGGCGCAGTTCGCCCGCGAGCTGGGCGAGAAGGGCGTGAACGTCGCGCAGTACGCGAAGGTGCGCGCGTCCTCGCAGGCCTCCGACACCGACTACGCGGCCGGCCGCGCCGTGGACGGCCGCCCGATCCGATCCGGGGGAAAGAACGGGCAGAACGTCGAGTGGGCCTCGGCCGGTGAGCAGCACCCGTGGGTCGAGCTGCGCTGGGACCAGCCCCGGACGCTGCGCACGATCGTGCTGAGCGACCGTGCGGACCCGGACGTCAACGTGAACGCGGGCAGGCTGACGTTCAGCGACGGCAGTTCGGTCGACGTCGCCGACGTGCCGGACGACGGCGAGCCGCTCCGGGTGGACGTCGGTGGCCGCAAGGTCTCGTGGGTCCGGTTCGAGGCCACCGGCGGCTCGGGCCCGTCGGCCGGTGCGAGCGTCGGCCTGAACGACCTCGAGGCGTGGGACGACACTGACGCCTCGACCTACCTGATGGACCGTTCCCGCAACTGGCGCAACCTGTTCGACCCCTCCACCGGGTTCATCCGGCCGAGGAACGCCGACGGCAGCTTCCTCGCCGACTTCGACCCACTGAGCCCGAGCGACTTCGTGGAGGCGAACTCCTGGCAGGCCACCTGGTTCACCTCCCACGACGTCATGGGGCTGGCCAACCTGATGGGCGGGGAGACCGCGTACGCGGACCGGCTCAACTACGCGTTCGAGCGTGCCCGTCCCACGAACTTCATCGGCGTGTACGGGCAGGGTTACGTGAGCTACGGCAACCAGCCGGGCCTGCAGGTCGCGCACCTGTTCAACTACGTCGGCAAGCCGTGGTTGACGCAGTACTGGGTGCGGCAGGTCAAGGATCGTACGTACGGCTCGACCTCCACCAACGACGGGTACGGCCACCACGACGAGGACCAGGGTCAGATGGGTGCGCTCAGCGCCCTGATGGCGATGGGGTTGTTCGAGGTGACCGGTGGCGGGCACGCCGACCCGGTGTACGACATCACCTCACCGGTCTTTGACGAGATCACCATCACGCTGAACCAGAAGTACTACAAGGGAAAGCAGTTCCGGATCCTCACCCACGGCAACAGCGCCGACCACCCCTACATCCAGCAGGCGAAACTGGACAACCGGCTGCTCACCTCGTCGTGGTTCCGGCACAGCCAACTCGCCGACGGCGGCACGCTGGAGCTGTGGCTCGGAGCGACCCCCGACAAGCGGTGGGGAACGGGCAAGCTGCCGCCGTCGGAGTCGGCGTCGCAGGGAAAGCGGCCGACGTACGCGACCGGCATCGCGATCGAGGGTCCGGCCACGATCCGCGAGCCCTACGGCAAGGTCCGCTACGACGCGGTGCTCACCCCCGCGGACACCACCTGGCAACGCGCGCACTGGAAGGTGACCGACCTGGACGGCTCGCCCACGGACAAGGCCGAGATCGACCAGGACGGCCAGCTCACCGTCAACCGCCGCGACGGCCAGGTGCTCGTGACGGCGACGAACGCGGACAGCGGACCCACCGTCCGCGCGACGAGGAAGGTGACGCTCGACCTGGACGTCGGGCTGCTACGTGGCAACGCGGCCCGCTGGCCGGGCGTGAGTGCGACCGCGTCGTCGGAGTACAGCGACGGCTACCGGGCCGACAAGGTGCGCGACGGGGTGATCGGCTCCAAGGACGGCGGCGACTGGGCCTCGCGCGGCGAGCGCGACCCGTGGGTGCAACTGGACTGGGAAAGGCCGGTCCGCGCGGACCGGATCGTGCTCTACGACCGACCCGGTGACGACAACGCCAACGCCGGCACGCTGACCTTCAGCGACGGCAGCAGCATCCCGGTGTCGGGCCTGCCGGTGGGTGGCGGGCCGAAGACGGTGACGTTCGGCCAGAAGACGTTCACCTGGGTGCGTTTCCACGTGCAGGGAGGCACCGGCCTCAACCCGGGCATGTCCGAGATCGAGGTGTACGCCGTACCGTCCGCGCCTGACGCGCCCCGGGACGTGTCGGCCGAGCGCGAAGGGTCGCAGGCGACCGTCTCCTGGCGGCCGCCGGCCTTCGACGGCGGTGCACCGATCACCGGCTACGTCGTCCGCGCCTACCGCGACGGGCAGGTCACCGGAACGGTCGACGTACCCGAGACCGCCGACCACGCGGTGGTGACCGGACTGGCCAACCCGCGGTCCTACGACTTCACCGTGGCGGCCCGCAACCTGCTCGGCACCGGCCCCGAACGCGGTGAGCCGGTCCTCGCGACCGGCATCGGGATCACCGGTCCGCCCACGGTGGCGCAGCCGTACGGCTCGGTGCGGTTCGCCGCGACCTTCACCCCGGCCGACACCACCCGCAAGGAGGCCACCTGGACCGTCACCGAACCGGACGGATCGGCCACCGACAAGGCGACCATCACCGACGCCGGCGTGCTCACCGTCAACCACCGCGACGGCGACGTGCTCGTCCGGGCCACGGCGGTCGACGCGGGCCACGTCAGTGACACCGCCACCGTGACCATCGCGCTCGACCCGGACCTCGCACGCAGCAATGCCGCCCGCTGGCCGGGTGTCACCGCGACCGCATCGTCGCGGTACGACGCGAACTACGGACCCGGCCGGGTGCACGACGGGTTCGGGGCGGGCGCCGGCGAGTGGGCCTCCGCGGGTGAACAGAACCCGTGGGTGCAACTGCAGTGGGCGCAACCTGTGCTTGCCGACCGGATCACGGTGTACGACCGGCCCGGGGTCGACGACGCGAACGGCGGCACGCTGAGCTTCAGCGACGGGAGCACCGTGCCGGTCCGCGGTCTCCCCGGGGACGGGAAGCCGCTGGCGGTGGATTTCGCGGCGCGGACGTTCACCTGGGTACGTTTCCAGGTCGAGGCCGGGACCGGCCCGAACGTGGGACTGGCCGAGGTCGAGGTGTCCGCCCGGCCGTCCACGCCGACCGTCCCGCTCGACGTGAGCGCCGCTCCGGCCGCGGGCACCGTGGGCACCGTGGGCACGGAGGGTGCGGCCACGGTGTCGTGGGTGCCGCCCACGTTCGACGGAGGCACACCACTGACGGGCTACGTCGTCACGCCCTACCGAGACGGCACCGCGCTGGGACCGGTGCAAGTAGAGGCCGGAGTGGAGAGCGCACGCGTGCCCGGGCTGGCAGCCGGTCAGGCGTACGAGTTCACGGTCGCGGCCACCAACGTCGTCGGCGCCGGGCCCGCGTCCGCGCACACCGACCCGGTGGTGATCCCTGCCGCCGGAACAGGCGTCAAGGGCACCGCCACAGGCCTGGTGGGCGCGCGGCCCGGCACGTCCGTCGTGTCGGTGAGCACGGATCCGACCGGCCGGAAGACGACGGCCCGGAAGACGACGGCCCGGGAGACGACCGGCCGGCTGCTGACGTTCGGCCACTCCTACGTCGCCGGTCTCGGTGCGTCCCGGCCGGACCGGTCCTGGGCCGCGACGGTGGCCGCCCACACCTGCCGGCCGCTCACCAACCGCGCCGTTTCCGGCAGCCTGTCCGCCCAGACCGAGGAGGAGATCCTGGCAGCGGCGCCGGCCTTTCAACCTACCGACGTGGTCGTGGTGGAGACCGGCATCAACGACGTCCGGCTGTACGGTCCCGACCCGCAGCGGCTGAGCGAGTACCGCAGCCACCTGCGCACGATCGTGTCCCACGTGCGCACCGCGGAGACCGGGCGGCCGGTCCCGGTGGTGCTGGTCGCCGACCCCGGGATCGCTCCCACCGCCTGGGAGCAGTACGCGCCCTACGACAAGGGCAGCCAGCAGGTCGCCGACGAGTACGCGCAAGCTGTTCTTGACGTCGCCGGTGAGTTCCCGAACGCTCGGGCGGAGGACGTGCGCGGCGCGTGGTCGCCGGCGCGGCACATCGCGGCCGACGGCGTACATCCGAACGACGCCGGCCATGCGCTGATCGCCGACGCGATGCAAGCCGCCCTTGACAGCCAGGGACTCGGTCGCTGCCTGCCCGTACGGCGCATCGAGATCGGTGGCCCGGAGGTCGTCGCCGAGCCCTACTCCTCGACCCGGCTCACCGCCTCGTTCAGCCCGGAACGCTCGCTGCACAAGGCGACCTGGACCGTCACCCAGCCGGACGGTGCGCCCACCGACCTGGCGGCGATCGACGACGACGGTGTGCTGACGGTCCGGGACCACGACGGTGAGGTGCTCGTGTCGGCGACCGCCTCCGACGGGTCGGGCGTACGGGCGACGAAGCGGATCCGGCTGGCCCTCGACGTCGGGTTGTTGCGCTCGAACGCCGCCCGCTGGCCGGGAGTGACCGCGACGGCATCCTCCTCCTACAACGACAACTACGGTCCGGACAAGGTGCGCGACGGCGTGGTCGGCAGCCCCGACGCCGGCGACTGGGCTTCTGCCGGCGAACAGAACCCGTGGGTGCGGCTGAGCTGGGACGAGCCGGTCACCGCCGACCGCATCGTCCTGCACGACCGGGCCGGCATCGACGACGTACACGGCGGGACGCTGACCTTCGACGACGGGAGCGCCGTGGTGGTGCACGACGTGCCGGTGGACGGTGCGGCCGCGACGGTGACCTTCGACCGGAAGACGTTCCGGTGGGTACGTTTCGAGGTGGAGGGCGGCAGCGGTCCCAACGTGGGCCTGGCGGAGTTCGAGGTGTACGCCCTGCCCTCACCGCCGGAGGCGCCCACGCGGGTGTCGGCGGCTGCGGGCGTGGGCAGTGCCACGGTGACGTGGAGCCCACCGCGCTTCGACGGCGGCGCACCACTGACCGGCTACGTCGTGACGCCCTACCTCGACGGCACCGCGCTGGCCCCGAGGACCGTGGCCGCCGACGTCACCGAGCTGAGCGTGCGCGGGTTGTCGGCCGGTGCGGCGTACACCTTCACCGTCGCGGCCACGAACCTCCTCGGCACCGGACCGGCCTCCTCCCCCACTGCCAAGGTGATCCCCACCTGAGTGCCCGGAAAGAGGACTACACCGAGGCGGCGGCGTGGCAGGCGCCGTAGCCGTCCGCGCGGGCGACGATCCGGCCCTCCCGGATGCGGACGGCGGTCTCGGTGGCGTCGCTGACGGCGGACACTCCGGCGGCCGCGGCGAGTGTCCCCGACTCGTCGTGCACGAGCCGGAGCCTCGGCCAGACGGACGGCGGGACGGCGGCTCGCAGGCCGGCGCGCAGGTCGGCGACGACCAGCCGGGCGAGCGGGCCGAGCTCACCGGGGTTGCCGGTGACCAGGGCCACCGTCACCGCGCTCTCCGGCGGAGCCGCGCGCAGGGCTTCCTCGACTGCGGCCAGCCGATGGAGTCCGAGGACCGCGACGACACCGTCCTGTTCCAGCACGGCCGGTTCCAGCACGGCCGGCTCCTCGCGCAGTGCGTCGGTCATGGCCGGCGGCGTCCAGGGCCGGTCGACGGGACGGGCCGGTGAGACGTGTGGCAGGTGGGCCGGCCGCCACGTGTCGTCGAGGTCGAGCTCGGCGAGCTGCTCGCAGGCGCGGACGACGGCGAAGGGCTCCCCGAACCCCGGCGCGGCGGCGGCGAGCTGACCGGCGCCGTGCAGGGTCGTGAGGGCGAGCTCGGCCACCTGCACCATGCGCGCGGCGGCCGGCCGCGAGGACGGGAACCGTTCCAGGCACAGTCCGAGCAGGATGGCGCTGAGACTCGTCAACTGCGAGTACGGCCGGCTGACCCGTTCGTCGGACACGATCTCGGGTATCAGGTCCCGGCCCAGCCGGCTCGCGCTGCGCTGGTCCTCGGTGGCCAGTGGGAGCCGGGCCATCCAGGCCCGCGCGAAGTCGCCCAGCGCCGCCCCCGCGGTCGTGGCGGTCGGTGGATACTCCTGCTCCGGTGCCCGCTCCACGTCTTGTGCCAGTACGGCGAAGTAGAGAGCCCGCTTGCTCGGGAAGTTCGAGTAGATCGCACCGCGGGTCAGCTCGGCGCGTTCGGCGATCTGGTCGATCTTGGCGTCCCGGAAGCCGCGTTCGGTGAACTCCTCCCGGGCCGCGGCGAGCACCCTGCCCCGGTTGTGTTCCTGCATCTCCGCCCTGTTGCGCCGGACCATCGCGCCCCTTCGTGCCCTTCGTTGCCGTGACTGCCGGCGTTGCCGTGACTGCCAGCGTAGGCTACTGTCGCCGTTCAAATGTCGTCACCATCTGATCTGACCATCTGGAGTAGGGAGCACGCGTGAGCGCCATCCCCGAGATCGACCTGTCCGAGCCCGCCGTCGTGCGGGACCCCTTCACGGCGTACGGGCAGGCACGCGAGGCCGGCCCGCTCGCGCGGCTGGTGACCGCCGGCTTCGGCGCGATGTGGACCGTCATGAGGTACGAACACGCGAAGGCGATGCTGACCGACCCGCGGTTCGAGCTCAACGCGCACACCTACCTGCGCCCGGACGTCCCCGAGCACTGCCGGAAGTACATGCGGACCATGCAGGAGATGGACGGACCCGAGCACACCCGCCTGCGCCGGCTCGTCTCACCGTCGTTCACCGCGCGGCGCGCCGCGGAGTTCCGGCCGCGCGTCGAGCGCATCGTCGACACCTTGCTCGACGACCTCGCCGACCAGGCCCTACGGGCCGGCGGAGACGCGGTGGATCTGCTGGACCACTTCGCCCGGCCGCTGCCGATCGAGGTGATCTGCGAACTCGTCGGCATACCGGCGGAGGACCGAAGCACGTGGCGGACCTACGGCGCCGCCGTCGCCGCCGGCCACGGCCCCGCGTTCGCGCGGGCCATCCCGGCGATCATGGACGACGCGGCGGCCGCGGTCGCCCGGCGCAACCGTGAGCCCGGCGCGGACCTGCTGTCGGAACTGATCGGCGTCCACGCCGACGACCAGGACAACCTCAGCGAGACCGAGCTGGTCACCCTCGTCTGGCACCTCGTCCTGGCCGGGCAGACCCCGGCGAACCTGGTCGCCAACGCCGTGGAGACCCTGCTCGCCCACCCCGGCGAACTGGCCGCACTGCGCGCCGACGAGAGCGTGATGCCCGGCGCCGTCGAGGAGCTGACCCGGTGGTGCGGCCCCCAACTGCTGACCCTTCCGCGCTACGCCTGCGAGGACGCCGACATCGCCGGTGTCCCTGTCGCCAAGGGAGAACCCGTCACCGTCGCCCTCGCCGCCGCCAACCGCGACCCCCGCGTCTTCACCGAGCCCGACCGGCTCGACCTGCGCCGCCCGGCCGGCCGGCCGGGCCACCTGGGGTACGCCCACGGGCCGCACTTCTGCCTCGGCGCGGCGCTGGCACGGGTCCAGACCGAGGCGGCGCTCACCGGGCTGCTGCGGCGGTTTCCCGCGCTCGCGCTCGCGGACGGGGGCGCCCGGCGCGCACCGGACCCGGGAACCTGGCGCCTCACCGCCCTGCCCGTCTCCCTCTGACTCGGCCTGGCCTGCCCGTCGAGGTCGGTGTGGACGCCACATCGCCCACCGCCGGGTGTCGCTGCGACGCGAGCCCCTCCGGCCCTGAGCACTCGCGGCGCTGAGCACTCAAGACCCGAGACGGGCTCCGACGCCGAGGTCCGCGGCCAGCCGGCGAAGCCGATGCTCGGCCGCCGCCACCTCCTCCATCGACTGCACGACGCCCTCGTCCGCGTCGGCGTACCGCGTCATCCATCCGGTCAGCGAAGTGCCGGTGACAACGGTGTCGACCAGTACCGCGAGCAGGCCGAGCTCGCTGCCGAGCTTGTGGGCGAAGAGGTTCTCCCCCAGTGCGCCGACAAGCGTGCCGCCGTGCGCGGCGTAGGACGCGAGCGTGTGCCGCACGGAGCGAGGGTCCCGGAACGCGAACGTCACCGCGGCGAACCCGGTCTCCAGGCTCGCGCTGTCCGGCCCGATCACATCCCAGTCGGTGAGGACCGGACCGGTGGGTGTCATCAGGACGTTGAAAGGAACGATGTCCCGGTGGGTGAGTACGTGGTCGCCGATGGCGGAGTACGTCGTCCGCAGGCGTTCGGTCTGGTGTAGGTAACCATCCAGCCGCTCGTCGAACGTCGTTGCCCACGGGCGGCCCTGACGCCGTGCCCGCGCGGCCCACTCGTGCCATCGGCCGGCCGGATGCACGTAGTAGAAGGGTTCCAGGTCACCGGCGTCCCCGGCGTAGAGCTCGAGGCTGTGCAGGACGGCGAGCGTGCGTCCCAGCCAGTCGGTCAGGTCGTCGGCCGCGCTGACCTTGCGGTGCTCGACCCACTCGGTGACGCGGTACGCGCCGCGGCCGGCGACCCGCGACGTCCAGCCGTACGCCTGCGTCGGCGGCGGCACCGGCCGAGGCGTGCGGATGCCGGCGGCCGCGGCGCGTTCCTCCAACTCCCTCGTCCGGACAAGCTCGTCGGCCCACGGCGGATCCTCGTCGGGCCAGAGTTCCTTGACCAGGAAGCGGCCGGCGCTCGTGGTCATCCGCCAGGTCCGGGACACCGTGTGCTGGACCAGCACCAGCTCCCCGGTCGGCGTACCCAGGTCGAACGCCTCGGCGACCTGCCCTGCCGTCACGTGCGTGACGGCATCGGCACTCACGCCCTGCGCCAGTCGTCCACTCCGATCCTCCACAGCACGTGCCGCCGGATCGGGTGTCCCTCCGGGACCCGCGGATGGTCGAAGTCACCGTCCGGGTCGCGGTGCATGCCGATCTTGCGCATCACCGATTGCGAACGCTCGTTGACCGGTGCGGTGAACGACACCACCTCGGTCAGGCCGGCCTTCTCGAACGCGAACCCGAGCGCCGCCCTGGCGGCCTCGGGTGCGTACCCGCGCCCCCAGGCGTGGTGGGCAAGCCGCCAGCCGATCTCCACCGCCGGCACGAACGGCGCGTCGAAGCCGACCGGGGACAGCCCGGTGAACCCGATGAAGTCGCCGGTCTCGCGGACCTCCAGCGCCCACAGCCCGAATCCGTCCCGCTCGAAGCCGGCTTCCATCCGGTCGACGAAGACGTCGCTGTCGGCCCTGGTCAGGGGATTGACGAAGTGCTCCATCACCGCGGGGTCGGCGTTCATCGCCGCGAACGGAGCGCGGTCACTTTCTCGCCAGCGGCGCAGCAACAGCCGCTCGGTCATCAGTTCAGGTCCCTCAGCCACCCGGAGATGATAGGCCACGTCTCGACGTAGACCGCCTGACTCGTCACTCCCCGCATCACGCCTGGCTGCGTTGTCATCGTCGCGCGTAGAACACCGCTACGCGACTCCTCCTCCGCCTTGCCAGCCGCACGCGGATGAGCCACTCGTTTCACCGGCGCCCTACGCCGAAACGCGCCCTAGCGAGAAGGGGTGAAGCGGACGAAGGAGATTCGCTCGCCGACGGCGCGGTAGTCGTCCTGGCTGCCGTCCACCTCGAAGCCCATGAACCTGGCCAGCCTGGGCGCGAGCCGCGGATACCGTACGGCGTAACGAGCCATCAGCTCCCCGCCCTCCGACGGCGGCAGCGGAGTCGCGGTCATCGCCTGTGCGCCCCGGCCGACCTGAACGGTCACGTCGGGGTTGGCGAGGATGTTGCGGTACCAGTCCGAGCGCCGCCCGTACCCCGACGGCCCGACGTAACTCCCGTCGCGCGGGTCGTGGTCGATCGCCTCGATCACCACCCGGCGCGGGCGGCCCGACACCCGGCCGGTGTGGGTGAGCAGCATGAACCGGCCGCCCAGCAACCAGCCGAGGTGTGCCCGGTAGAGGTGGATGGGCGACCGGAAGAAGAGCCGGCGGAGTCCGCTCGGCGGCTGCGGGGCGTCGAGGACCTTCATGACGTCTCCTCCTCTCGTGCGAGGAGCCGTTCCGCTGATTTGGTCACTCGCCCAAATTAGCACGCCCGCGTGTCCGAGGTGTCCGGGAAACGTGGGATTGCCAGGCGACGTGCGCAGGGAGGGACGTCCCGCGCTGGCCGGAACAGGCCGGGGCCGTGGGACATTCGCCGCCCTAACGGTTAGCCTCCTTAACTGTGAAAGATGACGAACCTTCGGTCGAGCGTGCCGTGCGCGCGATCGTCCGATTGGCGCGGTTGCTGGAGCGGGCCGACGCCGGGCTGAGCCTCGCGCAGTTCCGGATCCTGGAGCTGGTCTCCCGGGGGACCGAACGCTCCACCCACATCGCCACCCGGCTCGCCACCAGCAAACCCGCGATCACCGTCGTCGTGGACGGGCTCGTCGCCGCCGGACTGCTCACCCGGCGGGGCGAACCCGGTGACCGGCGCGTCGTCCGCCTCGCCCTCACCGACCAGGGACGGGAAGCGCTCGCCCAGGCCGAGGCCGCCTACGGCGACCGGTTGCGCCCGCTGCTGGCGGAGATCTCCGCCCCGGACGCCCTGCTCAGCCAGCTCGCCGAGGTCGACGACGCGATGGACGCGCGCTGGGCCCGGCACTCCCCCGCCGCGAAGGCCCGCACCGCGAAGGACCCAGCCGCCGCGCAGGCCCGCGCCCCGAAGGAAGCAACAGACCTCCAGACCTCACCGTCGCCGGAAGCCGAGGTGCCCACCACCAGATGACCGCCGCCACGACAACCTCGTCCAACGGCTCCCCGCAGCCGGGCCGGCGCCCGTCCGCCGGCAACAGCCAGCCCGCACACCCTGACCAGCCCGCACACCCTGACCAGTCCGGCAAGCCCGGCCGCCCGGGCACACCCGGAGCTCCCGGCGAATCCTCCGCCGACCGGTGGGTACGCCGGCTCGCCCGCTACTGCTGGCGGTCCAGGCCGCTGGTCTTCGCCAGCTTCGGCGGGGCGATCGTGGCCATGGCCGCGAGCGCGTTCGTCCCACTCGTCCAGCGCCAGATCGTCGACAACGTGATCATCGCCCGGAGTGCGCCGATGCTGCCGTGGATCGGCGTCATGCTCGTGCTGGGCCTGACGACGTTCGGCGCGGGTTTCGTACGCCGCTACCTGGGTGGCCGGCTCGCGCTCGACGTCCAGCACACCATCCGCGGCGACCTCTTCCGCGCGCTGTCGAAGCTGGACGGCGCCCGCCAGGACGAGCTGCACACCGGGCAGGTGGTCAGCCGGTCGATCAGCGACATCATGATGGTGCAGGGCCTGCTGCAGATGCTGCCGATGATGCTGGGCAACATCCTGCTGTTCGTCATCTCGCTGTCCATCATGGTGTGGCTGTCGCCGCTGCTGACGCTGGTCGCGCTCGCGGTGGCGCCGGCGCTGTTGCTGATCGGCTACCACAGCCGCAGCCGGTTGTTCCCGGCCACGTGGGACGCCCAGCAGCAGGCGGCGGAGGTCGCCGGCATCGTCGACTCCACGGTCACCGGCGTCCGGGTCGTGAAGGGCTTCGGCCAGGAACGCCGCGAGCTCGGCCGGCTCGAACGCCAGGCGCGCAACCTGTTCGGCTCCCGGCTGCGGGCGATCCGGCTGACCAGCCGCTACGGGCCCACGCTGCAGGCGGTCCCGCTGCTGGGCCAGGTCGGCATCCTCGCCCTCGGCGGTTATCTCGCCGTACGCGGCAACATCACCCTCGGCACCTTCCTGGCGTTCTCCAGCTACCTGAGCCAGCTCGTCGCGCCGGTGCGGATGCTGTCCAACTTCCTGGTCATGAGCCAGCAGGCCCGGGCGAGCGTCATCCGGGTGTTCGAGGTGATCGACTCCCGGCCGGTGATCACCGAGAAGCCGGACGCGATCGAGCTCCCGGTGGGTCCCGGCGCGGTCGAGCTGCGCGACGTGTCGTTCGGCTACTTCGCCTCCGACCCGGTGCTGTCGGGCCTTTCTCTGCGGGTGAACGCCGGTGAGACGGTGGCGCTGGTGGGTACGGCAGGATCGGGCAAGTCGACGATCTCGCAACTGCTTCCGCGCTTCTACGACGTACAGCGGGGCTCGGTCCTGGTCGACGGGCACGACGTCCGCGACCTCACCCTCAGCTCGCTGCGGGCCCGGATCGGCCTGGTGTTCGAGGACAGCTTCCTGTTCTCCGACACCGTGCGTTCCAACATCGCCTACGGTCGTCCGGACGCCACCGACGAACAGGTGCGCGCCGCCGCCCGCGCCGCGGAGGCCACCGACTTCATCGAGGCGCTGCCCGACAGCTACGACACCGTGGTCGGCGAACGCGGGCTCACGCTGTCCGGCGGGCAGCGGCAGCGAGTCGCGCTGGCCCGCGCGCTGCTCAGCGACCCGACCCTGCTGGTGCTCGACGACGCGACGTCGGCGGTCGACTCCCAGACCGAGGCGGAGATCCACGCCACCCTGCGCCAGGTGATGGCCGGGCGGACCACGATCATCATCGCCCACCGGCGTTCGACGCTGCAGTTGGCCGACCGGATCGCCGTGCTCGACGAGGGACGCGTCGTCGACGTCGGCACCGACGAGGAACTGACCAGCAGGTGCGCGCTCTACCGCCTGCTGCTGTCCGGACCCGGTGAGGATGCCGAGGGTATCGAGGCCGGCGAAACCGAGGTCGAGGATGAGCAAGCCGCGGTTGACACCCAGGTCGACGGGATCACCCCCGCCCTGTGGGTACGCCGCGGCGACGACACGCCCAGCCACCTGACCCGGGTGCAGCAGGCCACCGGTCTCGGCGGCGGGTTCGGTGGCGGCGGAGGTCGCGGTGGCGGTGGCGGCGTGGGCGGCGGCTGGCTGGCCAGCATGCCGCCGACCCCGGAAGTGCTGGCCCAGGTGGCGAAGCTGCCGCCGGTCCGCGACGTCCCCGGGGTCAGCATGGAGGACGCGCAGAAGCCCGATCCTGGCTTCACCCTGCCGCGCACGCTCCGGCCGTTCAGTCGGCCGCTGCTGCTGGCGCTGGTGCTGGTGGCGGCCGACGCGATCGCCTCGCTGTGCCTGCCACTGCTGATCCGGCACGGAGTGGACGCGGGCGTGCAGCGGCAGGCGGTCTCGGTCGTCCTGGTGGCCGCGGCGGCCGCGCTCGGCATCGTGATCACCGACTGGCTGATCAACATGGCCCAGACCAGGGTGGCCGGCCGTACCGGCGAACGCGTGCTGTACTCGCTGCGGGTCAAGCTGTTCGCCCATCTGCAGCGGCTCGGGCTCGACTACTACGAACGCGAGATGGGTGGCCGGATCATGACCCGGATGACCACCGACATCGACGCACTCTCGTCGTTCCTGCAGACCTCACTGCTGACCGCGGTGGTGGCGATCCTGCAGTTCGTGGGCGTCCTGGTCGCGCTGGTGTGGATCAACTGGGAGCTCGCCCTCGCGGTCCTCTCGTTGATGCCGGTGCTGATCGTGGCCACGCTGATCTTCCGGGCCAAGTCCTCGATCGCATACCAGGAGGCACGAGAGCGGATCAGCGTTGTCAACACCAGCTTGCAGGAGAACGTCGCCGGGATGCGGGTGGCTCAGGCGTTCGGCCGGGAGGAGCACAACGCCAACCGGTTCGAGGAGAAGAGCGACGCCTACCGGATCAGCAGGTTGCGGGCCCAGCGCTACATCGGCACGTACTTCCCGTTCGTGCAGTTCCTCAACCTGGCCGCGGCGTCGGTCGTCCTCGGTGTGGGTGCCGGGCTGGTGCACAACGGCAGCCTCACCGCCGGTGCGCTGATCGCCTACCTGCTCTACCTCGACCTGTTCTTCTCCCCCGTACAGCAGCTCTCCCAGGTCTTCGACGGCTACCAGCAGGCCCGCGTCGGCCTGCGCCGCATCGGTGAACTGCTGCGCACCCCCACCACGACACCGCAGGCCGAGCACCCGAAGGAGGTCGGCCGGCTCACCGGCGAGATCGTCTTCGACGACGTGCGGTTCCACTACCAGAACGCCGCGGGCGACGCCCTGTCCGGCATCGACCTTCGGGTGCGCGCGGGCGAGACGGTCGCGCTCGTCGGCGAGACCGGCGCCGGGAAGACCACGCTGGTGAAGCTGGTAGCGCGGTTCTACGACCCGACCGGCGGTGCCGTCCGGGTGGACGGCACCGACGTGCGCGAGCTCGACCTCGACGGCTACCGCCACCGGCTCGGTTACGTGCCCCAGGAGGCGTTCCTCTTCCCCGGCACGGTCCGCGACGCGATCGCGTACGGGCGGCCGGAAGCGACCGACGCCGAGGTCGAGGCGGCCGCGCGAGCGGTGGGTGCGCACCAGGCGGTCGCGCGGATGCGGGACGGCTACCTCCACACGGTGGGCGAACGCGGGCGCAACCTGTCCGCCGGGCAGCGGCAGCTGCTCGCGCTGGCCCGGGCGTACCTCGTCGACCCCGACATCCTGTTGCTGGACGAGGCGACCGCGGCGCTCGACCCCGGCACCGAGGCGCTGGTGATCCAGGCGACGGAGACGCTGACCCGGCAGCGGACCACGCTGCTCATCGCACACCGGCTCACCACCGCCGAACGCGCCGACCGGATCGTCGTGGTCGACCACGGTCAGGTGGTGGAGGACGGCACGCACCGGGACCTGGTGGCCGCCGGTGGCCGGTACGCGCAGCTGTGGCGGGTCTACTCCGGCGCCGAACCAGCACACGCCCCCAGCTCGGGAGTCGTCTCCGCCTGAGGTCCATGAGCGGGTCGTCCGCCGCCCGTCCGGCGGCCCGCTCACCCGCTCAGGTGGGGAGGTGCCATTCGATGCGGGCCTGGTCCTCGCTCTGAGACACGGTGACCCGGGCGCCGCATTCGCGGGCGCGGTCTTCCAGCCAGGCAATGCGTTCCGCCTCGATGGTCGCTGCCTGCGGGGGTGTCTGGTCGGAGACGGTCAGCACGAGATGGTCCACCGTGACCTCGATGCACACCTCCACCGACGTCGGTGAGAGGTGCGGGGTGAGTGCGAGCGAATGCCTGACCGCGGTGGCGAGTTCACCGCGCACCGACCTGACGACGGTCGTCCGGTCCAGGTGGCCGGCGAGCACCAGCCGGGGATGCAGGCCGACCGCCGAGCAGGCGGAGTCGATCTCCTCCAGCAGTGGCTGCCAGTCGGTCGACGCCTGGTCCGTCGCCGCGTCGTCCGGCGTCTGGAACACGGTGTCCCGCATCGCCCGTACCGTGTCCTCCAGCTTCTCGACAGCCGACTGCAGCCGGCTGCGGACCTCCGGTTGCCGGCTGAGACCAAGCGCGCTGTGCAGGTCGAGCTCGGACTGGGACACGCGTTCGATCACACCGCCGCACAGCTCGGCGGCGATCCGGTCGCGTTCTCGCAACAACAGCAGCTGGTCGCGGTCCTCCTCCGAGTGCAGGCGCAGCAGCGCAAGCGAGGCTTGACGGGCGAAGCTGCGTACCAGCTCGACCTGTTCACTCTGCTCCAGCGCCGCCAGGCCCTCCGGAGAGCCACGGCGCCAGCCGACCCCGAGGACACCGAGGATCCGCTCCCCCGTCTGCAGCGGCAGCAGCATCCCCGGCCCCATCGAGGCGAGACGCTCGGCGCACCGGGCCGGCGGGTTGTAGCCCTCGACCGTGGACAGGTCGGCGCTGATGATCTCCTCGCCGGTACGAAGCACCCGGGCGGTCAGGCTGTCCGGCGACATCTCGGTGACCGGGAAGTCGTCCATGCCGAACCCGTCCACGGCGATGATCAGCGGTACGTGCGGCCGGACCGGGTCGGCGCACATCACCGCGGAGACGTCGGCACCGCACAGTTCCCGGAAGCCACCTCGCAGGATCTCGCGCAGCGCCTCCTTCGGGTCGACGTGCTTCAGCAGCAGGCTGGTCACGGTGGCGCTGGTGGAAAGCCAGTGCTGGCGCCGGCGTTCCCGGGCCGCGATCCGGGCCTGCTCGATCGTCGCTCCGGCCGCGTTGGCGAGGACGGTGACCGCGGCGGCGTCCTGGTCGGTGAAGGTGCCACCGCGCTTCGCGGCCACGACCAGCGCCCCGCACAGGGTTCCGCACTCCGGGGACAGGATGCGGTCGCCGAGCAGCCCGCCGGCCGGCGTATCGGGCCGGTCGCCGGCACCAGCGCGGTCACGCCGGTGCCCATGTGACCGTTGCCGCGGCAGGGGCAGGCTGTGCACGTCGGTGATCTGCGTGGGCCCCTCGGCGTCGAGCACCTTACGCAGCACGCCGGACTCCGCGCCGAGCAGCAGTGCGTCGTACGTCGGGCGGTGCGCGCCGTGCGACACCGCGAGTTCGGGTTCCTCCCCGTTGACCAGGACGATGCCCGAATACTCCGCGTCGGTGAGCGCAGCGGCGGATTCGGCGATCCGTTCCAAGGATCCGCGTACTCGCTCGTTCGCGATGAGAGTCACCTGAAAAACCTCGCTTCTCTTCTCCCATCCTCGCGCGCACCGGGGCCGGAGTCGTCACCGCGAGCCAGCATCTCTCCTTCGTGGTCCCGGGCTTCCATCGTTACGCGCAGGCAGGAATGCCTTACCGGGTACGGTCGACTGCCCGCCATCCTGCCTGCTGCGGGCGCGGTTTTCCGGCCGTTGGGGGCCGTTGGACCTGTGGTCGCGTGCGCGGCGCCGGTCCTGCGCGCACCTGGGTGCTTCTGGGTGGGTTCCGGTGTGGAGCGCCCGCGCTTTCCGCTGCCGGTGCCGTCGTTCGTCCGCCCGTGGTGGGAAGAACTGGGTGCCCTACCGGTTGTCCTGTTCCTGCGCCCACGGGGTGTTCGCCCACGGGTCGTAGTCGACCTCGAGGGGCTCCTGCGGTGGGCGTTGCGCCTCGGGGACGTGCTGGAGATTGACCCGGATGCGGTACCAGACCGAGCTCCGTCCGCGCATGCCGTCGACCAGGACGTCGGCGGGTTCCAGGTGCCCCACCACGGCTTGGTGGCGGGCCTTCCAGCGTTCCAGCCCTTCCAGGGCCTCTTCTTTCGTCTTCGCGCGGGCTATCTCCACCAGCGGCATCGTCTGTTGCCGGCGGCCGGTCCCCTTGGGCGGCTTCTCCGCGGGGCCGAGTCGCCGGGCGAGGTCGAGCAGCGGTTCCAGGGATCCGTGGGAGGTGCCGATGCCCACCCACGGGTCGCCGAGTGCTTCGTAGCGTTCGAGGACCGTCGGCAGGGTGTACGTCTCGGGCCGGCAGTCGGGCACCTCGTCCCACCGCAGCGGGGTGGACACGCGGGCGTCGGGTGTCGGCCGTACCGAGTACGCTGATGCGACCGTGCGGTCCTTGGCGTTCTGGTTGAAGTCGACGAAGACGCCCTGGCGTTCCTCCTTCCACCACTTGCTGGTGGCGAGATCGGGTGCGCGGTTCTCCACCTCACGGGCGACGGTCTCCGCGGCGAGCCGTACGTCGCGGAACGTCCACTGGGGTTCGGTCCGCGCGTAGATGTGGAAGCCGCGCGACCCGGAGGTCTTCGGCCAGGCGATGAGGCCGTGGTCTTCCAGTACCTCGCGGGACACGAGCGCGACGTCGAGGATCTGCTTCCACTCCACGCCGGGAACGGGGTCGAGGTCGATGCGCAGCTCGTCGGGGTGGTCGAGATCCTCCGCGAGGACCGGGTGGGGGTTGAGGTCGACGCAGCCGAGGTTGATCGCCCACGCGAGTCCGGCGGCGTCGCGCACCACGGCTTCCTCCGCGGAACGCCCGGAGGCGTAGTGGAGCTCGGCCACCTCCACCCAGTCCGGCCTGTTGCCGGGCGCGCGCTTCTGGAAGAACGCCTCCTGCTCGATGCCCTTCACGAACCGCTTCAGGATCATCGGGCGGCCCTCGATGCCGCGCAGCGCTCCGTCGGCGACGGCGAGGTAGTAGCGCACCAGGTCGAGCTTGGTGTGGCCACCGGCAGGGAAGACCAGCTTGTCCGGGTTGGTGACGGTCACCTCACGCCCGGCCACCTCCAGGACCTGCGACTTCGACATGGGCTCACGATAGGCGGAACCACGCCGATCGCGAGGATGCGACGCGGCACGCGGGCGAGCTGCCCCGCACGAGGCGGCCGGGTCCTGTTGCCGTCCCGTGGCCGCCGCCCGGCCCCGCCGCCCGGCCCCGCCGGGCGGAACCGCTGTCACGGTCGTTGCACTTTCTGCTGCGCGTCCACCCACTCGGGCGGGATGTATTCGGGGTGGCCGTGTGCGCCCATGCGGACCGTCCAGCCCTTGTGGTGGACGAAGGTGTGGTGGGTTTTGCACAGGAGGACTCCGTTGTCGAGGTCGGTCGGGCCGAAGTTGTCCCAGGGGTTCATGTGGTGGGCGATGCAGCGGCGTTCGGGGACTTGGCATTCGGGGAAGTGGCAGTGGCTGCCGTCGCGGACGGCGAGGGCGCGGCGTTGTGCTTCGGTGAAGAAGCGGTCGGCCATGCCGACGTCGAGGACTTCGCCGTTGCCGCCGAGGACGACGGGGATGATGTTGGCGTCGCAGGCCATCCTGCGGATCGTGGCGACCGAGATCGGCTCGCCGCGCAGGCCGAGGATCCTGGCTGATCCACCGCCACCGCACTTGCTGCAGCCGTCGTACGGATCGATGGCAGCCTCCGGCCCCGCCGCACCCTCGTCCAGTTCGGTGTCGGCGTCGTCTTGTGCCCCGAGGTCACAGTCCTCGGGCCCGGTATCGGTTTCCGGGTCAGCTCCGGTGGCGGTGTTCGGTTGTGGGTGCTGGCCGGGTTCTCGCGGTTCGGGTATCCGGTCCGCGAGGCTCGTTGTATCCGGTGGTGGTTTCTCCTTGTCCGGTTGACCATTGCGGCAACTCGTCACCCTCTGGCCACCGGGACGACCACGGTCCTCGGCGTCGGCCGCCTCGGTCGGTTCGCGCGAGTCCGTCGTCTCGCCCGGATCGGCGTCCGTGTGTGGGTCGCTAGCGTCGGCTGGCCGGGTTGTCTCGCCGGGGCCGTCCGCCAGGTCCGGATCGACGACCCCTTCGTCAACGCCGGGTTGCGCCGTAGCCCCCGCGGTGGCGTTGGCGCTCGCACCGGGCGCCGCCGCGGGCGCGACGTTGCCGCTCGGCTCGGCCTTGCCGCTCGGCTCGGTGTTGTCGCTGGGCTCGGCGTCCCCGGCGTCCCTGGTGCCGCCTGTGTTGCCGGTCTGCTTGCTGGGCTTGGAGCCGGCAGCGTTGGCCTCTTCGGTGGCGCGGCGGCTCGTGTCTGGCCCGGACTGTCCCGCCTCAGAACCGGCGGTGCGCTTGGCGGTCTCGTCCTGGGGCTGGCCCTTGGCCTGGCGGTTGGTCTTTCGTTTGGCTTGGCGTTGGGCGTCGGGGGTTTGGCAGCCGCACGGCATGGGGCGGACGGGGTTGAGGTCGTCGATGGTGCCGTACCCGACGCCGTTCATCAGGTTGTGCAGATCGATCAGCACGGTGACGCAGTCGCGTCCTCGGCCGCGGTTGGGCGAGGCTTCCCATTCAGCCCACCTGGCGACCAACTCCGCGAACGCGTCCCCACGCTTCTGATCCAGCGGACGGTCGTCGGGTTCGGGGCGGGTGTCACGGGCAACCAGTGCCTCGACCAGCTTGCGGAGGACTTCCATCTCCAGGACCGGCAGCTTGATCACCACGGTTTCCGAACCGGGGATCCCGTTCGGCGCGTACTTCAGGGAGCGGGAGCGTTCTGCGGCACGTTCGGCGTCGTCGAGTTCCTTGCCCAGCCGGCGTTCGGATTCCTCCGGCGCCAGGTAGTGCAGCAACGCCCGGCCCAGCAGGCGTACGTCGTCGGGGTTACGCCGCTTCGACTCCTCGATCAGGTACTCCTCGGCCTTGACGCGCTGTTCGAGGCTGACCCACTTCGGCAGGTCCTTGATCGCAGCGGCGATCACCTGCGCATGCCGGAACGACAGCACCCCACGCGCCAGCGCACGGGCGGTCCGGGTGATGGTGCGGTCCAGATCCCGTGCCAGGGCGACGGTGGCGTAGGAGTCCTTCTTCCCCATCCGCTGGGCATTGCGCAGCCAAGCCGCCGTGCTCGCCGCACCCGTCGTCTTGCCGATGTCGCGGGCCTCGGCCTGGCGCACCAAGGACAGTTTCAGCGCGGCCGCCCGGGATTCCTCGACGGTCAGTTCGCTGATCAGCTCACCGAGCTCGCGGGCTTCCAGGGTGGTGGTGGGGGTGGACAGGGCCTCGTCGAGCCCGGCGCGGAACAGGGCGACCGCAGCCCTCAACCGGGCAGCGGCACCACTGCCGCCTGCGCCGGGAAGATCCTGCGTCGTCGAATACATGTTCGAACTCTACAGGCTGCCACCGACAGCTCACCCGTTGTCCACAACGCGACCCCGAGAACACGCCGATCCGCTACCTGTGGACAAAAACCTGGCACGAGGCCGGGGGCGGCGGACCCGCGGGTCATCGATCCGTGGACACCGCCGAGACCCAGTCAAGCCGCAGCAAGCAGGACAGGTGGTCCCCGGGCCCGCTACAGGGGCTGGCAGGTGGGCGCCGACCAGGCGCCCACCTCGCGACCTTCTAGCGCTCCTTCAGCATGCGTACGTACGCGTCGTGCAGGTCGTTCCAGCCGAACTCGACGGCCTCCATACCCCGGATCGGACCCACCGGGTCGCCGTCGAGCAGGTGCTCGGCGACGTCGAGGCACAGGTGCCAACCCGCCGCGACCCTGGCAAGCATCTCCGGGTCGCCCACCCGGTGCCGCAGTGTCAGCAGAGTGCCCGCACCCTGAGCGGCGAGCTCCCACCGCAACAGGTCGAAACCCCAGGTGTACTCGAGCAGCCGGGGCGGCTCGGCCCGGAGCACTGTCGAGGCAACGTCGTCCGTCGTGGCGCCGTCGACCATCGTCAAGGTCGCGTCGCCGGCGAGGCCGAGGTCGCGGTCGGGTACGAACGGCGCCCACTCGCGCAACTGGTCGGGTTCGGTCAGTGCCGCCCACACGCGTTCGGGCGAGTGGCGGAGTTCGCGGGTGAGGACGAGCGTCCACCCGTCGTCCTCACGGGTGGCCTCCACCGGGGCCGGCGGGCTGGGTCGAAACGTCGATCGGTCCATCGATCACTCCTCACCAAGGGACGGTACACACAGAGGGAAGGTCGCCGGCGGCCGTGCCGACAATGCGTCAGCCTCTCGCGGCACCTAATATGCTGTTCCGGTTATATAGCCGTCAAGTCCTGTCCGCCCTCGCCGGAATCCCGCCCGAACCCCACGGCGCACCCACGCGATGACTTTCCGGCCGTCACGGAGTCCCTTCCGGCGACGCGATCCGACACACAATCCGACACAATCCGGTTGCTCCCGACATGGGCCGTGGGCCTACCGTCGTACTCGCTGCGCGGCGGCACCACCGGTTCGGCCGGCACAGCCCGGAGGCGGCTCCGGCAGTACGACCGAAAGGGGACCTCGTGACATCGCAGTCGACCGCACTCGGCCCCCGCGCGAGCCGACGAGAATGGATCGGGCTGGCCGTACTGGCACTGCCGACACTGCTGCTCTCCCTCGACATGAGCGTGCTCTACCTCGCCCTCCCCCACATGAGCGAGGATCTCGGCGCGACGGCGACCCAGCAACTGTGGATCATGGACGTCTACAGCTTCATGATCGCGGGCTTCCTCGTCACGATGGGCACCCTCGGCGACCGGATCGGCCGCCGGCGACTGCTGATGATCGGAGGTACGGCGTTCGCGGTCGCGTCCGTGCTCGCGGCGTACTCCACCTCCGCGGAGATGCTGATCGCCACCCGCGCCCTGCTCGGCATCGCGGGCGCCACTCTCATGCCGTCGACACTGTCGCTGATCGGAACGATGTTCCGCGACCAGCACCAGCGAGGCGTCGCGATCGCGGTGTGGATGACCTGCTTCATGGTCGGCATGACCGTCGGGCCGCTGGTCGGTGGCGTACTCCTGCAGAACTTCTGGTGGGGCTCGGCGTTCCTGCTCGGCGTACCGGTGATGGTGCTCCTGCTGGCGACCGCGCCCGCGCTGCTGCCGGAGTTCCGCGACGACGAGGCGGGCCGCATCGACCTGCTGAGCGTCGCCCTGTCGCTGGCCACGGTGCTGCCCGTGGTGTACGGCCTGAAGGAACTCGCCCACGGGGGCCGGCACCCCGGTCCCGTGCTGGCGGTCGTGGTCGGCCTGGTGTTCGGCGTACTCTTCTGCCACCGTCAAGTCCACCTTGACGATCCGCTGCTGGACCTGGAGCTCTTCCGCTCCCGCCGGTTCAGCACCGCCCTGTGCATGAACTTCGGCGGCGCGATCGTGATGGCCGGAACGTTCCTGCTGATCAGCCAGTACCTCCAGCTCGTCGCCGGCATGTCGCCGCTGCGCGCGGGCCTGGCCACCGTCCCGGTGAACGTCGCGATGGCGATCAGCTCGATGCTCACCCCACAACTGGCCCGACGGTTCCGGCCGGCGGTCGTCTCCGCGGGCGGGTTCGCGGTCGCGGCGCTGGGGCTGGTGGTGGTCGCGCTGGCGGCCGGGAGGTACGGACTCGTCGTGTTGCTGGTGGGTTTCGCGCTGGCCAGCGTCGGCATCGCCGCGCCGTCCGCGCTCGGGGTCAACCTCATCGTCGGCGCGGCACCACCCACGAAGGCCGGCGCCGCGTCCGGCATGTCGGAGACCAGTGGCGAACTCGGCGTCGCCCTCGGCGTGGCCACCCTCGGCAGCATCGCCGCGGCCTTCTACGTCGCCCAGGTGAGCGTCCCCGCCGGCGTTCCCACCGCGGCGGCGGATGCGGCGCGGGAGAGCCTGTCCGGCGCGGTGGTCACCGCCGGCGGACTGCCCGAGCCGCTGGCAGCCGCCCTGCTCGGGTCGGCTCGCAGCGCGTTCACCGACGGCCTGGCGGTCGCCGCGGTCGTCGGTGCCGTGGTCCTCACCGCGGTCGCCGTCGTGTCCGGGGTGATGTTCCGTCAGCTCCGGTCGTACGGCGACGAGCCCGTCGCCGAGTCAACCGAATCTGCCGGCTCCGAGCCGATCGACACCGACACACCTGCCTGAGCCGGCCGTTCGCGCGCCCGGCGCCGGGTGAGCGCCACTCCCACCAGACACAGCGCTCCCCCGGCGAACGCCAGCGGCACCGGCACCTCGCCGAGCAGCAGCCAGCCGAGCAGGATGGCCACCGGCGGCACGAGGTACGTCGTGGCACCCATCCGGCCGGCGCTCGTCCGCGACAGTGCGTACGCCCAGGTGGTGAACGCGATCGCGGTCGGGAACGCGCCCAGGAACACCACCCAGCCCAGGGTGGACGGACGCGCCGCCACGGCCTCGCGTACCAGCTCCGGACCGAACGGCAGACAGGCGATCGTCCCGATCACGCACGCCAGCCAGGTCACCTGAAACGCCGGCAGCCGCGCGAGCAGCGGCTTCTGTGCGACCACCCCGACGGCGTAGGCGACCGCGGCGACGAGGCACAACAGCACCCCCACGGTGTCCGCGGAGGAGCCTGCGGAGGTCGCCACCCCGATCACCACCACGCCGCCGAACGCGACGGCGCTGCCCAGCAGCAGCGCGGCCGGGAACCGCTCCCCGAGGAACGCCCCCGGCCAGCAGCGCGATCAGAATCGGCCCGACGTTGACCACCATCGCCGCGGTGCCCGCGTCGACCCGGCGCTCGGCTGCGTTCAGCGCGACGTTGTAGACGCCGAACCACAACACGCCGCACACCACCAGCCGCGGCCACAGCGACCGCGCGGGCCAGGGGAGGACCGGGTCAGCATCACCACGCCCAGCACCACGCTGCCGACGAGCAGCCGGCCGAGCGACAGCGCACCGGGCGAGAGTTCGGCGCCGACGTGGCGGATCGCCACGAACGCCGAAGCCCACAACACCACCGTGGTCGCCGCAGCGATCACCGGTAGCCACCCGGATGGACGGGCCCCCGATGATGCGGACGGCGTGGACGGGACAGCGGAGGATTCGGTCGAGGTCACCGGACGAGCGTAGGCAGCCGACTCTTCGGCCCTTGCCGAACGCTTCGGCGAGGCGCGGAATCCGTGGTCAGCGCTGGGTCGGCCGGGCCTGGACGAAGACCCACTGGTGCCCTTCGAGGTCCTCGGCGACGTAGCTACGGACGGCGTGTACGGCGATCCCGCTGACGATCCGTGCCCCGTGGTCCCTGGCGTGGGCGAAGTGGGCGTCGAGGTCGTCCACGTACACCCACGGAACGTGCGTACGCCGAGGCAGGACGGGTTCGGCGCTCTCCTGCTGGAACAGCATCACCAGGCTGTCGCCCACGTGGAACTCGATCCAGCCCGGGCGCTCGCCCTCCTCCGGCGGGCGGTCGACGTCCCAGGAGCCCAGCCCGAACACCTCGTCCAGCCAGCGCGCCGCCGCCACCGGATCCTCGTACGACAGTGCCAGTCCCAACCGGCCGATCTCGCGAGGTGTGCGCGGCGCGGTGTCGCGGCGCCGGCTCCACGCCGAGAAGGTGCGAAGCATGTTCGCCCACCCGAACCCCACGGACGCCGGGTCGCCGCCGGGACGGAGGTACTGCGAGACCAGGACCCGGGTGCCGCCGGTCCCGGTCGGCTCGAACCGCACGTCGGTCTCGGTGTCCTGGACGCTGCCGCGCAGGACCAGCCGGGCGCCCGGCTCCCAGACCGTGATCCGGTCGGTCTCCAGGACGTCGCCGGTGGACTCGTCGTAGATCTCGAGTACGCGGCCGCCGACGCCGCGCTCCATCCGCAGCTCGGCCAGCCGGGAGCTGTCGAAGTGGTTGATCGGCCCGCGTACCCACCACAGGTCGATCTCCTCGGTGAAGATCGCGAACGCGGTGAACCGGTCGACGTCGACCTCCACGGACGCTTCGGCGCAAGTGCGGCTCACGACCGGCCCCGGCGTTCGACGTGACGGCGGAACGAGCCGAGTTGCTCGGTCCAGTGGGCCTGCACCTGGTCCAGCCAGGCCGACACCGCGGCGAGCCGATCCGCGCGGAGGGAGAAAATCCGCCCGCGGGCGTCGTCGGGTGGCCGCTCGTCGGTCACCAGACCTGCCCGCAGCAGGACGCGCAGGTGGCGACTCATCACCGGCGCGGACGTGCCGAGCTCCCGGGCCAAATCGCCGGCGCGGTAGGGGCGTGCGCCGAGGAGCTCGACGACGCGGCGGCGGGTCGGGTCGGCCAGGGCGCCGAACGCCTCGTCCACCCGGGATTCCGTTTCCTTCACCACGCCGAAATAGTTGCACTTGCCTCTAACAATTGGCAAGCTGCGCCACATGACCGAGACGAAGCTCCCCACCGTGGTCCCGATGCTCGCCTACGAGAACGCGAGCGCGGCGATCGAGTTCCTCACCGCCGCGTTCGGCTTCACCGAGCGCTTCCGGCTCACCGACGACGACGGACGCATCACGCACGCCGAACTCGCCTACGGCGACGGCGGCGGGGACGGCCAGGGCGTCGTCATGCTCGTCGACTTCGGCAACGGGTACGAAAGTCCCGCCACGCACGTGCGGACCTGTGAGACCACCAGGCGCTGGATGGACACTCCGTACATCGTGAACGGCGTGTTCGTCCAGGTCACCGACGTGCGCGCCCACTTCGACCGGGCCAAGGCCGGCGGGGCCACGATGCTGTCGGAGGTGAGCGACACCGGCCACGGGATCCTCTACCGGGCCGCCGACCCCGAAGGCCACCGCTGGATGTTCAGCCAGCCCAGCGCCTGACCCGTTCTTCCGCCCGCACCCGTCGATGTACGGTCGCGACGTGGCACAGATCGGCATGGAGCAGATCGGCGTCGTCGAACGCGTCTGGCGGTATCCGATCAAGTCGGTCGGCGGCGAGTCGCTGCGCCAGGCGGACGTCGACGAGCGCGGGCTGGTCGGTGACCGCGTGTACGCCGTCCGCGACGCACGGGGGAAGTTGGGGTCGGGCAAGAACAGCCGTCGGTTCACGAGGATGGACGGCCTGCTTCACCTGTCCTCGCGGCTGCTTTCCGACGCCGACGAACCCGTCCTGCTGGACGTGGACGGCACGGCGGTACCGGACGCGAACGGCTTCCTGCGCAGCTACCTGAACCAGGACGACGTCGAGCTGGCCCGCGAGGGCGAGATCTCCCACTTCGACGAGCTGCCGGTCAGCGTCCTCACCACCGCGACGCTGGACTGGGTTCGGGCCGCCGTGCCCGACGTCCCCGTGGACGAGCGCCGCTTCCGGCCCAACCTTCTGGTGCGGACCCCACCCGGCTGCCCGCCGTTTCTCGAGGACGGCTGGCCGGGTCGTGCGGCCAGGATCGGCAACGTACGGCTCACGTTCGTCCGGTCCTGCGTACGTTGCGTCATGGTCAACGCCGACCAGCCCACGCTCCCGCACTCCTCGGACGTGCTCCGCACGATCGCGGCCGGCCACGACAACTGCCTCGGCACACTCGCCACCGTCGCCGCGCCCGGTGCGATCACCGTCGGTGACACGGTCGCCCTGGAATCGCAGGACGCCCTGTAGTCACCCCTTTGCACCAAGTGTCCGCCCGGGCGTCCGCCGCAGCAGGCAGCGAAGTCGCGACGGATCCCGTACGGTGGGCAGTTCGGCGGGCCCGAGGTGCGACCGGTCGCCTCCGCTCGCCACGACCAGACGTGAGGAGACGGACGCCGATGACTCAGCGCCCGCAGCCGGACCCGCCCGCAGTCGACCTGAGCGGCCTGCTGGGCTCACTGCAGACTCTGCTGCTTGCCGGCCCGCGGCTGGAGGAGTTCCTCAACAAGGTTGCGTCGCTGGCCTCCGCGGTCACCAGCCCACCCGCGTCGTGCGGCATCACCGTGCACCAGGGCGGAGAGCCGATCACGGTGGCCACCAGCGACGATCGAGCGTCGGTGGTCGACCAGAAGCAGTATGCCTTCGGCGAAGGCCCGTGCATCGACACGCTCAACACAGGCCACATCATCGAGGTGAAGGACCAGGCCGCCGACGAGAGGTGGCCGAAGTACAACCCCGCCGCTGCCGAGCTCGGCGTCCAGTGTTCCCTCAGCCTGCCGCTGAACGTGGACGAGGAGACCCTCGGCGCCCTCAACTTCTACGTGTTCGACCACCCGAACGCGTTCGACGGCGACCAGCGGGCCCGGGCGGAGACGTTCGCCGCGCAGGCGTCGACTGCGCTGGCGCTCACCGTGCGTCACACCGAACAGGCCGACCTCACCACCCAACTCGAGCAGGCCCTGGTCTCCCGTACGTACATCGACCAGGCCGTCGGCATCGTGATGGGGCAGCAACGATGCGACGCCGACCAGGCGTTCGACATCCTCCGCAGGCACTCGCAGAACAACAATCGGCGGCTACGCGAGGTGGCCGTCGACCTCATCAACCGGGTGAGCGGGAAGCCTCCCGTCCCTCCCCGGCCTTTCGAACGCTGAGTACAGCGCTACAGTGGCACGCGGTTGGGAAAACAGCCGGTGGCCGAAAGGCCGCATCCGTGCACCCCTGCCGAAGGACGGCCATGATCAAGCCGACCCCGACCCTCCAACCGCGCTGTGACTCTCCGGACATCGTTCCGGTCGGCGCCCGCGAAACTCTCCCGGACAACTTCCCCGGGAACCATTCCGAAAACCTTCCCGCGGCCGGAACGCTCGTTCCCGCCGTCGAGGTTTCCTGCACCGAGATCGGCCGCCACCTCGTCGTCGCCCTGTCCGGTGACATCGACGTGGCGACGGCCTCCCAGGTCCGCTCGGATCTGCTGCCGCTCATCCACCACGGCCGGCCGGTCGTGGTGGTCGACCTGAGCGGGGTGCCGTTCCTGGACTCCACCGGCCTGGGCACGCTCCTCGCCGTTCACCGCCGCGCCGACGCACTCGACGTGGCGCTGCGCCTGGCCGCGCCGCCCCGCGGTCCGCGCCGGGCTCTGCACATCACCGGCCTGGACCGGGTGTTCGACGTCTACCCCACCCTGGACGATGCGCTGCGCCCCGACCGCGCCGAACCCCGCAGCACCGAACCAGTCGGCACCGAACCAGTCGGCACCGAACCAGTCGGCACCGAACCGCTCGGTGCCGCGTCGACGGGAACCGAAGCCGCCGGCGCCTGAGTGGCCGCCCGCCGGCGCTCCGCCCGCAGACGGCGGCCGCCCCGGGCGTACCACCCGGCGAGCAGTGCCACCGCGAGCAGCACCTCCACCGCGTCTCCGCCGTAGAACATCACCTGCGCACCGAGCCGAACCTGCTCGGCGCCACCGGCAGCACGGGGCAAGGTCTCGGCGTACATCAGTTTGGCGAGTACGTCGTGACTGCCGGCGACGAGCAGCAGCACGACCGCGGCGGTACGCGTGGAGGGGCGGCGGGGCATCGGGTCGCGGCCGGCGACGTACCACGCGAGCAGGCATCCGGCCAGCACCATGTGTACGTCGACCAGCAGGCCGAGCGCGCGATCCCGGCCGGCGGCGGCGAACAGTGGGGTGAGGTAGAACGCGTACATCCCGCCGACCTCGAGCACCAGCACGACCGGCGCCCAGGTGAGGACGCGCGCGGCCCGGCTGTGCAGGACGGCGAGCAGCAACCGCCGCGCGTCTCCGGTGAGCGTCCGCAGGGCGAGCGTCACCGGCGCGGACAGCGCCAGCAACAGCGGCGCGAGCATGGCGAGGACCAGGTGCCGCACCACGTGCGCCGGGAACGGCGCGCCCGGCGGCATCAGCGGTGTCAGCGTCAGCACCGGGGTCAGGGTGGCGAGCAGGCCGGCCAGCCCGGCCGCGGCCGCTGCCGTACGCCGCCACGGCCACCGACCCCCGCGAGCTCGTACCCGGCCGGCCGCGCGACCGTACGCCACAGCGCCGGCGACCACCGGAACCAGCGCCAGCCAGGTGCCGCCCATCGCGTGCCCGGTCATGCCGTGGCCGGTCATCGCCAGCCTGTCATGGCATGCCGGTCATCGAGGGCCCGTCATCGTTCGGCGATCGCACGTGGCGCGCCGCGCAGCAGGAACAGCCCGACGAGCAGCCCGAGGAGGCCGGTGAGGTTCCACACCAGGTCGTACGGCAGGAGCTCGACGCCGTACCGGATCTGGTGCAGGCCCAGCACCTTGTGCTGGAACAGCCCGTCGTACACCTGGAAGCCGCCCCAGCCGAGCAGCCCGCCGGCCCACACCCGCTTCGGCACCGTGGCGTGCCGCCGGTGCAGGTCGGCGTACATGAACAGCCCGCCGACGATCGCCAGCCAGCCGGCGGCGTGGAAGTAGCCGTCGGAGACCAGCCCGGCCGTCGGGGTGGAGCGGTCGTAGAAGTGGTGCCAGTGCAGCAGCTGGTGGAAGAGCGTCTCGTCGAGGAACGCCGCAACTCCCATCCCGATCAGCACACCCGCGAGGATCGAGCGGCCGGTGCCGTCGTAGGGCGGGCGGGAGTACGGGATGCCGCCGCCGACCCGGTCACGCGACCCGCTGTCGCTGGGCGGGGTTTCCGACACTGCGGCCTCCTGTCGACGCGGCGGGTGGACGAACGTGTCATGCGCCTACCCGGCACCGGCCCGGGTAACCACCGGCCGCTCGCCCATGACAGGCACTCGCGGCCGGTGGCCGCCCGTCACCTCAGGTGTCGTCGACTCCCGGTGATCGGCTCAGGTGGCCGTGGCGTCCCCGACGCCGGCGGACAGGATCTCGGCGATCCGGTCGCCGGTCGGGTGCGACTCGAGGTCCTCCAGAGTCGCCGGCAGGGCCAGCGACCAGTTGTCGCGGTGCGCGTCGGCGCCCGGCATGTTGGGACGCTCGGGCTCCACCAGCGCGTCGTCGAGTGTGGCGGTGAGCAGCGTGGCGGGAGCTCGGGCGAGCAGTTCGTACGCGGCCAGCACGGCGGCGTCGGAGCCGGCGTCGTCGTCCAGCCCACCGGTCTTGGCCAGCCGGTCGCGGATCGCAGCCGTGCTCTCCTCGTTCGGCTGCTGGCCCAGGCGGCGCTGGCTCTCCAGGTCGCTGCCGTCCCAGAGTCCGGCCACCGTGGGCAGGTCGTGGGTGGTGACCGCGGCCATCGACTTCGCCGGCCAGGTGGTCGGGTCGTCCTCCTCGAACCACAGCAGGCGGTACGACAGGATGTCGCGTTCGGACAGCTGCTCGCGGACACCCTCCTCGACCGTCCCGAGGTCCTCGCCCACCACGGCGGCACTGGCGCGGGTGCTCTCCAGCGCCACCAGAGAGAGCAGGTCACGGGTGGGGTAGCGCACGTAGGCGCCACCGCCGGGTCCGTTGTGGTCGGGGATCCACCACAGCCGGAACAGCCCCATCACGTGGTCGACCCGCAGGCCACCGCCGGCGGACATGCCGGCCCGGATGGTGTCGATGAACGGCTGGTAGTTGGCCGCCCGCAGCCGCCACGGGATGAACGGCGGCAGCCCCCAGTCCTGTCCGAGCTGGTTGAACTCGTCCGGCGGGGCGCCGACCGACGCCTCCAGCGCCACGAGGTCCTGCCACTCCCAGGCGTCGAAGCCGTGCGGGTCGAACCCGATCGGCAGGTCCTGCATCACCGCAAGGTCGCGGCCGGCCGCGGCGAGCTGGCCCTCGACCAGCCACTGCAGCCAGGCGTGGAACCGCACCCGGTCGGCGTGCTTCTCCCCGGCCTCGGCGACCGCGGGTCCCTGCGGACGGGCCAGCTCGGCCGGCCACTCCTGCCAGTCGGCGCCGTGCTGCTCGACCAGCACCGACCAGGTGGCGAACTGCCGCAGCGAGGCCGGCTGGTCGGCGTACCACCGATCGAACTCCGGGCCCGCGCCGCCGGCGCGCCAGATGGCCTCCAGGGCGGACTGCTTCAACTGCCACACGGCGTCCCGGTCGATGGTGCGGTGGTCGTTCAGCTCGCGGCCGGCCGCGGCGGCAAGGCGTACGTCGTCGGCCGCGAGCTCAGCGCCGGGCACGTCCTCGACGTGGAGGTAGAGAGGGTTGCGGAACCTGCGGCTGGCGGGGAAGTACGGACTCGGCTGCTGTGGCAGGGACGGCGCTGGCGCACCGATCGGGTTGACGAGGAGGAAGCCCGCCCCGCGTTGCCGGGACCAGCGGGCCAGCCGGGCCAGGTCGGCGAGGTCGCCCATCCCCCAGCTCTGCCGCGACCGCGTGGCGTACAGCTGGGAGGCCCATCCCCATGCCCGCCAGCCTTCCGGCAGGTGGCAGCGGCGGGGGGCGACGATCAGCCCGCGTTCGGTGCCGGAGGGGCCGACGAACGTGTGGTAGCCGAGGGGAAGGTCGGCAGGGGTTCGGGTGCGCACCTGGACGGTCCCGCCGTCTTCCAGCACGACCTCTCCGGGGCCGGTGTGAGTCTGCTCATCTTCGTCGACGATCAGCGGCCCGGCGGCTTCGGTGGGGGTGCCGATGATCTCCCGCAGGCGCTCGACCACCTCGGTGGGGACCTGCTGCTCCTTGTCCGTCGCGTCGACGTACCGGCTCTCGATCCCCCATGCGTCGGGCATCGCACCTCCAAGATCTGCTGGAACCCCGTCATCATCCCGCAGATGGGAAATCTCGCACGGCGGCCGAACCGAAGTGGCCACGGAGCCGGACGGGGAGCCGGACACAAACCCGGACAAGGAAAAGGCCCGCACCACATGGGTGCGGGCCCTGCCTTTAACGGTCAACGCTCGGAAAGGGCGTTGCCTTCAGATCCGGATCAGACCGGACGGATGTTCTCCGCCTGCGGGCCCTTCTGGCCCTGCGTGACGTCGAACTCCACCTTCTGGCCCTCGAACAGCTCACGGTAACCCGTGGACTGGATGTTCGAGTAGTGAGCGAAAACGTCGGCGCCGCCGCCGTCCTGCTCGATGAAGCCGAAGCCCTTTTCCGAGTTGAACCACTTGACCGTGCCAGTCGCCATGCTTGCTCCTTCAGGGATGCGTTGCCGAACCCGCACCGTGTGTACGGGTCGGAGTCGCCGCTACGAGTGCCCCTCCGGAGGAAAGTCCGGAAAACAAAGCGCCCGGCGGTCGCAACCGACGAGCGCGTAAACGTTCATGGGTACCACAACTGCAACTCAAGCCATGAGGTTAGCACGTCGGTGATCCGTTCGTCGCGCACCCTCGCCACGAGGCCGCAGATCGTGTCCTCAGCCCCGCCGTAGTGGTGGCGGACTACCGTCCGACCGCAGGAGAATTGGTCCCATGACCAAGCGCAAGCCGCCGGGAATCGGCTTCGAGTCGTGGGCCGACCAGCAGATCCGTGAGGCGACAGAACGTGGCGAGTTCGACAACCTGCCCGGGGCGGGCAAACCCCTCGCCGACCTGGACAAGCCCTACGACGAAGTGTGGGTGATGCGCCATCTGCACAAGGAAGGACACTCCACCGAGGACCTACTCCCCCTCCCCCTGCAGTTGCGCAAGGAGGTCGAGCGGCTGCCCGAGACGGTCCGCACATTGCGTACGGAGCGTGAGGTACGCGAGGTGGTGGCCGACCTCAACCTCCGGATCGTCGCCTGGCTGAGGGCGCCGCTCGGGCCGCCCATTCCGGTCCGGCCGGCCAACGCCGACCAGGTGGTCGAACGCTGGCGGGCCGAGCGCACGGAGCGGGCGGGGCAAAAAGGAGACATCGCTCACATCGGCGATCCCGGCCCGGCCGAGCAGGCTCTGGCGAAGGCGCGGCGCAGACGGTTCGGGACCGGTGAGCCTGCGCCGGGCAGTCGCCCGGTCTGGTGGCGCCGAGCCCTGCGCCGTGGCCGCTCCACCTGACCCCGCTCCGGCGCCGGGTGCGGGGTCCGGCTCAGTCCTTGCGGCCGGACACGGCCACCGAAAGCCCCAACCCCACCATCGACAGGCCGCCGGCCCCGCCGACGACTTCCAGCCGTCGAGGCGAGCGGCCGAACCACGACCTGACCGCGCTCGCGGCGAAGGCCCAGGCGCTGTCGGACAGCATCGCGATGGCGAACGACACCAGGCTCAGGACGAGCATCTGGGCCGGCACGGCCCCTGCGTCCCGGTCGACGAACTGCGGCAGCACGGCGGCGAAGATGACGAACGCCTTCGGGTTGGCCACACCGACCACGAACCCCTCGCGCGCCGCCCGCCACCCGCTGCGTGGGGGCTCGGCCGCGGCGAACGCCTCGGCCAGTGAACGCCGGTGGCGGAACGCCTGGATCCCCAGCCAGACGAGGTAGGCGGCGCCGGCGTACCTCATCCCGCCGTACTCCACGGCGGCACCCTATGGTCACCTCACCCACCTTCGAGAGGACCCGCACCATGAGCAGCGAGCACACCGGCAGCGCCGCACCCACCCGCACCTCGATCGCGCCGTGGCTGGCCGTACGCGACGGGCAGGCAGCGGTCGACTTCTACCGGGCCGCGTTCGGTGCGGTCGTGGCCTACCGGCTCGACGACGACGGCGGCCGGCCGGTGGTCGCACAACTGGAGGTGGACGGTGCGGCGTTCTGGATCCAGGACGACCCCGAGAACAGCCCGACAGCGAGCGTCCCGCACGGGTCCGGCGGGCCGGTGCGGATGATCCTCACCGTCGCCGACCCGGACCGGCTCTTCGATCAGGCGGTCGCCGCCGGCGCCACCACGATCGCCGAGGTGCACGAGGACCACGGCTGGCGGGTGGGCCGGATCGCCGACCCGTCCGGCCACCACTGGGAGATCGGCCGCCAGACCGGCTCCGGCGCCTGACCGTCCCCCTCGTTTCCACATCAGGACGCTCTGCAGCGCGCCGTTTACAGGAGGATCAAATATGACTTAATGTGTGCTCGCCCATTGAAGATCACCCAGTGGCGATCACACGGTCGGCGATCAGATCGGTAGGCACCCCATGCCCTCTGCCCAGAAGCTGCGCTCGGTCGCGGTGGCCCTCGCCTGCACGGTCGCGACCATCCCGATGGTCGCCGCCTGCGGGTCGTCCGGCTCCGACAAGCCGTCCGCCGGACCGGTGACGCTGACCATGAGCGCGTGGGGCGGAGACGTGGACAAGAAGGTCTACGAGCAACGGCTCGCCCTGGCGCACAAGAAGTACCCGAACATCAAGGTCAAGCTCCAGATGGCGCCGGGTGGTGAGGACTACTCGCAGAAGATCTCCACCGCCATCGCCGGCGGCAAGGGCCCGGACATCCTCGAACTCGCCGAGCAGACGTCGGCGTTCGCGACCAAGAACCAGATCCTGCCGCTGGACGACAAGGTGAAGGCGAGCAAGCTGGACCTGACGAGGATGTTCGGCCCGACGGTGCCGAAGATCTTCCAGTACGACGGCCGGCAGTACGCCATCCCGGACCGTTCCGGCGCGATGGTTCTCTACTACAACAAGAAGTCGTTCGACCGGGCCGGGGTGAAGTACCCCACCGCCGACTGGTCCTGGGACGACCTGCTCGCCGCTTCGCGCAAGCTCACCGTCCGGGACAACGGCAAGGTGAAGCAGTGGGGCTTCGCCACCATCTCCTGGTGGCCGTACTGGATGACGTTCATGTACCAGAACGGTGGCCGGATCCTGGACGCCAAGGGCGCGCCGGCGGTGAACACGCCGCAGAACGTCGCGGCCATGAAGTGGTACAACGACCTTGCCTGGAAGGAGAAGGTCTCCCCCACCCCGCGTGACTTCGCCAACTACGGCCAGGGCGTCGGGCCCGACCAACTGTTCGCGCAAGGAAAGCTTGCCATGGAGATCACCGGCTTCTGGAACATCTCCGCGGCCAACAGCGTCAAGGGCCTCGACTGGGACATCTCCCCGCTCTGGCACGGCAAGAAGCCCGCGACCAGTGCCTTCTTCAACGGCCTTGCGGTGTCCCGCAGCTCCAAGCACGCGGCCGACGCGTGGAAGGTGATCGAGTTCATGGCGAGTGAGGAGGGCCAGCGGCCGATCATCGACAACGCCGAGGACGCGCCGGCCAACGTGCTCGTCCAGCGCAGCGACGCGTTCCTCAAGCCGAAGTGGGCCAAGCGCGACGTCGACATGAACGCCTTCGGCGACTCAGCCGACGCGATCTTCGTGCCGCCGCTCACCCCGCAGTGGAACGAGATGCTCAAGGTCTTCACCGACAACATCGAGCTGATGATGAACAACAAGGTCACCCCGGAGAAGGCGCTGGCCACGATCCAGCAGCGGCTCGGGCCGGTCATGAAGCAGGGCAGCTGACACCTCGGTGAGCACCGACACCTCCTCCGTGAGCACCGACGTGACGGGCGGGGCGACGGCCACCTCCGCGGGCCCGACGTCCCAGCCGCCGCGGTGGACGCAACGCCGCCGCGAGGCGCTGTGGTTCTACGTGATGGTCTCGCCCTGGCTGGTCGGGTTCGTCGTCTTCCTCGCCGGGCCCCTGCTCGCCTCGGCATACCTGAGTCTGACCGACTACGACCTGCTGACCCCGCCCCGGTGGGTGGGCCTGGCCAACTACGTGCGGATGTTCACCAAGGATCCGTTGTTCTGGAAGGTTCTGCGTAACACCGCGTACTACACGTTCCTTGTCGTCCCGCTGTCCACGGTGGTCTCGGTGGCGCTCGCAGCCCTGCTGAACAAGCCGGTTCCGGGGATGCGGGTCTACCGGACGATCGTCTACCTGCCCGCCCTGGTGCCGCTGGTGGCGAGCGCGATGCTGTTCGGCTGGGTGCTCGCTCCCGACGCCGGGCTGGTCAACCGCGCACTCCGGCTCGTCGGCATACACGGCCCCGCCTGGCTGCTGGAGGAGGCGTGGGTCGTCCCGGCGCTGGTGCTGATGTCCCTGTGGGGCGTGGGCACCGGCGTCGTCCTGCTGCTGGCGACCATGCAGGGCATCCCGGCCGAACTCCTCGAGGCCGCCACCATCGACGGCGCCGGACCGCGCCAGCGGTTCTTCCGCATCGTGTTGCCGATGTTGTCACCGGTCATCCTGTTCAATGTCGTGATGGGGCTGATCGGCGCGTTCCAGGTGTTCAGCCAGGTCTACATCCTCACCGGCGGCGGGCCGAACAACGCCAGCGAGACGCTCGTGCCGTACATCTTCGAGGAGGGCTTCAAGAACTACCGGATGGGGTACGCCTCGGCCCTGTCCTGGTTGCTGTTCGCGGTGATCATGGTGTGCACGGCGGTGGTGTTCCGGTCGTCCCCGCGCTGGGTCTTCTACGAGTCGGAGGTACGCCGATGACCGCGCCCGCACTGGCCGAGACCGCCCTCCCGGAGGACGCGGGCCGGGGGCGGCGGAGCAGGCCGGTCGGCAGTCACGGCCGGCGGGAGGCGGCGGTGTCGTACGGCGTCCTCACCGTGGTGTCGGCGGTGCTGTCGGCGCCGTTCGTGTTCATGGTGTCGATCGCGCTGTCCTCCGACGTGACCGTCCAGAAGGTGGCGTTCACCCTGCTGCCCAGGGAGTTCCACTTCGACAACTTCGTGCGGGTGCTGGGATCCGACGCCGACATGGCCCGGTGGATCCTGAACAGCCTGATCATCGTGACGTTCGCCTGCCTGGGGCAGATGTTCGTCAGCGCCATGGTGGCCTACGCGTTCGCCCGGCTGCGGGCGCCCGGGCGCTCGGCGCTGTTCGTGGTGCTGCTGTCCACGATGATGGTGCCGATGGAGGTGACGATCATCCCGCAGTTCGTGTTGTTCCGCGGGCTGGGCTGGATCGACACCCTGCTGCCGCTGATCGTGCCGAACCTCTTCGGCGGTGCGTACAACATCTTCCTGATGCGGCAGTTCATCACCCGGATCCCGCGCGAACTCGACGAGGCAGCGCAGGTCGACGGCCTCGGTCACTTCGGGATCTTCGCCCGGATCGTGCTGCCCCTGATGCGGCCGGTGATCGTGGCGGTCGGGGTGTTCAGCTTCTCGGCCTCGTGGGGTTCGTTCTTCGGCCCGCTCATCTACCTCAACACCGAGAGCAAGTACCCCTTGGCACTGGGCGTGCAGTTCCTGTCCGGCACCTCCACCAACGCGCAGACTCCGCCGTACAACCTGGTGATGGTGGGTGCGCTCTTCCTCACCCTGCCGATGGTGGCGGTCTACTTCTTCAGCCAGAAACACATCTACGAGGTCAACCTCGGCGCGGGCAGCGCGGGCATCCGCTGAGGGATCGGCCGGCCCCACCTCCCGTTCCCACCGGCCGGTCAGGCTCCCCGGCGGGTACGCCGCAACTGGGACAGGTCGTCCACCGCCCGGGTGAGCAGCGCGCGCATCTCGCGTTCCGCGCGCGCCGGGCTCCCCCGCCGGACCGCGGCCAGCACGGACCTGTGCACGGGCACGGAGTCCTCCGCGGCGCCGGAACCGTGCATGTGCCGGTCACGGACGGACAGGCCGACCTCGATGACGACCTCCATGCGTTCCAGGAGTTCGTTGTGGGCGGCGGCCAGCAGGGCGCGGTGGAAGGCGAGGTCGGCCTTGGTCATCGCGTCCGGGTCGTCACCGGCGGCCACCATCGCGGCCAGCGCGGCGTCCAGGGCGGCGAGGTCGTCGTCGGTGCGGCGTTCGGCGGCGAGCCGGGCACCCGCGGGTTCGACGATGCCGCGGATCTCGTGCAGGTTGGAGAAGAACGCGACGTCGGAGCGGCCGGAGAACTGCCAGCGCAGGATGTCGGCGTCGAGGAGGTTCCAGTCGGCGCGCGGCCGGACGTAGGTGCCGCGCTTCTGCCGGGCGGTGACCAGGCCCTTGGCGCCGAGCACCCGGAACGCCTCGCGGACGACGGTGCGGCTGATGCCGAGCTCGGACTCCAGGGCGACCCCGTCGATGGTCGCGCCCTCGGCGATCTCGCCGGAGAGGATCCGGCGGCCGATCACCTCGACGGTGTGCCCGTGGATGCCACGTCCGTCGTACTCCGCCATGCCCACATCCCTGGGTTCAGCACACCCGCCGAATATCCCCGCCGAATATACCCGCCGCCGGCACTGTGTCCCCGCCGTCGCCGGATCACTCCGGAGGCTGCTCGGACGGCGGCTGCCACAACAAGGCGCCCGCCCCCAGCCAGCCCACCAGGCTGACTCCGGCGAGGCACCAGAGGAGCAGACCGAGTTCGGGCCGCAGAGCGAAGGTGATCAGACCGAGGCCCGCGAATCCCGCGCAGGCGTACTTCAGTCCGTCGACGTACGGATTGCCGTCCAGCCGCTCCTGACCGTCACCGAGGCGGTAGAGGCCGCGTTCGTGGTCGCGACGCGCCCGCCAGCGTACGCGGAAAAGGGGATGCCGTGTCGCTCGGTCGGCGACCAGAATTGGGACATGCTGGTCGATCACTTCCCCCCGGTGGGCCTACGCCTGACGACGCCCCGGCTGGAGCTGCGGCTGCCCTCGACGGAGGAGCTCGCCGACCTTGCCGACGTGGCCGCCGAGGGCATCCACGACCCGGCCGCCATGCCGTTCCTGGTGCCCTGGACCGACCAGTCGCCGGCCGAGATCGCCCGCAGCGTCATCCTGCACCACTGGCTGCGGCTCGGTGGCTGGACTCCGCAGGCCTGGTCGCTCAACCTCACCGTGTTCTTCGAGGGCATGGTCGTAGGGCTGCAGACGATCGGCGCGTCCGACTTTGCGGTGACCAGGACGGTCAGCACCGGATCGTGGCTCGGCAGACGCCACCAGGGTCAGGGCATCGGCACCGAGATGCGCGCGGCCGTGCTCGACCTGGCGTTCACCGGCCTCGACGCGGACGAGGCGGTGTCGGGCGCCTTCGACCACAACCTCACGTCGTACGGGGTGTCCCGCAAGCTCGGCTACGTCGACGACGGCACCAAGCGGCACGCGGTCCGCGGCGAGCTCACCGTCGAGCGCAGGCTGCGGTTGACACGAGCCGAGTGGGAACGCCACCGGACCGTCCCGGTCATCATCGAGGGCCTCACCCCGTGCCTGCCGCTGCTCGGGGCCGGCTGACCTCCGCGTCGCCGTCGCCCAGCGCCATCGTGAGCTGCCGTCGGCGGGCCGGGTCCTGGCTGCGCGGATACAGGCCCTGGTAGGCGTAGCGGGCCGCGCCGGTCGGGTAGGTGTCCGGCCCGGCCCAGATGCCGATGACGTTGCGCCGGGGCGAGCTCGACCTGTTGGCGCCGCCCCCGTGCAGGATGTTGACGTGGAAGATCACCGCCGAGCCGGCCGGGCAGGTGACGGTCCGGCGTTCGAGGTCGGGGGGTAGGTCCTCCTCGCGGATGTCCTGGTCGCCGACCGCGACGTTCTCGTCGGCCAGCAGGTGGCTGCCGGGCAGGACGACGGTGGCGCCGTTCTCCTCGGTCATGTCGTCCAGGCACAGCATCGCGGTGAGCAGGTTGGGCGTGGAGTGGTAGAGGTACGGGAGGTCGCGGTGCCAGACGAAGGCACCGCTGGCCCCGGGCGCCTTGTTGACGCACTTGTAGTTGTGGAAGTGGAACTCCCTGCTGCCGAACAACGCCTGCAGGACGTCCAGCAGCGGGTCGTACCTGATGAGTTCGGCGAACACCGGCTCGAACACCGGTAGCTCCATCACCAGCCGCACCGCCCGGCCGAGCCTGGTGACGTCGCGGTCCTCGTCGCCGTCGGGGCGGGCGTACTCGCGTTCCAGTTGTACGTGCGCCCGCAGGTGCGGCGGCAGGCTGTCCGGGTCGTCGACGATCCTGCCGACGGCCGTGCGCAACGCTGTCAACGTCTCCTTGTCGAGGCAGTCCTCGACCACGAGGTAGCCGTCCCGGGCGTAGTCGGTCCGCCAGCGTTCGGGTTCGCTTCTCATCAACCGGCTCCCCTTGGTCGTCTGCCCGTCGGTCCTCGTCCGGACTGGCCCGGTTCGAGGGCAGTTCCCACTCTTCCACCGCCCTCCCGTGCCTGGCCCGGCCACAACCGGCCACCGGCTCGGTACGCGGTCGGAACGTGACCGGGACATGTGCGCGGCGTCCGACGTCACGACCCGTTCAGGACGTCATGATGTCGGAGTGAACCTCGACGAAGCGGCGCGGGAGTTGTACGGCCTGGCACCGGAGGACTTCACCTCGGCCCGCAACAAGCTGGCCGACCAGGCCAAGGCCGACGGTGACCACGCGGCGAGCAAGGCGATCCGGGAGCTGAAGAAGCCGACGCTCGCCGCCTGGCTCGCCAACCAGCTCGTACGCGCCGAAGCCGACCGCATCGACGACCTCGTACAACTCGGTGACGACCTGCGCGACGCGCACGCGTCCCGCGACGGCGACCGGATGCGTGAGCTCACCTCCCAGCGGATCTCGCTGGTGCGCGACCTCGGCCGGGCGGCCCGCGACCTCGCGAAGAAGTCCGGCCACAAGGTGACCGACACGGTGGGCGACCGGCTGGCCGAGACCCTCGACGCCGCCTCGGTCGACGCCGAGGCCGCGCGGCTGCTGGGTACGGGCCGGCTGACCAGTGCGCTGCGGCACGTGGGATTCGGCGTGGTCGACGAGTCCGGCGAACCGGCCGAGGTGACCCCGATCAGCACCGCACGGGAGCGCCGGGCGACCGGCAGGAAGGCCGCGAAGCCCGGTAGACAGACCCAGGCCGACAAACGCGCGGAGGAACGCCGGCGCAAGGAGGCCCGGGAGAAGCTGGATCGGGCGGAGGCGGAGCTCGCCGAGGCCGAGGAGGCCCGGGCGCAGGCGGAGGCCGAGCTGGACGCCAACGAGCACCACGTCGAGGACATGCGTACCGCGGTCGAACGCCTGACCGACGAGCTCGAGAAGGCCAAGGCCGAGCTGGAACGCGCCGAGCACAGGACCGGCTCGCTGGAACGTGCCCTCACCAAGGCCAGCCGTGCCGCCACCACCGCTCGCCGCCGGCGCGACGCACTGTCGGACGACTGACGGAGCCCCGCTCGAGAACGGCCCCGAGGACCGCCCGGAGGACCGACCCGAAGAGATCTCGGAAAAATTATGGGCAGCGGCACTATCGGATAGTTAAGCTATCCGCATGCGGATGGCAGAGCTGAGCCGAGCGAGCGGGGTTCCGGTCCCGACGATCAAGTACTACCTGCGCGAGGGACTGCTCCCCGCCGGGCAGCTCACCGGCCCCAACCAGGCCAGTTACGACCAGTCCCACGTCCGGCGGTTGACCCTGATCCGTGCGCTGACCGACGTGGGCGGGATGTCCATCGCCACGGCCCGGGTCGTCCTCTCCGTGATCGACGACCCGGACCGGACGGTCCGGCAGAAGCTCGGCGCCACCATCAGGTCGCTCGGCGACATCCAGGCAGGCGGCCGGGCCGACGGCACCGGCAGGTCCGGCAACACCGCCGACGCCGACAGCCCCGACGAGGAGCAGGTACAGGCGACGAAGAAGGTCGACGACCTGCTCGAACGCCGCGGCTGGCACATCGACGAGACGAGTCCGGCCCGGGCCGCTGCCGCCGACGTGCTCGCACGGTTCGACCGGCTGGGACAGGACCGGGCGCTCGCGGCCCTCGACGGCTACGCCGAGGTTGCCGAGCTCGCCGCCACCACCGACCTCGACGTCATTGCCGGGATCGACGACGGCGACGAACTGCTCGAGACCGCTCTGGTCGGCACCGTCCTCGGCGACGCGCTCATCATCGCGCTGCGCCGGCTCGCGCAGGAACACCTGTCCAGCAAGCGTTTCCGCACACCACCGCGCTGACCGCGCGCCATCCGACCGGGGGAATTCCATGACCGCTGTACCCCAACCACCCGTGCCGTCGACTTCCAGACCCGGCCGACCCACCCGACCCGGCAGATCCACCCGACCCGGCCGACCCGGCCGACCCGGCCGCCGCGACCGGTTCGCCGGAGTGACGTTCTCGCAGGCGTACGGGTGGCACCGCCCGCTGATGATGCTGGCCGCCGCGATGGCGGCGGTCGCGGTCGTCGGCGTCGCCGGCCTGTTCGCCGACCACCGCGTCCTCACCGGCATGCCCATCTGGGCCAAGCCGACGAAGTTCGCGCTCTCCATCCTGATCTACTCGGTCACCTGGGCATGGCTGATCTCCCAGCTTCGCCACCTGCGCCGGACCGCGTGGTGGATGGGCACGATCGCCGCCGTCGGCCTGGTGGCGGAGATGGTGGTCATCGTCGGCCAGGTCCTGCGCGGGACGACGAGCCACTTCAACGAGACCACGCCACTGAACGGCGCACTGTGGCAGGCGATGGGCATCTCGATCGCGTTCGTGTGGGTGGCCACGCTGGTCGTCTGCGTGATCCTGTTCCGCAACCCCGGCCCGGACCGCGCCCGCAACCTCGCCGTCCGGGCCGGCGGAATCCTCGCCCTGCTCGGGATGGGGCTCGGCTTCTTGATGGTGATGCCGACGGCGGAGCAGATCGCGACGGATTCCGACATCGCCGGCGCACACACGGTCGGGCTCGCCGACGGCGGCCCCGGTCTTCCCCTGCTGGGCTGGAGCACCGTCGGCGGCGACCTGCGGATCCCGCACTTCGTCGGCATGCACGCGCTGCAGTTGATCCCGCTGGCCGCGCTGGCGCTGGAGTTCCTGGCCCGCGGCCTGCCCGTCCTGCGGGTGCCCGCCGTCCGCATGAGGCTGCTCGTGGTGATCGTCTCGGCGTACGTCGCGGTGCTGGCACTGCTCACCTGGCAGGCGCTGCGCGGGCAGTCGATCATGCACCCGGACGTGCTCACCGACACCGCGTCGGTCGTGATCCTGGCGGGCGTGGTCGTCGGTGTCCTCGTGTCGCTGCGGGCGGGCCGGGGCCGGGCAGCCGGTGAGGTCGGCCCCGACGCCGGTCACCAGCAGACGATCGTCTCCCCGGTCAGGTGATCGGAGGCCGAACTCACCAGGAACACCACGATCGAGGCCATGTCGTCGGGCTGGGCGACCTGTTGCAGACGCGACCGGTCGCTCTGGTCCGCGACGTTCCTGGTGGCGAGGAACCGGCCGGTGTAGGTCGGCGCGGGTGCGATGCAGTTGACGTTGACGTCGAAGGGCCGCAGCTCCTCGGCCAGGCAGCGGGTGTAGTGGGAGTTGGCCGCCTTGGCCGCGGCGTAGATGATGCCGTTGCGGGCGGGGACGTGCCCGGCGACCGAACCCACGTTGACGATCTTGCCCGTACGCCTCTCCCGCATGTGCCGTCCGGCGAACTTGCAGGTGTACATCGTGGTGAGCACGTTGCGTTCGACGACCGCGCGGATGTCGTCGGGGTCGATGTCGAGGGCGTCGTTGGGATCCGGTCGTGGTCCGGTGGCGCCGATGTCACCGCCGGCGTTGTTCACCAGGATGTCCAGCCCGCCGAGTTCCTCGACGGTGCGGGCAACGAGCCGTTCGGCGGCGGCCGGGTCGGTCAGGTCCGCGGTCACGAAGGCGGACCGCCGGCCGAGAGCGCGCACCTCCGCGGCGACCGCCTCACCGGACTCCGCCTCGCCGAACTCCGCGGCCGCGTGGGCGTCCACGTCGTGGATCACGACGTCCGCCCCGAGCCGGGCCAGATGCAGTGCGTAGTGCCGGCCGAGGCCGCGGCTGGACCCCGTCACCAGCGCGGACCGGCCGGCCAGGTCCTGGGTGTGTCGGTCGGCCGTCATGCCCGCCCTCCGTGCCAGTCCTGCAGGGTCCGGACGTAGGCGATGCTCTGCAGCAGTTGGCGTTCCTCGTAGGCGATGATGTCCTCGACCGACTCGCCCCGCTCGTACGGGGTACGCCAGTCACCGCCCGCGGGCCGGGCGTTCGCCTGCACGACACCCAGCGCCTGCGCGAGCTGTGCCGATGTCCGCGGCGGGTAGTCGGGCCAGAAGTCGGCCGCCAGGACGCGGATGTGCCGGGCCTCCAGCGCACCCAGCTCGATCGCCATGCTCACACCGGGCGCGTGCTCGGCCAGCATGGCGAGCAGGGCCGGGAAGTCGGTCAGCCCCTGGCCGAGCGGGCACCTGACGAGGCGGTAGCCCTCCTCGCTGAGCCAGGTCCAGTAGTCCTTCAGGTGCACGTTCTTCACGTACGGCGCGACCCGCCGGAAGTAGTCGATCGGCTCCTCCGCCGTCGCCAGCGGGTTGCCGGTGTCGAGGTTGATCCCGAAGTGGGCCGAGCCGATCGACTCGCACAGGCCGAGGAGCTCCTCCGACGCGAGGTCCTGGTGGTTCTCCACGGCGAGGACGACACCCGCCTGCTCGGCGAGTTCGGTGGCCGCGTGCAGCTTGGCCGTCACGTCGTCGAGGAACGCCGGCCAGCGACCGGCGAGCGGGCGACGGTCGCCGCCGATCTTCGCCCCTCCGATGACGGTACGCACGACCGGGGCGCCGACCCGTACGGCCAGCTCGCACACCCGGCCCAGCGCCTCCGGGTCGAACCCCGCGGTGTCCACGGTTACGAAGAGTCCGTGCTCGGCGGCGTACTCCCCCAGTGCCTCGGGACTGGCCTCGCGCGCTCGGTCCGCGGACTTCTCGGCGCGGTCCGGCGTCTCGCCGGGCTCGCGGCGGGTGCCCGGCGCGGTGTGGGAATCACCGGCCAACATGGTCGCCGGTAGCTCCACCCCGGCCAGGCCGAACCGGATCGCCTGGTCCATCACGTCCCGCGCGGTGACCGGCGGACGGCCGGCCTTGGGGTGCAGGCCCATGCTGTAGGTCGTTCCGTAGACCGACAGCCCGACCCGAAACGGGGCGGTGCTCTCCGTGGCGCTCACTGGGCGGTCCAGCCGCCGTCGACGACCAGCGTCGAACCGGTCATGAAACTCGACGCCGCGGACGCCAGGAAGATGGCCGCGCCGGCGAGCTCCTCCGGATTTCCCCAACGCCCCAACGGGATCCGGTCGACGAAGTACTTGTTCGTCTCGGGGTTCTCGATCACCGGGATGTTGAGGTCGGTGGCGAACGGCCCCGGGCACAACGCGTTCACGGTGATGCCGTGGCCGGCCCACTCCAGCGCGAGCACCTTGGTCAGTTGCATGACCGCGGCCTTGCTGGAGCAGTACGCCGACCGGTCCGGCAGCGCGGAGACGCCGAGCATGGAGCCCACGTTGATCACCCGCCCGTAGCCCTGCGCCTTCATGTGCGGCGAGACCGCCTTGGCGCACAGGTAGGGAGCCTTGAGGTTGGTGGCCTGCACGAGGTCCCAGCTCTCCTCGTCGAACTCCTCCACCGGCTTGCGGATGTTCACCCCGGCGTTGTTGACCAGGATGTCGAGGTGCCCGAACGCAGCCACCGTCGCGGCCACGGCGTTGTCCACGTCGGCCGCCCTGGTGACGTCGGCGCCGATGCCCAGCGTGCGCCGTCCGGTCTCCTGACCGATGTCGGCCGCCGCCTTCTCCGCCTGGGCCTGCTGCCGGCTGACGACGGCGACGTCCGCGCCGGCGCCGGCCAGAGCCTTGGCCATCACCAGCCCCAGACCGCGGTTCCCGCCGGTGACCAGCGCGACCCGGCCGCCGAGCTCGAACGACTCCAGACCCATGAACGCGAACCTTCCTCGTCGGTGACACGAACGCCGCGGTGATCCTCGCGGCGTCTCCTGCCGCGTCAACCTAGCGCTGACACCGGCCTTCGAGGGGGTCTCAGTCCGGGACCGGAAGGCCGGTTCCCGACGTGCGCATGGCTAGGGTCTGGGACGTGTCCGGATCCGACCACGCCGACCCGGTGGACGCCGAGCTGAACCCTGCGCCCTGGGCAGCCGTGTCCCAGATCAAGCGCGTCGGCACCGACGCACTCACCGACTGGAAGCCGGGACCGTGTTTCGATGGGAGCTGACCGCGGGCGCCGTGGCCGAACTCGCCCTGCTGGCCGGGCTGTGGGCCACCGCGGGGCTGGGCGTACCCGGGCTGCTCACCGGAACCACCTACGCGCTCGTGAGCTGGGCCGTCCTGTCCGTGGCCTTCCGGCGTCCACGGACCGGTAGGTTCGGGCCGGCCAACGCCGTCACCCTCGTCCGGGTGGTCCTCATCGCCGCCGTGGTCGCGCTGGCCGCCGACCACCTCGGCCGGCCGTCGCCGGCCGCGCTCTCCGCGATCGCCGCCGTGGCGCTCGTCCTGGACACGGTCGACGGCCGGGTCGCCCGGGCCACCGGGACCTCCTCCGAGCTCGGCGGGAGGTTCGACATCGAGGCAGACGCGCTCCTCGTCCTCGTACTGAGCGTGTTCGCCGCGGCTCTGCTCGGCAGCTGGGTGGTGGCGATCGGCTGCCTGCGGTACGTGTTCGTCGCCGCGTCCTGGGTGGCACCGTGGCTGCGCGGCCCGCTGCCGCCGAGCCAGGCCCGCAAAGTCGTCGGGGTGTTTCAGGGAATCGCGCTTCTGGTCGCCGCCTCCGGCCTGCTCCCCCGGTCGGCGTCCGTCGCGGTGGTCGTACTGGCGTTCACGTCGCTGGTCTGGTCGTTCGGTCGCGACGTCGTGCGACTGTGGCAGCACCGTACTCGTCGAACCTCGCCGCAGCGCCGTCGCCGTGCGCAGGCCTGAGCGGTCGTCGGGCTCGACCGGTTGTGTCAAGGACGGACCTGCGTATTGTGTGGAACCGGAGTCCGTAACTGCATCGGTGCGTCGATCCGACCTGCGGGGGAACCGACGACGACGGCCCGTTCCTGTCGCGGGGAGAAGGGCGATGCATGATCCGGCAACCACCATCCGTACGCACCCACCGGTTCGTCTGTTCGAACGACCGCCTGAACGGCTGCCTGGACGTCCGCGATGGTTGACAACGCGCACGGGGATGCGCTGGGGGAGGCACTGGCTGCCATCGTCGCCGAGGGAGGCGACGAGGCACCGCTTCGGGTGTGCCGGGCCGGCGTCGCGGCGTTGCCGATCGACGGTGCGGCCATCACCATGATGACCGCCCTGGATCGCCAGGAACCCGTCTGTGCCAGCGACGAGGTCGCCGGTCGCATCGACGAGCTGCAGTTCACCCTCGGCGAGGGGCCGTGCATGGAGGCGTTCGAGTCCGGCCGCCCGGTGCTGATCCCGGACCTGAAGGAGCGGGTCGACCGCCGCTGGCCGGTGTTCTCGCTGCACGCCCAGCGCACGGCCGCCCGTGGGCTGTACGTACTCCCCCTTCAGCTCGGCGCGATCAAGGTCGGTGTAATGGACCTCTACAGTCTTGCCCCCGGCGGGCTGCCGCTGAAGGCGCTGACGAACGCGCTGCGGATGGCCGACGCGGCCATGTGGACGCTGCTCGACCGCCGGGGCGACCCCAAGGAAGGTCAGGCGGCATACGAGGCCGAGGTGATGACCGGACTCGTGGACCTTCCCCTGCACCGGGCGGAGATCCACCAGGCGACCGGCATGATCCTGGCCCAGACCGGAGTGTCCGCCGAACAGGCCCTGGCCATGCTGCGGGCGTACGCCTTCGCCAACGAACGGCCCATCGACGAGGTCGCCCGCGAGGTCGTCGCGCGACGACTTCGGCTCGCAGGAGGAACGCCATGACCAACGGAACTCCCGAGGGGGTGTCAATGCCGTGAGTGAGGGATATCGCAGCCAAGCGCGCGAGCTTGCCGAGGTCCTGGTGACTCTTGCCGACTCCCTGGTCGACGACTACGACGTCATCGACCTGCTCCACCGGCTCACCGACGAGTGCGTGCATCTGCTGCCGATCGACGCCGCCGGGCTGATGCTGTCCGACCATCGCGGCACACTCCACCTGGTGTCGTCCTCGAGCGCACAGGCCGACCTGCTCGAACTGTTCCAGTTGCAGGCCGAGCAGGGACCGTGCATGGACTGCTTCCGTACGAGCAGCCAGGTGATCGTCCCCGACCTGGCCGGGGAGAGCAGGTGGCCGCGGTTCGCCGCGGAGGCCTCTGCCGCCGGCTACCACGCGGTGCACGCTGTGCCGCTGCGGTTGCGTGACGAGACGATCGGCGCGCTGAACCTGTTCAACGAACAGGCCGGGCCGCTGGAGTCGGACGAACTCCGGATCGGCCAGGCGCTGGCCGACATCGCCACCATCGGCATCCTCCAGGAACGTGCCGTCCACCACAACGACGTCCTGGTCGGGCAGTTGCAGGCCGCCCTGAACAGCCGCATCGTCATCGAACAGGCCAAGGGCGTGATCGCCGAACGCCATCGGATCGACGTGGCCGACGCGTTCACCGTGCTGAGGGGATACGCCCGCGGCCACCGCCGCAAGCTCACGGAGGTGGCCGTCGAGATCGTGGAGGGCAAACTGTCGATCGCTCGTCGATGAGGTCTGCCGAGGTGGTCTGTCGATGAGGTGTACTGCGTCGACGACTACTGCGTGGTGGCGGCCACCTCGTCGGCGCTGAGCCGGCCGCGCGCCGGATCGGCGGCGCCGGCCCGCACCGATCGCCGGGTCTTCAGCGTGTCGCCGCGGCGGGCGTCAGCGGCCGACGCGGGCGGATCGGCCGGGCGCCGCCAGTGCCAGTCGGTGACCGCCTGGTAGGCGGCCGCGACCGACAACAACCGGTCCTCGCCGTAGGGCAGTCCGCCGAGGATGGTCCCGATCGGCAACCCGGCGCCGGTGAACCCGATCGGGAACGCGATCTCGGGCAGGCCCAGGATGTCGAACGGCACCGGGCCGGTCTGCACCACCACGTCACAGTGGTCGAAGATCTGGTCCAGAACGCGTTCCAGCAACAACAGCTTGGCACGCTGTCCGGTGAGGAACTCGTTGCCGCCCAGCAGTGCACCCTGCAGCCAGCCCAGCACCGAGACCCCGAAGCCCGGCAGGTTCTCCCGCAGGTAGGGCATGAACGGCTCACTGCGTTCGGGCAGCCGGACGTTGTTGAACTCGTTGCCGGTGAGCAGGTCCCACTCCTCGGGGAAGGGCACGTCCACCAGCCGCACACCTGGGATCGATGCCAGCTTCGTCAAGTACGCCTTGCGCGCCTGCGCCGTGTCCGAGGTCCCGTCGGCGAAGCCGGGAAGGACTCCGATCCTCGTCCGCCACCGCAAGCTCACCTTGCCCCCTCGGCGGACCGGGGTGGCAGCGGTGATGAGGTCGGGCACCGGTGGGAGTCCCTGCGTACGCGGGTCCTGCGGGTCCTCCCCCGCCATCGCGGCGAGCATGATGGCCGCGTCCTTGGCGTCCCGGGCCAGCGGTCCGGGATGGTCGCGGGTGTAGGTGAGCGGAACGATGCCGTGCAGGGAGACCCTGCCCATGGTCGGCTTGAGACCGGTGAGGTTCTGGGCGTTCGACGGCGCGGTGATGGAGCCGCCGGTCTGGGTTCCGGTGCCGGAGGTCGCCATCCGTCCGGCGACCGACGTGGCGGTGCCGGTGGAGGACCCACCGGGGTCCACCCGCGGGTTGGCCGGCGCCCAGGCGTTCACCGTGGTGACCACACCGGCGGGAGTGGTCGCCCGAGTGGTCGCCAGTGGGCCCATCTGCGTCTTGCCCAGCACGATGGCGCCGTTCGCGGTCAGCCTCGCCACCGGCGTCGCGTCGTACGGCGGTACGAAGTCCTCGAACAGGAAGGAGTTCGCCGTCGTGCGGACGCCTCGCGTGTAGTAGTTGTCCTTGATCGCCAGCGGAATGCCGTGCAGCGGGCCCAGGTGTCTCGACCTTCCCGCGACACGCGAGGCCGCCATCGCCTGCTCGACCAGAACCACGTTGAACGCCTGATAGGTCGTGTCGTAGGTGCCGATCCGGGCGAGGTACGCCTCGAGGAGCCGCTGCGGGGTGAGCCGTTGCGCCCTGATCATCCAGGCCGCCTCGGCCAGGGTGAGCTCGGTCGGGTCGGCCACCGCCTCCGGGCGCGGTCGGGCGTAGGCGTTCGGCTGGTCGAGGTTCGGGGCGCGGCGCGCCGGCGTCAGGGCGGCAACGCTCGTCGCCGCGCTCGTCGTCACGGCGGTCGTCGCGGTCGTCGCGGCGCCGGCGGCCGAGGGCAGCGCGATCGCACCTGCCGTACCGGCGGCACCGGCCGCGGCTAGGGCGGCCGAGCGAGCGAGGAAGGCCCGGCGGTCCACGCGCCGGTCGACGGGTTCGTTCGCCATCACCGCCGCCATTCGGTACTGATCGAGGGATAGAGCATCGGCGCGTGCTGCTGGGACAGCGCGTCCGCCGTCTCCGCGTCGGCACCCGCCGTGGCCGGAAGCTGGTAGCCGGCAAGGGTGCCGACGGTCCCCCGGACGAACGAGCGCAACGACGCCAGCGCGGCGTCGCGGCCGGGCGCGCCGGTCAGTGGGTCCGGGTCGGTGCCGGCCGGAAGCTGGTCGAGATCGATTCCCAACGATGCGAGCCGGACGCGAATCATCACGTCCAGCTCGGCGTCGGTCGGTGGGGTGGGTGGCATGGCTCTCCTTCGAGGGCGGGAATGCGCGACCAACTCTCGGGCCGACCTGTGTCCGACACGTAACACGCCGATCTCCCGCCTGTGAAGGCGATCATGCTGGCCGGGGCCGGTCGTGGCCTTCCTCGAAAACGACGAGCACCTCACCGGTGGTGGCGTCCACGACGGCGGTGCCGTCGAACCGCACCTGCTGCCGCAGTGCCCGGCGTTCGGCCCTGGAGAGGGTCGCCGGGCCTTCGACCGCCGCCTCGATGTCGCGCCAGGTGAGCACCCACACCAGTCGGCTGGTGAGTGTCTGTGCCGCGCGACCGCCGGCGAGCATCACCTCGGTGCGCGGCCGCCGGGGTGGCTGCCAGGTCGCACCACCCCGGCTGTGTTCGTACGACCGAACCGCCTCGCCGGCCGACAGTGTGGGAACGGTTCCAGCCGGCGCGGGAACGAGGTCGAGCCCCAGCTCCGGGTAGTGGCGCGCGTGCCCGGCACGAACTCGTGCGTCGCCGGCGGCCGCGGTGGTCACGCCGACGCCGGGGACGACCACCGCGGCGGCAACCACGGCCAGCAACAGGGTGCGCCTCGGGGCACGCCGCGCGGTGTCCGGCATGCGCACAGTGTGCGCCCGTCCCGGCGGCCTCGCGAGCCGTCCGGACGTGACGGATGGTCCCGCACCTGCGCAGACTGAGCGGATGGCGACCGGCATACGCGAAGCACGCGCCGAGGACGCGCCGCGGGTGGCCCGGATCTACGTCGACTCGTGGAACTCCGGGTTCGGCGACCTGATGGGTACGGTCGGGCTCGACGACGACCGGATCCGGCGCTGGGAGAACGACCTGACGAGCGGCCGGACCCGCTGGTGGGTCGCGGAAACCACCACCGGGCGCATCGTCGGCATGGTCGGAGTCGGCCCCAGCCGCGACCCGGTCGACCCCCACCTCGGCGAACTCGACACGATCGCCGTCGATCCCACGTACTGGCGCGGCGGGGTCGGAAGCGCCCTGATGCGCACGGCGCTCGCTTCGCTGGCGGAGTCCGGCTACCGCGAGGCGGTGCTGTGGACGGTCGCGGGCTACACCCGCGGTCAGGCGTTCTACGAGGCGACCGGCTGGCGCCGCGACGGGGGCACCCGCGACGACGGACGCCAACTCTCCTTCCGGCACAGCCTTCGCGGCGTCGAGGTGAACGTCGACGTGAACCCTGGAAAACCGTAGAAGTCCGGCAGGATCGGGCTTGACCTTGACGTGCGGGTCAGGGATTAGCGTCGCGGCGCGGCGGGTGATCACCCGCCGCCGACGCATGCCGACGCATGCTCGACCGCACATCGAGGAGCCCACCGTGTCCAGCCCCGCCCAGCACGCGCCCATCCCGCCCCGTACGTCACGCGAGGTCCGGCTCGCCTCCGTACCCGACACGCTTCCGCGCCCGGAGGATCTGTCCGTCGTCGAGACACCCGCCCCGGTGCCCGGCACCGACGAGGTGCTGCTGCGCAACCGGTTCTTCCACGTCTTCCCCGCCCTGCGCACGTTGATGGGTGACAGTGTGGAGGATGCGCCGCTGCCGCCGCTGCGGGTCGGCGACACCTTGTTCGGCGGCGCGATCGGGGAGGTGGTCTCCGCACCTGCCGGTGCGACCGTCCGCCCCGGAGACCTGGTGTCGCACTCACAGGGATGGCGGGAGTACGCCGTCGTGCCCGCGTCCGAGGCCGCTCCCCTGGGCGACGTCCTCCCCGACCCGGCCGCCCACCTGTCGCAGGGATCCACGGCGTACGACGCACTCACCGACGCGGCGGGCGTACGCCCCGGCGACACGGTGTTCGTCTCCGGCGCGGCCGGCTCGCTGGGCTCGATGGCCGGGCAGATCGCACGGCTGCTCGGCGCGGGCCGGGTCGTCGGGAGTACCAGCATCCAGGCGAAGGCCGACCGGCTCGTCGCGGACCTGGGCTACGACGCCGTTCTGCTCCGCGGCCGGGACGACGAACCGGTCGCCGGGCAACTGGCCAAGGCCGCACCGGACGGGATCGACGTCTACTTCGACAACGTGGGCGGCGAACAGCTCCAGGCGGCGGTGGCGGCGGCCCGCCCGGGAGCGCGGTTCGTCCTCCTCGGCGCGCTGTCCTCGCAGCTCTCACCGGTGCGGCCCAGCCCCAGCGCGCCGGTCGAGATCGACTCGTTCGCGGTGATCCTCAAGCGCCTGCGGATCCGGGGGTTCAGCGGGCTGGACACCGCGCCGTCGGTGCGGGCGGAATGGACCGAAAGGTTTGCCGAGTGGCTGCGCGCCGGAGCCATCTCCTTCCCGCACGTCCGGATCAAGGGCATCGAAAACGCCCCACAGGCGTTGTACGACGCGGCAGCAGGTAAGCACCTGGGCACGGTGGTCGTGGCGTTGTAGGCACCCGCGGGCCCGCGATCTCGACGGAGGAGACATGCGAATCGGCGATGCGGCAGCGGCGGCCGGGACGACGGCACGGGCCCTGCGCTTCTACGAGAAACGCGGACTGCTCCCCGAGCCGGCCCGGACGGTGGCCGGGTACCGCGAGTACACCAGCCGCGACGTGTCCCGCGTACGGCTCGTCCGGGAACTGCTCGCCCTGGGCCTGACCGTGGAGGACGTGCGCGGCTGCGCGGACTGGCTGGACAGGTCCTCGATCGACGGTCTGCCGAAGCGCTGCGCCGCGACCGCGCAGACCAGCGAGCGAGCCGGGATCGCCCAACGCCGGCTGGCCGCGCTGGACGCCGAGATCGCCCGGCTCACCGAGACCCGCGACCGGCTGGCGGACCGGATACGCACGAGCGCCCCGACCGGATGACCACCTGACCGAAACCTCTGGACTACTACGCTAGCCGATGTATCGTACGGCGTAGTAATTGCCGATCGCCGTGGAGAACGACGCGGCGGAGACGGTGGAGGAGGAACGGTGGCGCCGGAGACCGACGCGTGGGTGCTCGTGTTGACCAGCCTGGCCGGCGGCGAGAAGCACGGGTACGCGATCACGCAGGACATCGCCGAGCGGGTGGGGGTGACGCTGGGCCCGGGCACGCTGTACGGCGTACTCGCCCGGCTGGAGGAAGGCGGCCTGATCGAGGCACTCCCGGCGCAGGCCCGGCGCCGCCCCTACCGCCTCACCGCCGCCGGGACGGAGGCACTCAGCGAGCAGCTTCGCCAGATGCGGCTGGTCGCCGACCTCGGGGCCCGCCGGCTGAGAACGGCGGCGGCACGGTGAGGTCGGGGCTACGGGGGCGGGCCACGATGGTGGTCGCGTTGTATCCCCCGGCGTGGCGCGAGCGGTACGGCGAGGAGTTCGTGGCGCTCCTGGAGGACACCGGCGTCCACCTCCGCCAGGTCCTCGACGTCCTTCCGGCGGCGGCGTCGGCATGGATCCGGCCGGCGGCCCACCTGCACGACCGCGCCGCCCGGATGCGCGCCAGCGTCGCCACGACGCTGTTCGCCTGGGTGACGCTCACTGCCGGCGCCGTCGTCTTCGGCCAACTGCACGACGATCCCACGCCCGGCACGCTCGCGGGCGGTGGACTGCGCGCGGTGTATGTCGCCTGCGCCGCGGCTTCCGTGCTGGCTTTGGCGCTCGGCGGGATGCCGCTGGCGGGCGCCGTCGTGCGCGCCACCCACCGGCGGGTGCGGACCGTCGCCGCGCTGGGCGTACCCGTCGTCGCGGCCGCCGGCTTCCTCACCGCCGCGGTGACGGTCAGCCGGCTCGTTCCGCACTCTCCACGGCCGGGCGTGGGGATCGGGACGACCTGGTTTCTGGCGTTGACCGCGGTCGGTGGCGCGGCGGCGCTCGCCTCGGCCGTCGGACCGGCGTCGGCGCTGCGCCACACACCGGTGGCCGGGCGGCCGCTCGTGGTCGCGCTGGTGGCGGGCGCGGCCGCCATCGTCTCGATGGGGGCCACCGCCGCCATCGGCCTGGCCGCGGTGCTCGTCCCGGCCTTCACGAATCCGTCGACGCCGAGCGGACCGTCCACTCCCCTCCTCGCCTACGCCACCGGGACGGCACTGGCGCTGGTGGTGGCGGCGACCTCCTGCGCGCGGGGTCTGCGGGCCGCCACGCCGAACGCCAGGAGCGATCGTGGCCAGGGCTGAGCGACGCCGGCGCGGCCGACTGCGCCGCGTGCTCACCGTCGCCCTCGGGGTCCTCCTCGCCGTGGTGGTGATCTGCGCGGGGTACATCGGCTACGTCGCGGTCCGCAGCGCCCGGCCGGTGACGCTTCCTGCGCCGACGGGTAAGTACGCCGTCGGGCGGACGGCGTACGACTGGACCGACGCCGGGCGGACCGACCCGCTCGCACCGCACCCCGGCTCAGCTCGCGAACTGTCGGTCTGGCTGTGGTATCCCGTCTCCCGGGCCGACGCCCGGCGCGGGCATCCCGCCCGCTACGCACCGGGCGCGTGGAGCGACCTCCACTTCCCGGGCCTCGTCGGGGTCGGTGAGAGCAGCTTCGACAGGGTCCGGATCCACGCGCGGGAAGGCGTTCCGGTCGCGAAGGGGCGGTTCCCGGTGGTGGTGCTCGAGCCCGGCCTGGGCTTCGCCGCGCCGCAGTACACCACGCTCGCGGAGAACCTCGCCGGCCACGGCTACCTCGTCGCGGGGGTCACGCCGACCTACAGCGCGAACCACAGCGTCGTGCACGGCCGGCCGGTGGGAGCGACCGAGGCGGGCAACCCGAATGACCTGGACGGCAGCTCGGCCCGGGCCACGACCGAGGCGAACCGGCTCGTCGCGGTGTGGGCCGCCGACGCGAGGTTCGCGGCCCGCCGGGTGGCCGCGCTGGACCGGTCCGGCGGCGGGCACGTCGACCTTCGTGGGCACGTGGGCACGGGCCGGGTCACCTACGTCGGGCACTCCTTCGGCGGAGCGGCGTCGCTGGAGGCCTGCCGTACGGACCCGGCCTGCGCGGGAGCCGTCGACCTCGACGGCAAGCAGTTCGGACCCGTCGTACGCGTCGGGCTGCGGGCACCGCTGATGCTCATCGGCAGCGAGAACTCCTGCATCACCGGCACCTGCTCGACGACGACCGATAACGACCGTGACGATCTGGGAACCGCGCGCTCCCTGCTGTCGGCGAGTACGGGCGAGGAGTACGCGTACGCGATCACCGGGGCGCGCCACTTCAACTTCACCGACTACGGGGCGTACTACCTCGCCCGGCCACTGCGTGCGCTGCTGGCCCTGGGGTCCGGCGACGGCGACCGCGCACTGACGGTGCAGAACGCCTACCTGGTGGCGTTCCTCGACCATGTGGCGCACGGCTCCACCCGGCCTCTGCTCACCGCCTCCAGTCCGCAGAGCTTTCCGGAGGTACGCGTACTCCTCCACCGCGGCCCGCCGTCACCGTGACCGGACCGGGGCTCGTCCGAACGTCTCCCACTCGGCCGCGAGCCGGCTCAACCGGCCGAGCACGACGTCGCGCCGGGACGCGTCGACGGACTGCAGGTGGTCGGGCCAGCCGTACAGGATCAGCCGGATCTCGGCCGCGGCCGTAGCCGCCCGCAGGGTGGCGTCGAGCGGGACTCCTCGTGCCCGCGCGTAGGCGGCGAACATCGCCTCCCGCGGAGGTTCGCCCCCGTCGAACTCCGCCCGCTGCCACAACAGCGCGAGGTCTCCCGGCCCGTGACCCAGACCGACCTCCTGCCAGTCGATCCACACGAACTCCTCGTCCTGCTCGTCACCTTCGAGCAGCAGGTTGGCGACGTGCCAGTCTCCATGGCACAGACAGGTCGGCAGCCGGGGCAGCGCGCGGTCGAACTCGGCCCGCCGGTCCAGCAGCGGACCGGCGAGGTGCTCGTGCCCCAGTCGGCGCCAGGCCGCACGGACAGCACCGGCAGCATCGGCCGCGGCGGGTCCACCCACCTCGGTGCGGGTCAGCAGGCCGAACCCGGTGACGCTCTCGGCGACCTCCGGTCGGTGCAGGGCGCCAAGCTGGGCGGCCGCCCGCTCCCAGTCGCGAGCGGCCCACCGGTCCGGCGGGGCCGCGGGCCGGGCGCGGGTGAGCAGCAGCACGGTCTGCCCGTCGGCCGTCTCCACGCCCGCGAGCAGTCGCGGCGTGCGCACCGGCAGCAGGGCCGCCACCTCGCGGTAGAAGCCGAGCTCCCGCCGGGCGCGGTCACCGCCGCCAGTGACCTTGAGGACAACCTCCCGGTCGCCGTCCAGCGACAGCAGGTGGACGGCCGACCCGGACGCACCTCCGGCCAGGCGGCGATGCCTGCGCACGCCGTCGAGCCCGGACGGGAGGTCGGGCCCGAGCGCGGCGAGTGCCCGGACCACGGATCGCGGAAGAAGGTCTGGCGGCATACCCGGCGGTCGGTTCATCGGTTCCTCCGTGGTCGGGCAGGACGGCCATGGCCGGTCAGGCATGGACGGCCGACCATGGAGAACCCGGTATAGCAGCGGGCACCGACACCTCGTCAGTGCCGACCGGCCGGCTTCTGCCCGCCCAGCACACCCAGCCGGCTTGTGCCGACCCGGCACGCACGACCGGGTCGGCTTCCGTATGGTGAGCCGGTGAACGACACCCCCGTTTCGCTGCACCGGATGACCGACGAGGACCGGCCCACGATCGACCGGCTGTGGCAGTTGTACGCGCACGACCTGTCGGAATTCCGTGGCACGCTGCCCGACGCCGCGGGCCTGTTCAGGTGGACCCGGGTCCCCGCCTACTTCGACGACCCGGACAGGTGTGGCTACCTCGTCCTGTGGGGCCGGCAGCCGGCCGGGTTCGTGCTGATGCGCGGGCTGAAGGGCGACAGTCACGTGCTGGGCGAGTTCTTCGTCGTCCGGGCGGTACGCCGCCGCGGGGTGGGCCGCGACGTCGCGCTCGAGTTGCTGCGCCGGCACCCCGGCAAGTGGGAGATCGCGTTCCAGGAGGAGAACCCCGGAGCGGCGAGGTTCTGGCGGCGGATCGCGGCCGAGGCGGCCGGAGACCGCTGGACCGAGGAGCGCCGCCCGGTGCCGGGAAAGCCGGAGATTCCGCCGGACGTCTGGCTGTCCCTCACGGTCTGAACCCGCTTCGCCCGCCTGATCAGGGAATTCGCGAATACTCCCTACCTGCGGCACGGAAATTCCGAACCGAGAACGAGAAAGTCCTCATTGCCCGGCGGTTAATTGTGTGACGGAAAGCCGGATGAATTCCGCCTGTCCGCGGACCCGTTCGAGTCGGCCGGCTCCGACCGCGCCGGCGGCCCGACCCGGCCCTCACCCGGCCGGGCACGCACCGACAACCAGCACTACCCGCGGCGCTGCATCCTGGCACCGGCGTTCCGGCGGATGCGCGCGGTGCAGCCGGATGCGCTGGTGCTCGCGCAGCTGGGGCGATACGCCACCGCCCCGGACGTCCTGAAGACGGCCTGGGCACCCACCCTGGACGCCAGCGGCGCCCTGACCGGTCGGGGGCGCCGCGCTTCAGTCGTCGGCGGGCTCGGGCGTCACCGTCACCGTGGGCAGCTCGGCCACTCGGAGCCGGGCTGAGCCGTAGGGCAGCAGCCGCAGTTCCATCACCGGCGCTCTGGTGGCGACCGGTCCGGCCGGTGGCGGGCCGGCGGAGTTGTCCCGCATCCGCCACTGGCGCAGCGGGGCTCCGCGTCCGCGCACCACGACCGGAGCCGCGTCCACCGCGAAGGGCACCGGCCCGACGGGCCGGCGTTGGACCGGCCAGGAGCCGACGGCATCGACGCCGTCGATGCCGTCGACGCCGTCGACGCCGGCCGGATCGTCCACCAGGGCGCCGAGGTTCCAGAACGTGCGGGGCGTGATCTCCCATTCCGCGAGCCCGGCGTGATCGGGTACGGGACGCCAGATCTCACCGACCGCGTGCACCAGCACCAGCGGCCCGAGCCGGAAACCGACTGCGCCGTTGTCCCGCGGCACGGTCCGCACCCGCATCGGCAACCGGAGGTGGACCACGTCGCCGTCGGCCCACGTACGCCGCACGGTGACGAAGCCGTCCTGGTCGGGCGTGACCGGCATCGGCTCCCCGCCCACGGTCAGGCTCGGCTCCTGGCACCAGCCGGGGATCCGCAGCCGCAGCGCGAACTCCCGCACCGGCCCCGGGTCCACCGCGATCTCCACCTCCTCGTCGAAGGGGTAGCTGGTCCGGACGTCCAGCCGCACGGGGTGACCCGCCACCTCCGAGTCCACCTGGCACGGCGCGTAGGAGACCACCGCCAGGGTCTGGTCGTCGGCCCGCATCCACAGCGACCGGGCGAACTTCGGCCAGCCCTGGTGAAGGTTGGCGGTGCAGCAGCCGAAGTGGGGTTCGAGGCCGAAGACGTTGGCGTCGGGTCCGCTGAAGCTCCAGTCGCGGTCGGCGAAGGAGACCAGCACCTGGTTGGCCTGCTGGTGGTACTGGTGCGCGAGCATCCGCGGGTCGCTGCTGGCGGCGAGAAGATTGAACGCGGTCTGCTCCAGCAGGTCGGCATGGCTGCCGTCGCCGAGGATCCGCACCAGGTGCTCGAGGGTGAACATCCACTCGACCACCAGGCAGGTCTCCACACCGTGGTGGGGCTCGCGGCCGCCGAGCCACTCGTCCCCGGAGAAGCAGCCGTGCACGAGTCCGTGCAGGCGCATCAGGTTGGCCAGCATCTCGCGAAGCTCCTCCGCGTGCCGGACCAGGCCGGCGTCGCCGTCCTCGTCGACCAGCGCGGCGACGGCCGGTGTCTTCAGCCCCATCGCGACGTTGACACCGTGGACCAGGTGGCGGAACGCCGGAGCGGGCCCGGCGGGCAGGTCGCGGGTGAGGAAGGTCGCCCAGTCGTGGGTCTGGGCCAGAAGCAGCCGGCCGAGGTCGAGCAGCCACTCCTCCCCGGTCCGGTCGTACAGCCACATGACCGACAGGACGTTGTCCGCGCCGCGCGCGCGTCCCCAGCCGTGCAGGGGACGCCGCGGCAGGGTCCGCGCCTGGAAGGCGAAGTAGCTGCGCAGGAACGGCGGCACGCGGTCGTCTCCGGTGGCGTCGGCGTACTGCGTGAGGACCTTCAGCGCCACCATCCGCGGCCACCAGTCGTCGTCACCCGGTGGCCCGAACCAGCCGTCGTCGCGCTGGCCGGCCAGGATCGCCTCGATCCACTTCTGCGCCCTGGCCTTGAGCTCGCCGTCGTCGAGGACGTACGCCAGCGGCACCAGCCCGTCGAGGTAGTAGGGCCCGCGCTCCCAGCCCTCGCCGTCACCGCCGAGCCAGGCGCTGTCCGGTCCGACGTCGGGCCAGATGTCCTCCAGCTGCCCGGTCTGGCCGTCGGCCTGCAGCCGCAACTGGTCGGCGAGCCAGCCGCGGGGCCGGATCGCGCCCAGCGGGAGTTCGGTGAGGCGGGCACGGCCGCGTGCGCTCGACACCCGTCAGCCCTCGACCGGCCACTCGGCGGGCTGGAGCGGTGCACCCAGCCGCTCGCAGATCTCCCGCCACCGCTCGACCATGCCGGCCGCCCACAGGTGCGGGCGGAAGCCGAGCCGAAGGTAGGTGTGCAACGCCGGCAATCTGAAGTCGTCGGTCTGCAGGTAGACGCACTTCGCGCCGACCTCGACCAGGCGTGCGGTCGCGGCGGCGGTGACCACCCGTCCGAGGCCTCGGCCGCTGTGGTCGGGGTGCGCGGCGATCCAGCCGACCTCGTGGCCGTTCGGATAGAGGTCGGGCACCGGCCGGCGCTGCGACATGCCCGTCGCGACGACCGTCCCGGTCGGCTCGTGCACGACCAGATGCCAACCGTCGGGGACGACCGTCTCCAGCGTCTCGGCGAGCTTGTCGTCGTCCCAGGTGCCGAGCTCGACCCGCGCCATCAGCTCCCGGAACGCGGGAACGTCCTGGTCGGGGCGGCCCTGGCGGAGGACGTACCCATCCGGCAGCCGGGTGGCCTCGGTTTCTGGCAACTGCCCGGCCGGCCAGAGCATCCGCAACTGCCGCGGTGGTCCCCCCTCGGTCCGACCGCCTTCTGCACCCATACGCACCTCCTGCATCCGTGACGTTCGAGCCAACCTACCCGCCTGCACCGACACGACCCCTGGCACCGGGCACAGGGCACAGGGCACAGGGCACCGAAAAGCGTGGGTCCCCGTGCACCACGGTGCACGGGGACCCAGGCCACGAACCGGCTCAGCGGCTCAGCGTCTCGTCACGGTCAGCGTTCCCCTCCCAGCAGCAGCGAGTTGAACAGCAGCTTGTACGAGCCGTGGGCCTGCGCCCGGTGCTGCACGCTGGTGCCGAGCAGGACCACTCGCCCCTTGCCGTACGTCACGTCGGCCACCGCCGCCTTGCCGGCGACCAGGTCCTCACCGAGCAGCCAGCCGCTGCGCAGGATGTTCTCCTGCGGGTAGGTCACCGGCGTGCTGACCGCGCCGGCGTCACCGGTGACCGTGAACGCCGGGCTGGTCGAGGAGTACGCGTCCAGCTTCTCCGGAAGGCCCCACGTCACCGGCGTGGTGGGCTGCACGTTCGTCGCCACCACCGAACCCGGCGAGTAGTACTTCGTGGACGGCACTCCCTCGGTGACGTCGGTGACCGGGAAGCCGCCGAACGCCTGGATCGGCAGCTGGGCGGCGTCGTTGACGGTGACGAGCGTCCCGCCGTCCTCGACGAACCTCTTCAAGTTGGCCACACCCGCGGCGGTCATGCCGCCGGTGTACTCCGGCGGCAGCGAGCCCTCGCGCAGGCCGTTCAGCATCCGGGAGTACGTCGCGTCCGGCAGCACCAGCACGTCGTACTTCTTCGACAGCGAGCCCGCCCGCACGTCGGCGTCGTGCACCTGGGCGTACGGGAACTTGAACTGCTCCAGCACGTAGCGGGTCCAGCCCTCGTCGGAGTTTCCGCCCCAGCCGTGGTAGAGCCCGACCCGCGGCCTGCTGACCGGCACCGTCTTCGCCGGCTCGGCGGCCATGCCCGCGACCGTCAGCCCGAGGCTGCGGGCCTGACCGCGCACCTTGGCCTCGCTGGACCGGTCGGCCGGGACCAGGAACGTGCCCGCCGGCCAGGTGCCCTGGTCGGTCTGCACCGCCTCGGTGGTGCGGGTGACCTTCTCGTTGGAGCGGAGCAGGTTCATCGCGGCGGTGTAGGAGTCGTTGACCCGCGGGTCGAGGGCGTACGCGTAACCCGGCGTACGGCTCGGCATCGTCGGCGCGGGCACGCTCGCCCAGGTCACCTGCCTGGACGGCACGTCGAGCTTCGCGTCCACCTTGTCGACGGTGACGCCCATCTGGTACGGCAACGTCCAGCCGGCCATGTCGTACGGGCGTTCCGGCGTGCCATCGGGGTTGCGCCGGTCGGGGTAGCTCTGCGGGTTGAGCAGGTCGACGACGTAGGGCCGGAACGGCTGCGCCTCCCGCACGACGTAGCTGCCCGCGGGATAGGTGCGGTCGCCGACCGCGAACGACTTCTCGGCCTGCTCGACCTCGACGTCACCCCAGCGCAGGACGTTCACCATCTTGGCCGCGGTGGCGAAGTCGGTCTGGTCGGCCGGGATGACGTACGCGACGTTCCCGCCCGCCTCGATGGCCTGTTTGCCCATTCGGTAGGCGCCGTACAGCCAGCCCTCCCGGTCGGTGGCAGCGGTGTTGAGGTAGGCCCAGCCGGTCGACTCGATGTAGGAGCAGCTGTCCTTCAGGTGCCACCAGCCGCCCTTGTAGGGGCTCGGGTAGAACGCCGACGGCTGCGACGTCGACACGCCCTGGTAGGGGAACTCCTTCGGGAACTTCGCCGGGTCCTCGAACTTCGGCGTCGCCGAGGCGTGGGCGGTCTCGCTCAGCAGGCCGATCTGGTTGTGGAACGCCGGCACCGAACGCAGCCCGCCGTTCCACCACTGGTCGTACTGCTGGCGGGACACCGCGCCGACCTTGCCCTCGCGGTCCAGCCGCTGGGTCATCGCGTCGCCCATCAGGTTGATGCCCCGGATCACCTCGGCCGGGATGTTGGGGTTGCTCGGGTCCTTGAACGGCGGGATGAAGATCCGCGCCGGGTACGCCGCCGTCTGGTGGGTGTTGTAGACCATCTGCGGATACCACTGGTGCCACAGGACGTCGCCCTGGTTGCGGGTCTCCTGCAGGTTGAACATGAACCAGTCGCGGTTGTCGTCGTGGCCGGCGTACTTCTGGTACAGCTCGGGGTAGCTCGAGTCCTGGTAGGGCCCGCCCACGTGGTCCATGTACCACTGGGAGATGTGCGTCGTACCGTCCGGATTGACGTTCGGGTTGAACAACGTGATGACGTTCTCGCGGATCGACTTCGCCTCCGCGCTCTCGCTGCGCACCAGGTCGTAGGCGAACTTCGGCGCGGTCTGCGTCGGTGCGACCTCGGTGGAGTGGATGCCGAAGTCGACCCAGGCGACGGTCTTGCCCTCCGCGGCGAGGTCCTTGGCCTGCGCGTCGGTGAGGCCGCGTGCGTGTGCGAGGCGTTCGGCGATGCCGCGGTACTTCTTCAGGTTGTCCGGGGTGAGGTTGTCCGGCGCGGACACGATGCCCAGCACCTGGTCGCGGCCCTCGGAGGTCTTGCCGATGCTCGTCATCTGCAGCCGGTCGCTGGCCTTGTCGAGCGCACCGAAGTAGTCGGTGATCTGTTCGTAGGTGGCCAGCTTGTAGTCGGCGCAGGGCTCGAAGCCGAGCACCGAGGCGGGGGTGGGCAGGTTGTCCTCGCGCGGGTCGCTCGCCCTGGTCAGCGACCCCGAGGCGGAGGGGCCGACGGCCGCGGCCAGCGCCGCGACGAGCGGAATCACGAGTCCTGCTCGAAGTTTGCGTCTCATGCGTACCTCAGGACACCAGTAGGAGGAGCACTCAGGACACGAGTAGCGACACCTCGGCCATGGAAAGTGATCAATCTAGGGACGGATCCGCTCAGTCACAAGAAGATGTCTGAACGTGGCCGGGTGACCGTTTCCTTGCCACCCCATGGGGAGTTCGTGGTACGCGACCAGTAGGCACACCGACGTCGACGGCGGGGCCGGACAGCTGGTGTTCGGGCTGGCAGCCAGCGGGCCGTCGCCGACGAGCTGATGCCGCCGTCGGGCAACCTCGGCGCCTGGCTGCGGGTCCTGGTACTGATGGCGACGGCGGCGGTGGTGGTGGCCCTGCGGTGGCGACGAGATGGATCGCCCCGGCGCACTCTCCACGGTGAACGTCCACGGGGGTTCGTTCACGCGAAGGACAACGATCTGGAGGACCGGCCATGTCACACCACCGTCGAATCACCGCCGCCGTCGCGGCCCTGGGGACGACCACCCGCAGTTCCGCCGCGGTGGTCGCGATAGCCGCCTTGGCGCTTGCCGTCGGTGCCACGACCGCGGGCGGTGCCACGACCGCCGGTGCCGCGACCGCCGGTGCCACGACCGCCGGTGCCACGACCGCCGGTGCCACGGCCGCCGATGTGCGCAGACCGTCGCCGCACTGGACACAGACGCCGATCGACCGTGACGACGCGATGCTCGTCGACATCGACGCCAGGTCGGGCGCGACCTGGGCCGTCGGCAAGGACCTGCTGACCGGTTCGGAGGAGACGCGTCCGCTCGCCGTTCGCCGGGTCGAAGGCCGGTGGGTCACGACGCCACAGCCGGTGCGCTTCGACGCCACCCTGGACCAGGTGGCCGTCGCCGGCGCGAACGACGTCTGGGCCGTCGGTGGGGACAACTCCGATCCGTCGAGGCCCAAGCCGCTCGTGATGCGCTGGAACGGACAGGCGTGGCGGGTGGTGCCCGGTCCGTCGGTGCCGACCGGTTCGTTCGACGAAGTCAAGATCGCCCCCGACGGCTCGGTCTGGGTGGCCGGTTGGGCAGCCGTCGACGGCGCCGAACGCGCGGTCGTCTACCGGTACACCGACAACACCTGGCACCCACTGAACGAGGGACTGCAGGACGCCATCAACAGCAACACACTGGCGGTCCTCTCCGCCGACGACGCCTGGGTCGGGCTGAACGCCGGCCTCGCCCACTTCGACGGCGACAGGTGGACGTTGGTCAGCGACCTTCCCACGGACGGGTCGGAGATCCCGAGCGCCATGGCGGCCCTGGGGCCGCACGACATCTGGCTGGTGGGGGTGAGCCACACCGGCGGCCCGGAGGGCGAACGCCCGCTCGCCCTGCACTACGACGGCTCCTCCTGGACCCGCGTGGCGGTTCCCGGCGGCCCGGCGCAGTTGTACGACGTGGCGCTGCGCAACGGCCGTCCGCTCGCGGTCGGTGAGAGGTTCGAGGTGAACGACGACATCGTGTCCAGCAGTCCCCTCGTACTCGAGTACCACGGATCGGGGTTCGGCCGGGTGCAAGCTCCCACCACCGCTCACGGTGCGCTGACGGCAGCGGACGTCGTCGCGGGCCGGCTGTGGGCGGTCGGCGTGCTGGACTCGCCCGCGACCGGAAGCTACTCCCCGTTCGCCGCCGTCGCCGGCTGGCCCGTCGCCTGGTAAGCCCTTCGCGGCCGCTGCCCTACAGTGGGGCCCCATGCGCCACGGCATCGTGATCCTGCCCGAACACCGCTGGTCGGAAGCGGCCCCGCGGTGGAGGCGTGCCGAGGAGTACGGTTTCGACCACGCCTGGACATATGACCACCTCGCCTGGCGCAGTCTCGCCGGTGGGCCGTGGTTCGGCACGGTCCCGACCCTGACCGCCGCAGCGACGGTGACCTCGCGGATCAGGCTCGGGACCTACGTCGCCTCGCCCAACTACCGGCATCCGGTGCCGTTCCTGCGCGACGTTCTCGGCCTGGACGACATCAGCGGAGGCCGGTTCCTCCTCGGCGTCGGCTCCGGCGGCACCGGTTTCGACGCGACCGTGCTCGGCCAGGACCCCTTGTCCCCGCCCCAGCTGGTCGCGCGGCTGGGTGAGTTCCTCGAGTTGCTGGACCGGCTGCTGACCGAGGACGACGTGAGCTATGCGGGCGACTACTTCACGGCCGTGAACGCGCGCACGCGGCCCGGCAGCCTGCACGACCCGAGGCTACCGATCCTCGTCGCCGCCAACGGGCCCAGGTCCATGCGGCTCGCTGCGCGGTACGGCCAGGGCTGGATCACCTACGGCAAGGGCGGCCAGGGTGACCTGCCGCAATGGTGGCGGGGGGTGGCGGAGCTGGCCGCCCGCTTCGACGACATCGCCGTCCAGAGCGGCCGCGACCCGGCCACCGTCGACCGCTACCTGTCCCTGGACAGCGACGAGCATCTCGCGCTCGCGAGCGCGGAGTCGTTCGCCGACGCGACGGGCCGGGCGGCCGAGCTCGGATTCACCGACGTGGTGGTGCACTGGCCGCGTCCTGACGGCATCTACGCCGGGGACGAGGCCGTGCTGGAGAAGGTCGCGAGCGACTATCTGTCGGCCTCGTAGCGGGCAGCTGTCAGCCTCGTAGCAGCGCCGAGAGCTCGCCGGCGTCGGGCTGGGCGTCGGTGCCGCCGGCGGCCCGGGTGGACAGCGACCCACAGCCGGCGCCCAGCGCGAGGCACTCCCCCAGGTCGGCGCCGGACAGCATCCCGTGCACGAATCCGGCGTCGAAGGAGTCCCCCGCGCCGGTGGTGTCGACGACGCTCATGTCGTACGCCGGGACCGCCACGTCCGCGCCGTCGCGTACCGCCAGCGCGCCGCGCTCGCCCCGCTTGACGACGATGGTCCCGCCCGGGCGCATCCGCTCGGCCAGCGCGTACGCCGCTCGGAACGCGGGCAGGCCGCCGGTGAGCCGCTCCGCCTCGGCCTCGTTCACGAACACCACGTCGGCATGCCCCAGCAGCGGCAGCAGGTCGGTCCAGCGCTGCGCGGGGTCCCAGTTCGGGTCGAACGAGGTGGTCAGCCCGGCCGCGCGGGCGTCGTCGAACAGCGCCGGGAGGTCCGGGCGCAGGTCGCGTTGCAGGAAGACGCTGCCGACGTGCAGGTGCCTGGCCCGGTGCAGGAGCTCGACCGGCACGTGCTCGCGCCGGGTGGTCCCGATGCTGCCCGGCGCGGTCAGCAGCGCGCGGTCGGCGCCGGTGTTGAGGATCACCGTGACGCCGGTGGGTGTGCCCGGGTCGACGACGACCGCGGAGGTGTCCACGTCCCTCTCGCGCAGGGCGTCTCGTACGACCTGACCGAACATGTCCGTGCCCACCACGCCGACCATCGTGGTGGCGTGCCCGAGCCGGCGTACTCCACAGGCGAAGATCGCCGAGGACGACCCCAGCGTCACCCGGCACTCGTCCACGATCTGCTCGTGCTGGCCGAACGTCGGAACGGCGTCGGCGCCGGACACGATCACGTCGACGTTGAGTTCGCCGACGACGAGTACCTCGGTGGGTTCGGGCATCGGCGAAGCGTAGCCGACCTGTCCGCGCTCGCCGGGCGGTCGCAGGCCTGGTGACCGGGTGCGGCAGGTGGCAGATGGCGGACACACCGGCTTGACCCGGGTACGTACGGTGAATACGTTGCGCAGACATCTGGAGTGGTGCTCGTCCGCACGTAACGGAGCCTCACGATGGTGTTGGTCGACGTCGAGCGCTACGCGCGGGACGGTTGTCTGGTCAGTCGTTCGGTGGTCGCACCCGACCGGCTGGCGTCGCTGCGCCGCGAGGCCGATCGGCTGCTCGACCTGTGTACGCGCGATCCTGAGCGCTACCGCGAACGGATCGAGTGGGAGGTCGACCACCTCGCGCCGGCCGCGCGGGCCAGGATGCGGGGCGTGATCCGCAAGCTGGAACCCATCAGCGACCTCAGCCCGGTGTTCGCCGAGCTCGCCCGCGACCCGGCGATCACCTCGACCGCCGAGGCGGTGCTGGGCGGACCGGTCGAGTTGTTCGAGGACAAGCTGAACCTCAAGCTGCCCGGTGGGTCCACCTATCCCTGGCACCAGGATTGGAGCTGCTGCTGGCGCGCGCACACCGACGAGCTCGTCACCTGCTTCGTCTACCTCGACGACGCCGACGAGACCAACGGCTGCCTGCAGGTAGTGCCCGGCAGCCACGCCGGCAAGCCGACCCACCCGTTCCGCGCCGGCGGGCACTTCGAGGTCGACCCGGCGGCGGTGCCGAGGGATCGGATCCGGCCGATCCCGTTGCGTGCGGGCGACATGATCAGCTTCGACTCCTACCTGCTGCACTACTCCGACCTGAACCGCAGCACGGTGCCGCGGATGGCGATCATCTACACCTACAATCCGGCCCGGCTCGGTGCGATCAACGAGGGACGGTTCCCCGCATGCCGTTGAGCCGCAGGAGTTTTCTCGGCCGTTCCGCGGCGGGCCTGTCGGCGGTGGCCGCCGGTTCCGTGCTTGCCGGGTGCTCCTCGGGCGCGACCACCGAGGGGACCGTGGTGTCCAAGCCGGTGGACGGCAAGCTCAACGTCACCTGGTGGAGCCACAACAACCCGAGCTTCGTCACCGCCAACACCACGATGATCCGGCGGTTCGAGGCCGAGAACCCCGGCATCCACATCGTCTACCAGTACTTCCCGTACGACGTGCTGGCCCGCAAGCTGCAGGCCGCCTACCGCGCCCGCAACGTCGCCGACATCCAGCAGATGTTCGGCACCTGGGTCACCGAGTACGCCGTGAACCAGCTGCTGGACGAGGTGCCGTCGGAGCTGTCGGGCAGTGAACCGACGTCGAGGTTCTGGCCGGCCGCGGTGGGTGCCTACACCCACAAGGGCAAGCTGTACGGCGTTCCGCACGAGTACAACCTGGAGAATGGCGGCATCCTCTACAACCCGAAGCTGGCCGAGCAGGCCGGTATCAAGGAGCCGCCCTCGACGTGGGCAGACCTGGTGGAGGCGGGCGAACGGCTGACGAAGATCGACTCGAAGGGACGCGCCGACCAGGTGGGGTACGCCTTCACCGGCAACGACTCCATCACGTTCACGTTCCTGTCGATGATCCTGCAGCTCGGCGGCGACTTCTGGGACAGCGACGGCGTGCACGTCGACTTCCACAGCCCGCAGGCGCGTAAAGCGTGGGTTGACGAGACCGAACTCGTCACCAGACACAAGGTGGACAACACCACGTGGTACACCGGCGACCCCTACACGATGTTCTTCCGCGGCCGGGCCGCGATGGCGCACCAGGGCCCGTGGGTGGTGGCCTCCGGGCGTGCGGACTTCCCGAAGTTCACCGACCTCGCCTACGTCGCCGAGCCGCCCTACGCCGGTGACACGCTGAAGTTCGCGGCCGAGTCCGGCTGGGGCGAGGTGGTCAACGCGAGGGCGGATCCGAAGGTACGCGAGGCGGCCTGGAAGTTCGTCGGCTTCATGGCCCGCCCGGACAACGCCCGCATCTGGAACCTCACCTCCGCCACCGTCCCGGCCCTGAAGGAGTTGCAGAACGACAGCCAGATGCTGGCCAAGGCGCCCTACCTCAAGGTGCCGTTCGGTGTCCTGCCGAACGGGCGGTGGGTCGGCCGGGTGCACGACCGTGACCAGTTCTGGACCTTCGTCCACGACGCGTTCGTGAGCGTCGAACTGCACCGGCAGGATCCGGTGGCGGCGATCGCCGACGCGGAGAAGCAGATCAACCTGATGATCGACGAGAAGATCGGGCCCTGACATGGCGGCCACGACGACCACACCCACCCCTGCGGCGGGGCCCTCGCCCGCCCCCACGCCCACGGCCAACCGGCTGCCCGGACGCCGGCGGCAACTGGCGTTCGTCTACGGCTGGCTGGCTCCCATCCTTGCGTTGTTCGCCGTCTTCTCGCTGGTCCCGATCATCATCGCGATCTGGCTCAGCCTGCACAGGTACAACCAGCTCGCACCGGTGTCGCCGTTCATCGGCCTGCGCAACTTCACCTACGCTTTCACCGACGATCCGGCGTTCCTCAACTCCCTTGCCGTGACCGGCAAGTACGCCGTGGTCGCCGTGCCGCTGAACATCGTGCTGTCGCTCGCGGTCGCGCTCGCCCTGAACCACATCACCCGGCTGCGGGCGTTGTTCCGTACCGTCTTCTTCCTGCCGGCGATCGCCTCCGCGGTGGCCGCATCCTTGGTGTGGGTGCCGATCTACGACCCGCAGGCGGGCTGGCTGAACGCCGTCCTCAACCTGCTCGGGCTGTCGGGCAGGTCGTGGCTCGGTGACCCGGGCACCGCGCTGTGGTCGGTGATGCTCACCTCGGTGTGGCAGGACCTCGGCTTCAACGTGATCGTGTTCCTGGCCGGGCTGCAGGCGATCCCGCTGGACTTCTACGACGTGGCGAAGGTCGACGGCGCCGGTGTGGTGTCCAGATTCCGGCACGTGACGCTTCCGCTGCTGCAGCGTACGTTCGTGTTCGTCTTCTGCCTGACCACGATCGGCTACCTGCAGGAGTTCACCCGGGTCCAGGTGATGACCGCCGGCGGGCCGCTGCGGTCGAGTGAGACCGTCGTCCTGCACATCTACCAACGTGCCTTCGGTGACTTCCAACTGGGGTACGCCACGGCGATGTCGCTGATCCTGATGCTGATCATCCTCGTCATCGCGCTGGTCCAGATGCGCATCCTGCGATCCCGTTGGGAGTACTGATGGCGAGCCCGCTGACCAGCCGCGTCCCGGCGGCGGCGCCCACCCCCGCGTCCACCACGAGCGGCGACGGACGGTCCCGACGACGTTCCGGCGGGGTGGGGCAGATCGTGCTGTACGTGGTGCTGAGCATCGCGGCGATCGGGTTCGTCGCGCCGTTCGTGCTGATGGTGAGCAACTCGCTGAAGACCGCGCAGGAGATCATCCAGGTCCCGCCAAGTCTGCTGCCGGAGCACCCGACATTCGCCAACTTCGCGTTCGTCCTGCAGAACTCGCCGTACCTCGTCTGGTATCGCAACAGCCTGCTGGTGGCGGTGGCGGTGACCGCGCTCACGTTGTTCACGAGTTCGATCGCGGGCTACATCTTCGCGAAGTTCTCCTTCCCCGGAAAGAACGTCGTCTTCGTCGTGCTGCTGTCCACGATGATGATCCCGGCGCCGGTGCTGCTGATCCCGAGCTACCTCGTGATGAACTTCCTGCACCTGCTGAACACCCTGTGGGCACTGGTGGTCGGCAGCATCGTCAGCGCGTTCGGGATCTTCTTGATGCGGCAGTTCATCTCGGCCATCCCGGACGACCTGGTGGACGCGGCCCGGCTCGACGGCGCGGGTGAGTTCGCGATCTACTGGCGGGTGATCCTGCCGCTGACCGGGCCGGCGCTGGCAGCGCTGGGCATCTTCACCTTCCTCGGCTCCTGGAACGACTACCTGTGGCCGCTGATCGTGATCAACGACCAGGACAAGATGGTCGTCCCGCTGGCGCTGACGTACTTCAACAGCCAGCACTCACAGCGCTCGGACCTGGTGATGGCGGCGGCCACCATGGCGGTCGTTCCGGTCTGTGTGGTCTTCTTGTTCTTCCAGCGGCGGATCGTGAACGCGTTCGTGCTGACCGGGATCAAGTGAGGCGGGTGGCGTAGGCCGATGTCGGGGATCAAGGTCGTGCTGATCGGAGCGGGCAGCACGGTGTTCACACCCGGACTGCTCGCCGATCTCGCGGCCTCACCGGTGTTCGACGGTGCGCAGGTGCACCTGGTCGACATCGAGGAGGACGCCGCAACGACGATGGCCCGGCTCGGCCGGCGCATCGCCGCCGAGCGCGGTGCCCGGCTGACCGTCGAGGCGCACGTCGACCGGCGGGAGGCGCTGCCGGGGGCCACGCTGGTCGCCACCACCATCGCGGTCGGCGGTGCGGACGGCTGGCGCGCCGACCTGGACATCCCGCTGCGGTACGGCATCCGGCAGACGGTCGGCGACTCGGTGGGGCCGGGCGGAGTGCTCCGGGCGTTCCGGCAGGTACCCGAGCTGGTGCGGATCGGTCAGGACGTGGCCGACCTCGCTCCGGACGCCTGGCTGGTCAACTACGCCAACCCGCTGACGGCCAACGTCCGCGCGATCACCGGCTGGGCGCACCGGCGCACCATCGGCCTGTGTCACGGCACGATGCACACCCGGTCCATGCTGGCGCGGGTGCTCGACGCGCCACGGGAGGAGGTCACCGCCGTCTTCGCCGGGCTCAACCACCTGTGCTGGCTGCTCGAGCTCCGGCACGGGCGGGAGGACCTCTATCCCCGGTTGCGCGAGCAGGTCGCGGAGGTGGCTGCGAAGGGCGATCGTGAGCACCCGCTGGGCGAACCGGTGACGGCCGACCTGCTGGACCTGTTCGGGCTGTATCCCGCTCCCGGTGACCGGCACGTCGCGGAGTTCTTCGGTTGGTACCTGCGTGGGTCGGATCGCCCAGCCGGTGAGCTGCCGTGGGGGTTGCAACCCGGGCTTGACGCCACCCGCTCCTACATCGACGAGAAGTCCGACCTGTGGGACAAGCTGCACGCGCAGGCGTCGGGGTCGCTGCCGCTGGACGCGGTGTCGGAGGGCCAGGAAGCCGAACGCCTGGTCGCCATCGCGGAGGCGCTCTTCACCGGTCGCGATCTGGTCGAGCTCGCCGTCAACGTCCCGAACGCGGGTGCGATCGGGAACCTCCCGGGCGAGGCTGTCGTCGAGGTGCCCGCCGTGGTCGGCGCGGCGGGCGTCACGCCGTTGGCGGTGGGTGACCTCCCGCCCGCACTGGCGGCCGTACTCACCGAGCGCAGCCAGCAGCAGGAACTCACGGTACGTGCGGCGATCGAGGGATCCAGGGAATTGGCCCTGCAGGCGCTGGCGTTGGACCCACTGGTGCCGAGCCCGCAGGTGGCGAAGGCGCTGCTGGACGACGCGATCACCGGCCACCACCCGCTGCTGGACTCCTTCGGGTGAGGAGTCCCCGCTCATCGAGGAGTTGACGTGCCGCACCGCCCCGAACTCGTCGTGTTCGACGTCAATGAGACCCTGACGGACCTGTCCCCGCTCCGGGACCGCCTGGAGTCCGTGGGCGCACCGCGCCACCTGCTGGACTCGTGGTTCGCCGCGACCCTGCGCGACGGGTTCGCGCTGACCAGTGCGGGTGAGTACGCCGACTTCGCCGCCGTCGCCAAGTCGACCTTGCGCACCGCGCTGGCGGGGGCCGCCGGCGCTGGTTTCACCGACGAGGCGAAACGTGAGGAGGCCGTGGCGGAGGTGCTCGCGGGCTTCCCGGCTCTCGACGTACACCCCGATGTTCCGGCCGGGCTGCGGCGCCTGCACGAGGCCGGGGTTCGGCTGGTGACGCTCACGAACGGGGCCGCGGAGATGTCGCGTGGCTCGTTCGAGCGGGCCGGTGTCCTGGAGCTGTTCGAGCGCCGCCTGTCGGTGAGCGAGCCGCGTCGCTGGAAGCCCGCACCCGAGCCGTACCTGTGGGCGGTCGGTGAGTGCGGCGTTCCCGCCGACCGGGCGGCTCTGATCGCCGTCCATCCCTGGGACACCGACGGAGCCGCTCGCGCGGGGCTGACCAGCGCGTGGATCGATCGTTCCGGCACGCCGTACCCCGACGTCTTCCGCTCCCCCGACGTGACCGGGCCGGACCTGCCCGCCGTCGTGGACGCCTTGCTCGCGCTGCCCCCTGCCTGATGCCCCACGTTCGCCCGCAGGTCATCAGAACGGCGGGAGGTCATCCTCGGCCGTCCTCGTGCCGGCGGTGGCCATTGCGGGCTCGGTTGGTGTCACCGGGTCGGTGAGGGAGGGTGCTCGGCTGCTGTAGCTGCGGTCGAAGGGGTCGGTGAGGGTGTGCTCTCCCGGCCCCGTCTGCTGGAGCTTCCAATCCCGTTCGGTCTTGGCCTTGTGGTGACGTGGGCACAGGGGTGCGATGTTGTCCACGCTCGTTTTGCCGCCGTCGGCGTGTTCGGTGTTGTGGTCCAGGTGGCAGGTCGCTGCCGGGCGTCTGCAGGTGGTCCACACGCAGCGCTGGTCGCGGGCATGCACCAGCTCGGCTTGCAGTCCGCGCAGGAACCTCGCCGGTATCGGATGCAGATGCAACAGGCGTCCGGTGACCGGGTGGGTGACCCCGACGCTGAACCTGGCTTCGGGGTTGGTGAGATTGTTCGCCAGCAACCGCTCCGCGACCTCGGTGATCACCGGGCCCCACCCGCCGAGCTCCCCGGGCCGGGTGGACAGCCCCATCAGCGTGGTCAACGGGACGTTCAGCTGGATCTTCGCGCGCGTTCGGATCGGCCCCCAACTCGGCTGCGAGGAGGACCACGGCGGCGGTGGCGGTGTCGAGTTGTCCGGTGGCGGGCCGGTCGACTCGCCAGGTCGGCGGCCCTGTTGCGGAATGTGATCCGTGGCCGAACCGCTGTCGGAACCACCGGCGGGAGGGGCTGTCCCTTCTGCCGCTGCGTTCTCCGCGGTCGCGCTGCGATCGGCGGCCTCGTGGGCGGCAGTGTCGTGGACCGGGACGCCGTTGTTCGCGGCCGCACCGCACACACTGCACCTGGCGACCGGAGCCGGGGAGCAGTCACCACACTCACACCAGCTGTCGTGCAGGTCATGGTCGGGGAACCGGTGAACGGCACAGTGCCCCTGCTCGTCCTGATCGGTATCGCCCTGCGCCGGCTCGGTATTGGTCTCGGGCCGCACGTCATCTTGGGCCGACGACTCATCCTCGAGCTGCTCAGTGTCGCCCTGCCCCTGCCGCGCACTGCCTGCGGCGGGGCACTGCTCTGGCTCGTCCTGCTCTGGCTCGTCCTGCTCTGGCTCGTCCTGCTCTGGCTCGTCATCTGCTGACTCGGCTGGCGGCTGGTCCTGCTCGGCGTGGCTGTCGGTGGCCGTGGGGGCGGAGCAGTCGTTGATGTCGGCGGTGCCGGTGAGCAGGGAGGCGGCGACGTCTGCGCGGAGTTGGCCGAGGGTGCGGGAGTCTCCGGTTGATTTGACCGCACGGGCGATGGCGTCGATGTAGCCGTACGCCTCCGCGGCCTGGTCGGCGGAGAGGCCGCGGACCGCGAGGTCGGCGACACCATCGACAGCGGGCCAGATCGCGACGTTCCGCCCGGTGCGGGCTTCCCGGTGTCGCTTCGCGGCGGCTTCGGGGTCGGCCTTGAGCACCTCCGCCTCCACCTTGGCGCGCAGCAACCCCCCGCGAAGCTCCAGCACCTTGGGGAAGAGGGCGTCCTCGATGGCTCCCCACAGGTCGCGTTTGGCGTCGGTGATGCGGTCGATGATGATGCGGACCTCGTTGAGCTCCAACTGCCCGGACGCCAACGCCGCACGCACCCGTGGGAGGCGGGGCAGCGTGGTGGCCAGTCCCACGTACTGGGCCGCCCGGTAACCGGTCCACCCCAGCAGGGGTTCCAGCACCACCGAAGTCATCGGGTCCGAAGTGTCACTGCGCCCGGCCGGTCCCCCACACATGCCAGGCTCGGCGTAGGTCAGCTCGTTCACTCCCGTCAGGCTGGTGGACTCCGCCCAGCAGACCATCCGCCGCGTCCCCTTGACGTACTCCTCCAGCTCCCACCCGTTGCACTCACCGACGTCGACCGAGGCGATCGCCGCCGCCAGCTCCGGACCACCCGGAAGATCAGCGAACCCGGCAGGCAGCACCCCACGACCGCCCGGGTCCCCACCCGGGCGGTCGTCGTCGCAGTACTCACCGCCGTCGCTCATGCGTTCGATTTTACCCGACAAGATCGGCCGATTCTCGCCAGGAACCGCTTGTCCACAAGGTGTTTCGACATGAGTTTTCGAATGGCTTGTACGATGTATCAGGCCGACGTCCGTTCATCTGCCATGGATCCACTTCACCCTGGCTGCGAGTGGCATCCTGGTCGGGTGAACAACGAGCTCGACGTTTCTGTCGCTACTCAACTGGTTTCCGGCGCCGTCGGCTTCAACCTGAGTCAGCTGTGCGTGGGAGTGGCGGACCTACAGCTGCACCTCAACGATCAGGCCTGCCGCAGCTGCTGAAGAGCCACTCCCGGCCGACCGAGTCTTCTGCGTCGGCGGCGGCGGGCTGGACATCTACTCCGAGCACTGAGCGACTACGACGACTTGGCAGTAGACCACCGTGGGGGCGTACATCCAGGAGCCTTAGTCAGGAAGGTGAATGCGCACGAGGTTGCGGCCGCGCACGGTGAAGATGTCGCCGGACTCCTCGTCAACCGCGAGTTGCGGTTCGTTGTACCAGTCACCCGCGAGCCCCGAGACCAACGTCGTCGTGGTGGCATCCGCATTCATCTGGGCCAGCACCTCGCTGGTCACCAGGAGCACAGCGCCGGCCCGCACCGTGAGGTAGCCGGGCCGCCCGGCCGGTGTCCGACCCGCACCGATCCTCGTGCGAGTGACCGGATCCCCGACCAGCAACACGCCCTGCGCCGTGACGCCGTACAGCAGACCGCGATGGTGGACCAGACTGACGTACCCGGTCGCACCGGGCACCGCGGCCCACGTCCACACCACCGTGCGGGTCGTGAGGTCGAAGCCGACCAGCACCGCCTCCTTCGCCACCGGCGGCGCGCCGTCCACGCTGATCTCGGTGCCGAGGTAGGCGAGGTCACGGTAGCTCGCCACGGCCGCGACCGCCTGGTCGGCGACAAGGTCGTCGTACCGGTCGATCCCACCGGAGCGCACGTCGACGACAGCGAACGCGCCACCGGGAATGCCGTACTCGTTGCGTACGCCGATCAGCAGCAACCGTCCGGGCGGATGCAGGCGCATCGAGCGCGGCCGGTTGGCCAGGCCGCCCATTTTGCCGATCCTCACGACGTTCGCCGAGCGGTGGTCGTACGCGTCGACGAGCGCGCCGGGGTAGATCGCCATCACGGTGCGGCCGCGGACCAGGGTCATCGACTTCGCCTCGCCGTCCACCCGTACCCGCCGGCTCGTCCCCCGGGCCAGGTCGTGCACCTGCAAGCCGAAGTTGCCACCCACGAGCACCTGCGAGGATCCACTGTCGTACGACACCGACTGCGGCGGCTCCGGCCCGGTCCGCAGGCCGACGTCGGGAAGGTCCACCACGTTCACCGCGCCCCCGTCGGCGGCGTCGTACGTCCACCACAGCCCGGCGCCGGAGGCTCCGTGCACCACGCCGTCGCGTACGAATACTCCGCGCGTCTCCTCGGCGGCAACCGGAACCGCGAGCCGGGTGAGCGTGCCCGTGTCCAGCTCGTACGCATACAGCGCGCCGCTCGGGCGGGCGGTGAAGTACGCGGTGCTTCCATCGATCGTGATCGCGTCGATCGTGCGTTCGCCGGTGGCGACGACAGTGGTGCGCGTGGGGTCGGCGCGGTCGATCACGACGAGCTGACCGTGTGGCTCGGTGCCGGCCACCACGTGGTCGGCGCTCACCGCGACGTCGTAGACGAACGACTCACCGTGCAATGCCGACGGCAGGATGTCGGACCGGGCGCCGGTCACCGGGTCGATCGCGACCAGCCGGGCCGACGTGCCGGTGCCGGCGTACACGGTGCCGTCCGGTCCGGCCGCGACACAGCGGACGTACTGCAGACCCGGCACCGCCTGACCAAGGTCGCGGACGGCGGGACTGCCGGAGCCGGCTGTGGGATCGATCTCATAGACCTTCCCACCCGGGAAGGTACCGGCGTAGATCTTCCCGGCCGGTGAGGCGGTGAGGTCGAACGCGTACTGCTCGTTGCCCAACCGGCCAAGGCGTTCCACGGCGCCGGTGGCGAGGTTCAGCCGGTGGATGTCGGCGACGGCGTACATCCCGGCGTATACCCGACCACCGACCGCCACCGCGCCCCAGCCACCGAGCCCGGTCGTCAACTCGTGGTTGGCAACCACCCTCCCGGTGCTCAGGTCGTACTCGGCCAGGATCGGTGGCTCGAGGCCGCGCGTCACCACGAAGCCGCTGTCACCGGCGACCGTCATCCCCACGATCGGTGCGCCCAGCACCGCCGGGCCGAGGTCGTCGACCGTCGGCGCGGCTTCCGCCGCCAGAGCGGGCGTCGCGACGGCCGGAAGCGTCGAGGCGACCGCGCCGACACCGGCCACCCCGGCCGCTCCGAGCAGGCGGCGCCTGGTGAGGCCGTCGTGGTCGCGTTCAGGCGTGGTCATCAGCTGCCCTCCAGTCCGATCCGAACGAGGTTGCGCCCGCGAAGTGCGTACAGCGCGGATCCGTCTGGCGCCGCCGCGATCATCGCCCCGCTGTAGCTTTCGGTGCGAAGGTCGTCCACCACGGTCGTGGTCGCGAGCGTCGAACGGTCGACCTGGAACACGTGGCGAGTGTCGGCTCCGTAGATGGTCCGTCCGACCAGCACCAGTGCCGGTGCGCCGTCGGCGACCTGCGCGGTGCGCACCACCTGCCTTCGGCGCGGGTCGTACTCGAACATCAGCCCGGTGTCGGTCACGCCGTACACCCGGTCGCCCGTGGCCACCAGGTCGACGATCTCCCTGGCACCGGGCACCGGAACCGTCTCGTACGTGACGGAGCGGGTAGCCAGGTCGAAGACGGCCAGCTTCGCCTCGGGTGCTCGCGGCGTCGTCCCCAGACCGTTGCGGATACTGCTGCCGAGGAAGACCGTTCCGCCCTTGATCGCGACCGACCGCACCGACTGGTCCGGCACGACGTCGCGGTACACCGCCAACTGCCCGCCGCCCGGATCGTAGAGGCCGAGCGCGCCGCCGTACCTGCCGTACTCCGGTTGGGTTCCGATCGCGAGCAGCCCGTCGCTCGGTGAGTACGCCGCGTCCAGAGGCCGGGTCTGGTCGTTGCCGAGGGTGGTGACCCGGACGGGCTCGCCGCCGGGTGACATCCGGAACAGATAGGCCAGGGTGTAGACCGACAGCCACAACTGTCCTCGCACAGGCGTCATCGCCTTCGCCTCGCCGGGCAGGAACACCCGCTTCGACGTGCCCGTCGCGAGGTCGTGCACCTGGATCCCGGCCTTGCCGCTGACGTAGACGCGGGGCCCGTCGGTGGCGATCGCCATCGCGAGTTCGGGCGCCGGCGGCATGCCCGCCTGGGTGATGTCGACCCCGTCGTACTTCCCCGTGTCGAGGTCGTAGCTCACCACGTTGCTGGTAAGGACGCCGCGCAGCGTACGTCCGTCGAGGATGATCCGGCCGAAGTACGCACCGTCGTAGGGAACCAGCAGCGACGTGAGCGTGCCGGTGTCCCGGTCGTACTTGTAGAGGGTGCCGGACGGGCGGGTGCCGAAGTAGACGTCGTTGTTCGCCGCATCGATGGTGATGGCGGTGATGTAGGAGTCGTTCGGCGCCTGCACAACCTCGTAGCGCGCCGGGTCGGCGGTGTCGATCAGCAGCATCGTCCCGGTCGCGGACAGGCCCGCCGCGAGCACGCCGTCCGCCAGGGCGAGGGTTGCGACGAACGTACGGTCGGCGAACTCCGGGGGCAGGATGTCCCTGCGAGCACCGGTTGCACGGTCGATGGCCATCAGGTGCGCGTGGGCCCCGACGCCGGCGTAGATCGTGGTGTCGTCGACGGCGATGCTGCGAACGTACTGCTCACCCGGCACCGCCGGCCCGTAGTCGCGCTTCGCACCTGTCGCCGGGTCGTACTCGAAGACCCGGCCGCGCGAGTACGTCCCGCCGTAGACCTTGCCGTCCGGTGAGCTGTCCAGCGCCCAGATGAAGTCGTCCGGCCGGACGTCGGCGACCTTCGTGACCGATGCGCCGGCGGTGTCCACGCGGTAGAGGTCACCCGGTGCGTAGGTGCCGACGTACAGGTCGGTGCCCACCGCGGTCGTCGCCCACGCGCCCTGTCCGGTCGGCAACGTGTAGCGCTGGGTGACCCGCTTCTGCGCCGGGTCGTACGCACCGACGACGGTCGGGCTGACCCCGCCGGTGTTGACGTAGATGCGGTCCCCGATGGGCTCGGACCCGTTGAGGACGGTGACCGAGGACGCCGGGCCCAGGTCCGTGACGGGCGCACTCGCGGGCTCGGCCACACCTCGCGCCGGGCCGAGCGCGCCTGCGGGAAGGGCGGTCGCGACGGCGAGAGCGACGGCGGCGGTGGCCGCGGTAGCGGTGACGATCGCGGAACCTGGCATGGCGTTTCTCCCGCGGGCTCGGGGCGGACGAACGACGACGTTGCAGGCGATGGAGCGATCTTTCGGTCCGGACTGTAATTAACGATCGTCGTCCCCGACAGCCCTTGCCCTGTCGTCGTCCGCGTTCGGCCGTCCGGCCGATCGGTCGTTCGGTCGTTCGGCCGTTCGGCCGTTCGGCCGTGCCAGGCGGACTCGGTTCGAAGACCCGACTCAGTTCAGGAAGCCGAACGACTGTGCGAGGTTCGCCTCGGCGATCCTCCGCATACCCTCCCGGTTGGGGAAGTCGGTGTCGAGGATGAGCAGAGGGTTCGCGACGAGCGACAGGTGCATCGCGAGGCGGTAGAGCGCGAGCCGCTGCCTGTCCAGGTCGTCCCGGCGAAGGGCCGCATAGTGCGCGCCGAAGCGGATCCGCAGGAAGACGTGCTCCCATTCGACGTCGAAGAACATCAGGCCCTCGATGTCGATGAGGACCGGGGCACCGTCGGACCCGACCATCACGTGATCCGGTCCCAGCTCGCCGTGGATGAGGCCGTACTCGGTGCGAGGGCGGATGGCACCCGCCAGCAGCCGGAGGACGTCGGCGAACTCGTCGTGCGCTCTCGCCACTCGCCGGTCACGAGACGCTGCCCCGGCGAGATCGGCGAGCGCGTTGTCGAGAACGACCTGCTCGCACGAGGAGCCGACCGGGCGACCTCCGCCCTTGACCATGGCGACCTTGCCGTACGTCGGTCCGAGGTGGGCGTGCATGCGGCCGAGGGCGTCACCCAGCCGGCCCACGACCGCGCTCGCCGCTGCCGGATCGTCCACCAGCAGCGTCTCAAGGTTCGGACCACGGAGATCCTCGACGACCGCGACGTCCGCCGGGAAGTGCGCCCGGCTTCGGTCCGCGAGGTAGACCCGCGGGCTGCGTACGCCCACCGCGTCCAGGTGAGTGCGCGCGGCCTCGAACAACTCGAAGCCGGAGGCGTGCGAGAACGGGTCCGCCCAGTCCTCGTCGTCACCCTTGCCGTCAGCTTTGCCGTCACCCTTGCCGTCACCCTGGTCGGCACCGTCGCCGTCGCCGCTCGGCGAGGACGGCCAGTAGTTCTCGTCCGGGTCCCAGCTGTAGACGATCGCCGTGCTGTCGTCGTCGAACGCGAGGCGGTACACGCCCTTCTTGGTGCCACCGGCCAGTCGTTCGGTGGCAACCAGCCGGCGGCGGTTGCCGAACACCGCGCGGGCGAGCGCGGCCAGGTGCTCAGGGTCGGCGAACCTGCGTTCTGCGGTCACCGGTCGATCCTCGCCGCAGAAACGACAGCGGCACAAGACAATTCGGACATACGCGAAACTCACAGGTCAGGCACAGGTCAGGCACAGGTCAGGCACAGGTCAGGCACAGGGTGGCTCGAGCACGAGGCCGAGGTTCTTCGGGCCGCGGAAGTCCAGCCGTACGGTCTCGCAGGCGCCACCCAGGCCCCGGTGGTGGGCGACGATCGCGGCGAGGAGGTCGGTCTGGCCCAGCTTGTGGGATCGATCCCAGAAGTTGCAGCAGGGCACCACCAGAACCGGACGCGTAACGGCCGAATCCACCACCTCCCGCAGCGCCTCGTCCGGGTGGAGACCGACCACGACGTCGTAGAAGTCGGCCATCTTCGCGGAGTACTCCTCCGCCCGCCCGGGCACGCCCTTCAGCGTCCATCCGCGCGGGTCCACCACCTCGCACTCCATGCCGTACCGCTTGCGCAGCAGACGCGCCAGCATGCCCTGGCCACCGGCGACGTCCGCGACGTACTTCGCCGCCGGGAACCGCTCTCCGACGTACGCCGCGACCACCTCGAAGCGGGCCGGGTCCCCGTGGAACCGATGCCGGCTCATTCCCCGCCCTCCCATGTAATCCCTGTCATGTGATCGCCATTGAACCGCCGGGTGACGTTCCATGTCGCGGAGTCGTCCGAAACGTCCGGCTGATCCCCGACACGTCCCACACGGCGAACGTCTGTTCGAAGCATCGGGTAGGGTCGAGGCGTGACCTCGGCGTTCCAGGGCTCCCTGCTGGACTACGCCGACGAGCCGGGCCTGGCCGAGCTCGCCGGCGCCGTCCGCCGCGTGCCGCTCAGCTACGGAGCGTGGATCGACCTGCGGCCGGGCTGGGTGCGCGGCTCCGACCAGCTGTTCGAGCGGTTGAGTGAGGTCGTTCCGTGGTACGCCGAGAAGCGGCAGATGTACGACCGGGTTGTCGACGTCCCGCGGCTGCTGTGCTTCTACGACGAGGACACTCCCCTTCCCGACCCGTTGCTCGACGAGGCCAGGGCCGCGCTTGACGCCCACTACGCCGAGGAGCTGGGTGAGCCGTTCCGCACCGCCGGGCTGTGTCTCTACCGCGACGGCAGTGACAGTGTCGCCTGGCACGGTGACCGGATCGGCCGCGGCCGCACCGACGACACCATGGTGGCGATCATCTCCCTCGGCGCCCCGCGTTCCCTGCTGCTGCGGCCACGCGGCGGCGGTGAGACGATCCGCCACCCACTGGGCCACGGCGACCTGATCGTGATGGGCGGTTCCTGTCAGCGCACCTGGGAGCACTGCGTGCCCAAGACCAGGGGCGTGGTCGGGCCGCGGATCAGCATCCAGTTCCGCCCGCGCGGCGTGCGCTGAGCCCCGGCACCCACACCCCCGGGCTCGATGGGCGAGACGGCGCAGACCATGCCCGGACAGGTCGGCCGCCGCCCGCCCGGCTTCGTGGTTGGCTGGCGGGCATGCACATCGATCTCACCGGACGGGTTGCCATCGTCACCGGCGCCGGGCGCGGGATCGGCCGCGCGCTGGTGCGCCGGCTGGCCGCCGAAGGGGTCACCACCGTGGCGCTGGACGTCCACCCCGGCGACCTGGACTCCCTCGGCGCCGAGCTCACCTCCGAGACCAGCGTGCCGGCGAGCCAGTTCGTCTGTGACGTCACCGACGCGGCGCGCATCCAGGAGGTCGTCGAGGAGACCGTACGCCGATACGGCCGCATCGACATCCTGGTCAACAACGCCGGCATCGTCGCGGGCGGCCCCGTCGACGTCCTGTCGGAGGAGAGCTGGCGCCGCTGCCAGGACGTCAACCTCACCGGAACGTTCCTGATGTGCAAGGCCGTCGTGCCGGTAATGAAGGAGCAGCGTTCCGGGCGCATCATCAACGCCTCGTCGTTCGCCGCCATCGTCCCCAGCGCCGGGGGCTCGGCCTATGCGGCGGCGAAGGCGGCGGTGGCGCACTTCACCCAGGCACTCGCCGGCGAGCTCGGCCCATGGGACATCACCGCGAACGCCTACGCCCCGGGCATGGTCCCCACCCAGATGAACCACTTCGCCGAACGCTCCCCCGACGAACAGGACAGGCTGCTGGACCTGCTCACGATCCGCCGCTGGGGTACGCCGGACGACATCGCCAACCTGGTCTGCTTCCTCGCCTCCGACCAGGCCGGGTACGTCACCGGGACGCTGATCGACGTCAGTGGCGGCAAGCTCGCCACCCAGATCCCCCGCGCCGCCTACGACCGCGCGGCCCGCGCGACCTGACCGGCCGCGCGGCCAGGGCCGGGGCGGCTCACGCCTTGAGGTGGTCCCGCAGCCAGGTCGCCGCCTGGGCCACCGCCGCCCGCGCAGCCCCGGTGTCACGGAGCGCGTCCAGCATCACGAAGTCGTGGATCATCCCGGCGTACCGCACCGCGGTCGTGGGCACCCCCGCCCGGCGCAGGTTGACCGCGAACGCCTCTCCCTCGTCACGGAGCACGTCGGCCTCCGCGGTGATCACCAGCGCGGGCGGCAGGTCGCGCAGGTCGTCGGTGTCGGCACGCAGCGGGGACACCGTGACATGGGCCCGCTCCTTCTCGTCGGGGGTGTACTGGTCCCAGAACCACCGCATGGCGTCCCGGCGCAGGTGGTAACCCTCGGCGAACTCCTCGTACGAGCCGGTGTCGAACGCCGCGTCGGTCACGGGGTAGAACTCCACCTGCGCGGCAAACCGCACGTCCCCACGTTGTTTCGCCAGCAGGGTAAGGGCGATCGCCAGGTTGCCGCCCACCGAGTCACCGGCCACCGCGATGTGGGAGGAGTCCAGTCCCTGCAGGGCGCCCTGGGCGCACACCCACTGCGCCGCCGCGTAGCACTGCTCCAGCGCGACGGGGTAGCGCGCCTCCGGTGCCCTGTCGTACTCCGGGAAGACCACGGCTGCCTGCGCCTGCGTGGCGAGCTCGCGGACCAGCCGGTCGTGGGTCTGCGCGTTGCCGAACACCCAGCCGGCGCCGTGCACGTAGACGATCGCCGGCAGCAGGCCCCGTGCCCGCGGCGGGCGGAGGATCCGCACACGCACGGACCCGGTGGGGTCGCCGCCATCGCCGTACGGCACGGTCACCCACTGCTCGGCCACCTCGGGCCGGTCGACGCCCTCGCCGGACTGGACCTCGTCCAACGCCGCCCGGCCCTCTTCTGGCGGCAGCTCGTACAGATAGGGCGGTGCGTCGGTCGCCTCGGCGAACGCCTGCGCGGCCGGGTCGAGTGCGATACCTCGCGGGTTAGCCGTCATGGCTGCTCCTGAGACCGAAACGGGCGACTCGGAACGTACGACACACAACGTACGACGAGATCGCCCGCTTCGGAACCGAACGCCTACTTCAGGGCGCCCCTCGTCAGCCCGGCGACGAACTGCTTCTGGAAGAAGATGAACACCAGGATCACCGGCAGGGACGCCAGCAGCGCACCGGACAGCAACATTCCGTAGCGGAAGTCGTACGGTCCGATCAGCGAGGAGATCCCGAGGTTCATGACGAACATCTTCGGGTTGGTGGTGATGATGAGCGGCCAGAAGTAGTCGTTCCACAGTCCGAGGAACGTCAGGATGCCGAGCACGGCGAGGCCGGGACGGACCAGCGGCACGACGACCCGCCACCAGATGCCGAACTCGGTGGCGCCGTCCACCCTCGCCGCGTCGAGCAGCTCGTTGGGAATCGACAGGGTGTACTGCCGCATCAGGATGATCCCGAACGCCGTCACCGCCCGCGGGATGATCAGGCCCTGGTAGGTGTTGAACCAGTCCAGCGTCCGCATGATCTGGAACTGCGGGACCAGCAGCACCTGGCTGGGCAGCAGGATGGTGGCCAGCATCAGGAACAGCAGCGGGGTCTTGAACCTGAAGTCGTGCTTGGCGAACGCGAACCCCGCGAGCGAGGCGAGCATCACCGCGAGGAACGTGCCCACCACCGCGACGATCGCGGTGTTGAGCATCCACCGGGCCACCGGGAAGCCGTCGAACAGCTGCACCATGTTGGTGAACGTCCACGTCCGCGGCCACAGCGTGAGCGGTACGCCGAAGATCTCGGAGTTGCTCTTGAACGCGCTGAAGGCCATGTAGAGGTAGGGCAACACCTCGACCAGGACGCCGATCAGCAACAGCACGTTGACGATGACGAACGACACGACCGGCCAGCGGCGCTTCGTCCCCGCCATGGGCGCGGTGTCGGCCTGCGTGCGCGCGGATGCCTTGGAAATGGCCTTGTGAATGACTGCCACCTACTTCACCTCACTCGCCGGGCGCGGACCTACCGCGGAAGACCTTGATGTTGACCAACGACACGATCAGCAGGAAGAACGTCATCACGTAGGCGATCGCGCTCGCGTAGCCGACGTTGAAGAACTGGAAGCCCTGGTTGTAGATGTAGAGCGTCACCGTGAGCGAGGCGTCGGAGGGCCCGCCGTTGGTGAGCAGGAACGGCAGGGCGAACAGGTTGTACGACCCGATGATCGCCTGCAGGACCACGAACAACGCGATCGGCCGCAGCAGCGGCATGGTGATGTGGCGGAACGCCTGCCAGCTGCTGGCGCCGTCGATGGCGGCCGCCTCGTAGAAGTCCTCGTCGATGCCGTTGAGGCCGGCCATCCAGTACAGCGCGTTGATGCCCGTCCACGTCCACAAGCCGATCAGCACGATCGCGAACATCACCAGCTTCGGATCGGTCAGCCAGGCGAACGGCCCGACTCCGAACCAGCCCAGGGCCGCGTTGAGCAGGCCGAACTGCTCGTCGAGGATGCGGGCGGCGATGACGGTGATGACCACTTCGGAGGTCAGCACCGGGAAGAAGAAGGCCGTGCGGTAGAAGGTCTTCCACTTCACCGACCTGGAGTTGATGGCGAGCGCGATCAGCAGGGACAGGCCGCCGATCAGGACCACGCTGCCGAGCGCGTAGATCGTGGTGTTGCGCAGCGCCATCAGGAACCGTGGGTCCGACATCAGGTGGATGTAGTTGCCCAGCCCCACGAACGTGCGGTTCTCGAACCCGAAGCCCTTGGTGAAGCTCAGGATGAACGAGTAGATGATCGGGTACAGGCCGAACACCAGGAACAGCAGGAAGAACGGCGCGATGAACAGGTAGGGCGACACCTTCCGCTGCCGTCGCCACCACCACGTTCGCGCCGGTTCCAGCGGCGCGGTCAGGCGCGCGCCCAACGTCGACGTCGCCATCAGGCAACCTCTCCTTCTCTCACGGTCCCCACGACAACGGCCCCTGCGACAGCCCCCATGCCGGCCCTCACGCCGTCACGAAGTTGATGGTGTCGACCGACTCCTGCTGCGCCTTGGTGAGCGCGGACCGCGGAGCCATGCGCAGGTTCTGCATCGGCGGGGTGAGTCCCACCCGCACGAACGTGCTGGTCGTCTCCGGCCAGTACGGCGACATGTAGGCCGTCGGGATCTCCGGCGACACCGCCTGGATCATGGCGCCCACCCGCTGGTTGTCGAAGAACGGCAGCGGTTCGGACAGCCGCTTGTCCTTGAACGCGGGTTTGTAGGTCGGCCACACCTGGCGGATGCCGAAGTCGGTGAGCAGCGCCTGGGAGTTGGTGTGCTCCCACAACACGAAGTCGCGCGCCTCCTCGGCGTACTTGCTGGTCTTCAGCACCGTCACGCCGGTGCCGCCCCAGGTCGCGGTGCGCGCACCGCCGGCCTCCCACCGCGGGAACGGCATGAGGTGCCACTTGCCCTTGGTCTGCGGGATGTTCTGCTGGACGAACCCGCTGAACTGCCAGGAGGGACCGAGCAGGGAGGCGATCTTGCCCTGCTCGAGCGCCACGTTGTACGACTGGCCGGCCGGGCGCAGCGTCGACCATCCGTCCTTCATCGCGTTCTGCATCCACGCCAGGGTGCGGACGCCCTCGGGGGTGTCCAGTGCGGGCGAGCCGTTCTGGCGGAAGAAGCCGCCGCGTTGCTGCAGCGTCTGCATCCACCACTGGCTCCAGTCGAGGTAGGCCTGGTCGATCAGGTAGCTGCCGGTGTCGCGGTGGAACCGCTTCGCCTCCTCGGCGAAGTGCTCCCAGGTGGTGACGTTGGTGTCGACCTTCGCCTTCTTCCACACGTCGTGGCGGTAGCTGAGCAGGCAGGCGTTGAGCTCGTTGCCGATGCCGTACGTGCGGCCGCGCCAGCTCCACGGGTCGGTCGCGGACGGATGGTAGAGGTTGTCCCATTCACCCATCTGCTTGAGCTTTGCGGCCAGATCGACAAACAGCACGTTACCTTTGATGAAACGGGGGAACTGACTGATTTCGACGTCGGCCATGTCCGGGCCGCCGGAGCCGGCCTGGGCGGTGATGAGCAACTGGTCGTGCATCTGCGTGTACGGCAGGATGAGCCAGTTGATCTCGAAGTCCGGGTTCTTCTCCTTCTTGTACCGCTCGAAGGCTTTCTTCTGCCACGCGATACGAGTGTCGGTGAATGCCCAGAAATTCAGCGTCTTCTTCGCCCCGCGATTGACGTTGGGCGCCTGCCCGCAACTACCCAGAACCGACCCGCCGGCGACCGCGGCACCTGCTCCTACAGCACCTTTGAGCAGTGCCCGTCTGGTCAAGGACGCCATCTTCACCAGCCCTTCGAAGCGTCGAACCGGCCCGCTACCTGCAATATGGGGCAGTTCGTTTTCCTACTGATGGAAATACGGTTGACGCGACACACACAAATCCGCCGTCGGAGGCGTTGAGCGTACGACGGGACGCATTGCACGGCTACCCGGGTGGCCAGCTTCGGACAGCATTGGATTCAAGTACTGACGTGGATTGGGAACTGAACTTTCAAGTAATGAGCGCTCAACAAACTGGGTTGCCCTTTTTACGTCGGCAAAGCCGGGCGAAGGCGACCGTAAAAACGGACGGCGCGGCCGACCCCGGGCACGGGACGCCGCGGCCGTGGACGGGCCACCGGCGACTGCACTAGCGTCCCAGGACATGCCGCACGCACCAGGCAAGCCTGGCAACACCAGCCCGTACGAAATGTTCCGGACACTCGCCGACGACAACCACCCGAAGCACGGCTACCGGCCCGGCGAGGACGTCGCCGCCTGGCGGGCGCGGGCACTGCCGGACGTACTGGCCACCCTCGGCCAACCGCCCGCTCCGGCGTCGGAGCGACGCGCCGACCTGGTGGCGGAATGGCAGGACGGCCCGGTGCTCACCCAGCGCTGGCTGGTCTCGGTGAGCGAGCACCTGGAGGCCTACGCCTACGTCAACCGGCCCGCCGACCTCTCCTCCGGCGAACGGCGTCCGGCGCTGCTGTGCTGGCACGGCCACTCCGCTGGTGGCAAGGAGGTCATCATGGGCAACGCCTCCTCCCCCGAGTACCGCGACGCCGACCTGGACACCCACACCTCCTACGGGCGCCGGATGGCCGAGGACGGGTTCGTCACCTTCGGCATCGACTGGATGGGGTACGGCGACCAGGACGACCGCCGCAAGCCACACCACCACGACGTGGCCGGCAACCGGGACTGGTGCAACCTCTACTACCTGCAGGCCACGATGCTCGGCATGACCCCGCTCGGCATCAACCTCGCCCACGGGCGGAGCCTGGTCGACCACGTGGCCGGCCTGCCGTTCGTGGACGCGGACCGGCTGGGCGTGATGGGGCTGTCCGGCGGCGGCACGATGACGTTGTGGAGCGCGCTCACCGACGAGCGGCTGCGCGCGGCCGAGATCATCTGCTACAGCGACCTGTTCGCCGTCTTCGGCTTCCGCGACCTCAACTACTGCGGCTCCCAGATCACCCCGGGTCTGTTCACCCTGGTCGATCTGCCGGACCTGCAAGGACTGCTTGCGCCCCGTCCGCTGCTGGTTGACATCGGTGCGTACGACGAGTGCTTCCGGCTGGAGTCGGCGATGGCCTGCCACGAGCGGGTACGCGAGATCTACAGGGCGGCGGACGCGGCCGACCACCTCGAGCTCGACCTCTTCCCCGGCGGGCACGGCTGGGGCGGCAACCGGTCCGTGGCGTTCTTCTCCCGACACCTCGGACCCGACCGATGAGCGGCACCACGGCGGACCGGCGTACCGGCCGTACAAGACGTACGAGATATGCCCTCTGCGGCCTGTCCAACCGCGGGCTGTCGCTGTTCGCGCTGCCCCTGCTCGGCCTGGACGCCACGGGCACCCGCAGGGCCGAGCCGTCGGAGCTCACCGAGGTGTCTGAGCACGGCGAGCTGGTCGCGATCCTGGACGTGGACGCCGAGCGGGTACGCGCGTTCGGCGACCTGACCTCCACGAACGTCCCGTACTACGCGCCGGCCGAGTTCGACCGGATGGTGGACGAGGTCGATCCGGACGTCGTGCTGGTCACCTCACCCGACGCCACCCACGCGATCTACGCGATCGCCGCGCTGCGCCGGGACCGTGACGTCATCACCGAGAAGCCGATGGCGGCAAGCTGCGCGCAGGTGCGCGAGATGCTCGCCGCCGAACGCGCCAGCCGCGGGTCGATCAGGGTGGCACACAACCTCCGTTACACCGAGCGCAACCGGCAGCTGAAGCGGATGCTGCTCGACGGCGCCGTGGGGAGGGTGACCAGTGTCGAGCTGACCTGGAGCGTGGACACCTACCACGGTTCGAGCTACTTCCACCGGTGGAACCGCGAACGCCGGATCTCCGGCGGATTGTCCATCCACAAGGCCTGTCACCACTTCGACATGGTCAACTGGCTGGTCGGCGACGTGCCGCAGCAGGTGTTCGCCTACGGCGCGCTCAACTACTACGGGCCGAACAGCCCGCACCGCCCGGACCCCGACAGCGCCGCCGACCCGGATCTCGTGGGCCCGCGCCGGGGTTGCCCGTACCACCAGCGCTGGCTGGCCGACGGCGACGTCCCCGAGGACGACCACCTGAAGCCACGCACCGGCCTGGGCGGCCTGCCGTACACCGTGCAGTATCCGCCCGGGACCCGGAACTGGATCTACGACGAGGCCATCGACATCGAGGACACCTACTCCGCGGTCGTCCGCTACCGGTCCGGCGCGAGCCTGAGCTACTCGGTCCTGTTCTCCGGTGGGTGGGAGGGCTACCGGCTGGCGATCAACGGCACGCACGGGCGGCTGGAGACGTGCAGCATCGACTTCCGTGACGGGAAGGGCGAGACACCGGAGTCGGGGCAGATCGTGCACTACCCGATGTTCGAGCCGGCGCGGCGCCACGACGTCGCCGGTGGCGAGGGAGGGCACGGCGGCGCGGACCCGCTGATCCGGCACGACCTGCTGCTCGGCCCGTCGAAGGAGTCGCTGGACCTGCGCATACCGGCCGACAGCCGGGAGGGTGCGCTGGCGGTGGCGATGGGCGAGGCGGTCTGGCGTTCGGTGGCCGACAACCGTCCGTACCTGATCGACGAACTACTCGACGAGACCGCACGCACGTGAGCCTGCGACGACGGGGAGGTACGGCGATGGTGAACGACCTGGCCGCCGGGCGGCACGTGGTGGGCGAGCAGGCCTGGCGCGACGGGTTCTTCCTGGTGGAGGATCTGGTCGGCGCCGGCGACTGCGCGCGGTACGCCGCCCGGCTCGGCGACTACGCCAGTGGCCGGCTGGCGGCTCCGGACGGCATCAGGCTACAGCGCGAACCCGCGCTCGACCGGTCCGGCGAGGTGCGTCCCGACGGCGGGGACATCCGCAAGGTGGACGGGCTGTTCCACGACGACCTGCTGCACGGGCTGATCACCAGCGACCAGGTTCTGCGCTTCGTCCGGGCGCTGGTCGGTGAGCCTCCACGGCTGTTCCGCGCCACCGCGCTGATGAAGCCGGCTGCGGTCGGGTCGGAGAAGGGGCAGCACCAGGACTCTCCGTACTGGCCGATCGAGCCGATGTCGCTGTGGTCGTGCTGGATTCCGTTCGACGACGCCACGACGGACAACGGCTGCCTGACCGTCGTCCCCGGCAGTCACCGGCGCGGCGCACTGCCGCACGTGCAGACCCAGGACGACTTCGTCGTACCCGCCGAGCACTACGACCCGGCCGCGCTGGTACCGGTGCCGATGAGGCGCGGCTCGGCGTTGTTCTTCCACAGCCTGCTGCTGCACGGGAGCGCGGCGAACACCTCCGGCGACCCGCGCCGTGCGGTGACCATGAGCTACATGGGCCCGGGCCACCGCTACACCGGCGCACCGCCGGTCCCGGACTACCCCACCTTCCAGGCCTGACTGGTAGCTGCCGGAGAGCTCGGAGCACCCGGCAGGGAAGGGGATTCGGCGAAACGGCCCCTGCGCCGCGTCGGCTTCTGGTTTTCTGATCACGGACTTGTGGATCAAGGTCCGTTGTCTCGTACCAGAGTTGATCGAGGGGGGCCACATGCCGTCGCCGACGGGCAATCTTCCAGGGCGGGTAGCCGGGGACTACGCGTGGGTGGGCCGGTTCGGCGGCCAGCCGCGCGACCAGTTGCTGTTGTTCGATCCTGGTGACTACTTCCGTACGGGCAAGGACTGGTGGGTCGGTTCGATCCAGGACGCGACCCTGCGATGGACGCGGGTGGGCAACACCGCCGGCTTCGGGAACTCACCGGAAGGCTGTGCGGTCTGGAGTGTACGGACCGCACCGGGTCAGGATGGGATCCTGTTCTACTACCCGGGTGACCGGAACTGGTGGCTGGGCCGCACGGTCAACAACCAACTGCAGTGGAACGTCGCCGGAAACACCCGGGGCTTCGGGCAGGTGTGGGACGGCCGGCCCTTCTGGACCGGCGACTTCACCGGCGACGGGCGTACCGACATCATGTTCTACTACCCCGGCGACCGGAACTGGTGGCTCGGCCGCAGCGACGGCAACGCCCTGCAGTGGAACGTCGCCGGAAACACCAGCGGCTTCGGCCAGGTGTGGGACAACCGGCCCTTCTGGACCGGCGACTTCACCGGCGACGGCCGTACCGACATCATGTTCTACAGCCCGGGCGACAAGAACTGGTGGCTGGGCCGCAGTGACGGCAACACACTTCAGTGGGGGTATGCCGGAAACACCAGCGGCTTCGGGCAGATCTGGGACGGCCGGCCGTTCTGGACCGGCGACTTCACCGGGGACGGCCGTACCGACATCATGTTCTACTACCCCGGCGACAAGAACTGGTGGCTCGGCCGCAGCGACGGCGGCCAGCTCCGCTGGAGCGTCGCCGCCAACACCAGCGGCTTCGGGCAGATCTGGGACGGCCGCCCCTTCTGGACCGGCGACTTCACCGGGGACGGCCGTACCGACATCATGTTCTACTACCCCGGCGACAAGAACTGGTGGCTCGGCCGCAGCGACGGCAACACACTCCAGTGGAGCGTCGCCGCCAACACCAGCGGCTTCGGCCAGATCTGGGACGGCCGCCCCTTCTGGACCGGCGACTTCACCGGCGACGGGCGCACCGACGTCCTCTTCTACACGCCAGGCGACAGGAACTGGTGGCTCGGCAACTCCGACGGCGCCCAGCTGAACTGGACCCGCGTCGGCGTCTCCGTTCCCGTCTACAGCCCGCCCCCGCCTCCTCCGCCGCCCCCGCCCGCGCAGGTGCGGGTGCCGAACGTCGTCGGCGTGACCGAGAAGGCGGCCAACGACCTGCTCGGTGCGGTCGGGCTGGGGATCGGCTTCGTCTGGAACCCCACCGGCGAGATCGACATGAACCGGCTGAAGGTCGTCGCGCAGGACCCTCCGCCCGGCACGCTGGTCAACCAGGGCAGCAAGGTCAACCTGAACGTCACCGCCGAGCGGCCGCCGGGGCTCAAGTCGCTGAAGCTGACGAACCTCAACACCGACAACCGCAGTGTCTGGCTGCACCACTGGAGCGCCCAGACCAACAGCTGGGAGGAGCTGGGTGAGCTCGCGAGGGGTGCGAACAAGACCGTGAGCTTCGAGTCCGGGTACGCCCATCTGGTGGTGGCCGTCGACAAGGGACTGATCAACTGCACCGACGGCAGCCCGACGAACCTGAGCTGTCAGCGGTTCGAGGTCGGTGTGCTCGGGGACAGCAACGGAGTCGCCGCGGAGGCAGCGATCTACTAGCTGGCTCGACGTCGCCTTCCTCGGTGGCTCGACGTCGCCTGACCCCGCCGTCACTCGGTAGGGTCAGGCGACGTCGACGCGAGGAGCGATGCCCGGTGGTCGAGCAGTGGCGGGAACGGCTGGAGCAGCGAGAACAGCTGGAGGCGAACGCCGGCTCCTACGCACGGGTGGCGCTGGACAACATCGACCGGGAGTTCCCGTACGCCCTCCCACACACGATGCGGGCGCCGGGTGACTTCCCGCACCGGCCGCGCGCACAGCACCCGGTCTTCTACGGCAGCTACGACTGGCACTCGTGTGTGGAGATGTACTGGCTGCTCGTGCGCCTGCTCGCGACGGGCAGCCGCGGTGTCCCGGTCGGGGCGCTGCCGGAGGAGGAGATCCGGGCGGCCCTCGACAGCCATCTCAGCACCGACGGCCTGGCCGCCGAGGCCGCGTACATGGTCGACAGTGTCGGAGGTCGCCGGGAGCGCCCCTACGGGTGGGGATGGGCACTGCGGCTCGCCCACGAACTCGCCGGCTGGGACGACCCGGACGCCCGGCGGTGGGCGGAACGCTTCACCCCGCTCGCCGAGACGCTGACCGGGAACTTCCTGCGGTGGCTGCCCGACGCGACCTATCCGGTGCGGTACGGCGTGCACTCCAACAGCGCCTTCGCCGTCTCCCTGTCGCTTCCGTACGCCCGGGCCCGCGCGGCCGCCGGCGACCCGGAGCTGCTGGACGCCTTCGTCACGGCCACGCACCGGTGGTTCGGTGACGACCGCGACTACCCGGGTGCGTGGGAGCCGTCCGGCAACGACTTCCTCTCCCCCGCGCTGACCGAGGCCGAGCTGATGGCCCAGTTGGTGCCCGCGGAGGAGTTTCCCGGCTGGCTCGAACGGTTCCTTCCCCGACTCGCCGACGGACGTCCGGCGGCCCTGTTCACCCCGGCCGTCGTGTCCGACGACAGCGACGGCCAGATCGCCCACCTGCACGGCCTGAACGCGAGCCGCGCGTGGTGCTGGCGCCGGATCGCCGAGTCCCTTCCCGCCGACGACCCGCGGGTGGGCGTCGCGCTCACGGCGATGCGGCAGCATGCCGACGTGGCATTGCCGCACGTCGCCGGAAGCGACTACATGGTGGAGCACTGGCTCGCGGCCTACGCCGTCCTCCTGCTCACCTGAGGAGCGCGGCGCAACCACACAAGGTGAGGTGAGGCCCCGCGACCAGGCCGGTCGGGCTCACTGCGTTGGTCCCAAGCCGACAGGTCACCGGTCTCGTGCCCCCACCGACCGGCCGTGCCTACGGTGCGAGCGTCGACGTAACAGGGCGCGCGTTCAGAGGAGGTCCCATGCTTCGCAAGCTGCATGAAATGGGAATCAGGTCCGAGCACGCATACATCGCCGGGTTCGCCAGTATCGGACTTTCGGTCGCATCCTGGATGGTCTCGAACCGGAAAGAGCGGGCCGGCATCGACCGTGCGGACCGGTGGGGGATCTTCGTCGGTGAGTGGGCCCCGACCTTCTTCGCGTTGGGAAACGGCCTGCGCAGCTACGAGCTTGCAGAAGAACACGAGCAGACCCGGATTCCCCAGCAGGCGAGCCACGAAGACCACCACGAGAGAGCCGGCGTGTAGTCGATTCTCAACCTGAGCGCGGGTGGGACGTCAGTCGAGCCAGGCGACGTCGTCGACCTGGAACCTCGCGCTCCAGGGCGTGTCCGACCCGATCGCCCGGAAGCCGACCTCGATCCGGGTGATCCGGTCCCGCGCCGCCCAGTCGCCGACGTCGACGCGCAGCTCGTTCCACCTGTCCGGCGTGAAAGATCCCACCGTCACCGACCGGCGCTCGGCTCCGCTGACCAGCGTCAGCGTCGCCTCGTATCCGGTCGCTCCGGGTGCGCCTCCGTAGGAGTCCACCCAGGCGACGACGGCCTTCGCTCCGGACAGGTCCAGCGGGGTAGCCGGGTCGACGGCGACGGTCCTGCTCTCCGAAGCCGGAGCGGCGGCACCGGTCGCCTCCAGCGCACCGGCCCCGCCGTGTGGGGACCCGGGCCCGTTGGCGAAGCTGCCCACGCTCGCCACCGACGTCACGTTGTCCCCCGCCTTCCACCCCTGCACCCCGTCATCGAAGGTGAACAGCGACGTGGGCGTGGCGGCGGGCACCGTGAACTCCACCGGCAGCACCAGTCCGTCGTAGGCCGCGCACACGACCGGATGGTCGGCGTCGGCCGGGTCGAACGACGTCACGGTGGTGTCGTACGTCTTGGCTGCTCCGGTCCCGATCCCGTCGACGTCCAACATGTCCGGTGACACCGCCACACCGTCGCAGGGGCGCAAGCTGAGCTTGCCGGCCAGCGGGCGTACGTCGTTGTTGGTGACCCTCACCGACAGCCTCGAACCGACCGGGTGGTGAGCGGCGACCGTCGCCGAGACGTCGAGGTTCGGGACCGCCCCGCCCGGCGCGACCTCACCGGACACCGCGACGTCGTCCACGTCGAAGCTGCCGCGCCAGTCGTCGTCGGTGGACCCGCGCACCCATACCTTCACCCGGGCCAGCTGTGACCGCTCCTTCCAACCGGACAGGTCCAGGGACAGGACGTTCCAGCCGCGCCGGGGGTCCAACCGTGCCAGGCCGTACGCCACCTGCCCGTCGGCCGCGTACGCGCGCACCTTGGCGTAGAAGACGTTGCCCGGCTTGAACTCTCCCGCTGCGGGTGTCGGCACCCGCACGGCGAGACTCAGGTGCGGCGTGGCGGTCGCGTCCACCGGCTGCGGGAGAACGACGTCGGCGCCCTTCCACGTCTTGGCGTCACGGGACCACGCCGGCAACGAGGCCGCGTCGAACCGCACCCGCAGCGCGCGGCGTCCGTGGTAGCCGCCGGCCACCGTCGAGACAGCGGCCGCGTTGTCAGACACGCGCCACCCGTCCGGACCGGTCTCGAAATCGGCGAGGACGTGCGGGCGTACCGGCCTCGCGCCGTTGCTGGTCCCGACCTGGGAGGGTGGTGTGCGCTCGGCGAGCTTTCCCGGGTCGAAGCCGGGGACGACGTCGGCCCAGTCCCGGATGCCGATCACCGACTTGGCGAAGTCGGTGACCTCCAGGGACCGCGCGGTGTCGATGCCGGCGAACACGTCGTAGCTTCGTTTGCGCCGCCCCGGCATCGCCGCCTCGGACCGCTGGTCGTCCCACGTCCACAGGCCGAGCCGCAGACCGCCCTCCTGCTGGTGGTCGACGTGCCGGTGCAGGATGAACGCGTCGATGCCGTCCAGGAAGCGGATCTTGTAGTAGGCGTACGCGTAGCAGGCGGCCTGCAGGCGTTCGGCATCGGCGGTGTCGCCGGGGGTGTTGCAGCCCTGCTCGGACAGGATGATCCGCCGTTTCGCGCCCGCGTAGGTGAGGTCGTCCTGGGAGAGGTAGTCCGGCAGCACCTCGATGTTCCTGAACGTGATCTGTGGGGTGTCGAAGCCGGGTGTCGCGGCCTTGTCGTTCCAGAACGCCGGGTCGAACAGGTTCTCCGGATAGGGGTGGTAGGCGACGTTCCAGCCGACGTCTCCGGTGCGCTTGGTGAGGGCGTTCAACTGGTCGACGACGTCCTTGCCGGCGTAGAACCTGGTCGGGTTCGCCGGGTCGGGATTGTCGCCGCACACGGTGGTCCAGCAGTGGGTGAGCGAGACGTAGGTGCGAGCACCGGACCAGTACTTCCGCGTTGCCTGCCAGGCGATCCGCACCGCCCGGGCGTAGGCGGGGAGGAACTGCTCCAGCGGCGTGTCACCGGAGTTCGCCCACACCCACTGGGCGTCGACCTCGTTGCCGACGATGTAGCCGACGGCCCGTCCGTGTGCCTGGTCCGCGCGGGTGTAGCGGTCGGCGAGAAACTCCACGGCCGCGGTGAAGTACGCCACTCCCTCCGCCGTCTTGGTGTTGAACGCGTAGACGGTGCCGGAGCCGACCGCGGCGTCGGGGTCGTGCAGGATCGGCCAGGCGGAGTTCGGGTCGCCGCTCTGGTAGAGGATCAGGATCAGGTTGACGAGGATCCCGTTGTCCGACAGGGGTTTGATCTGCCCGTCGAGGCGCGCGACCGCGTCCGCATCGAAGTAGAACGTCCGTCCGCCGGACTCGAACGGCACGACCTTCGACGGGTCGTCACCCGGCCCGTTGCGCATGATCTCGTTGAACGCCACGTTGATCCCGGCGTGCTGGACGCCGAGTTCCTCCGCGTCGTCGGTCATCTCGACCTGCAGGCCCTTCTTGCTCGCCGCCTTCGGGTAGTCGAAGTCGCGCGCGGGAGTGAAGTCGAGTCGGTCGACATACCGAGGGCCGCCGACGACCCTCGCGTCCGCGCCCGACCCGGCCACGGCGACGTACTGGTCGTACAACCGGTCGCGCCCCGCCTGGTCGGTACGAGGGAACGACGCGGCGAACGCGCCGTCGGCTCCCGACGTCGTCCGCGCCACCGCCGTGCCGTTGTCGTAGTCGGCCGCGTCCGCCTCCGCGCCGAGGACGTAGATCGCCACCTGTGCGCCGGCCTCGGCGACGCTTCCGCCGACCTCGACGGTCGTGTCGTGTGCCGACACCGCCGTGATGCCCTCCGACGAGGTGGCGGCCGCCGAGGTGGTGGCGGGGGCCGACGCGATCGCGACGGCGGGCATGGCCGCCACCGTGGCGGTCAGCAGACCTGCCAGCGCGAGAGCGACGGTGAGCGGGCTCCGACGGCGCAACCGCCCGGGCATGGCGAACCTCCACAAGGATGTCCTCGGCGGCGCTGTGGGCGTCACCGGATCGGCCGGCCTCACTTGTTGCCGCCCACCCCGGGCAGTCCGCCCTGCAGGCCGGCGAGGAAGTACTTCGACAAGAAGACGAACAGGATCAGCAGCGGGATGCTGGCGATCGCGTAGCCCGCGAACAGCGGGCCGTACTCGGTGGCGTTCTGGGTCTGGAAGAACTGCAGCCCGGCGGACACGGTGCGCAGTTCGTTCTCGGTGACGGTGAGCAGCGGCCAGAAGAAGTCGTTCCAGACGCCGATCACCGTGACCAGCGCAATGGTCCCGACCACCGGCAGGGACAGTGGCAGCGCGATCGAGACGAACAGGCGCGGCCCGCCGGCGCCGTCGACCCGGGCCGCGTCGAACAACTCCTGTGGCAGTTGCTCGACGAACGTCTTCATGAGCAGGGTCCCGAGGACCGCTCCGCCGACCAGATGCGGGATCACCAGGACGACGCGCGTGTTCAGCAGGCCGAGGTCGCGCATCAGCACGAACATCGGGATCAGGCTCGCGATTCCCGGGACCATGAGCAGGGCTGCGACCAGCCCGAACAACACGTTGCGGCCGAAGAACCGGTACCGCGCGAAGACGAACGCCGCGACCGTGCACAACACGAGCGCCCCGACGATGGCCGCGGCCGCCACCACGACCGAGGTGACGAAGTACGGCCGGATCTGCGCCCAGGCGCGGGTGTAGTTGTCCAGGTGCAGCGGCAACGTGGGCAGCCACCAGGACTCGTAGTACTGCTGGTTGGTCTTGAAGGAGGTGACCAGCATGAACAGGAACGGGAACAGCCCCACGAACACGATCAGGCTGAGCGCCGCCTTGATCGCGGTCTGGTGGCGCCGGCGACGTCTAGAGCGGACGGACATCGGCGTCGCCCCTCCTGCGTACGAACACGATCACAACGCTCAGCGCGATCGTCATCGCGAACAACGTGGTCGACAGGGCGGCGGCGTAGCCCCACTGGCTGCCCTGGAACGCAACGCCCAGCATCCGCAGGACGGGCACCTGCGTGGCGTTGTCCGGCCCTCCGCCGGTGAGCAGGTACGCCGCGAAGCCGTACTGCAGAACGCCGATCGTGGCGAGGAACACCAGCAGCTTCAACTGACCCGTCATCAGCGGCAGGTCGATCGCGACCAACCGGCGCAGCCGGCCGCACCCGTCGAGTTCGGCCGCCTCGAAGATCTCCGCCGAGACGTTCTGCAGCGTCGTGAGGAACACCAGGAACGGCAGGCCGGCCACGAACGGGAACCCGATGAACAGCAGGGACAGCAGCGCGTACTTAGGGTCGCCGACCCAGTTCTGCGCCAGGAAGCCCAGGCCCGCGCCGCGCAACACGCGGTTGATCACGCCGTTGGTCGGCTCGTACATCGCCGCCCACAACAACACCGTGACCACGCCCGGGAACGCCATCGGCGCGATCAGCAGGGTGCGGAACGTGAACTGTGCCCGCTTGCTGTCCAGACTGATGATCAGCTCCGCCGCCTGCAGCGGAAGCGCCCACGCGATGGTGACGCCGAACACGAAGATGAAGCCGAGGTTGCGGAACGACTTCCACCACAGGTCGTCGGCCATCATCGTGGTGTAGTTGCCGAGTCCGACGAACGGTGAGTCGAAGCCCGGACGCCACTCGTAGAAGGAGTGCCAGATGCCGCTGGCCGCCGGGTAGTAGGCGAAGACCGCGAGGGTGGCGAACAGCGGCACGAGCGCGAGGTAGGCGTACCACGGAAAGCGGGTACGCCGACGCCGGCCGGGCCGGGACCCTCGTCCCTGTTGGCCTTCGCGGTCACTCGAGTCGCGCCGGTGCTCGACCGCCGCGGTCGCTACTTCGCCCACGGCTCCTTGTCCCACTTGTTGTCCTTGACGGCCTGCCGCTGGCCCTTGGTCCACATGTCCTGCAGGTAGGACTCCTGCTGGGACAGGGACTTCGTGCCCAGCAGCCAGCCCTCGTACAGGCTGAGTGTCGTCACCCCCGGCGGCCCACCCGGCACGGCCAGCGGAATCGAGTCGCCCCAGGTGCCGTCGGCGAACGCCTTCGTGGCGTCGGCGCCGCTGGCGCCCTCCACCGCGGAGATGCCGCCGGTGCGCGACAGCCAGGGCTGGATGTTCTTCGGCGTACTCACGAACTGCAGGAACTTGATCGCCGCCGCCAGCTTCTCGCCCTTGACGGTCGACGGGATCATGTAGCTCGTGCCGCCGACCCCGGCCCCGAAGCGGGCCGGCGCACCCGTGGCCAGCGGCGTCGACGCCTTCGTGATCTGCGGGAAGGGCATGCTGGCAAAGGAGAACTTCACGTCCTTCAGCGCACTCACCCCGAAGTTGACGCCCCACGCCATGCCGGCCTTGCCGGAGGCGAAGTCGCGCAGGCCGACGACCGCTCCGTTGAGCCCTTCGGTGTTGCCGGACCAGTCCTTGTCCACGCACGCGTCCCACATCTGCTTGATGAGCTTGTGGGACTCCACCACCTGCGGCGTCCTCGTGGTGAGCTCACCGGTCAGCACAGCCTTCGCCATCGACTTCCCGGCGACCACCGGTGCACCGGTGGACGAGGACGCCTTACCGGGCTTGCCGTCCACGGTGTAGACGTTGATCTTGTCGACCCAGCTGTCGAGGAGCATCCCGCTGATCGTGGCCATGGTCCAGCCCGGCCCGAGGTCGGAGCGGTCCATCGCGAGCGGGGTGTACCCCGCCGCTTTCAGCCGGCCGCACGCACCGATCAGATCCTCGAAGGTCTCGACGGGTGCCTTGATTCCGGCCTTGCCGAACGCCTCGCGGTTGTAGAAGACGCCGGTGCCGACCAGGTTGAACGGTACGAACTCCACGTGCCCGTCCGCGTTGCGGCTGGCCGGGTTGCCGATGCCGTAGTAGCGCTTGCGGAAGACGTCCAGCCACTGCCGGCTTCCCGGCCCACTCCTGATGTAAGGGTTGGGCTTCTTCAGGTACTCGTCCAGCGGGGCCACCATGTAGGGCTGGTGCGGGGCCTGGTTGAAGACGAGCTCCGGCGCGGTGCCGGCCGCCAGGTGGGTGGAGATCGTCTGGCTGAAGCTGTTCAGGGGAAGGACCACGGTCTTCACCCTGATGTCGGGTTCGGCCTTCTCGAACGCCGCGACCAGATCCTCCCAGGGTTTGCCGAACGACGAACCACTGTCGTTCCACTGGTTCGGGCCCTCCACCGTGATGGTGAGTTTGCCGCCGCCGGTCGAGCCCGCGGAGTCGCTGCCGGCACAGGCCGCGCCCGACAACGCGAGCAGCAGTGCCACCGCGCCGAGCAGCGCCGAGCGGAGGGCGCGTGACCTGTGCGTGCGCGGGACCGCTGGAACGTGGAGCGCGACCATCCTGGTCCCTTCCGGCACAGAGGTGGGGCGATACACACACGAACGCGGGAGCGATTCCACGCATCCTCTGTTGCCGGTCGGGCAGTGTCCAGATCACTGTCCGCAGCCGGTCCGGCACCTTTCGGCGTCATCCGCGTGCAGAACGCTGGTGCCGTCAGGCTTTCTGCCGTACGACATTCCACGACGGGCGGCTGTTGAGCGCCTCCACGTCCATGTCGCTGAGCCGCCGCTGCGCCTCGCGCATGGTGCCGAGCTCGTCCGCGGTCAGCACGTCGGCGATGTCATCGAACCCCTCGGGCGCGCGTTCGGTGACCAACTCGATGGTCGCCTCCATCGGCAGCTCGCGCTGGGCGAGGACGAGTTCGTTGGTCTCCGGCCTGCGCTCCGCTTCGTACGCCGCCAGCCCGGCAACCGGGTCGGCGGCCACGGCCAGCTCCCTCGCCAGCACCCGGGCGTCCACCACTGCCTGCGAACCGCCGTTGGAGCCCACCGGGTACATCGGATGCGCGGCGTCTCCGAGCAAGGTGACCCGGCCGGTCCCCCAGCTGGAGAGCGGGTCCTTGTCCACCATGGGGTGCTCCAGGATCCGCTCCGTGCCCGAGATGATCGCCGCGACGTCCGGGCCGGGAAGCCGCCAACCGTCGAAGTGCGGGAGCACGTCCTCCAGCCGCCCCGGCCGGGACAGGTCCGCGTCGGGAACGGGGCCAGGCGCGTCGAGGGTCACCTCGGCCACCCAGTTGAGCAGCGCCCGCCCCCGGTCCCGGGCGCCGGCCGACACGGGGTAGACCACGAACTTCACCGAACGGTTGGAGCCCGCCACGATCATCGTCGCGCCGTCGAGGAAGGGCTCGGCCTCCACGATCCCGCGCCACACCCGGATCCCGCTCCACAGCAGTGGCCCGTCGTCAGGGTGGAGTTGCGCGCGGACCGTCGAGTGGAGGCCGTCCGCGCCGACGAGGACGTCGCCCGTGCGCGAGACGCGCTCGCCCGTCCGCACGTCGCGCAGCAGGGCCGTGACGCAGGCGTCGTCCTGCTCGAACGCCTCCAGTGCCAGCCCGGTCGAGATGCCGCCGAGGCGTTTGCGTACCTCCGCGAGGAGCATCATCTGCAGCTCGCCGCGGTGGATGGAGTACTGCGGCCAGGCGTACCCTGCGAACCTCCCGCGAGGGATCGTCACGATCGTGCCGCCGAACCGGTCGGTGTAGGTCATCCGGCTCGTCGCGATACCGGTGTCGGCGAGCGCGTCACCCAGGCCGAGTTCGACGAGCTCGCGGACGGCGTGCGGCTGCAGGTTGATGCCCACGCCGAGCGCACGGGGCTCCACGACGTACTCGATTACCTCGCAGTCGATCCCGGCCGCGTGCAGGCTGAGCGCGGCGGTCAGTCCCCCGATCCCGCCCCCGATGATCAGTACCTTCACGCTCTCCTCCCCCGTCTGCTGGAAAATCTTGACGTAACCAGGTCGTCAAGCCACTTCCACAGGTGAAACCGGCGCACGTCCGCCTACGAACATCAGCGCGGGACCAGGCACGTGGATGTACCAGCCTCCTGGCATCGCGACTCCCGACCGAGATGCGCCTACCTCTGGTTGACGTGCTTGCCGACCCCGTTGCTGGTGCCTGAGCGGCGGTAGGAGGTCGCTCTACGCTGTGGGGGCTCCACGGTGTCCGCCGAGGCCGGGCCGGCGTCGTGCGGCGCCATTACCGCCTGGGCAGCCTTGGCCGCCGAAACCCCCGCCCGGTCGTTCGACGGCGCAGTGAAGTAGCCCTCGTAGCTGCGCCTCTTCTTCCGCTTGACCCGGTTCGCCACCACGCCGAGGATGCGGGCGTCGACGTGCTGAAGGGCCTCGATCGAGGTCTCGAGCTGGTCGGTTTTGGTCGAGCCGACCCGGGTCACCACGAGCGCGCCATCGGTCGCCCGTGCCAGCACCGCGGCATCGGTCACGGGCACGAGCGGAGACGAGTCGAAGATCACGATCACGCCCTTCGCCACCAAGCCTCTGACGAGGTCGGCGAGTCGGCGCGTGCCGAGCAGTTCACTGGGGTTGGGCGGGGTCGGACCGGAGGTCACCACATAGAGCGGCAGGTCGGGCCGCCAGTGCTGCATTGCGGCCTCGATCGGCACGTCACCGAGGAGCACGCTGGTGAGGCCGACGCCGCCTGGTAAGCCGAAGAGCGTGGCAACCATCGGTTTGCGGAGGTCACCGTCGATGAGGACGACCGTCTCGCCGGATTGGGCGAGCGCTATAGCGATGTTCGCGGCCACGGTGGACTTACCCTCGGCGGGGACCGAGCCGGTCACCACAAAGCTGTCGATCCGCTCGTCGATCGAGAGGAAGCGAATATTGGTCCGCAACCGGCGGAACTCCTCGGCCCGCGGGCCGGTCGGCTCGTCGATGATCAGCGGCCGTTCAACCGTCTTCGGATCGTCTGCGATCTCGCCGACGACCGCCACGCCCGCTACTTCGGCGACCTCTCGTCGACCGCGGATCGTGTTGTCGAGCCTATGGCGCAGGACCGCGAGTCCCACGCCGGCAGCGAGACCGATCAAGACCCCTAGTGCCAGGTTGAGACTGGTCTTCGGCGAGACGGGCGCCGTCGGCAGCGAGGCGCTCTTGGTGACGGTCGCCTTGATCGGCGAGGATTTGCCGCCCTTCGGGGTCTCGATGGCAGCGATGAACTTGGACACCTGACTCGCGACGGCATTGGCGATGTCCCGAGCCTGCTTGGGTGACGGGTCGGTCACGGCGATGTTCAGCAGAACAGTATTCAGCGGAGATTCCGCAGTGATCTGTTTGGCAAGTTCGTCGGCAGTGTAGGGAAGGTGGAGGGACTTGATGACTGCGTTCGTCACGGTCGGGCTGTCCACGATGTCGGCGTACGACTTCACCCGTTGCTGAGTGAACATGTTGCCCTGGCTGAGATCAGCCGCGCCCGCGTCGGCGCTGCTGATCGAGACGAAGAGTTGAACATCCGAACGGTACACGGGCGTCTGGGACATCGAATATGTCGTGGCAGTCGCCACACCCAACGCTGTCAGGAGCACCGCAAGCAACCAGTGGGCCCGCAGTGCCTGCAGGTACGCCCTGATGTCCATACTGCTCCGAAGGTTTCGATTGGTCGGCAGGCCCGGTTCGGTAGTTTAGCAGCGCATGCAGCAGGATCCGATCTTGTCCGAATGCTGCGGTGGCGTACGCGGGAGGCTCGGCCCACGCTGCTCCGGTCGGCAGGCCTTGGTCGCTGCGGGTCCTCCTAGTGATCCGTATCACACGAACTGCGATCTTGACTTTAGCTAAGATCGTCCGTATCGTGCCCGTTTGGTCGAACGAAATCTTGGGGTTGGGGAGTAGCTCTTTCGGCAGGAGTGCTTGAGGGGGCTGGCACACTGGTCCCTTTTTCGGAATTCCGTTTCGGCGAGACGGTCGGTATCGGTACGGTCACACACTGTTGCCCCAATGGCCGGTCCGCCAGCGGCAGCGACCATGTCGCCTCCCGCGGAGTCCGTACGTCGATATTTGCTAACGGCCGGGGGGTTGGAACGCGCAATGAAGGTGACGATCCTGGGCGGTAATTACGCTCCCGAGCCGACCGGGATTTCCCCCTACACGGAGGGTCTGGCGCAAGGCCTCGTGGCACGGGGGCACGATGTGCGCGTGATCACCTCCCACCCTCACTACCCCGAGTGGCGCGTGAAGGAGGGTTACGGCGGTTGGTCCGTATCTGAGGAGGTCGACGGAGTCCGCGTCCAGCGCTTGGCGCACTATGTGCCGGCGAGACCGACCGGTGGGCGCAGGCTGCTCTCTGAGCTGAGCCTCGGAATACGCTTTCTGACCGCGCGGTGGCATCGTCCCGATGTTGTGTTGCTCGTGTCGCCGCACCTGATAACCAGCGCGGTCGCCGCGCTCCGCGCCCGTTGGTCGCGGGGTCTCGCGACCGGCATCTGGATCCAGGATCTCTACAGCCTGGGCATTACCGAGACGAGCCAGGGCGGCAGGTCTGCGGCGGCAGCGCTGAAGGCGCTGGAGTCCCACACGCTTCGGTCCGCGACCGGAGCCGTCGTGATTCACGACAGATTTCGCTCCTTCGTCACCCAGACATTGGGCGTGGCGACCAGGCGTGTCGAGGTGATACGCAACTGGTCCCACGTCGATCCACCGATGGAGGTCGATCGGGCCGCCGTCCGGCGCCGACGCGGCTGGGACCCCGACGTTACCGTGGTCCTTCACGCTGGCAACATGGGCGCAAAGCAGGGCCTTGAGAACGTCGTTGAGGCTGCTCGGCTCGCTGCCCAACAGCGCGCCCCTGTTCGATTCGTGCTGCTCGGCGACGGCAACCAACGCGCTCGCCTGCAATCCCTCGCCGGCGACGTGACCTCCATCGACTTCGTACCACCCCTTCCGGACGATGAATTCCGGCAGACGCTGGGGAGCGCCGACATTCTCCTCGTCAACGAGCGTGCGGGAGTGAAGGAGATGGCGGTGCCGAGCAAGCTCACGACGTACTTCTCTACATCGCTCCCAGTGCTCGCGGCTACGGATGAGGGGAGCATTACCGCTAGCGAGATCGATGCTTCCGGAGGAGGAACGAGAGTCCCCGCTGGCCATCCCCAGGCCCTTCTGGACGCCGTCCTCTCGCTCCGGGCAGATCCAGCGCGGGCGCGCGCCCTCGGGGCGGCAGGACGCCGCTTTCGCGACAGCGTTCTTACGCAGGACGCGGCGCTTGACCACTTTGAGCAATGGATTACGACCTTGGCTAAGGAGCCTCACGACAGGGCTCGGGAACAAAGTAGCGAGTCGATAGAGGTGATGGCTCAGTGAAGCGAGCGCTTATCACAGGCATTACCGGTCAAGATGGTTCCTACCTTGCGGAGCTATTGCTCGCCAAGGGGTACGAAGTCCACGGCCTCATCCGGCGCGCCTCCACATTCAACACGAGCCGGATAGACCACCTCTACGTCGACCCGCACGAACGGGGCGCGCGACTTTTCCTGCACTACGGCGACCTGAGCGACGGCACACGGCTCGTGACGTTGCTGCAACGGATCAGCCCGGACGAGGTATACAACCTCGCCGCCCAATCGCACGTAAGGGTGTCGTTCGACGAGCCGGAGCAGACGGCGGACACGACCGGAACGGGGTCGGTCCGGCTGCTGGAGGCAGTGCGCCTGGCAGGCATCAAGACCCGCTACTACCAGGCGTCCTCATCCGAGCTGTACGGCGCTACCCCGCCGCCGCAGAACGAGACCTCACCCTTCTATCCGCGGTCGCCCTACGCGGCGGCGAAGCTCTACAGCTACTGGATTACCAAAAACTACCGTGAGGCCTACGGGCTCTTCGCGGTCAACGGCATTCTGTTCAACCACGAGTCCCCGCGCCGCGGCGAGACGTTCGTCACCCGAAAGATCACCCGGGCCGTCGCCGCGATCAGGGCTGGCAAGCAGCGCCACGTGTATCTGGGGAATCTCGAGGCGGTTCGCGACTGGGGTTATGCACCCGAATACGTCGAGGGTATGTGGCGCATGCTCCAGGCCGACCAGCCCGAAGACTACGTGCTCGCCACCGGAGTCGGCGTCACTGTCCAGGAATTCGTGGAGATCGCCTTCAGCCATGTTGGGCTGGACTGGCGGGAGCACGTCCGGTTCGACAAGCGCTACCTGCGTCCCACCGAGGTAGATGCACTGATCGGGGACCCGACCAAGGCGCGAGTCGATCTCGGGTGGAAGGCGACGGTCGACGGCCGGGCGCTGGCCAGGCTCATGGTCGACGCCGACATCGAGGCGCTTGAGCATGCTGGTAGCCCGTGGATCGACCGAGTTGCTCTCGCATCGTGGAGGGCCGCGTGACCGACGGCGTCGACTACACGCCCGGCGAGCTCGACCGCGACGCGACGTTGTATGTCGCTGGCCACCGCGGGCTCGTCGGTAGTGCGATCTGGCGCAAGCTTCGAGCCAGTGGCTTCACGCGGCTTGTAGGCAGGACCTCGGCGGAGCTCGACCTGCGCGACCGGGATGCCACGTTCGCGTTCATGGCAGAGACGAAGCCGAGGTACCTGGTCCTCGCTGCAGCCAAGGTCGGCGGCATCCTGGCCAACAGCACCTACCCGGTGGACTTCCTCAGCGAGAATCTGCGCATCCAGACCAATGTTCTCGACGCGGCGCTCGCCAACGATGTTGAGCGGGTGCTTTTCCTCGGGTCGTCGTGCATCTACCCCAAGTACGCCGAGCAGCCCATCCGCGAGGATTCCCTGCTGACCGGACAACTTGAGCCGACCAACGACGCCTACGCCATCGCCAAGATCGCCGGCATCCTCCAGGTGCAAGCTGTCCGCCGCCAGTACGGTCTGCCGTGGATCTCCGCGATGCCGACGAACCTCTACGGTCCGAACGACAACTTTTCGCCGACGGGATCACATGTGCTGCCGGCACTGATTCGGCGCTACGACGAGGCGGTCCGCACCGGTGCAAAGACAGTGACGAACTGGGGCTCCGGCACGCCCCGGCGGGAGTTCCTGCACTCCGACGATATGGCCGACGCCTGCCTCTTCCTGCTGGAGCACTACGACGGACCGAGCCAGGTCAACGTCGGTACCGGCAAGGACGCGACGATCCAGGAGATCGCCGGCCTGGTGGCCGACGCGGTTGGCTACACAGGCCACACGGAGTGGGACGCGTCCAAGCCGGACGGAACGCCGCAGAAACTTCTCGATGTATCGAAGCTCAGTGAGGCAGGCTGGTCTCCAAGAGTCGGCCTGCGCGAAGGGATTGCCTCGACAGTCGAGGCCTACCGCATGATCGCGCGGGAGAAGGCAGATGTCCACTGACCAGGATGCTTCCACGATCCCGGTCATCGACCTGTCGAAGGCCCCGGGTGAACGACAGGCGTGGGACAGGCCTGCACTTGTCGTCTACCTGTGGAGTGTCTTCGAGCTGCTATTCATCACAAATCCCTGGCAGATCAGCTCGGGCCTGCGGGTACGCGTGTTGCGGCTCTTTGGCGCCGAGATCGGACGAGGTGTGATCTTCCGGCCTCGAACCCGCGTCAAATTTCCGTGGAAGCTACACATCGACGACCGCTCCTGGATCGGGGAAGGGGTGTGGTTCCACAACCAGGACCACATCTACGTTGGGCACGACGTGGTCATCTCGCAGGAGACCTTCCTTACAACCGGCAGCCACGCGCACCGGCGCGACATGGCGCTGGTCACGCGACCTATCCACATCGATGCTGGTGTCTGGGTAACTTCGCGCTGCATCGTGCTGGGCGGGGCACAGATCGGCCGCTCCGCGCTCGTCACGCCGGGCACGGTCGCCAAGGGCACCGTCCCCGCGAACACGATTTGGAACGGCTCGGCTGTCTGCGTGCGGTTCACATGAAGATCGCACACGTCGTCACGCTCGTATCCCCCGATGGCGCCTTCGGTGGCCCCGTGCGGGTCGCAACCAACCTTGCGCGGGCGATGCAGGACGCGGGCCACGAGGTCACCATTCTCGGCTCGCACCGGGGCTATGACTTGCCGCCCACCCAGCTCGAAGGCGTGCCGGCGAGACTGTTCCCGGCGCGTCGGCTTCTTCCCGGACTCGGCTTCTCCGGGCTTGTCTCCCCTGGGCTCCTCGCTCACCTGCATAGGCACATTGCCGAGTTCGACATCGTGCATCTGCATCTCGCACGGGACCTTGTGACACTTCCGTCCGCGCTGCTCGCGAGGAGGCGAGGGGTCCCCTACGTTACCCAGACGCATGGCATGATCGACGCCTCACGACGACGGCTGGCCCATGTGCTCGACGCACTCGCCACGCGGACGGTACTGCGACAAGCGCCGACGTTGTTCCACCTGACCGAGCAGGAGCGCGACGACCTTGTGCAGGTCGCCCGGACCTCGTCCTTGCCGCTCGCCCAGCTGCCGAACGGCGTTCCTGTGTCAAAGCTTCAGGCAGACGTTGAGAGTGGGCGCGAGGTGCTGTTCCTGGCACGGCTACATGCCGTGAAGCGGCCCCTCGCGTTCGTCGAAGCCGCTATCGCGTTGAAAGAGCAGTTCCCCGAGACGCGCTTCACGCTCGTCGGCCCGGACGAAGGCGAAGCTGCTGACGTCATGCACCGCATCGAGTCCGCGAATGCGGGCGGAGCCATATCGTGGGAAGGTTCGCTGGCGCCGTCGCAAACACTCGAACGCATGAGCCGGGCAAGCATCTACGTCCTCCCGTCCATCGAGGAACTCTTCCCAATGTCGGTACTCGAGGCGATGTCGATCGGGCTACCTACCATCGTCACAGACACATGCGGCCTGATCCCCGAACTACATGATCCAAACGCGGTCGTAGTAGTCAATAGCAGCCTCGACGGACTGGTCACCGAGCTTAAGCGGCTGTTGAGTGATCCTACCGCTCGCGTCGCCCTTGGCGACCAAGCACGACGCGAAGTAGAGGACCGTTTCTCGATCTACAATATCGCGGCAATCGCCACAAGCGCGTATCGGAGTGTCACATCCCAGGCCGAGAGGCTTGAGCTATGAAGACGGTATGGATTGTTCAACCTTATGTGCCTCGATATCGCATTCCGCTATTCGAACAACTCGGGGCTCAACTCTCAACGGCGGGCGTGGAACTTCGAGTTGCAGCAGGCGCTGCGAACGACGTGCAAGCCGAGCGCGGCGATGAAGTGCGACCTGATTGGCTCGTACCGATGGCCTGGACACGGTTTGGGCCAGCGCAGATTTCGCACGCGCGACGGCTCTATCGTGGCGCAGACGGAGTCGTCTTCCCCCATCTCGGATCCAATCCCGAACTGTCCGCTGCGCTAATCGCACGAACGCTCGGCAGAGGCACACCGGTCGGCGTCTGGGGTCATATCAAGACGTATGTCGACGATCCGAATCCACTAGACGTGGCCATCGAACGCTGGCAACTACACCATGCCGACCGAGTTTTTGCCTACACCGCCGGCGGCGCACGTTATGCATCCGACGCAGGGGTGGAACCGGGCAAGATTGTCACCCTCAACAACACTGTCGACACGCACCAACTCAAGGAAGCGATCGAGATACTGGACGATCGCGAGGTTCTTGACTTTCAATCGCGATACAACCTAGTTCCGGATCGGACGATCGCATATATCGGCGGGCTCGATGAGTCCAAGCGAATCGACATGCTGGCCGAGACTCTCGACAGACTTTGGGAACTCCATCCCACTGTCAAGTTGATTGTCGGGGGACGGGGAAGGTCCGCTGGGCTACTCAACCGTGCCGAAGTACGCGGCCAGGTAATCCGTCTGGGTTACGTCGACGAGAAGATGAAGGCGCTCATTGCGTCGACCGCACAAATACTCGTCAACCCAGGCCGCGTCGGATTGCTTGCCGTCGAGGCGCTCGTCATGGGACTTCCAGTTGCCACGACCCAGTGGCCGTACCATGCGCCAGAGGTTGAATACCTGGTCGAGGGCGAGACCATACACTCGTCGGCAAACGATGCCGAATCTTTCCTTGGGCTAATTCTTGAGCTCCTGCACGACCAACCGCCGAAGGCGTTTCGTACGACCGGCAAAGCCCCATTGATGTCTGACATGGTGGCTACGTTCGCCCGAGGAATCCTCGCCATGCTGGATCGGTAGGAAGACGAGACTACTGGCTGCTCGCCGCGCTCGAGCTTGGCCCGGGCAGCGGCGACGTAGCTGGTTTCAAGCATGGCCCGCGGTAGGGCGTAACTATCGCTGGCGCAGAGATTTGTCATGTTGTAGCCGTGGTGTCGTCACCGGCTGGGCATTGCGCGGGAGGAGGGCATAAGACACCAAGCCAATCCCGCACATGTAGAAGCACCACCAAATCGCGGCAACCGTGTCTGTTCGTACCGCCACTAGAGCAAAGCTCGAGGCTATGACGGTCATGAGCAACTTCAGTGTCGATGCTTCCACAGCATTTGCTAGGACCAATGTTAGGCGTCGAAGTAGCAGGCCGGCGAGGACGCTGCCGATTGCGACAACGATAAGGCCGCCATCAAAGTACAGGACGCCGGCTAACGACGAAACTGGGCAAACGGGGTTTCCGCAGCCACCGCCCCAGAAACGGGTCAGCACCTCGTCCCGGTATGACTGGAACCACGCTGAGGGCATAGGCCATGTCACGAAGGCGAGAAGAGTCCCCCGGCCCGCCCCCCACGGATCAAAGCCGGATTGGAGGCTAGGGCCTGCCAACGCGATGTAGTCGAACATTTCGGTGTCATACGAGGCGAACACCGGGACCAAGGTACCGACAATCCCCTCTTGTTGGATGTATTGCAATAGTGCATCGACAAAGGACTGCCCTGGCGCCCTAGCGCCAGCTGAGCGAACCATGGGAATTGCGGCGAGCACGACTACCATCGCCAGGCCGACTGCGAGGTGCCATAGGTGAAGGCGAACTGGGCGCCTGACGAGGGCGGCGATGACCGGCGCAAGAACTGCCGGGATGAGGAACCGGCGATTCCCTAGTGCTGAAACTCCGATCACGGAGACAAGGGCGGCTAGTGTGACTGCCCACCATTCCGCGGAAGACATCTTTTGGCTTCGGTGCGAAATCAGATACAAAGCTGCCGCAACCGACCCGGAAAGCGGCAGCGTCGTGACGACTTCTGGGATCCCTCCCAAGGTTTCACTCAGGCTTGCACTTCTACCGGCCATAAGCTCGCCGAATACCGAAGGGCCGTATCTCGCCGCCATGAATACCGCGTAAACGACAACTCCTCCTGCGCTCGCGACCGCAAGCCTACCCAGGGTCATCGGCTGAGCACCCACGGGTCGTGGCCGTTCGCCGGGACGTGATCGGTTACCGCCAGAGGCGAGGAAGACCCCGAGCCCGAGCGAGACCAGGCATGTCATGCCGACGGTGAGTGCGAGGTCTTGCCCTGCGGACACGTCATAGCCGTAGAAGCCAGTCGGTAGCCTGTCGGAGAAGAGCGGGCGAATGCCAAAAATCGCGACCAACATGAGTGCAGCCATGAAGTCAGGTGAAACTAGTCGGAGTACACCCCTCACTGGGGAGCTCCGCGCTACGTACACAAGCACCAAGATTGACACTGCAAGGCTGGCGACGATCATGGGCTCTCCACGGGGCGAAGCGCCGACAACAACCCGTACTTGTTCAGCAGCCCTCCGTTGAGGAGTCGCAGGTTGGCGAATTCATCCAACGTACGAGAACTTTTCATGTGCGCCCTCCTCGTCAACTTGCCGATCCTCTTCGCGCTGTCGAACTATGATGTCCAGCGACAGGTTCTCTAGCATCGCGCGCAACAGCATTCACCTTTACCGAGAGCACCGCCGCATGGAGCACTGTACTTACGCAGTAGCCAATCATTGCACCGACGGCGGCGCCGAGCAGAGCGCCGATGGCAACTGCACATAAGCACGTGACAGTAGCTGCGAACGCGATGCCTGCCACAAACGACTGTTTGCCAATACCTTGAAGAATTGCTGCCAAAAGAGCAACCAGCGAGGCAAAGGGCAATCCCACGATGGCAAGCTGAATGACAAGCTCCGCTCCGGCGTAGGCGGTCCCCAGTAGATGGTGGACTACAAGCGGAGCGATCATCACTCCCCCCAGCCCAATGACAGTGGCGAGCAAGGCAAAGAGTGCCATTTGCCGTATGAGCTTCGGTGAAACCCTGAAGGAGTCTCGCGACGCAGCCGGCAGCAGTGCCGCCGCTAGTGCATCCGGCAAGAGCCTGAGCGGACCAGTGATTCTGGCACCCGCACCGTAAAGGCCAGCGTGCGTAGTGCCGGCGACGGCGCCCACGATAAGTGCATCGAGGTTGCGCAGCTGACCCGCCACCGAGTTGAACCAGAACGGGAACGAGAGACGGAGGATGGCGCGGGTAGGCACCGCGGCGGTAGGTAGGATACGGCGTCGAATGTAGAGACGTGCGAATACCAGGGAGCAGACAGAAGCAGTTGCGGCGGCGAGGCCGAATGCAACGACCGGTGCCGTTCCGAATGCGATCAGCAGCATGAGGCCGGCCAAGGTCATAAGGCGACGCAGGATCAGGTTCGTCATGTTAATGTTGGCGTCGCCATCTGCGAAAGAAATAGTGAGCCATGCATCGCCATTTCGCTCGGCGACAGCCCATATGACGTACGGAATGAAGATAAGAGAAGGTGTACCCGTACTGATAGCGAGGACGATACACAAGGTGACGCCGGATAGGACAGCAATCAGTGTGATACGACCGTTGAGACGTAGCGCGTTCCAAACAATTGGGCTATTCCTGGACCGAGAGCGCTCCTTGATCGTGAGAGTGGATAGCCCCATGTCGATGAGCGCTTGGGCCACGATCACCGCCCCGTATGCGGCAGCGAAGATGCCGAACTCTTTTGGTGCTGCGTGCCGCGCCAAGACGACTACGGTGACTGCCTGTATCAATGCTGCCGCAATACGACCTATCGACGCCCAGACAAACTGCCGCTTGACGCTGTAAGCGTGACGTTCTGAATTAGCCATCAATTTTCCGTTGTCGACTCAAGCTACTTTAATTCTGCGGGTCGGGTTGGGTTCTCCCGCGTACCTGGACAGTCGTCCTCTTCCCGCCGAGCAAGTGGCTATCCGGCAGTCACTCTGGCACGTTTGCATATGCACGAGCAGTCGGGTCGCGACCCTCCATACGTTGCCGTAGGCGGTGCGGCATGGCGGACGCGAGCGCCGATATCTCATCGCGGTGCCGGCGGGAGGGGGTGAGGACCAAGTGGCGCGCGCCGCGACCGCCAAGTCAACTGGATGTGACTCGACGCTGGCGTACATCGAGTCGGCGCCCGGGCAGGGGCGCCACCAGAGGCTGGCCGAAGTCAGCCGGTCGACTATCCGGGAGCGGATCTGGTTGGCCGTGTGGATGTGGACCCGCCTCCCATACGATCTGCCACTTCTCGGACTCTTGCTGACGAAGGCATCATACGGACAGAGTGAACGTCACCTTCATGCTGGCGATAGGCGGGTGGCTACACGTCCTGTCACGGCCCAACGCCGCTCTGCTCCGAACGGCCCGCCCTGACTGGTGCCGTGAGTATCGCTCAGGTGAGCTGCGGAACTACTCGTGGTGATGCGGGTCTGACATGCCGTACCAACCGGTTCCAGAGCTAGAAGGGCAGGTAGACCTACGCTGCCGAGCGTTCGGTGTCTAGATGACGGCCAGGATGGCGGCGATGGCCTCGTCGATCTCATCGGCCGCCCGCGTGTAGTCCTTCTTTCTCTTACCTATCGGGTCGGCGACGTCGAACAGGTCGGGCGCAGCTGGTTGCGAGTGGCCCCGGCGCCCCCGAGCCACACGGGCGAGGTTCGACACCCGTTCCTCCAAGGAACGGCCCTGAACCGGAAGCGGGTCCAGCGTCCGCACGAGCCACGCGAGTTCTCGCCAGGTGAACGTCCGGTCGAGCGCCGACGGCACCAGCGACACGACTTCGTCGCGATGCTTACGGGTCGCGGTGAGGATGAGGTCCGCGTGCGCCACGACACCCAGGTCGAGCGCGCTGGAGACGGCGTTGTCAGATGGTACGCCGCGCTGCCTGAGCTCAGCGGCCGCGTACGGATGGATCCGCTGCCCGGCCGTCGCCCTCGTGCCGGCGCTCGTCACGGGGACCTCATTGGAGGCCGGCCCGAAGCGGCGCCAGAGACCGGCCCACATCAGCCGTTCAGCTATCGGAGAACGGATCTGGTTGGCCGTGCAGACATGGAGTACGCCTGTCACTGCCGATCTTCTCCCACCTAGACGCCTGGAACGGCCGATGTTACCCCAGCCGTCTGTCACTCCACGTCTGGCCGCTGGGGTGCCTCCTCCGCCGGATAGTCTCCACGGCGGTTCGAAGCCAGGCTTCGACCAGAGGGCGCCAGTCGGGTGGTGGAGGATGTCGGCGGATGCTGCGGCCATCTCGTCGTCAGACCGGACGTTGGCCATCAGCGGCGACCGACCGGACGACGTCCCGCAACTGTGCGGGTGCACCTGGTGGCGTCGTCGGGTAGCGGCACCGCCGGACCACGCCAACTCATCCTCGACCGCCGTTCACCCCCCGTACGAAGACCTGCAATTCGAGGACATCCCGACTGCGGTCGGCCGTGAGCTCGTCGACAACCAGGCCGACGGTGATGATCTGCCCGATACCCCGGCCGAGTTTGGCCGCGGCTGCTGAGCTCGAAGAGCACGCCGACCGGAGGGTGAACGCCGTCTCGTTCCTCAACGCCACACCCTGTCAACGCTTCGCGAAAACTGACCCCATGCGGCTTGGCGGGTTCTAGTGCTGGTCGCAACACCTCCTGGTAGATCAAGGGGCGTGTTGGTGGTGAGGCGAGGACGCAAACGTCGGCTGGATGTGGAGTCGGAGTACTGGCGGCTGGTGCTGTCGGGAGTCGGCACCGTGCGGGCGTGCCAGATTGTGGACCTCGGGCGTAAGACCGGGTACCGGTGGCGAGCGGAGAACGGGGGTGTTCCGCCGGTGCGGTTGCCCTGTCCCGGCCCTCGGCTGGTATTCGACACCCGCGGCCGGGTCCGCGACGAGACAGCCGAGCAGCTGTAGTGATGGACAACGTCCTTTGACAGAGTCCTGCCCCGACGCGGATCGCGTCGGGGCAGGAACTTGACTTCAGCGGGCCGGATCAGCCGAGCATGCCCGGCTTGGCACTCAGGTGGTGCGGGCCGCGGCGGGCGCGGCGCCGACCGGTTCCGGCTCCAGGGCGACCGGCGGCGGAGCGTCCTCGGTGCCGGGCACCTCGGTGCCGTTGATCGGGCACCTGCTCGTCTCCGGGATCCGGATCAGCGAGATGGCGCCGATCGCGCAGGCGGCCATCATGTAGAACGCCGGCGTCAGCGCGACTCCGGTCTTCGCCGTCAGCCAGTCGTTGACGGCCGGCGCGGTTCCACCGAACAGCGAGGTCGAGACGTTGTAGGCGATCGCGAATCCGGCGTACCGGATGTGCGTGGGGAACATCGCCGGGAATGTCGCCGAGATGGTCGCCAGCTGCGGGACGTAGAGCAGGCCGAGGACGGCGAACCCGATCACCGCACCGACCACGTTCGTGGCCATCAGCAAGAACATCGGCACGACGGCGACGAACAACCCGCCGAGCGACAGCCACCACATCGGCTTGCGGCCGAAGCGGTCGGAGAACCCTCCGGCGAAGGGCACGAACAGCATCATCGCCAGCATGCCGATGATCGGGACGACCAGCGACCAGTTCGCGCTCAGCCCGATCTGGGTCTTGAGGTAGGTCGGCATGTAGGTGAGCAACGTGTAGTTGACGACGTTCAGGGCGATCACCAGACCGCCGAGCTGAAGGATCGGCCGCCAGTACTCCGTGATCAGGCTGCGGAACGGGTGGTGGATTTTCTCCTTCTCACCGGACTTCTCCAGCTCCTGGAACACCGGCGTGTCCTCGAGCTTGGAGCGCAGGTAGACACCGATCAGACCGAGCGGTGCCGCCACGAGGAACGGCAGCCGCCAGCCCCACGCGTGCATGGTCTCGTCGCCGAGTGCCAGTGAGCAGCCGAGCATCAGCAGGGCGCCGAGGGAGAAGCCGGACAGGGTGCCGAACTCCAGGAAGCTGCCGAAGAAGCCGCGACGCCGGCTCGGCGCGTACTCCGCCATGAACGTCGCGGCACCGCCGTACTCGCCACCGGTGGAGAACCCCTGGATCATCCGCAGGATGACCAGCAACGCGGGCGCCCACAGTCCGATGGACTTGTAGGAGGGGATGAGCCCCACCGCCAGGGTCGCACCGGACATCAGCAGGATCGTCAGCGCGAGCACGTGCTTGCGGCCGAGCCGGTCACCCAGCGGGCCCCAGATCAGACCGCCCAGCGGGCGGACGAGGAAGGACACCGCGAACGTCAGCAGAGCAAACAACGTCGCGTTCTGGGTGTCACCCGGGAAGAACGCTGCCGAGATGTAGATCACGCCGTACGAGTAGATGCCGTAGTCGAACCACTCGGTTCCGTTCCCGATGGCCGACGCGGCGATCGCTCTGCGCAACACTCCCGATGGTTGCTCTTCTTCCACGGTCGGTCTGGCGGATTTCTGTGAACTCACTAGTCCTCCTCGGCCGTTTCCGGACCGCGGCACGCTAGCAGTGTCCTGTGCAACCTTTCAAAACCTGAACTATCTCAGGCAAGATCAACTTGCGCCTGCATGCGGACGGGACCCCAGCGTGACAACTGCCCGCCTGAACAGCGGGCGGGCGAGCCGTGAACCGCCGTTATGGAGCGGGGATTCCGCGGCTCCCCAGGCGCGGCGGATTAGTTGTCCGGTAGCGGACAGTGCTTGCCCGCCAGCCGGCCGCAACCCGCTTCGCCCTAGTATCGAGGGAAAGATCACGGAGGGACACCGGTCCCGCCGGACCGTCTGTCCATGAGGAGACTCATGAAGATCACGGACGTCAAGACTTTCCTGGTGCACGACCGCGAGCGTCCGACGCGTAACTACACGTTCGTGAAGATCTACACCGACGAGGGTGTGACCGGTCTCGGTGAGGCCGGAGTCACAGGCCGTGAGTTGGCCGTACGCGGGATGGTGGAGAGTTTCGCGCCGATCCTTCGTGGCATGGACCCCACCCGGATCGAGCACATCTGGCAGACGCTGTGGCGCGGCCACTTCTTCCGGGGCGGGCACGTTCACTCCGCCGCGGTCGCGGCCATCGACATCGCGTTGTGGGACCTGCGTGGCAAGGTGCTCGGAGTCCCTGTCTACGACCTGCTCGGTGGGCGGACCCGCGACTACGCGCGCTGCTACTGCCACGTCCAGCAACCCGGCGCCGGACACGGCCCGCGCGGTGCCATCGACGCGATGGTCGACTACGCCAAGGGCCAGGTCGAACAGGGCTGGCAGTTCATCCGGTTCGGAGCCGGTGAAGGAAGCCGGCAAGGCGCGGAAGGCATCTACGAGCAGTCCCGCGCGGTGCGGTGGACCGTCGACGCCTTCGGCGCACTGCGGGACGCGGTCGGGCCGGAGGTCGAGATCTGCGTCGACTTCCACCAGCGCACCACCCCGCCGTACGCCATCGAACTCGCCCGCGAACTCCAGCCGATGCGGCCGTTCTTCATCGAGGACCCGCTGCGCGCGGAGAACCCCTCGGAGTTCGCCTACCTGCGCCAGCACATCTCCGTGCCGATCGCCACCGGCGAACAGTTGCCGAGCAAGTGGGACTGGCGTGAACTCGTCGAACAGGACCTGATGGACTACTGCCGGGTCGACCTGTGCATCTGCGGCGGGCTCACCGAGGCCCGCAAGGTCGCCGGCTGGTGTGAGACCCACTACATCGAACAGGTCCCGCACAACCCGCTGGGACCGGTGTCAACCGCGGCCTGCCTGCACTTCGACCTGTCCACGCCGCTGTTCGCCGTGCAGGAGCTCACCTGGCGACCGGACATCCTCGCCGACATCGTGACCACCGACATGCGGCTGGAGGGCGGCAACCTCTACAGCGGGGGCTCCCCCGGCCTCGGCGTGGAGCTGAACGACGAGGCGGCGCTCGCGGAGCCCTACCAGATGGCGGGCGCGCACATCCTGCACCGAGAGGACAACTCCGTCTCGGACTGGTGAGTGCGCATCGGCGGATGCGAGACGCGAACACAACGAGACGAGGCGGGGGAAGGAAAGCCCATGCAGGTGAAGGAAGTGCGCACCACCTACTCGGTGCGTCCGCACGCGGCCAGGCCGATCCGCGACGCTCTGCAGACGCTGACCGGCGGCGGTTCGGTGGTCGTGGAGGTCGAGTCCGAGGATGGCCTGGTCGGGCGCGGGTCGTCGTCGTTCGGCCGGATCGACGGGGCGCCGAAGGCGTTGTCGGTCTTCGTCGACGAGGTACTCGCACCGCTGGTGGTCGGCCGGGACGCGACGCAGATCCCCGCGATCATCGAGTCGCTGAAGGTGGAGACCGAGTACCACGGCACGGCGGGGTTCGCGACGTTCGGCATCAGCGTGATCGACGTCGCGCTGTGGGATCTGCTGGGCAAGGCCCACGGCGTGCCGACGTACCAACTGTGGGGCGCCCACCGCGACCGGGTTCCCGCGTACGCGATGGTGGGCTGGTCCAACTACGACCTCGACGAGCTCCGGCAGCAGTGCGGCGAGGCGGTGGAGCAGGGCTTTCGCGGTGTGAAGATCAAGGTGGGTGCCGGTGACCTGGACGACGACGTACGCCGGATCGAGGCGGTCCGGTCACAGATCGGGCCCGACGTCTCGCTCATGGTCGATGCCAACCAGGTGTTGACACTCAGCGAGGCGCTGCGCAGGGGCGAGGCGTTCGGCGAGTTGGGCGTGACGTGGTTCGAGGAACCCCTGCCCGCACAGGACTTCGGCGGCTACACCGAGCTCACCAGACGGCTGCGCATCCCGGTCGCCGCCGGTGAGAACCTCTACGGTGCCGGCCAGTTCCGCGAGTTCTTCGAACGCCGCGGCTGCGACATCGTGCAGCCCGACCTTCGCCGCGCGGGCGGACCGACCGAGATCCGTGCCGTCGGCGCGCTGGCCTCGGCCTTCGGAGTCCCGTACGCCTCACACGGCGGCGGCCCCGCCGCGCTGAGCCTGCTCCTGTGCGCGCCGACGGCGATCTGGCTGGAGACCGGCCTGCGGTCCTCGCCGACGGCGTACCCTCGGCTGGAGAACGGCTGCGCGCTCGCTCCGCAGGGACCCGGTTTCGAGTGGGAGTGAGCTCTGCCGCGCGCTCGCCGAGCACGGGCGCGCCCTCCGACGACGCGCACGACCGGCGACTGCTGTCAGGTGTCGTCGGGCAGGCAGGTGCGGTCACCGTCGCGGTCACCGGCGGCGCCGCCTCGGCCGCGCAGGCGCTGGTGAACGGCCGGCTGGCCACCGGTCTCGGCACGCCGGTGGCGGCGGCACTGGTGAGCAACGGGCTCGCCACCGTGCTGCTGCTGGTGATCTCCGTCGCCTCGCCGGCGGTACGCACGTCGTTGCGGCGCATCCTTCGCGAACGGCTGCCGTGGTGGTGCTACCTGGGCGGCGTCATCGGAGCGGTCTCGGTCGCCGGCACCGCGTTTGCCGCGCCGATCCTCGGAGTGGCGTTGTTCACCGTCGTCTCGGTCTGCGGCACCGGAGTGGGCGGTCTCGCCGCCGACCGGGCGGGGCTCGGCGCCGCCGGCCGGCTGCCGGTGAGCGCGGGCCGGGTGGCCGGGGCCGCGCTGGCTGTCGTCGCGATGGCCGTTGCGCAGGCCGGTCATGCGGCGGCCGGCGTGGCGCTCGGGGTGATGGCGTTCGTGCTGGTTCTCGGCATGGGACGCTCGGTCCAGGCCGCGTTGAACGCCAGGCTGGCGGCGGTCGCCCGCAACGTGGGTGCGGCGTCGCTGGTGAACGCGACGGTAGGAACGCTGGCGCTTGCCCTGGGCGCCGGGGTGCTGGCCACCGCGGGCGCCCTTCCGTTCGCCGGGTGGCCGACGACCTGGTGGGCCTACCTCGGCGGTGCGCTCGCGCTCGTGGTGACCGGCGCGAACATGATCGCCGCCCGCTCGATCGGCGTACTGCGGACGGTGCTGGCGGCCCTGTCCGGACAGCTGGTCTGCGGAATCGCGCTGGACGCCCTCGTGCCGTCCGAGCCCATGCCGACCCGATGGCTGCTGCTGGGTTCGGTGCTGATGGTGCTGGCGGTCACCGTGTCCAGCGTGACCGCCGCGCGGGACAAGCAGACCTCGATCAGCCGGTAGCGGGCCAACCAGCTGCGTGGGCAAGCACGGCTTGCACCACCTCGTCGACCGTACGTCCGTCGGTGTCGACCCGGTGGTCGCCAACCCGGGCTTGCTCCAGCGCGGCAGCGGTCGTCGCCGCCTCGTCCGCGACCCGCCGCAGCACCGAGTCCGGCTGTCCTCGCAGGGGATCGCCTGGCTGCCACCAACTGCCGCCCCGGCCGCGCATCAGGATCCTCCGGGTGAGCTCGTCGTGCCCCGCGTGCAGCCGGCACACGGTCAGCGTGGCGCTCGGCAGCGCGTTCGCGTACGTGCGGACGGCTGCGGGATCGTCGGCGGGCCCGTTGACGACCAGGCGCCGCGCCCCGGCGGCCCAGAAGGTCTCCCAGACCGCGGCAAGGTTGTTCGCCCTGACCTGATGGTCGTCCACGTCGGTGTCACCGATCCGGAAGTGGCCGAGCTGGTCCAGGTCGACGAGTGCCGCACGTACGCCATCGTCCTGCGCACGCTCGAACAGCTGCCAACCCACGGTTGACTTGCCGACACCGGTGGCGCCGCACACCCACAGGACAGAGCCGGGTGCGTGGCTGACACGCCGTGGAAGGGGGTCGGCGACCGAAGCCCTCGCCTCGACCGCCGGCCACTCCCCCGCCCCGGCGCGCACCCGGTGCACCACCTCCGCGACGGACAGGCCCGTGGTGTCGACGTACACGTCGGCGAAGTCGCCCGCATCCAGTGCTGCCGCCTCCCGCAACACCTCCTCCACCAACTCCGTCTGGGCGCCACGGCCGACGAACCGCGCCCGGAGTACGTCACCGTCGGCGCGCAATCGGCACACGGTCACCGCCGACCGCGGCAGCGGGCCCACCGGTTCGTCGCGACCCGGGTCGATGAGTCCCGACGCGACCACGCAGTCGGCCCCGGCGGCCGCGCAGCCGGCCACGACCGCGGCGAGGTTCGACGCCTGCATCCGGTGCCGCCCCGGATCGCCCGCAGGCTCGGGATAACACATGCCGAGCTGGTCCAGATCGACGAAGCCCGCGTGTACGCCGGTGTCGACCAGGTGCGTGTAGAAGTCCCAGCCGACCGCCGACTTGCCCACTCCGGGCGGCCCACAGATCCACAGCACGGGGACCGAATCGCTCATCCCGGCGAGAGTACGCTCCGCTCCCCCGCGGGTGCGAACGACTTACGCCTCGTCGGTTTCCTCGTACAGGCGCAGCAGTTCGTGCCGGCGGCGCGGCACCGGCAACAGGTCCCGCACCTGGTCGATCCGCCCGACCGGCCACCGCCGTGCGATACGTTCGACGGCCGGGTCCCCGATCTGCGCGCGCAGCGCACCAGGGAAGTCTCCCCAGACGACCTTGAACGGGCGGTTCCACAACTGGTGCACCTCGGTGGCGACCGGCTCGGTGACACCCAGCGCGTTGTGCATGGCGGCGAGCTTCTCGTACGCCACCGCCAGGGACTCCTCGCGTTCGAGCCAGGTGCCGGCGTGAAGAGCGCGGGAGAGTACGGGAGTCAGTTCGGCGCCGCAGGCCAGCCGGGAGAAGGCGGTGCCGAACCACTTCGAGTACGGCGCGTACTGGCGTTCCATCAGAAAACACAAGGCCATCAGGTCGTGCACCAGCTGGGCACCGATGAGCGCCGACCCGAGTTCGTCACCCGCGAAGCCCGTTCGCCCCACCAGGTTGGCCTCCGGATGCACCCGCCACCAGCCCGCGAGCAGGAGGTAGAGCCACACGTCGTGCGGGTAGCAGGCGAACCGGTCGCGGACAGCCCGCAGGCCGACGTCGTCGTGGTGGACGGCGCCGGCGGTCAGCATCCGGAGCCGATCCTCGGGAAAGGTGAGCCAGTCGTGCGCCTCGGTTTCCTGGCCGAGGTCGAAACCCAGCTGGGCAAGGACGTAGCCGTCCAGGGTGTGGATCTCGTACTTCGTCGGATGCTCGGCGAACCGAGCGGGCACTCCCGTCCGCAGCGCCTCCTCGACCGCCGCGCCGTGCCGGGCGTGATCCTCCTCGCGCAGGAAGAGCAGCACGCGGGCATCCCAGTCGTGGTCGGCGGACATCTCGTCGTCGAAGCCCAGCACCTCCGAGCCACGGCCGAGAAGTGTCGCGCTGTGTGGCAACCCAGGAAGCCTCGCGTCCAGGACCGGCCGGACGGCCTCGTGGTAGAACCGCGCGCTGAGCTCCCTGCCGGAGACGAATCCAGTCATGCGGAAGGACTTTACGGAGTCTGGAACCCCGCGCGGGTGAGGACGGACCGTCCACGTGCGGACAACACGTAGTCAGTGAAAGCCCTGCCACCGCTGGGGTTCTGGCCATCCTTCAGTACGACGATCGGGTAGGCGTTGACCGCCTTGGCCGACTCGGGAAACTCGACGCCGTCGACGTCGGAGGCCGCCGACCGTGCGTCCGTACGGTAGACGAGGGCCGCGTCGACCTCGCGGATCCGCACCTTCGTCAGGGCGCCCTTGACGTCCGGCTCCAACGTCACCGGGGTGAGTCTGACATGGGCGGCGGCCAGCGCCTTCTGGGCAGCCGCGCCGCAGGGCACCTGCTCCGCGCAGAGGGCGACCTTCGTTCCCGGTCTGGTCAGATCGCCGAGCCCTTTCACGTGCTTCGGGTTGCCCTTCGGCACCGCGATCACCAGCTGGTTGCGGACGAACGTGGTCGGGCTTCCGGCCGCGTGGCCCTGCTCGGTGACGTCACGCATGTTGGTCGGCGCGGCTGAGGCGAACACGTCCACGGGCGCACCCTGGTCGATCTGCGTGGCCAGGGCCGAGCTGCCGCCGAAGTTCAGCCGGACCGTGGCGTGAGGATGCGCCGCCTCGAACTCCTTCGCCAGCGTGGTGAACGCCTCGGTCAGCGAGGCGGCGGCGAACACCGTGATCGTCCCGGAGACCTTGGGTGTGGCGGATTTCGCGGCCGCACTGGTGGTGCTCCTGTTGGGGGTGTCGGCGGCTTTGCCACCGGCGGAGTTCGTGCCGCCCCCGCAGCCGGCCAGGCCGACCAGCGTCGCCGTGGCGAGCGCGACCAGGCCGGCCCGCGTCGTGCGCAGCCAGGCACTCACGAGCGGCCCCCGCGCTCGACCACGACGTTCGTCGACTTGATCACCGCGACCGCCACCGAGCCCACCTCCAGGCCGAGTTCGTCCACCGCCTCCCGGCTCATCAGCGACACCACCCGGAACGGCCCGGCCTGGATGTCGACCTGGGCCATCACGGTGTCCTTCGCGACGGCGGTGACGATGCCGCGAAGCCGGTTGCGGGCGGAGGAAAATCCGGCGCCCTCCGCGTCCGGATCACCCGCCTGGGCGCGGGCGAACGCCGCGAGGTCCTGTCCGGCCACCACGCGGTGTCCCTGCCCGTCGCGGTCGGCGGCGAGCCGGCCGGCGTCCACCCAACGGCGCACCGTGTCGTTGCTGACGCCCAGAAGCTCGGCCGCCTCACTGATCCGGAAGACTGTCACGCCCTCACCATAGCGGGCGCAGGTGCGAGGTCGAACCACCAATTCTCCTCGCATCCGCGCCCGTCCAGCCAGGGTTGGGTCGCGCATCTGCCGTACGGGATCTCCGGCCGCCTCAGCCGTGACCGCCGACGGTGACCCGGCCGATCGTCAACGTCGGGTTGCCCTGCAGCACCTCACCCACCCGTCGTACCTGCAGGTCGAGATCCTCGCGCTGGGCCGCGGTCAGGTCCACGACCGGCTCGACGGTGATCGCGATCCGGCGGCCGCTTCGGCGCTGGTGCCACAACCCGCCGACCACCCCGTCGACCAGGAGCACCTGGAAGTTGCCGCCGAGCACCCGGTCGGCGGCACGCCCCGGGTAGAGGTGCTCGGGCGGCTGGTTACCGACCCGGTAGGCGTATCCGTCGAAGTACGGCAGCAGGCGTACTCCGCTCGGCACCTGGCCGGGCACGTCCGGCAGGTACGGCAGGTCCACCTCGCCGGCCGGCAGCCACGCAGCGTTCCCCTCGACGTCGACCCGGCACAGCTCACCGGCCGCGGATTCGAACACCGCACGGGCCCACGACACCGGCGCGTTCAGCCAGTGCGCGAACCGCTGTGGTGTCGACGGCCCGTACGCACGCAGATAGCTGCGAAGCAGCCGGGGCAGCGCCTCCTCCGCCGGGGCGGGCCGGAACGACGGGAGCCAGCGCCGTGGGTTGGTGTAGGTCACGTTGCGGCCGCGGTTCGGCCCGAAGCACAGCGTTCCCCGATGCCCCGCGAGGTGCTGGACCTGGCGCCAACGTGGCCAGTACGTCTGGAACGCCGGGATCACCGGATCCGCCGCCCATGACCCGGCGAGGTCCGCCACCGCCTCGGTGAGTTCGTCCACGGTGAGCTCGGCGTCCAGCAGCGCGGTGCCGATGGCCTCCACCACCGCCTCGGTCTGGTCCGGGCTCATCCGCACCGACTCCGGAAAGGGGCTGATGCCCGGCGGGAGTGCGGACAGCGCGCCGGTCCAGGTGGCGAGCTCGTCCGCGGGCAGGAGGTGAACGGTGCCACGCGGACCGAACGTCTTGATCAGACTGTGGTCGTTCCACAATGCGTGCCGGACGTCGACGCGGGTGGAGCCCTCGATCCGGAGCGCTATCCCGAGTTCGGCCGCGGACATCACCTGGGCGTGCGTACCAGCCATCGCCGTGACGATCTCGGCCGGCCGCACGCCCTTGGCCGGCTGGGACAGGGCGTGCACGTGCAGTCGGCGTGCACACACCTGCTGCCACGTCAGTTGCGGAGGGAGCGCGTTGGTCATGCCCGCAACTGTAGGAACCATTGAGGCCAGTTCATGACCTCAACAGCGGCGGCGCACGCCTACGTGTGCTGGTCGGGGTTGGTCCAGTAGAAGGCCTCCGGGTCGTAGACCGCCGGGGTCGGGTGGGTCCAGGCGTTCACCCAGCCGCCGGCGGCGAGGCTTTCCCGGGCCGGCACGTTGCGCAGGTCCTTGTGCACCACGGTCACCTGGGGCGCGTCGGCCACGCAGCCCATCAGGAACGGCCCTTCCTCGATGTGCACCTTGTAGATCTCCCACAGGAGCCGAATCTGCTTCATCCGGTCGGTCTCGACCCGGCCCTTCCGGTACAGCTTCCACAGCCGGTCGATCGGGGTGTCCGGCTCGGCCAGCAGCCACGGCGGCTGCCGCTTCCACGGGTCCTCGTGTGCCTGCGCCTTCAGCTTGCCCGGATCCGCTGTCTGCAAGGCGAAACCCTGCGCGTGCAGCGGCGCCCAGTGCGCGGGTGGCACCGGTACCACAGGGGCCGGGTAGATGAGTGGGGTGTCACTGACTTCCCAGGTGGTGTACGACATCAGCCGGCCGGCCTCCCAGCGCTCCCCGAACGTGGTCGGTGGGACCGGGTTGAGCTCGGTGTCGATGCCGATGGCGCGCCAGTTCTTCTTGATCACGTCGTTCTTGACGATGTTGGTCCGGTCGGTGTCCGCGGGATAGTCCAGGGTGATCCGCAGCCTGGAACCATCGGGCAACTCGCGCTTGCCGTCACCGTCACGGTCGACCACGCCGAGGTCGTCCAGCATCGACTTGGCCTTGTCCGGGTCGTACGTCAGGTAGGAGTCGCGCCAGCGCGCGTACGTCTTGCGGCCGGTGTCGTTGACGAGATACTCGTACGCCGTGGGGTGGGTGGTGCCGGTGGTCTTCTCGCCGGTGTTGAAGTAGACGGACTTGCGTACCTCCTCCCGGTCGTAGGCGTAGGACAGCGCCTGGCGGAACTTCGGGTTCCGGATCAGGGTGCGCAGCTTCGCGTCGGGATAGTCGTAGTTGAAGAAGAACAACGTGCCGGTGCCCGAACCCGAGTTCCACAGGTGCACCTGCATTCCGCTGCGCTTCGAGGACCGCTTCAGCGAGGACACGTCCGGCAGGCCGATGCCCACGAACGGCCCGTGGCAGTAGTCGACCTTTCCCTCCGTCACCTGGAGCTTGCGCACCTGCGGGTCGACGACCGTGGTGAAGGTGAGCGTGTCCAGGTAGGGAAGCTGGCATCCGTCGGGGGCGACCGCCCAGTAGTAGGGGTTGCGTTCGAACGTCACCGCGCGGCCCTCGCGGTAGGTCGCGAGCCGCCAACCGGTCATCGTCGGGCAGTCCGGATTGGTGGCCCAGTTGGCCTTGTCGTCGTGGGTGTTGAACCACGACTTGCTGGTGATCGCCTTGTTGTACTTCGGGTGGAACTGCGAGACGTAGTGCTTCGGCTGCATCCAGGTGGCACCGTTACCACGGTTCACCCACGCGGCGAGACGTTCGGGCAGGACCGGTGCGGGTGCGTCGAAGGTGAGCACCAGCGTGTGGTCGTCGGGTGCGGTGAACTTCGCCAGCGTGTCCGTGCCCGACCGCACGTCGTCCGGCGGCACCTCCGGATGCTCCTTGTTCAGGACCAGGTCCTGCCACCAGTACATGATGTCGGCGGTGGTCCACGGCTTGCCGTCCGACCAGCGCATCCCCTTACGAAAGTGCAGGGTCCACTCGGTGGAGTCGGCGTTCGGCTCCCAGCTGTGCACGAGGCCGGGGCCGATGTCGAGTCCGTCGTTGAGCCACCGCAGCAACGAGTGGCCGTACATGAATTCCTTGTTCGATCCGTCCTCGGTGCTGGTGCCGATCAGCAGCAAGCCACCGCCGTACTTGCCCGGCGACAACCACCGGTGTGGTACGACGTACGGCTGCTCTGGAGAGCGTTTCGCCAACGGCGGCAGGTCGCCGGACCGCACCCGCTTCGCCAGTGCCGGCGCCTCCTTCAACCTGCGGGGGACCTTCGGTGGTTTCGTCAACGAGCCCTTGCCCGTCGGCGGCGCCTTGCCGGACGCGCGGCCGCCGGTTCCACCCGACCCACCGCCCTCCCCCGCCGACGAGCACGCGGAGAGTGTCACGGCCACCGCCGCCGCGGCGGACAGGCGCAACACGTCCCTGCGGCTTGCTGTGGTGGTGGCCATCAGCGCGCGCGGAAGCGTTCGGCCAGCCTGGTCGTACGGGCGGCGAGGTCGGAGATCCGGGAGCCGTCGAAGCCGAACAGCGCACTGCGCAGCCGGTCCTCCAGCGGGTCGACCCAGTGCCGCGGGATCGCGCCGGCCCCCACCAGGGCACCGGCCACCGAACCGGCGGTCGCGCCGTTGGAGTCGGTGTCCCAGCCGCCGAGCACGGTCAACGCGATCGTCCGCGTGAAGTCTCCGTCACCCCACAGCAGCCCGGCCGCGACCACGGCGGCGTTGTTGATCGTGTGCACCCAGCCGTAGTGGCCGTACCTCTGCCCGATCTCGGCGCGGGCGGCCTCCCAGGTCAGGCCGCGGGAGTGCATGTCCAGCACGTCGCGCAGCGCCTCGGCGAGCCGCGACGCGGGCGGCACCACACCACAGGAGACCTCGAGCGCCTCCCGTACCGAACCCGCGGTGAACGCCGCGGCCACCACCGCGGCCGCCCACATCTCGCCGTAGACGCCGTTGGCGACGTGGGACAGAATCGCGTCCTGGTAGGCGAGCCGGGCCGCCGACGCGGGGTCGCCAGGGAACACGTAGCCGAACGCGTCGCCGCGGATCTGCGCCCCGATCCACTCACGGTACGGGTTGCGGTAGACGGCCGTGGCCGGTGCGCGCAGGCCGAGCGCGAGGTTGCGGTAGGCGACGCGTTCTGCGGTGTAGGTCTGGTGCAGCGGCAGCAGAAGGCGCCACGCGTCCGCCACGTGCTGGGGTGTGAGATCGGTTCCATGGTGTTCGAGAAGATGCAGGCCGAGGACCGTGTAGTCCACGTCGTCGTCGCGTGAGCTGCCGTGCACGTTGCCGCGTGTCGTCTGGGAGGCGTTCGGCAGGATCCGGTATCCCTCGGGCACCGGATCCATCAGCGGGATGTAGTCGTCCAGCGGCCAGGCGCCGGCGAGCTCGAGGTAGGAGCGCAGGTGCTCGGGCGTCCAGTGGTCGCCGGACTCGACCGGCTTGCCCAGCATGTTGCCGGCGACCCGTCCCAGCCACGCGCCGTGGATGCGGTTGGCGAGGTCCTCACCGGTGGGCGGCGCGGCCGGCGCCGGCTGGGTGAGGGTGGCGGCCAGCTCGGTCCAGTCGGTGGGCTCGACGTAGGACCACCCGGATCGGTCGCCGGTGGCCTCCTTCTTCGCCAGGTCGTCCAGCAACGCACCGAGTTCGGCCGCACTGCCGTCGGCGAGCTCGGCCAGCCGGCGCTCCTCCTCGTCCACGTCGAACCCGGTCTCGCGAAGTTGGCGGAGCTCCCACTCGGCGAGGTCGCGCAGGTCGATCGCGTCATGCATCGCTGGCCTCCTGGTGTGGCTGGCGCGGTGTGGCTTGTTTCGTACGGATGTACGGACACCGCGCGTCCACGTAACCCCGGCCCGTGAGCAGCGGTCAAGAAGAACGGGTCCGACCGCCGAATACGGCCAGTCCTCACCTGTCCGGTCCAGCCCCGGTCGGCCTCACCCCAGGAGCGCCGCGCGGTTGGCCAGGACGTACGCGATGTCCTCGCGGTAGCCGTCCGTGTGCCGCTCGTCGCGTTGCCGGTCGTACGCGGGATTGCCGGCCCGGACCTCCCGCTCGATCGTCGCGGCGATCGAACCAAGCCGGACGACCAGCAGGTCCAGCAACCGTGCGGGTGGGATGTCACCGCCGTACGCGATCGCGAACGTCCGCAACCGCGCCGCCTGGTCCGGCACCGGGTCCCAGCCGAATGCTCTCGTGGAGCGCGGAGCGGACAGCGGTACGAAGCGGTGTGCTGCATAGCAGAGGTCCCAGGCCCGGGACGACGGACCGGCGAAATCCCAGTCGATGATGGCGGCGACCTCGGCGCCTCGATAGACGAGGTTGTACGGCCCGAGGTCGTTGTGGCCGATGCAGTCGATCTCGCTCGGAAGGCTGGTGCGGACCTGCCAGGAACCCTCGTCGGGCGGCACGAATCCAGCCGTCGCGTCGTGCATCGCACGGATTGCCAATGCCACGTTGACAAGAGCCTCGCCGGACCGTTGGACGTCGGTCAGTGGGTAGGTCCCGCCCTCGCCCCCGACGAAGCCGAGCGTCTCGATGCGGCCGTCCTCGCTGACTGCCACCGGAGCGGGAGCCTGGCCGAAGCCGGATCGGCGAAGGTGCCGCAGCAGAGCGTGGACCTTGGGCGTCCAGGGCCCGGCGCGCCGCTCGACGACCTCACCTTTACGGACGGGCGCGGAGTGGAACCCGCCGGGCAGGATCTCGTTCACGCTCGCCGACACTAGTGGCGTCGGCAACCCGGCTGATGGCCGCGGCCACCGCGGCGCCCGTTGCGAGCGCCACGACCACCAGCCACGCAATCCGGGGCTGCGTCGCGGTGGCGACCAGACCGATGGCGGCCACGCCGACCGCGGCGCCGAGTTGGGCCGCGGTGTTGAGCACACCCGAGGCAGTTCCCTTCAGGTGTACGTCGACGGTGGTTCCCATGTCGTTCGCGGCCACCGAGGTGATCCCGATCCCCAGACCACCGGCCGCGGCGGCGAGGCCGATCCCGGCCACCTGCGGCCAGGCGGCATACACCAGCGTGCCCGCGGCGATGACCCCCAGGCCGGCACCCATGCTGCGGCTCCAGCCGAGGATCGCGACCAGCCGAGGTGCGAGCGCAGATCCGACCGCGGCGAGGATGCTGAACGACACCAGCAACATGGCCGCGCGCAGTGGTGTCAACCCCAGCTTGTCCTGGAGATACAAGGTGGCCACGATGACGGACGAGCTGGTCGTCGCGGTGGCGAAGAACGACCCGAACGCACCCCAGCGCAGGCCGCGGGTCCGCCAGGCCGCACGCTCCACCAGCGGATGGCGGGACCGGCGTTCGAGCACCACGAAACCGGAGGTTGCCAGCAGGCCCAGGGCGGTCACCACCGCACCGAGCACGCGCAACCTGTCCTCGCCGAGCATCGTCGTACCGGCCACGACACCCATCGCTCCCCCGACGAGCAGCAGCGACGACCGCCAGCCGATGCGTACTCCCGACGAGTCCGCGTGGTCGCGTGGGATCGTTCCCACGATGGCGGCGGCCAGCACGGCGGCGAGCAGGATGTCCAGCCAGAACACCGCCCGCCAGGACATGATCTCGGTCAGCACGCCGCCGACGAAGAACCCCGACGCTCCGGCGGTGGCGCCGGCCGCGCTCCACCCGGCGACCGCGCGCCGGCGCACCGGCCCCTCGGGTACGACCGTGGTCAGCAACCGCAGTGCGCACGGAACCGAGGCGGCCGCCGCGGCACCCTGCAACGCTCTTGCCGAGGCGAGCATCCACACCGACTCTGCCAGCGCACCAAGCACGGACGCGACGGCGAACAATGCGAGCGCCCAGAGCACCACCCGACGGTGGCCGAGGCGGTCACCGATGCGCGAGGCCACCATCAGCAGGCCGCCGAAGAACATCGCGTACGCGGTGACGACGAGCGTGCCCGCCGCGGGCGTCCCGCCGAGGTCGGCCAGCATTCGCGGCAACGCGGTCACCACGACCGTCACGCCGAGAACGTCGACGAACTGGACTCCGCACAAGGCCACGACAGCCGAACCGGATCCGGCCCCGTCCTGCTCGCCTGGACTCCGGACTCGGACCTGGGTGTTACCGGCTAAATTGCTCACACTGGAAACATGCCAGGTGCGCAGGCGACCCGCAACTGGTAAAACTGACTTTGATGGAAACATCATCGACTCAGCTGTCCGGCCCGAGGGAGCTGCCGATCGTCGGCGGCCACCTCGCGCTGGACTTCGCCAACACCGTCGACGACCCGCTGGGGCCGGAGCGGCACGACCATGCCGCGACCTACGACGACCTGCTGGCGTGGTCGACCAGAGTGGGGACGATCAGCGAGGCGCAGGCGGACCGGCTGCGCAGGTCGGCGCGGCGCCGGGCCGACGACGCCGCGCGGACCGTCACGCACGCGCATGACCTCCGCGACACGCTCAACGAGTTGTTCGGCCGGATCGTCGAGAGCGGGCCCGGCGGTACGCAGACCGCGAAGCACTGGGCTCGTCTTCGCCCGTACGTCACCGAGGCGATGGCGGCGGCCACCGTGGTCGAGAACGACAACGGCCACTCGAGCCCGCGCCCCGGATCGCCCGTGCTGCGATGGGCGTGGCCGGCATCCGACGACCTGGCCGTGGTCCTGCACCCGGTCGCCTCCGCCGCGGCCGACCTGCTGGTGAGCGACCAGCTTCACCGGCTGTCGCGATGCGCGCGCTGCCCCTGGTTGTTCCTGGACACCTCGAAGAACCACAGCCGCCGCTGGTGCGACATGAACGACTGCGGCAAGGCCCTGAAGATCGAACGCTACGTCGCCCGCCGCGCCGCGGCCCGCCGCAAGGGCGCGAACCGCGACGGCGCGAACCGCTGAACGGCGTTCCGCGAAACGCTGTCCAGATTGCCGCCCGGCGGCGTACGGGCCGTCAGGTGCGGCGCGGGACGATCGGCCCGAACGGGTTCTGCACGCGTGGGCCGTCGATGACCGGTCCGTCGTCGGTGAACTTCAGCCGGGAAAGCCAGACCAGGCGGCCGGAGGGCTGACCGTCGGGCTCCCACGCGTGGTAGACGTACCACCAGTGCGGGCCGACCTCGATCGGCATGCCGTGACCAGGCCCGGACGCCACCTCGTTGCCGGACAGGATCGGACCGTTCCCCTGCTTGGTCCACGGTCCGGTGACCTTGGGAGCCGTTGCCCAGCAGACGCCGTAGCTGTCGTTCCAGTACTCCCCGGTGGAGTAGAAGCAGTAGTAGGCGCCCTCGTACACGATCACGGAGGCACCCTCGATCGTGTACTTCTCGTACGGCTGGTCCATCCCGATGATCCGCTGCGGCTCACCGCGAAGCTCCAGGCCGTCGTCGGTCAGCCGCTGCAGGTAGATGTACGACGGGAGGCCGACAGCGTTGCCGTCGTTCTTCCACAACAACCACAGTGAGCCGTCGGTGTCGCGGAACGGCGACGCGTCGATGCTGCCGCCCTCGTCGGCCTGGCCGACCAGAGGTGCGGAGCGGTCGTCGACGAACGGGCCGGCAGGTGAGTCCGAGACCGAGACCGACACCGCCTGCTGCCCGTTGTCGGCGCGACGGGCGGTGTAGTAGGAGTGGTAACGATCCCCTATCCGCATCACTTCCGGTGCCCAGTGCCGGCCGGACACCGACCACTCGGCGATCACCGGCATGCCGTTGCCGACCTGGGTCCAGTGAACCAGGTCGGGCGACGTCAGCACCGGCATCGCCCCCATGCTCCCGGCGGTGGAGTACAGGTAGAAGGCTCCGTCGGCGAACAGAACCGCGGGATCGGGGTGGTTCGTCGGCTCGACGGGGTTCTGGTAGCCACGCGACTCGGCGTCGGCGGTGCCACCACCCATGAACGCGGCCGCGGCAACTCCTCCGGAAGCGGCCAGCAGGGCACGTCGGCTCATGGGACCGATGAACGGGGACGAGGGATCCTGCGGCATGCCTTCTCCTGTCAACTTGGCCGGCCCTGAAGGACCGGGCTTGGAGGTAGCGCCCAACTGGCTGCTGGGTGGACTCCGCCGTCCAGGCACCCCGTTATGGGATGGCAGGGACGCGTGACTCACGCCCCGCAGTCCACACGGTCGCGCCCCTGCGGGCGAGGACGCGGGAAGCGTTCCGGTCCGCGTGCGCAACGACGCCGCACGACCGGCATGCGAATCTGGCTTGGGAGATGCGGTTGAGCCGGTCCACGTGGCCGCATTCGGCGCACTCCTTGGAGGAGTAGGCGGGATCCACGAATACGAGCGGGACCCCGGCTCGCCGCGCCTTGTAGACGATGAAGTCTCCAAGCTGGGCGAAGGCCCAGGAGTGGAGTGCGACCCGTTGGGGCTTGCGGAGCCGTACCCGGGTGCGGATGCCCTTCAGCTCTTCGAGCGAAAGTCCGCCTCCGGTGCGTTGCGCCGCGGTCACGATCGTCTTGGCGATGATGTGGTTGGTGTTCTTGACGTGCCGCCGTTCGCGGCGGGCACGCTCCTTCAGCCGCCGTTTGGCGGACTTGGTGCGCCTTTTCTGGAGCTTGGCCCGCAGGGCGAGTTGCCGCTTGCGGTACCGGTTGAGCTGCCGCCCGGCGGCCTGGTAGCCGGTGGAGGTGGTGGCGATGTTGACGATGCCGAGATCCACGCCGATGAAACCGTTCGGCTCGTACTGCTCGGCCTCGGGAACTTCACAGGTCGCGATCAGGTAGAACACGCCGTTGCGTTCGATCAGATCGGACTCGCCCTTGCGGTACTGCCGGAGCACCTTCAACGCGTCCGCCGCGCATGCAAACGACACGTTCTTGATCCGGCCTGCGGTGGTCCAGATACTCACCGTCTGCGTGTCGTACTGCCAGCTCAAACAGCGGTCGTCATACGGCTGCGCGGCGTCGGGCCGGAACGTGATCGACTTGGACTCGGCCTTGATCCGGCGCTTGGAGCCCTTCGGGCCGAGGTTCCCGGCGCGCAGGTTGGCGTGCAGCGTGGTGTAGGCGTCCCGAACTTTCTTGATCACGTGTTGCGCGGCCTGCGCGCCCAGGCCCTGTTCCTTGAGCTGGGCGTAGGTGTGCTTGCGCAGTTCGTACTCACGCGGCACGTCATTGACAAACGCGACCTCGGAGACCCAGTTCGCGGCGTCATTGACCATGCGCAGAGTCGCCGACAGCGCGGATGCCTGCGCGGCATCCGGTATCAGCTTGACCTGCGCCACGATCTTCACGTGCGTGATCATAACATTGCTCTATGTCACCTCGATGGCAGCCAAACCCACATGTCCGTAGCACCGCTCGCCGTGGTGAAGGAGTACATCGAGAACCAGAAACGCCCTGGTTAAGGTCAACAGTGCACACCCGTAAACCTGCCTACGCGGGTCAAAGGTTGAGAAGCGATTCCTCCCGGGTCTGAAGACCCGGGGTTCCTCGCTAGATCCTGCTGAAAGGGACGCGGAGCGTCCGAGCCGTACGAGTGGCGCCGAGCAAACGATCATCACGAAGCTAGGTGATCGTTCATCCCCGCGCAACTTCGCCGGCCAGGTCCCTCCCTTCGACCGCGCGTCGCTCTCCCGCACGGACATCGACCGTGACCCGCTTGTCCCCGGTACGTACGACGATCCGCCGGTCGGTGCCGGCGGTCACGTACACCCACTCGATCGTGCCGTCGGTCCACTCCGCGTCCGTCGATCTGGAACGGCGGATGCGCGCAGAGCAAGCTGCGATAGACACCACCCGGTCCCATCGCCGGGCTCTCCGCAACGTCGTCCGGCATCGACGCGAGGAACGCCCGAAGGGCGGTGTGCGCTCCGTCGCCGTCTCGCAGCCGGGCGCGCAACGAGACCCGCCACGCCAGTGACCAGCCGGTCGAGTAGCCACCGCGCGCGATGAGGGTTCGCAGCGCGGCCTCCGCGAGGTCCGGAGTGGAGTCCGGCCTGATCCGTTCGGCCGGGTAGACGCCGAACAGGTGGGACATGTGCCGGTGCTTGGGCTCGGCATCGCACAGTTCGGTGGACCACTCCGCCACCCGGCCGTCGGCTCCGACCCGTTCGGAAGGAAGCCTGTCCAGGGCGTCGGCCACCCGCTCCCGCCAGTCCTTGTCCTGCTGGTCCTGCGTGTCAAGCCGTGCGTGCAGGTCGAGCGCGCGGTCCAGCAGGCCACGGATCATCGCCACGTCGGCGGTCGTCGAGATAGACACGGCCGCCGGCTCCCCGTCCGCTGCCACGAAATGGTTCTCCGGCGAGGTCGACGGCACCACCGCAAGCGTGCCGTCCGGCCGCTCGACCAGCCAGTCCAGGCAGAACGTCGCGGCGTGAACAGGCGTCCCGGCATCCCGGTGTCCTGGAGCTGGTAGCCGAGCCGCTTCAGCACCATGTCCCGGTCGGTGGTGACGTCCTCCAGCGTGGCGACCGATGCCATCAGGTCGATCACGGGCTTGGCGGCCAGTCCCGGCACGGAGGTGCTGCCCACGTGCTCGACGTCCAGGAACAGCCCGGAAGGTTGTCGACCAGCTCCGCGCGAGCGGTCGCTCCGCGTTCGGGCCAGGAAGGGTCGTAGTCCCTTATCTCGATGGTCATCCGCGCATTTCAGGTAGGACGGGTGACTGCAGGTCTTCCGTTCATGACAGAGAAAGCGGCGACGCCCCTGGCCTCCGGAGAGGACAGGGGCGTCGCCGATGGATGCGCCGCGGATTCCGTGCGGCTCGAAGTAGCGGCTACGCCGTCGCGGGCACGCGCTCGCGCTCCGGCCGCGGCTCCGACTCGTTGACCAGGTCGACGCGCTCGGAGTTGTAGATCGCCTCGTCCAGGATGCCCTCCCGCTTGGCCACCAGCGTCGGCACCAGCGCCTGCCCGGCGACGTTGGTCGCGGTCCGCATCATGTCCAGGATCGGGTCGATGGCGATGAGCAGTCCGACGCCCTCCAGCGGCAGGCCCAGCGTCGACAGCGTGAGCGTCAGCATCACGATCGCGCCGGTGAGCCCGGCAGTGGCGGCGGAGCCGAACACCGAGACGAACGCGATCAGGAGGTATTCCTTGATGCCCAGCGGCACGCCGAAGATCTGCGCCACCGTGATGGCCGCGAGCGCGGGGTAGATCGCCGCGCAGCCGTCCATCTTGGTGGTCGCGCCGAACGGCACCGCGAACGACGCGTACGACTCGGGCACGCCGAGGTTGCGGATGGCGACCTGCCGGGTCAGTGGCATCGTTCCCACCGAGGACCGGGACACGAACGCGAGCTGGATCGCGGGCCACGCGCCGGAGAAGAACTTCAGCGGCGAGAGCCCGTGCGCCCGGGCGAGGATCGAGTAGACGCCGAACAGCACCAATGCGCAGCCGACGTACACGTCGACCGTGAACACCGCCAGCGGGGCGAGGAGGTTCCAGCCGTACGTCGCGATCGCCTTGCCGATCAGGCCGAGCGTGCCGAGCGGCGCGAGGCGGATGATCCACCACAGCACCTTCTGCACGATCTCCAGCGCCGAACGGTTGAACGCCAGGAACGGCTCGGCCTTGTCGCCGACCTTCAGCGCGGCGATGCCGATGGCGGCCGCGACGACGACGAGTTGCAGGACGTTGAAGTCAAGCGACGTGGTGGTTCCGGCATCACCGGTCTCGGTGGTCGCGGTGAGGCCGAAGATGTTGGCCGGGACCAAGCCGCTCAGGAAGTCCAGCCAGGTGCCACTGCCGCCCTTGTAGGACGCGCCGTCGGGGGTCAGGCCGCTGTTCGCCCCGGGGTTGGTGATCAGGCCGATCGCCATCCCGATGACCACCGCGATGAGCGAGGTGATCATGAACCACAGCAGGGTCTGCCCGGCCAGCCGGGCGGCGTTGCGGACCTCGCGCAGGTTGGCGATGCTCGCGACGATCGCGGTGAAGATCAGGGGAACGACGGTGATCTTCAGCAGCTGAACGAAGATCGAACCGATCTGGGTGAGGGTCTCCGCGAGCCAGTTGACCTGGAACCCACGGGCGATGCCGCCGAGGATCAGGCCGAGCGCCAGGCCGATGAGGACCTGCGCCCAGAAGGGTACGGAGATGCGCCGTCTGGGCGCGCTGGTTTCGGTGGCCGAGTCGACCATGGTGCGGAGCCTCCGGAAGTAAAGGCGGGAAGAGATGGCGGGATCGCGGGTACTAAAGCGCTGGGCGTCGACACGCACAACTGGCCTGCCGTCGCAGATCGACGTGCAGGCGCCGCCAGAAGTACCGTCCGGTCATCGGCGGGTCCAACGCCCGCGCCTTGCCGCTGTATTCCGCGAGCGGCACCCGAATGTCCGACTCCGGTCAGTCGCCACCTCGTCACGTCACGGCGCGGTCGAACGCGAGCGTGTCGGTGAGCATGCGGTACGCCTGCTGCCGAGCCGCGGGCGGGAAGGTGTGCGGGCCGTCGAACACCCAGGGGACGAACGACTGCTCGGCCCCGTACGCCGCGTACACCTCGCGCACCTGATCCAGCCAGCGCGCCTCGCCCAGGTCGGGAAAGATCGCGTCCTGCCTGCCGGCCACCACCATCAGCGGTCGGGGCGCCACCAGAGCCAGCCAGTGGTGGAAGTCCAGCGGCATCTGCTCGACCGTCGCGTACAGGCCGAGGCGAGGAATCAGTGCGGTCTGGCGCCACCAGCGGTGCGGCGACGGGTCCCGCCGCAGCAGGTTGAGCCCGCAACTGGCGACGCCGGCCGCGATCCGCGGCTCGGCCAGCATGGCGAACACCGTCCCGTACGCACCGTGGGAGTGGCCGATGCACCCGATCCTGCGTGCGTCGACCTGCGGGAGCACCTCGAGCAGGTCGACCGCCCTGGACACGTCGAAGGCCATCTTCGCCATCACCGAGCCGTCGGGGTGGGCGGTGAAGAACTCCTCGGCCGATCGGTAGCGCGCGTTGGCGTGGCCGGCCTGGCGCTCACCGAACGCGATCGCGTCCGGCGCCAGGACGACGAACCCCCGGGCGGCGAGTTCGGCGGCGTACTGCACGTGGCCGGTGTTGCCGCTGGCCTCCAGCCCGACCACCTCCGCCTTGCCGGACGCCGTGGTCTGGTGCAGGGCGATGGCGGCGGGGCGCGACTCCAGGATGGCCACATCCCTCGGCGTCAGCAGCCAGGCGTATCCCCACTCGTCGTCGGTCAGCCGGTAACGCAGCCGGCGCATCGCGTAGGAGCGACCCGGCGCCGGTGGAGACACGACGAACTCCTCACCGAGGTACTCCCAGCCGACCGTGGCGGGCGGGACGTCGGTCACCGAACCGAGGACCTCGGCGGACACGGCCTGCCACCCGGTGCGAGCGTGCTCCCAGCGCTTCAGCCGCTCCTCCGGAGGGCACCGGTCCAGCAGCGGCAGCGGTTCGGCCGAGCCGGACTGCTCGCTGATCACCGGCTCCCACGACCGGCGCGCCTTCCAGGCCTCGAAGTCCCAGCCTCCGTCCGGCCAGTACCACAGGTACGACATCAGCCAGGTGCCCGTCTCGTCCGCGACCGCCTCAGTGCTCGTGGGGGTTCTTGTACGCCATCTGCTCCATGGCGCTGGTCGCCATGAACTGCAGGCGGTAGCTCAGCACCGCGTCGCTCAGGACGTTCACCAGGTCCGCACTGACCACCACCGGGGCGAACGGCGCGGTGACCGTGCCGATCATCCAGACGTTCTCGTCGTGCGCCCTGAGGATCTGCCGGCCGATGGTGAGGCGCTTCTGGTCGTCGACCTCGCCGGCCATCTGGTCGTAGAGCCGTTGCAGCCGGCGGAGGTGCGGCGGCGGCTCCACCCCGGCCTTGCCCCCGGTCTCGTACCACTCGCCGTAGGCGGGTGCCCAGTAGGAGGCTCTCGACGTCGGCACGTACCAGACGGGATCCACGTCCCACAGCAGCCCGGCGACCGTGTAGCCGGGAATGTCGAGCAGGTTGCCGGTGGCGCGTTCGGACCACAGCGGTCCGTTGACGGTCTGGAAGTTGGTCTGCACTCCGACCTTCTGCCAGTTCGCCTTGACGATCTCGTACGCGTCGGAGGCATCGGCCGTTCCGCCGTACTCGAAGGTGAACGTGGTGATGGAAAGCTCCAGCGGTTTGCCGTCGGGGCGCAGCCGGAAGCCCTTGCCGTCCCGCTTCGTCAACCCGGCCTTGTCGAGGTACGCGTTGGCCTTGTCGACGTCGTACGCGGTGAACCGGTTGCCGGATCCCTTGATGTAGTAGTCGTCCTGCGGCACCGCGCAGGGCTGACGCTTTCCGCCCGCACCCGCGTAGAGGATCTTGTTCATCTCGTCGCGGTTGAGCGCGTGGGACAGTCCGGCGCGGAAGTTGACGTTCTGCATCAGCCCGCGAAGCACCGGGTCCTTGTCGCTCTGGTTCATGTACATCGCGATCCACGGAGCGTCGCTGGCCCACCGCAGCAGCCGGAAGCCGTTCTTCTTCGCGGAGTCGGCGAGCACGGGCAGGTCGCGGACGTTCAGCGTCTCGAACTGGATGTCCAGGTCGCCGCCGATCGCCTGCAGCGCGATGGTCTCCGGGCTCAGCTTGGCCTGGGTGATGGTGTCGACGTACGGAAGCTGGCGCCCCTTGGTGTCGACCTTCCAGTAGTACGGGTTGCGTTCGGCGACGAAGCGAGCGTCGCTCGCGGTGAGCTGGTGGGTGAGCTTCCACGGTCCCATCGCCGGCCGGTCGGGGTTGTCACCCGGAGACGCCTTCGCCGTGAACAGGTCCGTCCACGTCTTCAGTCCGGCCGCCTTCACCAGCTTGTCAAGCTTGGCTTTCGGTGCATGGTCCACGTGGAACTGGCTGAGGTAGTGCTTGGGCGTCAGCAGACTGCCCTGGAACGCGCCCCGGAACGCCATCTGGCGAAGGAGAAGCCCGTGCGGCCCGTCGAAGGCGAATCGCACCGTGCGGTCGTCGATCTTGGAGATCACGCCCGGCTTGCCGTTGATGGTCAGCCAGGTGGGGAAGACGGGCGTGAGTTCCTTGTTGGACAGGATCGCCTCGTAGAAGAAGACGAGGTCGTCGGCGGTGAAGGGATGGCCGTCGGACCACTTCGCGCCCTCGCGGAGATGGAACGTGTAGACCTTGCCGTCCTCGGTGATCTCCCACGACTCGGCCAGGCCGGGTACGACGTCCGTCGAGCCGGGCGCCCACTCGACCAGGCCCTCCCGCGCGATGATGAGGAAGTGCGCGCCGGACTGCACCGTGGTGGCCATCCGGATCGTGCCGCCGTAGTTGCCGAGCTGTTCGAGGGGCTTGACGACGGCGGGCTTCTTCGGCAGCCGCTGCCCGAGCGGAGGCAGCTTTCCCTGCTTGACCTGGGCGGCCAGGGACGGCGCCTCCTTGGCGTCACTGCCTGAACCCGCTGCACCTTTCGAACTGCGTGGCTTCTTTCCCGAAGGGTCGGTCGACAGCAGGCTGCATCCGGACAGCAACCAGCTTCCCAGGAATGTGCCGCCGCCCCACTTCAGCAGGCTTCTGCGTTCGGGTCCTGCCGCGCGTGCCGATGTCATGTCCGATCGACTCCTTCGCCCGTCGCCGGCGGGTTCGACCGCCGGTCTCCGCGGCGAACCGATGATCAGTGTCAGCCTGACCGGCATATCGGTCAAGACCATAAGTAGCGAGTGGCCCCACTCGGACGCGAACCGGCTCGGACCCTACCCGCCTTCACGTCCTCGGAACAGCTTCCGGTAGGCGGTCGGCGTGGTGCTCAACGAGGCCTGGAAGTGCTGGCGCATCGACGTACCAGTGCCGAATCCCGACTCGCTCGCCACCTGGTCGATCGGCAGGGTGGTCTCCTCCAGGAGGGCGCGTGCCCGCTGGAGGCGTTGCCGGGCCAGCCAGCGCATGGGAGTGGTGCCGACCTCGGCCTGGAACCTCCGGTTGAAGCTTCGTACGCTCATCGCCGACCGGCTTGCCAGCTGTGCAAGGGTGAGCTGGTCGCCCAGGCGTTTCATCGCCCACGACCGCGCACCGGCTGTGGACGCGTTCTCGTCGGCGGTCAACGGCTGCCGCATGAACTGCGCCTGACCACCGTCGCGGTGGGGTGCCACCACCGTCGTCCTCGCCACCGCGTTTGCCACCGACGCGCCGTGGTCGCGCCGGATCAGGTGCAGGCACAGGTCGATCCCGGACGCCTCCCCGGCGGAGGTCAGCACCCGGCCCTCGTCGACGTACAGCACGTCGGGATCCAGGTGGACCGCGGGAAACAGACGCCGGAACCGCTCGGCCGACTTCCAGTGCGTGGTGGCCCGCCGGCCGTCGAGGAGGCCGGCGGCGGCCAGCACGAAAGCTCCCGTGCAGATGGACGCGATCCGTGCACCCGGCCTGATCCGCGCGAGGGCGTCGGCGAGGTCCGGGTCCAGGTGGGGGCGTTCGTCGGACTCGTGCGAGGCGGGGACGACCACGGTGTCGGCGCGGGCCAGCATCTCGGGGCCGTACGGGACCTGGACAGTGAAGTCGGCATCGGTTCGCACCGAGCCGGGAAGCGGGGTGCAGGTGACAACCTCGTAGAGCCGCGCACCGTCCGGTCCGGCGGCGTTGCCGAACAGCTGGTGCACCAGGCCCAGCTCCATCGGCAGGACGCCGTGCCGGACGAGCACGACGACCCGGTGCCTGGCACGCCTGGCCAGATTTTTTCGATCACTGTCCATCTGGCCATTGTGGCACCGGAGGTGGCGTCCCAGCATTGGACGCATGAAGGTGCTCTGGTTGTACGCACACCCCGACCCACGCTCGCTGAACGGCTCCCTCCGTGACGCGGGCCTGCGGAAACTCGACGAGCTGGGCCACGACTACCGGGTCTCTGACCTGTATGCCATGGGCTGGAAAGCCACGGTTGACAGCACCGACTACGGCGACCACTCGGCGGGTGAACGGCTGGTGGTGGCCTCGGCCTCGCAGGCGGCGTACCACTCCGGCACCCTCAGCCCGGACGTCGCGGCGGAGCAGGAGAAGCTGCGGTGGGCAGACACGGTGGTGGTGCAGTTTCCCCTGTGGTGGTACGGCATGCCAGCCATCCTCAAGGGCTGGTTCGACCGGGTCTTCGTGAAGGGGTTCGCGTACGGTGTCACCGATCCCGCTCACCCGGGCCGCACCCTCAGGTACGGGCAGGGGCCGCTTTCCGGCAAGCGCGTCTTGACGGTGCTCACGTCCGGAAGCCCGGAGGCGCCGCTCGGTCCGCGCGGCATCAACGGCGAGCTTCACCACGTACTGTTCCCGCTGTTGCACGGCACGTTCTGGTACACCGGCATGTCGGTGCTGCCGCCGCTCGCGGTGTACGCCGCGGATCGGCTCGGTGAACAGGGATACGAGCACTACGCCGCTCTGCTCAGGCGGCGGCTGGAGAGTATCGAGGACATCGAGCCGCTGCCGTACCGACAGCAGAACAGCGGTGACTACGACGACAACCTCGTCCTGCGTCCTGACCTCGCGCCGGGCCGTTCCGGCCTCGGGGTGCACTACACCGGCGATCATCCCGTCGGCGACGGCGGCCACCCCGACGACGAGAGCCAGCGACTGCGGGCCGCGGCAGGATAGGGTCGGACCTTCGTGGTTGGACGTCCCCGGCCACGCCTGTCCACGTCCCGCGGCGGAGGCCCAGCAGTGACCGAAAGCCACCAGCGCGCGGACCGACGTCGCCTGGCCAGGCGGATCGACCGGTTGGCGGCGGAGATCTCCCGCCGGCTCGACTCCGCGGGTGTGACGTCCCAGATCGTCGTACGCCCGGCACCGGCGTTTCCCGACCGCACCGACGTCCTGGTCGAGCTTGCCACCGGCAACGGGGTCGCGATCATGTGTGCGGTGCGGGAGGAACGGACCCTCATCCTCGCCGACTCCGGGGAGGAGTACGACCTCCCGTGGCGCGCCCTCCCGGCGTACGTCCGCGACCTGCTGCTCTTCCACCGTCCGCCCAGGCGGAAGCGGCGACGGCGCGCTTGACCCTCCGCTAGGGGGAGACGCGAAGGTGGGGTCATGAACGACGGCAGGCTCTACACGATCGGCGAACTGGCGCGGCTGACCGGGCTCACGGTCAAGGCCATCCGCTTCTACGCCGATCGCGGGATCGTGCCGCCGACCGACCGCAGCCCGGCAGGCTATCGCCGATACGACGCCGACGCCCTGGCGCGACTGGAACTCGTCCGGACGCTGCGCGCTCTCGGACTCGATCTGCCCACGATCCGCAGGGTCGTGGACCACGAGGTCTCCCTTCAGGGGATCGCGGCGGCACATGCCGAAGCGCTCGCGGCGCAGATCCGGTTGCTCCGCCTGCGGCAGGCGGTGCTGACGACGGTGGCCAGGCGCGGGTCCACTCCGGAGGAGACGAAGCTCATGCACCGGTTGGCCGAACTCACCGAGGACGAACGCCGACGCCTCGTCGAGGAGTTCCTCGACTCGACTTTCGGCGACCTGGGCGCCGAAGGGGAGTTCGCGGCGATCATGCGCACGATGACTCCGTGCCTGCCCGACAACCCCGAGCCCGCGCAGGTCGAGGCGTGGGTGGAGCTGGCGGAGCTGACGGGCGCCCCGGCGTTCCGGACCGGACTGCGCCGGCTGGCCGAACATCATGCGGCCGAGCGCATCCGGGACGGGGACGGCGGCGTACGACCGGATCTCGCCGCGGCGGTCCGGGACCTGGTCACTCCTGCGCTGCGTACTGGCATCGATCCCACCTCGCCCCAGGCGGCGCCGGTGGTCGCGGCGGTGATCGACCGGTACGCACACACGTCCGGCACTGAGGCGGACGATGTTCGCGGCGAACTGCTGCGGTGGCTGGTGGCGGCCAAGGATCCACGACGCGAGCGCTACTTCCAGCTACTCGCACTGATCAACGGATGGCCCGCCCCGGACAGCCTGGCGCCGGTGTTCAGCTGGCTCCACCAGGCTCTGCGCGCGCCGGCGGCCGTACAGCCCTAGGGGTCGGGTCGTTCCCCACCTCAGTCCGCGGTTGGCACTCGTCCGGTCTCGAGCATGCCGACCAGGCAGTCCCGGATCCAGCGGAAGAACCACCCGTCGAAGGCGCGCTCACCGTCACGCTTGTACCAGGTCGACAGCCGATGGGCGGCGCTGACGACGCAGGCCAGGTAGAGCCGACGAGCGTGGTCGTCCGGGAGTGCCCGCACCTCGGCGTACCCCTCCTCCACGAGCCGCAGGAGCTGTGCGGCCGGCGGAGTCTCCTCGACGTTCAGACAGATCGTCGCGAAGTCGAAGGTGTAGTCGGTGCCCCGGATCTCACCGAAGTCGATCAGTCCCGTGTACGTGCCGTCCTGCTCGAAGATGTGACCGGCGTCGAAGTCTCCGTGGGCCACCGACCCGGTCCCCTCGTCGGGACCTGCTTCGACGGCTTCCTGCAGAAGGCGTTCGACGGCACGAACCTGCTCTGCGCCGAACCCGATCGCGGCGAGTGGACCGACGACAGCCGGCGGATCGACGTACTCGGCGTACGTGCCGTGCTCCGCGTGCAGCGGCCAGCCGGGCCGGTCGTGCTCGCGGCGGATCCAGCCGAAGCCGTGCACCGGCACACTGTGGATCCTGGCCAGGTCACGTCCGGCGGAGCGGCCGATCTCGGCAACGGATCCCACGGACCCGGCGGCACTCAACTGTGCGCCGGGCACCTCCGTGGTCACCATGACCGACCGGGCCAGCGACTGGTCGAACGGCTCGTAGTGGACCACCGCGGGCACGCGCACCCCGGCCTCGTGAAGCACCCGATGCAGCTCGGCCTCAGGTGCAAGGCTGGCTTGCTCCTCCTCCGCGATCCGCGCGTAGAAGGTCTCGGCGCCCCGGTCGACCCGGTAGACCTGGGTGGACGAACCCGTCGGAGTACGTCGGCAGGTGAACTCCTGCCCTGGCCCGAAGATCTCGGCCAGCAACGCGTTCAGCGCGTGACGGTCCACGTCCGGCTTGCGCATCACACCTGGTCCCACCGCTGCCTCGGGCTGTTGCTCACGCCACTCGCTCCAGGTGCCACACGATCAGTGCCGGAGTGTCGCGGGCGGCTACCCGCGCAGCCTCGGGGCAGTAGCGCTGCGCGTCCGAACCGCCGTGGCCGCCTGGGACGTCTCCCCACCGGGGTTCGTGACACGCGCGGACCGTGAAGCCGGAAGCGAGCGCCGCCGTGAGGTAGTCCGACGGCAGGAACCGGCTGGCGGGCATCGCGAGCATTCCGTCCGGCCCAGCGACCGCCGCGACACCGCCGAGGTAGAGCGACAACCAGTGAATGTCGGACAGGATCACCTGCCCGCCGGGACGCACGACCCGGGCGAACTCGTTCAGCGCCGTCTCCAGCCGAGGCTGGTGGGTCAGCGCCAACGCGCATACCAGGGAGTCGAAGCTGTCGTCGGGGAACGGCAGGTCGTCAAGGTCGGCTTGCCGGAAGTCACCGGCCGGAACCTTTGCCCGGGCACGCGCCAGCATGTCCGGCGAGGAGTCGACACCGACGACCTCGTGTCCGAGTTCGGCAAGATACTGCGAGTGCCGGCCGGTCCCGCACGCGGCGTCCAGCACCCGGCCGACCTTCAGCGCGCCCAGCAGTTCACGCACCACCGGCTCCTCCCGCGCGATCAGCGGGTTGTCGCCGTCGTCGTAGGAGTGGACCCACTCGGCGTAGCCCTCGCGGGTGCCGATGTGGCCGACCGTACCGCCGGGCCGCGCAGCCAGGTCGGGGTCGGCCAGGATCGCACGGACCTCGTCGATGCGCGCCTGCACGAACTCCCGGCTCGGGCCCAGGTCGTCGCCGGCCTGGGCGCGCAGGAGAGCGACGCCCTCCAGGCCCAGCAGCCATCCGAGAACGTGTGTGTAGTGGGGCACGCGCACACCCTAATGGGAGTGCACCGGCTGGTTTGCCAGTCTGGTGTCCGAGCTGCTGGCCGGTGAGCACTGACACGCCCAGGTCTGTGTTTGAGACCTACGCCTAGATCGTGCCCCGTGCTGGTGGTCGGGGAGCGGTAGGGCTGGTGGGATGTCGTGCCGGTGAGCACTGGTCCATTAGGTCGCCTGGGTTCTCCCCGCGGGCTCGCGTGTGTGTTGGCGAGAGTGAGGGGAGGTACGGCTGGTGTTGTTCGTTGGAGATGACTGGGCAGAGTCTCATCACGACATCGAGATCGTCGATGAGGAGGGGCGGCGGCTGGCGCGGCGGCGGGTGCCCGAAGGTGTGGCTGGGATCGCCGCGTTGCACGGCTTGGTCGCTGATCATCTGCCTGATCAGGGTGAGCCGGTCGATGTGGTCGTCGGGATCGAGACTGATCGGGGCCCGTGGGTGCAGGCGCTGATCGCGGCCGGCTACACCGTCTATGCGGTCAACCCGTTGCAGGCGGCCCGCTACCGGGAGCGGCACGGGGTTTCTGGTGCGAAGAGTGATGCCGGGGACGCGCACGTGCTGGCGGAACTGGTGCGGCTGGACCGCGCCCACCACCGGCCGGTGGCTGGGGACTCCGCGCTGGCCGAGCACGTGAAGGTGGTGGCCCGGGCACATCAGTCGCTGGTGTGGTCGCGTCAGCGGCAGGTCAACACGCTGCGGTCCACACTGCGGGAGTTCTACCCGGCCGCGCTGGCCGCCTTCGACGATCTGGCCGGCCGCGACGCGCTCGCGGTGCTGGCGGCCGCGCCCACCCCGGACAAGGGTGCCCGGCTGACCCGGCGGCGAGTCGAGCAGCTGCTGTCCCGCGCCGGACGCCAGCGCAACGTGACCGCGACCGCCGAAGCGATCGTGGCCGAGCTGCGGGTCCCTCAGCTTCCCGCCCGGGCCGGGGTGGTCGATGCCTACGCGGCCAGCGTGAGCGCCCTGGTCGCGGTGATCGGCGAGTTGTCCCGCCAGATCCAGACCCTGCAAGGGGAGGTGGAGGCGGGTTTTGGCCGCCACCCGGACGCTGAGATCTACCTGAGCCAGCCAGGGCTCGGCACGATGCTCGGTGCCCGGGTGCTCGCCGAGTTCGGAGACGATTCGCACCGCTACACCGACGCCAAAGCCCGCAAGAACTATGCCGGCACCGCCCCCATCACCAAAGCCTCCGGCAAGAAACGCGTCGTCTTGGCCCGCCACGCACGCAACCGCCGCCTCGCTGACGCGCTCTACCAACAAGCCTTCGCCGCCCTGAACAGCTCACCAGGAGCACGCGCCTACTACGACACCCACCGCGCCCGAGGCGCCACCCACCACCAAGCACTACGCACACTCGCCAACCGCCTCGTCGGCATCCTCCACGGCTGCCTACGCCACCAAACCCCCTACAACGAGTCCACCGCCTGGCCCACAACCAGCCAAACCAACCAACAAGCCGCTTGACGCCCTACGACCGTGGGATGTCTAGGCGGAACGCCGACGACCGTCGATCCGGTTTGTTACGGGCCGTGCGGAGCAAACCGGCTCCTAGGGTTTGCTCCTAGGGTCTAGAGCAGGACGCGGTAACCGGAACGATCGAGCAGAGTCCGGATGTAGTCCGGCCTGTCGTGACCGACCGCGTGACGGACGACGAACGACAGCAGGTAGAGGGGAAGCAGGAACTCCCGGTCCTCCTTCGTCACCACGTCGCTGCCGTACCCGTCCAGCACCGCGTCCAGCGCCTCCGCCCCGTCCCACAACGGGACTCGGGCCAGGTCCCAGCGTGGGTCACCGGACTGTGCCTGACCGAAGTCGATGAGCCCTTCGTAGGCACCGTCAGGCGAACGGAAGATGTGCGTGGACATGAGGTCGCCATGCAGCAGACGCCCTTCGGTGACCTCGTCGAAGGCAGCCTGCGCTTCCTCGATCCGGGCCAGTAGGCGATCTCCCTGCGCGGTGGGGAGGTATCCGCCGTCGACCAGCCAGCGGATTCCTTCCGTACGGGCGAACTCGGCGAACGGGCACCACCGATCGGCCTTGCCGGCGGGCTTGCTGCCATCACCTCTGGGAGACAACGTACCGAAGCCGACCAGGCGGACCTCGTGCAGTGCGCGAAGGTCCTCTCCGGCGCGTGCCCAGACAGCCTGCTCCCCCGCTGGCAGCGACGACGAGCGCCGCGGCAGGGATTCCCCGGGAAGCCGTTGCAGGACAAGGCATTCGGGGTCGGCGCTGACGGCAAGCACGCTCGCCGTGCGGATGCCGCGCCGCGCGCATTCGGCGTAGACCCACGCCTCGACCGACGGCGAGCCTGGACTGTTCAGCCACCCAGGTGTCTTCGCCACCACGCGACGGCCGTCAGGCAGATCCGCGAACCACGCGTCCGGGCTGGACGTGCGGTCCACACGGATCGGCTCGATGCCGAGCAGGCGTAGGACCAGTCCCGCGAACCGTCGCTCCTCCGGCGACACGGCGTTGTCCTGTTTGCGGTCGTCACTCACGGCTGTCTCCTTCGTGTGCGGGCGGCGTGGGCTTCGCACACGTGAAGGAGAGCGCGCGAAGCCATGCCGCCGCGGTCCGTCTACGGACTGGGCTGGTCATGGCTCCGGGCGCTGTGGGTGACGAGTCACCGTGAGGCAGTGGTTCTCGAGCCGACCGGGGTGGTTCCTGTTGGGAACGGCCGCCGGCTCCCCGAAGTCCTGTGTCTTGGGTTGTTGGCGTCACGCTAGCAACGACGGTGGAGTTCGGCCATGAGTTTTGACAGGTCGCCGGACGACAGCTGTTGCAGGCGACGTTGCTGAAGCCGGCGTACCACCGGTGATCCGCGCAGCCGGGCAGCGATTCCACGTCGAGCGGAGGGGGATACGAGCGCTGGGCTTCGAAACTCCAGCCGCCACAGGAGTTCCTTCAACCTCGTCCCGCCGTGGTGGGTGAACGCGTCGTCCACCACCGCGTCGATCGAGGCCGGATCATGTCTCGGCATCAGGTGCAGGATGCAGGCCGGGCTGCGGGCCGGTGGGTGGAAGTCCTTCGGTGACAGGGTTTGAACGAGGCGCACCGTGAAGCTCGCCTGGGCCCGCAGGCTGAGTCGCCCGTACCGCGGCGACCCGGGTTCGGCGGTCGCGCTCACGCCGAAGGCGCGTCCCATGACCAGCGTCGCCGACGTCAGCGCGGGCACCCGGCGCAGCCAGTCCAGCAAGTGCTCGGTTGCCCGGAACGGCGGGTTGGCGATCACCTTGGTCACCGCGGGCAGGTCGGTGACGAGGAAGTCGTTCCAGATCAGTCGTACGTCATGAAAACGGCGCAACGGTTCGAGGTACGGCTCGAACCTGCGGTCGATCTCGACCGCGTAAAGCCTCGCCGGCTTGCGGCGAAGGACTTCGCCGGTGATCACACCGGTGCCGGCGCCGAGGTCGGCGACGACGTCGCGAGAGGTTGGTTCGGCCGTGTCGACCAGCGTGTGCACGGCTTTCGGGTTGCACAGCAGATGCTGGTCCAGGCGTGCGGTGTCCAGCGGCGGGTCGTTCGGAAAGAGGGCAGGGTCGAGCCGTTCATGCGGTCGCATCGGTGGCTCCGGGGCAGCGAGAAGTGACGCCGAGACCGGCGAGGGGTCGGTTCTCGCGAAGGCATCCACCAACGCCCGGCGGCGTCGTCTCGCGACGCGGCCGGGTGGACGCGGAACGGCTACACGACCAGCGGCCGCGACCACCGTGAGTGGATACCTACAGGCTCATGGCCCGGATGTTAGACAGCCTCGTGATCGCGGCGCGACCGGTTTCTGCTCGCTGACTGGTCTCTGCTCGACGACCCGTCCCTGCCCGGTGACCGGTCCCTGCCGGGCGAGCGGCGAAGTGCCGACTCGATCGCCCTGCGGATCTCGGCCTCGCTCGCCCCGAGCAGGCGGGCCTGTGCGACAGCGGCCGACGCCACCTCCCCCAGCCGGGCCCGCCGGTCCGCGCCCGACAGCTCCGAATGCCGGGCGGTGACCGTCGTACCCGCCGCGCGGCGCGACCGCACCAGCCCTGCCTTCTCGAGTTCGCGGTAGGTGCGGGCGACGGTGCCGGTGGCCAGCGCCAGGTCCGCGGCCAGTTGGCGTACCGGAGGCAGCCGGGTTCCGTCGGCGAGCGTGCCGGTCTCGATCAGGTCGGCCAACTGACGACGCAGTTGTTCGTACGGCGGAGTGGGATCGTTCCCGTCGACCCGCAGTTCGACGGTCATCCCCGCGCCCGCTCCCGCCCGCCGGTGAGCGGCGAGGCAGGCGGAGAACGGCGTCCCGGACTCGCCGCGCCGGCGCCGGGAAGCAGGAGCACGACCAGGCACCACACGAGACACACCAACGCGACCAGTCCCACCCCGAGCAGGCTCCAGCCCGCGACTTGCAGCGCGACCGGACCTCGGTTTGGCCCCAGGCCCGCCAGCCGGGCACCCGACAGCAGTGCCGTACCCGCGAGGCTGCCGGTGAACGCGACGCCCACCGCGGCGAGTACGGACTCCACCGAACGCCTGCGCACCACGTCGTCGACCGCGACGATCTCCGGCGAGGCACCGTTGCGCGGCCGCCGTACCGTCACCCGGACGGCGATCGCGGCGAGCACCAGCACACCAAGCAACGCGGCAGCCATCGGGACCGAGTAGTACGAACCCGGCCACGGACCCAGCGTCCCGTGGTCGCAGCCCTCCACGCACGAGTAGGTCAACGCACGGCCGGGCCGCCCGAGATTATCGGGCCCTGCCACCGCGCCCGCCCAGCCGAGGAACACCGCCAGCACCGCACCCGCCGCGGCGACGAGCCGGACCAGCCCGGCCGGCACGAAGTCGCGTACCCGCCGGATCTCCAGCCCCGCCGTACCCGGCGTCCTGGCGTCGTCGCGGGCGAGAAGATCAGCGGCCAGCACCCCGACGATCTGGACGGCCCCGAACACGGTCGGCGCCAGCGCGAACCCGCGGCCCAGCCCACCGGTCGAGGCGGCTACCACCGCGGCGATCGCGCCTCCCGCCAGCGCCAGCCACCGCCCGAGCAGGGTGGAACGGCGAAGTCGCGCGAGCCCCGGATGCGCGGCCTCGTCCACCGCCACCAGCGCCCGGCGGCGCGGCACCGCCCACAGCGCCACCGCCAGGCAGGCCACCAACGCCAGCAGCGGAAGGGCGAACGCGAAACCACCGGCCATGGAGGCGCTCCTTGTGTCAGTCACTTGATACAAGCGGAGCATAGACCCGGCCTTGGCGCTTGTGTCAAGCAGTTGACACAAGCGAAACCGGCTCGCGCCATGTCGGTGGTGGCGGGCAGGATCGGCGCATGACGACCACACGTGACGACGTACCCCCCGCCCTCGACGAGCGCTCGACGCTGCTGACCATGCTCGACTACACCCGCAAGACCGCCATCGCGAAGGCCGAGGGCCTCTCCGACGCCGACGCCGCGAAGGCCCCGCTGCCCACCTCACCGCTGATGACGGTCTCCGGGCTGATCAGCCACCTGCGCTGGGTGGAGTACTCCTGGATCCAGTGCCGGCTGCTCGGCCACGAGGACGAGGGCCCGTGGACCGAGGAGGACCCCGACCGGGAGTTCCACTACCGGCTCACCATGCCGCTGGCCGAGGTGATCGCCGACTACGAAGCGATGGCCCGCGAGCACGACGCCCAGATCGCGGGCTGGGATCTCGACATGAAAGCCGCTCAGCGGTTCCGCGACGGGCGGGAGTTCAACCTGCGGTGGATCCTGCACCATCTGGTCGAGGAGAACGCCCGTCACAACGGGCACATCGACATCGTCCGCGAGCTGATCGACGGCACGAAGGGCGACTGACTGCCACCGGCTGCGCACTGTTCCTCTTCTACCCCGAGGGTGAGGGCGGCTCAGGACGCGCGGCCGGCGGCGAACGCGACGATCTCCTCCAGGCTCGGGTCGTAGCCGTCGGTGGTGTCGACGGTGATCGTCGGCACCGGCAGGGACAGTCGTACGAACGACTCGTAGTGCTTCGTCGCCTCCTCCAGCGTCTGCGGCCCCTGGGCGTCGGCGTGTGCGCGCCGGGTCGGGGTGTCGGCGAAGCGTCGAAGGTTCCTGGCGTGGGCGGCCTCCACGTCCGCCGTGCACTGCACGATGCGGATGTCCGCGATCCCCTGCAGGGGCTCCAGGCCGCGCTTCCAGTTCCAGTCCTGGAACGCCGCCTCCGCGACCACGGTGACGCCGGCCTTCAGCAGGAGTTCGAGAACCTCGAAGAACAGCGGGAACGTCCGCCGGGTGAGTGGATCGCCAGGTGTGGCCCCGTCGAACTCCGGGTGGGCGTGCACCATGCCCTCCTTGATCTCGTCCCGGCAGATCGCCGGGCAGCCGACCGACCGCGCCACCGCGTGCGCGAGGGTCGTCTTCCCGAAACCGGCGGGGCCACTGATCACGATCAGGGTGGGGGTGCCCGCGTACTCGTGCTCGTCCATCTCAGGCTCGTCCATGGCCCCTGAGTCTGGTCCAGTCGATGCGCAAAAATAAGTCTTGTGTTGGCCCCTGCGCGCATGCGAGAAATAAGGGGTGGGGACAGGTCCGCGTCCGCGGACCCAGGCGAAAGGAAGATCCGGTGGCAGCTCCGGTGACGGAGGCGGCGATCGAGAAGGTTCGCCAACTCATCATCGGCGGCGAACTCGGACCGGGCTCCCGCCTTCCCCCCGAGGGGACCCTGGCCGAGCGGCTCGGCGTTTCCCGCAGCAGTACGCGGGAGGCGGTGCGGGCGCTGGTCACCGCCAGGGTCCTCGACGTACGCCGCGGTGACGGCACCTACGTCACGAGCCTGCGACCGCAACTTCTCCTTGACGGCATCGGATTCGCGGTCGAGTTGATGCGCGACGACTCCGCACTGGAGCTCATCGAGGTCCGGCGGGTGCTCGAGCCGGCGGTCACCGCGCTGGCCGCTGACCGGGCGACCGCCGACCAGCTGCAGCAGATCGGCGCCAGCCTGGGCCGGATGCGCCAGGCCAACGGCCACGAGGAGTTCGTCCGTTTCGACGCGGAGTTCCACGACCTGGTGGGCGAGGCGTCGGGCAACGAGACGCTGGCGTCGATGGTGCGGGGAGTGTCCAGCCGGTCACTGCGCGCCAGGGTGTGGCGCGACATCCTCGAGGCCGACGCCTCCGAGCGCACCATGGCCGAACACGAACGCATCTACGCCGCGCTCCAGGTCCATGACAGTGCGTCCGCACAGGCCGCGGCCCTGCTGCACGTGCGTTCCACCGAGATCTGGCTGCGTCAGGTACTGGACACCGACCGGCCGCAGACCTCTTGACACCCTCCTCGCCGACGTTACGGTTACGAAACATCCGATCTTTCCGTGCCGTAGGCAGGAGCGCCGTTCCGCGATGTCCACCGACAACTCCGCCGCGCCCTTCGCGGCCACCTTCGACTCCCTCCGTCAGTTCGAGTGCCCGGAATGGTTCCGCGACGCCAAGCTCGGCATCTGGTCGCACTGGGGCGCCCAGTCGGTCCCGATGTACGGCGACTGGTACGCGCGCAACATGTACATCGAGGGCCACGACCAGTACCGCCACCACCTGCGGATGTACGGCCACCCGTCCAAGGTCGGCTACAAGGACATCGTGGCGCGGTGGCGGGCGGAGAACTTCGACCCCGAAGGTCTGATGGACCTCTACGTCGCCGCGGGGGCGAAGTACTTCGTCGGTCAGGCCACCCACCACGACAACTTCTTCAACTACGACTCGCGAATCCACCGGTGGAACTCGGTCCGGATGGGCCCGAAGAAGGACATCACCAGGCTGTGGAAGGATGCGGCGGAGGCGCGGGGGCTGAAGTTCGGGCTCACCGAACACCACGGTGCCGCGTTCTCGTGGTCCAACCTGAACAAGGGCGCGGACAAGTCCGGCCCGTACGCCGGAGTGCCGTACGACGGCAACGACCCGGCGTACGAGGAGCTCTACCTGCCCAACCGCGAGCACTACGACCCCGAGCGCGGCGGGAAGCTCGACCTCGCCAACTGGTACACCGGCAACAAGCGCTGGCACCAGCACTGGCTGGAGGTGATGAAGGAGATCATCGACCTCTACCAGCCGGAGTTGCTGTACTCCGACGGACCGGTGCCGTTCGGTGAGAACGCCGGCTACGACATCGGCCTGCAGGCGATCTCCTACCTCTACAACGCCAGCGCCGCCCGCAACGGCGGAGTGAACCAGGCGGTCTACAACCAGAAGGACCGCCGCCCGGAGATCTACTCCGTCGGCGTCATGGACATCGAGCGCAGCCAGGAACCCGACATCAAACCCGAGCCCTGGCAGACCGACACCTCGGTGGGCGACTGGTTCTACAACGTCCGCGACGTCTACAAGACCGCCGGGCACGTGATCGAACTGCTGGTCGACATCGTGTCCAAGAACGGCAACCTGCTGCTGAACATCCCGCAGCGCCCCGACGGCACCCTCGACGACGAGTGCACCCACATCCTCACGTCCATGGCGCGCTGGATCGACGTGTGCGGCGAGGGCATCTACGGCACCCGGCCGTTCCGCGTGTCCGGCGAGGGCGTCAGTGCGGTTCACATCGAGGGCTTCCGCGAGGACGCGGTGAAGTGGGCGAGCACGGATTTCCGCTTCACCCGTAGGGGAAACACGCTCTACGCGTTCCAGATGCGGTGGCCGGAGGACGGCCGTACGGTGATCCACAGCCTGCGGCCGGACGACCGGGCGCGCTCGGTGCGGCTGCTCGGCGGCGGGGAGGTGCCGTTCGAGCAGGCCGGCGGCGTGCTCGTCGCTCAACTTCCCGAACTCCGGCCGGTGGACGAGGTGAACTGCCTCGCGATCGAGTTTGATCACCTGGGCGCGTAGGCCGCTCGCCCACTGACCGACAGACCCGGGCAGACTGGGGCGTCGAAGCCACTCGGAGCGCGTTTTCCGGCGAAGGAGAACTTCGATGTCCCAGCCTGAGTCCACTCGACCCGGCGCCACCCGTCCCAACGTCGTCGTGATGCACTGCCACGACCTCGGCCGGTTCCTCGGCTGCTACGGCAACGAGACCGTCGCCACGCCGCATCTGGACGCACTGGCCGCGGACGGCGTGCGCTTCGACCGGTCGTTCACCACGGCACCACAGTGCAGCCCGTCGCGGGCGTCGCTGTTCACCGGCCGCTATCCGCACGTCAACGGCGTGCTGGGACTGACGCACCAGGACTTCGCCTGGGACCTGCACCCCGGCGAACGCCACCTGGGGGGTCTGTTGCGCGACCAGGGATATCGCAGCGTGCTGATCGGTGTGCAGCACGAGTCCCGGGCGCGCTCGGACGAGGAGCTCGCCGCCCGGCTCGGCTTCGACCACGTGGACGCCGGAACGACCCGGGCGGAGCCGGTGTCGAAGGCCGCGGTCGACCAGCTGGGGCAGCTCGTCGAGGGCGACCGGCCCTTCTACCTGCAGGTCGGGTTCCTCGAGCCGCACCGGATGGCCGGGGACCGCGACGAGCCCGGGGTGATGGGCTTCCTGGGCAACCACCTGGAGCCCGACGACAGCCTGGGCGTGGCGATCCCGCCGTACCTGCTGGACACCCCGTCGGCGCGCACCGAGCTCGCGGAGCTACAGGGAGCGGTCCGGCACATGGACGCCGCGGCCGGGCGGGTGCTGGCCGAGCTGGACCGTCTGGGCGCGACCGACAACACGATCATGGTCTTCACCACCGACCACGGGCTCGCACTCCCCCGGGCGAAGTGTTCGCTGTACGACCCGGGGCTGGAGACCGCGCTGATCATCCGCTATCCCGCCGGCGGGTGGACCGGCGGGCAGGTGCACGATGCCCTGGTGTCCCACGTCGACCTGCTTCCCACACTGCTGGCGGCCACCGGCGGGGAAGCCGCTGACGACGTGCACGGCCGCAGCTTCCTTCCCCTGCTGAACGGCGAGGACTACTCCCGGCGGGAGGAGATCTTCGGGGAGATGACCTACCACGACTACTACGACCCGCGCCGGTGCGTCCGGACCGAACGCCACAAGCTGATCGCCAACTTCAGCTCCGCGCCGGCGTTCATGGATCCCAGCCAGGGCTGGATGCGGCGCTGCCGGCCGAAGGTGCAGACCGAGGGCCTGGCGTCCTACCACCCGTCGCTGGAGTTGTACGACCTGGAGGCGGATCCGGACGAGCTCACCAACCTGGTGGGCGAGCCCGACCAGGCGGCGGTCGTGGCCGAGCTGTCCGCGAAGCTGGCGGAGTGGATGACGCAGACCAAGGACCCGCTGGTCGACGGCGCGGTGACCTCACCGCTGCACACGAAGACGATGAACGCCCTGCTGCAATCCTGACCGGTGTGCCGTCAGTGTGGCGAGCGGCGGATCAGCCGGCCTGCCGCTCGCTACGCAGATGGTAAGCGGGCTTGGACAAACTCGGTACGACGAGCACGCGGGCGTCGGCCCCGACCTGGCCGCGTGCCTGCGCCAGCGCCTCCTCGACGGAGGGGACTGGAATCGCTCCCATACCCCGTGCGTGGCCGGGGCTGACCGCGCCCGCGACGTAGACCGCCTCTGCGTACTCGCGGGCCAGCCCGCCCATGTAGGCCATGGAGAACGCGTGGAACGGGTGGTAGCCGTAGGCGTTGCGGTAGCGGTCGAGGTAGCCCGCGTCGGTGCACAGCTCGTGCTCGTACTCCGCCAGGTCGGCAGGACGTCGCACGGTCTGCAGGAGTTCGTAGGTGCGTTCGTACGAAGGGAACTCCGCCTCGTTGAACCACCCGTCACACACCGACGCGGCGATCACCACCGGACGCGGTGTCAAGGCCGCCTTGGCACGGGCCACCGAGGCGCCGATCGCCTGCATCATCAGGACCGGGTTGGAGCCCATGCCGTTGCCGTAGTGGAAGCTGCGCGGCATCCCGAGGACGAGTACGTCGGCGGGCTCGCAGGGCAGGGTGAGCTCGGTCCGGCGGGTGGCGGGCGGCCAGGACGCCTCCTCCACGGCGGGGATGCAGCCGGCGAGCACCGCGACCTGTTCGGACCGGGCGTTCAGCACCGCGTCGACGGTGAAGAACGGCTGCGGCAGTGCCTCCTCGATCCGCGCCCCGATCGCGGCGAGCTGGTGCCGGAAGTGGCTGTGCGGCGAGATCGGCACGAAGTCCTCGCGGTGCAGGCTGGCCGGTGTGTGGTGACAGCGGATGGACCGCCAGGTGGTCAGCCCGGTGGCGGGCATCTTGTAGCCGCCGGAGAACCCGCCGTACGGGTTCCCCGCGGCGTGGCTGATCAGCATGGTCAGGTCGGACTCGACGACCCGGCGGTTTACCTCGACCACGTCGCCGAGCGCGGAGGGTTCGAGCGCGACGATGCCGTCGAGATCCTCGGCGTCGTGGTTGACGATCTGGCCGGGCTCGAAGAGATCGAGCACGTCCTGGCCGAGGTAGGCCGCGAACTCCTCGCGGGTGTTCTTGCGGTGCAGCCCGGTCGCACAGACCAGGGTGATGTCGGCTCGGCGTACGCCCGCGCGTTCCAGCTCCTCGACCACCACCGGGATCGCGACCCTGCGGTGGGCCGTGGCGTGCGCGCCGCCCTTCACCCGGTCGGGAAAGGCGATGGTCACCCGTGAGCCGGGCCTGACGAGCTTCGTCAGCGGCTCGGTGCCCAGCGGGTTTCGGACCGCCTCCCGGGTCGCGGCGACCGGATCCGCCAGGCCGGCCGGCTCGTGCGCCGCACTGCCGGAGTGAACCACCGTGGCGTGGTTGGGCAGGTCGACCTCGACGTGGCCGTCGCCGTACTCCAGCCGTACGCGTTGCACCTGATCCTCCTCACCGGGACTTCGTGCACCATAGTGGGCTCGTCCACGAGGAGGGCACGCATGGTCGAGGAGACAGGCGGCATCGGCAACACTCACGGCATCGGCACCGTAGGGATCGTCGGCACCGGCACGATGGGCGCGGCCATGGCCGACGTGCTCCGCCCACACCACCGGCTGGTCGTGTGGGACGTCGACGAGGCGAGCGTACGGCGGCAGGAGGCGGCCGGCTCCGCCGTCGCCACCGATGTCGCCGAGCTCGCCGCCGAGGCCGACGTCGTACTGCTGTCGCTGCCCGGCCCCGACGTCGTACGCCACGTGGTGACCGGCGCGCGCGGCGTCCTCACGGCAGCGGCCCCGGCCGGCCCCGGCCCACGGGTGGTCGCCGACCTGAGCACCGTGGATCCCGGCACGGCCAGGGCGATGGCAGCCGCGGCCGCCGAGGTCGGAGTGGGCTACCTCGACGCGCCCGTGCTCGGCCGCCCGCACCGGTGCGGCGCGTGGACCCTTCCCGTCGGGGGTACCGAGGCCGACCTCGCCCTCGCCCGGCCGGTGCTGGAGAAGGTGGCGTCCCGGGTGATCCGGGTCGGGGACGCCGGCGCGGGCAGCATCCTCAAACTGCTGAACAACCTGATGTTCGGCGCCATCAACGCGATCACCGCGGAGACGATGGCGGCGGCCGAACGCCTGGGCCTGGATCCACAGACGTACTACTCCACCCTCGCCGACTCCGGTGCCGCGTCGGTGAGCGACCTGTTCCGGGAGATCGCGCCCAAGATCGCCAACCGGGACTGGGCTCCGGCGTTCACCGTCGACCTGCTCGCCAAGGACAACCGGCTCGGGCTCGCCGTCATCGAGGAGGCCGGCATCACCGCTCCGGTCGCGCGGGCCGTGGTGGACCTCAACGAGGAAGGCCGCGCGGCCGGGCTCGGGGCGCTGGACACCAGCGCGCTCGTCCGGCTCTTCGAGGAGGGCGAGCGGCGGGATTGAGCCGGACGCCCGAGGGGCTGGCTCCTGCAGCCATGAGCCCCGACACCCCAGCTGTTGTCACTCGTTGCGAGCAGTCAGCGTAGGAGGTTTCCGGGTTTCCCGCTGCGGCAATCCACTCGCAGGCGGGAAGCCCTGGAACTCCGAAGCGCCAAGTCGTCAGGTCGTCGGGGAGTCCAGGCTGGCGACGGGCTCGGTGTTCGTACGCGGTGTGTCGGTCAGCAGGTGCCACTCACCGGTCTGCGCGTCCAGCCACCGAACGTCCTCGCGGTGGTACTGCAGCGCGTACGCCACCCGCGGCTGGTCGCTGTGGTTGGGCCCGGAGCCGTGCACGGTCCAGCGCGAGAACGCGACCGCGTCCCCGGCCCGCATCCGGATCGGCAGGGCGGTGGCCGGGTCGACGTCCACCTGGCGGTGGGAGTCGCCGTCGTCACTACCGCGCGCCTGCAACTGCTCACCCAGGTGCGACCGCGGCACGATCTGCAGACAGCCGTTGTCCGGCGTCATGTCGTCCAGCGCGACCCAGATGTTGATCGATCCCATCGCCGGGTCGTGCCGGGTGTAGCTGTTGTCCTGGTGCAGGTGGAACGTTCCGCCGCCGCCTCCGGCCTTCACCGCCGTGAACGGGAGATAGCGCACCGCGCGGCCTCCGACGAGCCGCGATGCGAGGGCCAGCGTCGCCGGGCAGTTGATGAGCTCGTCGAGCGCCGATCCGGCGACGTACGCAGAACACTGCCGCAGCTTGTCGCCCACCCCGCTGGCCCGCTCGAGCGAGGTGCGGGAGACGCCGTTGGCGTCGAGGACGTCGAGCGTCTCGGTCCGGAGGGCCTCCACCGCTGCCGAGTCGACGAAGCCGGGCAGTGGGAGGTAGCCGAACTGGTGGTAGAACGCGACCTCGCTGTCGGCCAGCGTCAGCTCCCGCACCACGTTTCCTCGTACGCCCGCAACCGGTGTGTTCATCGCCCAATCCCAGCACGCGAATCCCGCCGGTGCCGCATCTGCGACCAGTCCTGGACTTCGTCGATCACTCCGGACAGCAGCCCGTGACAGGGTGGGTAGCCATCCGCACGCGGGGTACACACCACCGAGATCGGAGGCTTCGTCATGGCCGCACATCGAGGCCGGAGGGCCTGGCTCCTGCTGACCGCGCTCGCGATGCTCGCCGCAGGCTTCGTGGGTACGGCGACCGACCGCGCCGCGCAGGCCGCGACCGGCGCGAGCGGAACACTCCTTCGCCCGAACGTCGGCCTCTACCCTCGGCTGGTCCGCCTGCAGCACTCGGGTCCCGCCAATGGAACCATCCTGGCCAGTGTCGTGACCTTCGACGGCAACACCGGTCTGGGCGCCGTCTACGCCAGCAAGGACGAGGGCCGGTCGTTCGAGCAGGTCGGTACGGTCGCCGACCCCGCCAGCGCGAACGGGAAGGGACTGTGCTGCGCGACGTTGTACGAACTACCACGGCGGGTCGGTGACCTCGCCGCCGGCACCCTGCTGTGGGCGTCCTCGGCCGGGCAGTCCACCGACCCACGGCAGATGAGCATCCGGATCTGGGCCAGCCGGGACCACGGCCGCACGTGGTCCCACCTCGCCACACCGGTGGTCGCGCAGAACACCGGTGGCCTGTGGGAGCCGGAGTTCACCGTGACCGAGGACGGCCGCCTCATGGTGTTCTACTCCGACGAGACCGACCAGCCGGCGCACAGCCAGCTTCTCGTCGCGCAGTCGTCGGCCGACGGCGTGCACTGGACCGGCCGGGTGCCGGTGGTGGCGAGCAGCGACCCGGCCGCGCGCCCCGGGATGTCCATCGTGCGGCGGATCGGCGGCGGCCGATACCTGATGACCTACGAGGTGTGCGGACCGTCGTACGACTGCAAGGTGCACTACCGCGAGTCGCGGGACGGGGCGCGGTGGGGCGACCCCGCTGATCTCGGCCCGACGGTCCGGGCAGCCGATGGTTCGTACTTCGAGCACACTCCGACGATCACCTGGGAGCCCGGACCGACGCGGGACGGGCGACTGTTCCTGACCGGTCAGATCCTCTACGCCGCCGACGGCACGGTCGCCGAGGGCAACGGGCACACGGTCTTCGTCAGCGACCACGGACCGGCCGGGCCGTGGCGGGCGATCCCAGCCCCGGTGAGCGTCCCCGATCCCTACAACAACTACTGCCCCAACTACAGCTCACCCCTGCTGACGGTGCCTCACGGCACCCGGCTGCTGGAGATCGCCACCGCCTACGACAGCGACGGCGTCTGCAAGGCCTACTACGCGACCGGTTCGGCCGCCGTTGGTCGCTGACCGGGCTGGGACACCGAGCCGGAAGCCTTGATTCGTTTCCGCGACGACAGTCAACTACGAGCAGGACCGACGTGGACAGCTTCAGGAACGAGGCTGGGGGTTGCCGTGGCCGAATCTCACGAGGAACCAGAACGCGACCGTGCCAGCACCGGTGGCACTGCCGGCCTGGCGTCGAACCTGGCGGCGGACATCGCCTCGGACCTCGCCTCGGGGGCGACCGCGGTGAGCCGCGCGCTGACCGGGACGTCGGCGAGCCGCATGTTGGTACGCCGGGGCTTCCTCCTCCGCAAGCTGTACGCGGATGTGGTCGGCGCTGACGGCGAGGTGCTGGTCGCCCACCTGGCGTGGCTGCGGGTCGCCGGGATACACACGCCCTACGCCGTCGTCGAACGCTACCCCGCCGGAGGAGGGCGGGAGGTGCTGCGCGGACGCCCGATCGCGGGCTCGCCCAGGCGGCGGCGGGACGGCGGGATGGAGTACTCCATCGGCATCCGGGACGGGCGAACCCTTCGACTGGTCCACCACGCACCGGTGCCCGCCTGGCACCCGTCCGACCCGCAGATCGGTCCGCGGGTGCACTGGCATGTGGCGGTGCCGTACGCGCGGGCCGACGTCTCCTGGGAAAGCGGTGGTGCTGGAGGCACCCGCATTTCCGGCTCTGTTTCCGGGGCCGGCTACGCCGACTGGGTGTGGCTGCGGCTGCCGCCCCGCCTGCTCGGGCTGCGGCGGCTGTGGTGGGGCCGAGTCCATCTGCCGGACAGGGCGGTCGTGTTCACCAGCGTCGACCGGGCGAACGGCGAGCGGTGGACGAGGGTCGCCGAGTGGCGGGTGGGCGGGGATGGAACCGGCGGGGATCCGGTCGAGGTCGTCGCGGACGGCGCGCCCCCGATCGCCGGACCCGGCGAGGACTCGGGCATTTGGACCGTCCCCGCTCCGCGCGGCCCGGTCTCCCTCGAACCACTACGGGTGCTGCACGAGGGCGAGCCGCTGGACGTCGACCGGTTCCCCGACTCGTTGGAGCGGTGGGGCAGCCGGCTGGCCAGCGGTGCGACGTATGAGATCCGCTGCCTCAGCAGGGCGCACGACGAGGCGGGCGCGACCGGCATGGCCGTGCACGAGTCGATCCGGTTCGGTCGCTGAGGGGCCGGGGCAAGCCTGCCTTGACACCAGCACGCTCGCGCTATCCGTAGGCACCCGTGGGCAGGAAACCGAGCAGCCGCCGTAGCCGCGGGTCAGCTCCGGCGTACACGTGGTCGGGCATCTGGTAGTTCATGAACGGGAAGTAGCGGTGGCCGATGAGGCGATGTGCGTACGAAACCTGGCTGACGTATCGCGTCCGCTCGCTGAGGTTGGGGTGGCCACGATGCCACACCTGGCAGCTGAACATGATCGCCGTGCCCGCCTTGCCGTACGCCGTCACCACGTCCTGTTCCCAGCGCGTTCCCTCCACGGTCGGCGGGCAGTGGGCGCCGAACAGGTGTGAGCCGGGCACGAACTGCGTCGGTCCGTGGCGCAGGTCGGTCACGTCGGTGAGGTAGTAGTTGCAGGTGAACAGGAGGACGGGCAGGCGCACGTTGGCCGGCGGCTCGCCGTGGGTCACGAGGTAGTGCGGAGGATCGTCCTGGTGCCAGGTCGAGATACCTGCCTGGGTCGGTGTCCGGAACGCGTTGTTGTGCACGACGTGGACGTTCTCCGGGCCGAGGCCGGGGCGGTCGGAGCCGATGAGCCGTTCGGCGAACGTGACGATCGGTTCGTGGTCGAACAGCCGCAGATGCGCCTTGCTGCGTTCGAACATGCGTACCTGGATCTCGACCTGCCCGGCGTTGTTGGGCGCGGCGCCGATCGCGTCGTCGAGGTCGGTACGAAGCTCCCGTACAAGATCATCCGGCAGGGCGTTCTCGACCACCAGGAACCCGTCGCGGTGGAATCGCTCGATCCAGTCGTCCAGCGGCGGATCAGCGTCCGCGCGGACCGGTGAGACGGCAGTGGTCATGATGCCGTCCCGAGCTGGTCCCACACACCGAGGACGTAGAGCGCGGCCGGACTCAGCCGGTTCCGCGTGCGTACGCGGAGGTACTCCGCCTGGTCGAGCTGCTGTGGCTGGTCGCGCCTGGTGAAGTAGGAGTGCAGCGCGCGCCGGGGCCGGTCGCTGTTGTTCTGCGTGCCGCCGTGCCACAGATGACTGTTGAACACCACCACCGTGCCGGCCGGCGCGAGCAGCTGGATCTCGTCCGGGTGGGTGGCTCGCGGGTCGCCGTTCAGCTCGTCGGCGGGACCGACGCCACGCTTGCGGTGCGAGCCCGGCACCACCCTCGTGGCGCCGTTCTCGGCGGTGAAGTCGTCCAGCAACCAGATCGAGTTGCAGACCTGGTAGCCCTGCCCCTCCTTCAGGACACCCCAGTCCGCATGCAACCCCTGGTGACCCTGGCCGGGCAGCGCCGCCCTGCTGTTGAGCGAGGAAAGTTTGAACTCACCGAGCACATGAGCGACGGCCGCGAGCACCACCGGATGGGTGAAGCACACCTCGAACATCGGGTCCTTGTTCACCAGGTCCGACAGCCGGTCGGTGCCCGCCTCCTGGTGCACCTCCGCACCCGCGCGGCTCCCCTCGATCCGGGACAGCTCGGCCAGCCGCTCCCCGAACGCGGCCACCTGCTCCGGCGACAGGATCCCGGGGAGCGGCGCGAACCCGTCGGTGTCGAGTTGCGCCTTCGTCTTCGCGTCGAGCAGGTCGTCGGTCACGCCGAGTTCCCTCAGCGCCGTCTCCATGTCCATGGCGTCCTTGACGTCCTTGCCGTTCATGCCCTGCCGTCCTCTGCACTCACGCCCGGCGGCTCATCCCGGCCCCTTCTTCGAAGCCTGCCGCAGGACGAGCGCCATCACCATGCACGAAACACGTATTCCCATGCACATTTCGAGCATCGAATCGGCAGCTCGACGGCACCACCGGCATGTGACGCTCGGCCGCCCGATCAGCGGTACTTATCCCAGCGGCTTGGGTCGGCCTCGAGCGCGGCGCGGTCCCAGTTGCCGCGTTCGGCCGCGGCCGCGTACGTCGTGTGCAGGAACCGCAGCAGGGTCTCGTCAGGATCGTCGGCGGTCCGCACCGCCTCGTACGGCAACAGGAACTGCTGGAACTGCGGGTTGTAGTGGGCCGCCGCCGGCTCGACGGGGTAGTCGGCGAAGCCGTCCGGCTCGGGATAGGCGTACGCGTAGAAGGCACCTTCCTCACCGCCCCCGGGCCAGAAGCCGCAGCTGCTGAGCTCGCGGGAGTACCCCTCCACCATCACCCAGTCGCCACAGTTGGGCGCACCGCCGGGATGCTCGGGTGCGGGCCGCCCGGAGAAACGGGTGCACGCCAGGTCGAGCGCACCCCAGAAGACGTGCACCGGGCTCACCTTGCCGACGAAATACGACCTGAAGATCCCGATGACCCGGCTCGCCTGGACGAGCTGGCGCCAGAACAGGTGAACGGCGTCCGCGTCGTAGGCGGAGTGCTGGGTGTCCTCGGCGAACGGGATCGCCGGCTCGACCTCGTTGGGCCGCGCGAGGATCTGGATCTCGAAGCCCAGCCGGCCAAGGGCCTGCATGGTCTGGCGGTAGAACTCCGCGACCGACTTCGGTTCGAGAGCGACGGTCTCCACGCCGCCGTCACTGGACCGGATGACGAGCTGGTGCGCGCAGAAGTCGAACTCGATGTCGAAGAGTCTGTCGCCGTACGGGATGCTGCCGGTCGTCAGCCCGCGCGGGCTGACATAGAGGGTGACCTGCCACCAGTGGTTCAGCAACGGCGCCTGTGTCAACCTGATCTTGCCCACGATCTGGGTCCACATGTGCAGCGTATCGCGGGTGTCGGTCCAGTCGTCCACGCGCAGGCTCGGCCACGCCTCGTGCTTGGCTGTCTGCGTCTTCTCCATGTCGCCGATCCCCTCGGCTCTCGTCCTCTGCTGGGCGTCTGCGAGACACGATAGGGCGGCCCCACACGTCCGCGTGTCGCAAAGAGCGTTCCAGCGCATCTTCTCGCGATGTTCTCGGAACGACAAAGCGCCGCTCCGCATTGGAAACGCGCAGACGCTGCGCCGGGCTGCCGGTCAGCGGACGGTCAAGAATTGCCCAACGTGGGAGCCGCGGGCCGAGTGTGTCCGTTGAAGTGATGGCGCACCCCGCGCGGTAAGAAACGGAGATCATCATGGGCCTGACCGGTGGCGGGTTCCTCGCTTTGTCTGTGACGGTCGCGATCGTCGTGATCGGCCTGGCCCTGTGGGCGCTGTCCCGGATCAACGGCCGGGGGCTTCGTCCTCTGCTCGCCCGGCTCGGCGTCCTGGTGGCTGCCCAACTGGCGGCGATCCTGGCACTGGGGGTCGTCGTGAACGACAACTTCCAGTTCTACACGTCGATGTCCGATCTCCTTGGTACGGCGAACAACCAGGCCGCCGCCGGCGACACTGTGGTCAAGAATGTCGACCCCCAGACGCCGGTCACGAGCGGAGCGGGCCAGAAGGGAAAACCGTACGACTCCGTGCAGATCCGTTCGGGGATTCTCCCGGCAGCGACGGCCAGGGACTCCGGTGAGATCCTCGACGTCACCGTTCACGGTGCCAGGTCCGGACTGAGTTCCCAGGCGTACGTCTACCTTCCTCCGTCGTATTTCTCCGCCACCTACGCACACAGGCGGATGCCCGGCCTGATCGTGATGCCCGGTTACCCGAGCACCGCGTCCAACCTGATCATGCGGATGGCCTACCCCTGGGCGTTGGAGTCGCAGATCAAGCACCACCACGCCCGGCCCATGGTGCTTGTGATGACGAACGAGACGGTCACGCCGCCGCGCGACACCGAGTGCACCGACGTGGAGCACGGTCCGAAGACGGAGACGTTCCTCGCCCGGGACCTCACCGACGCGATCTCGGCGAAGTTCCGCGTCGCCCGGCCGGGCGCCGGATGGGGGCTGATGGGTGACTCCACCGGCGGCTTCTGCGCGGTGAAGATGGCGATGAACTACCCGCACCGGTTCACCTCGGCGGTGTCGCTGTCCGGCTACTACCACGCGATCATGGACTTCACGACCGGTGACCTGTTCGGACGCAACCGGAACCTGCAGCACATGAACGACCCCGAGTGGCTGCTGGGCCACCGCCCGGCCCCGCCGGTCTCGGTCCTGGTCACGACCAGCAGGACGGAGAGCCGGGTGCTGCCAGACACCCGGAAGTTCCTGTCGATGGTCAAGCCGCCGATGCGGGCGTCGTCCATCATCCTGCCGTCCGGCGGGCACAACTTCGGCGCGTGGAAGGGCGAGATGCCGCCCTGCCTGGACTGGCTGTCGACACATCTGTGGACGGTCGCGAACGCAGGTCACCCGGCGACGTCGCCCAAGCGGTCACTGGTCAACCCGATGATCACTCGGCACCGCGCAGCTCCCCACCAAGGCAGTCACGCGTAGGAGCGCTGCCCGTCTGCCTGGCCGCTGCGCGCCGAACCGCCTACGGTGTGCTGGATGACCGAGCACGCGGTGCTGGCGGAGTCGGCGTACTGGCAGATCCTGCGTCCCGGGCACGCACTGACCGACGGCCACGTGGCGCTGCGACTGAACGACGGCGCTTCGCTCGACGAGGACGGGGTCGCGGCCGACCTCCTGCGCACCTACCGCACCGTCCGGTCGGGCCTGCGCTCCGGACTCGGGTGCGACGGGTTCGGGGTGAGCTTCGCCTGGACGTGGGTTCCGTACGGTGACGGGATCGGCGAGCCACGGACGGAATGGCCCCAGCCGGCGGTCCACATCTTCGGGCGTGCGCCGAACGAGCGGGTGAAGCCGGTCAGGATGATGGCACTGCCGGTCCACGAACGCCGTGCGGTCACGCCGGAGTCGGGGCGGGAGCACCTCGACCGCCGGCTGGCCGATGCGTTCGCCACCGATGCCGGCAGATCGCCGCTCCCCGAGTTGGGGGCGAGCCCGGCCGACTGCGACGGCTGCAGGCCCGAGGTGGCCCGCGACCAGGAACTCTGGCGCGCCGACGGCGTCCGCGTCATCCGCCCTCGCGTCCCGCAGACAGAAGCGAACGTCCTGGTACTCCCCACGCGTCACGTGGTGAGTCCGGCATCCCTGCTGCCGGCGGAGATCGTGTCGTACGTCAGCCGGCTGCGGGAGGTGCGCGCGTATTTCGCCGACAGGTTCGCAGCGACCGGGCTGAGCTGCTTCCTCAACGACGGCGCCCGCGCCGGCCAGGAAACACCCCATGTCCACGTTCACGTCTTCGGGCGTTCGGTGGACGAGCCGCGGAACCCGTTCGAGGTGCTCGCCCGGCGCATCGGAGTCGCGCGACCGTCGTGAATCACGCCCGGGCGGGCATCGCGTCTCCTAGCATGAGCGCGTACTGATCACCTTCGCAGTACGGGCCGCGCGCAGGGGGTGCGCCGCCGATCCCTTTCCGGAGGACATCGTGCGTGGAGTTGTGGAGCACATCGTCGGTGGAGGGCGTCGTGGGTGAACCACGCGTCCATCCGGGCGCGGACGTCGACGAGCGCTCGACGCTCGGCGAGGACACCACCATCTGGCACCTGGCGCAGGTACGCGAGCACGCCGTCCTCGGCACCGACTGCATCGTCGGACGCGGCGCCTACGTCGGGCCCGGCGTGCGGATCGGTGACCGGGTGAAGCTGCAGAACCACGCGCTGGTGTACGAGCCCGCCGTTCTGGAGGACGAGGTGTTCATCGGCCCGGCCGTGGTGCTGACCAACGACCTCTACCCGCGCTCGGCCGACGTCGACGGCAAGCTCAAGCGGCCCGACGACTGGGACGCACTGGGAGTCACGGTGCGCCGGGGTGCGTCGATCGGCGCTCGCGCCGTCGTGGTCGCCGGTCACACCATCGGCCGTTGGGCACTGGTGGCCGCCGGTGCCGTGGTGACCAGGGACGTGCCGGACTTCGCCCTCGTGGTGGGCGTGCCTGCGCGACGGATCGGCTGGGTGGGGCGAGCGGGCGAACCGCTCAGCCCGCTTGACGATTCCGGGTCAGGCGTACGTCACTGGCGCTGCCCTCGCACAGGCGAACGCTACCTGGAACGCGACGGATACCTGACGTACGACCAGTCGTGACCCGAACGCGGGAAGGTGGCCTGAGTCGGCCACCCCTGCGGTGGCGCACGACATCCCGCTGACACTGCTCTGCGTGACGATTCGATCCGATTCCACGAAAAACGCCCCAACGGGGCGAACGGTGTCCGAAGATCGTCGCAGTACCCCGGCAGTCGATCCTGACCCGGCAGGTTCACCTCTCACTTCGCGACGCGGCGAACAACGAGTGTGCCCGAAGCATGCCCGACAACACGACCAGAGCACCTCGACACGTCACCGCGGCGCGTCCCACGAACGACCCACGTACGACTGAGACTGCAGGAAGAGAAGGGACTCCGATGAATCCCATCGGCCTGGCCGTGATCGGCGCCGGCTACTGGGGCCCCAACCTGGTGCGCAACGCACAGGCGACTCCGGCCCTCCGGTTGGAATGGCTGTGCGACCTGGACACCGACCGTGCCCGGTCAGTTCTCGGCCCCTACTCCACGGTCGGTACGACCGATTCCTACGACCAGGTGCTCGCCGATCCGAACGTCGGGGCCGTGGCCATCGCGACTCCGGCCGCCACCCACTTCGACCTGGTGCGCGCAGCGCTGGAGGCCGGAAAGCACGTCCTGGTGGAGAAGCCGCTCACTCCTTCGTCCGCGGACGCGGCCAAGCTGGTCAACCTCGCCGAGGAGGCGGGGCTGACGCTGATGTGCGACCACACCTACTGCTACACACCGGCGGTACGCAAGATCCGCGAGCTGGTGCACGGCGGTGAGATCGGCGAGGTGCAGTTCGTCGACTCGGTACGCATCAACCTGGGCCTGGTACAACCCGACGTCGACGTGCTGTGGGACCTCGCGCCGCACGACCTGTCCATCCTGGACTTCGTGCTTCCGCCGGGGATGCGGCCGGTCGCGGTGGCAGCGCAGGCCGCGGACCCGATCGTCGCCGGGCGCGCCTGCGTCGCCTACCTCACGGTGTGGTTCGGCGGGGAGACGATGGCGCACGTCCACGTGAACTGGCTCAGCCCGACGAAGATCCGTACCACCGTGATCGGCGGATCGCGGCGCACCATCGTGTGGGACGACCTGAACCCGCAGCAGCGGGTCTCGGTGCACGACCGCGGCGTGGACCTCACCCCGGCAAGTCACCTGGATCCGGAGGAACGCCGCGCGGCCCTGATCTCCTACCGGGTCGGGGACATCCAGGTTCCCGCGCTGCAGGAGCGGGAGGCACTGCGGTCTGTGATGGAGGAGTTCGCCGCGGCCATCGGGGAGGGCAGGCCCGCGTTGACAGACGGGCGCGCCGGCCTTCGGGTCGTGCGGTTGCTGGAAGCCGCGTCGCGAAGCATCGCGGCCGGCGGATCGAAGGAACTCGTCGAGGGGGACGACTGATGATCGAGGGAAGCCGCTGCCTGGTCACGGGGGGCGCGGGCACGATCGGCTCGACGATCGTGGACCATCTGCTGGCGGCGGGAGCTGCCGACGTCGTGGTGCTGGACAACCTGGTGCGCGGCCGGCGGGACAACCTCGCCACCGCCCTGGAGTCGGGCCGGGTGACCCTCGTCGAGGGCGACATCCGCGACCGGGCGCTGCTGCGTGCGTCGATGGCCGGCACCGACCTGGTCTTCCACCAGGCGGCGATCCGGATCACCCAGTGCGCGGAGGAGCCACGGCTGGCGCTGGAGGTGCTGGTCGACGGCACGTTCGAGGTGATCGAGGCGGCCGCGGATCTCGGCGTACGCAAGGTGGTGGCCGCCTCGTCGGCGTCGGTGTACGGGCTGGCCGAGCAGTTCCCGACGCCGGAAACCCAGCACCCGTACGACAACGACACCTTCTACGGCGCGGCGAAGGCGTTCAACGAGGGCATGCTGCGCAGCTTCCACGCGATGCGTGGACTGGACTACGTGGCCCTGCGCTACTTCAACGTGTACGGCCCGCGGATGGACATCCACGGCCTCTACACCGAGGTGCTGATCCGCTGGATGGAGCGCATCGAGTACGGCAAGCCGCCGCTGATCCTCGGCGACGGCCTGCAGACGATGGACTTCGTCTACACCGACGACATCGCCCGGGCCAACCTGCTGGCCGCCCAGGCCGACGTGACGGACCAGGTGTTCAACATCGGGTTCGGCGCCGAGACCAGCCTGCGCGAACTGGCCGAGGCGCTGATGCGGGTGATGGGCGCCGAAGACCTCGGCCTGGAGTTCGGTCCCGCACGCGCGGTGAACGGCGTGAGCCGGCGGCTGGCCGACATCTCCCGTACCCACCAGGCGCTGGGCTGGAAGCCCGAGGTCGACCTGGACGAGGGTCTGCGCCGGCTGGTGGCCTGGTGGCGGGCCGAGCGGCGGGTCCCTGCATGATCGTCTTCTTCGCCGGTACCGCGTACGACGGGTTGGCGGGCACCGACCGGCACCTTGCCGACGCGCTCGCCGCGCTGGCGCCGGTGTTGTACGTCGACCCGCCGTGCTCGGTGCTCACGCCGTTGCTGCGTACGCGGCCGGCGGCGGCGATGCGCGCCCGGTCGATGCTCGGACCTGCGCTGCGGCAGGAGAATCCCGGCCTGTGGCGGCTGGTGCCGCGGGTGCTTCCTGGGACCAGGCGCCCGGGAATGCACCACGTCACCACCAGGTGGACCCGTGCCAAGGTGCGGCGCGCGGCGGCCCGGCTCGGGCAGCCGGTGACGGCGGCGATCGCCACCGTGCCCGACGACCTGCTCCGCGCGGTCGAGGGCGTGCCCACGATGTACTACGTCACCGACGACCTGGCGGCCGGCGCGGAGCTGCTGGGGCTGCCGCGTCGACGGCTGCTTGCGGCCGAGCGGCGTCAGGCACGGACCGCCGACACTCTCGCGGTGGTCTCGCCGGTGCTGGGAGAACGCTTCGGCGCCATGGGACTGGACGCGGCAGTGGTGCCGAACGGCTGCCTGCCCAGCGCTTACGAGGGGGTCGAGGAGGCGGCGTGGCCGGACGACGTACCGCGGTTCGACCGTCCGGCCGCGGGGTTCGTCGGCACCATCAACGGCCGGATCGACCTGGACCTGCTGGAAGGGGTGGCCGACGCCGGGCATCCTCTCCTGCTGGTCGGCCCGCGGGACCCGTCCTGTCCGGCGGAGCGGTTCGCCGCACTGACCGCGCGGCCGGACGTGGTGTGGACGGGAATGCGGCCGCACACGGAACTCCCCCGCTACCTGCGGGCGATCGCGGTGGGGTTGACGCCGTACGTCCTGAACGATTTCAACCGGGCGAGCTTCCCGCTGAAGACGTTGGAGTACCTCGCCGCCGGGCGCGCGGTCGTCTCGACCGCGCTGCCCGCGACCGACTGGCTGCGCGAGGACACCGAGGGCGCCGCCCTGATCAGGGCCGAGTCCTCGCGCGAGGCGTTCGTGAAGGCGGTCGGTGACGAGCTGGCCGCTGCAGCCTCGGCCGAGAACGGCGAAGCCGAGCACAGCATGGCCGGACGTCGCCGCGCGTACGCCGCGCGGCACGACTGGAAGCATCGGGCCCGCGAGATCGCGGACCTGCTGGACCAAGTGGGGGGACCACGTGATTCCGGTGATCAGGCCCGTCCTGGGCGATGAAGAGGCGGCGGCGGTCGCTGAGGTGGTGCGCTCCGGCTGGGTGGCGCAGGGCCCGCGGGTGGCCGCGTTCGAGGAGGCGTTCGCGGACCGGATGGGCGCCGCGTACGGCGTTGCCACCTCGTCCTGCACGACCGCCCTGCACCTAGCGTTGCTGCTGGCGGGGGTGGGGCCCGGCGACCACGTCGTGGTCCCGTCGCTGTCGTTCATCGCCACCGCGAACGCCGCCCGCTACGTGGGCGCGGAACCGGTGTTCGCCGACGTCGACCCGACCACCGGCAACCTCACCGGCAAGACCGTCGAGGCGGTGCTCACCGAACGGACCCGCGCGGTGATCGCGGTGGACCAGGCGGGCGTCCCGGTGGACCTGGACGAGCTCCGGGCGGTGTGTGACCCGCGCGGCATCCCGGTGGTCGAGGACGCCGCGTGTGCGGCCGGCTCGAACTATCGCGACCGCCCGGTGGGAGCCGGAGCAGAGTTGGCCGCGTGGTCGTTCCACCCCCGCAAGCTGCTGACCACCGGCGAGGGCGGCATGCTGACGCTCGCGTCGGAGGAAATCGCCCGGCGGGCCCGCCGGCTACGCGAACACGGCATGAGTGTCAGCGCCGCGGACCGGCACGCCAGCGGCAAGGTCGTCATCGAGGAGTACCTCGAGACCGGCTACAACTTCCGGATGACCGACCTGCAGGCGGCGCTGGGCCTGGTCCAGCTCACCCGACTGACCGAGGTGGTCCAGCGGCGCCGTGACCTGGCGGCTCGCTACCAGCGGCTGCTCGCCGACGTGCCCGGCGTCCTCACCGTGCGCGACCCGCTGTACGGGCGGACCAACTACCAGTCGTTCTGGATCGTGCTGCCGGAGGACTTCCCGGTCGGCCGGGACGCGCTCCTGGAACGGCTCCTGGCCGCGGGTATCTCCGGGCGGCGCGGGATCATGGCCGCGCACCGCGAACCCGCGTACTCCACCTCGACTTCGGGGCGGGCAGCCGACCTGCCGGTGACCGACCGGCTCACCACCCGCTCGCTAATCCTGCCGTTGTTCCATGAGATGACCGAGGAAGAACAGGACCGCGTGGTGCACGTCATCGCCACCGCGGCCGGCCGATGAAGATCCTCGTCTACCCGCATGCGATGGAGCTCGGCGGCAGCCAGCTCAACGCCGTCGAACTCGCCGGGGCGGTCCGCGACCTCGGCCACCAGGTGACCGTGATCAGCGATCCGGGACCGTTGGTGCAACGGGTGGTTGACACGGGCCTGGAGCACATCCAGCTGCCCACCGACCGTCGGCGTCCCTCCCCCGCCACCGTGCGGCGGTTGCGTTCCCTGGTGAAGGAACGCGGGTTCGACGTCGTGCACGGGTACGAATGGCCGCCAGGGGTGGAGGCGTACTTCGCCGCAGGTCGTCGCCGCGACGTCGCCGCCACCTGCACGGTCATGTCGATGTCGGTCGCGCCGTTCCTGCCCGCGGACCTGTCGCTCGCGGTGGGTACGGCACAGATCCGGCTGTCGGTGCTGGAGCAGCGCTTCCAGCGGCGCCGTGGCGGCCGGCACTCCGGCCGTGGCTTCGGCTTCGACCCCGGCCTGGTCAACCTGCTCGAGCCACCGGTCGACCTGGCGGCCAACCGGCCCGGGCACCCGACCGACGCGTTCCGCGCGCAACACGGGCTTGACGACGCCGAGGACGCCGGCCTGCTGGACGTGGTGGTGGTCTGCCGGCTGGTGCCAGAGCTGAAGCTGGAAGGCGTTCTGACCGCTGTCGACGTGGTGGGTGAGCTGGCGCGCGAACTGCCGCTGCGGCTGGTGGTCGTCGGCGACGGGTCCGCGCGCGAGCAGGTGGAGGCTCGGGCGGCCGCCGCCAACGACCGGGCGGGCCGCCGTGCCGTCGTACTCACCGGTGCCCTGGACGACCCGCGGCCCGCCTACGCGGCTGCGTCGGTCACGCTCGGCATGGGTGGTTCCGCCCTGCGTGCACTGGCGTTCGGGCAGCCGCTGATCGTGCAGGGCGAGGAGGGGTTCTTCGAGCTGCTGACCCCGGAGTCGAGCAGAACCTTCCTGCGCCAGGGGTGGTACGGCCTGGGCGGTGACGGCGCGGCCACGCTGGCACGGATCCTGCGTGTGCTCGCCGCCGACGAGGCTCGGCGCAAGGAACTGGGCGACTACGGCCTGCACCTGGTCGCCGAGCGGTTCAGCCTGGAAGGCGCCGCCCTGCTTCAGGAGGCCATCTACCTCGACGCGCTGGAACGCGCGGGCAGTGGCAGACGACCGCGGGCCACGCGGGAGGCGGTACGCACGGTCGCCGGCGTCGTCGCGCACAAGGTGCGCCGCCGGCGAGAGCGACGTCGCGGAACCCTGGCCACCGACGACTTCAACGCGCTGGCCAACCGGGAGACGCAGCGGTGAGCAGGTTCGCGATCCGCGACGACGACCCGTTGTTCGCCAGGGCATTCCGGGCAGCCGGCTGGAGCTTCGTCAACACCGCCGTCTCCCGGCTCGGGACGCTCGCCATCGGCATCGCGCTGGCCCGCATCCTCGGCCCACAGGAGTTCGGGACGTTCGCGGTGGCGATGGTCGCACTGCTGGCCATCCTCAGCTTCAACGAGCTCGGTGTCTCCCTGGCGATCGTCCGCTGGCCGGGCGATCCGAAGGAGGTCGCGCCGACCGTCGCGACGATCTCGGTGGTCACCAGCGTCGCGATGTACGTGGTCTGCTATCTCGGCGCACCGGCGTTCGCCGCGGCGATGGGTGCGCCGGACGCCGCGGGAGTGGTTCGCGTCCTGACGTTCAACGTCGTGATCAACGGAGTGGTGGCGGCGCCGGTCGCCCTCGTGCAGCGCGCGTTCCGCCAGGACCGCAAGATGATCGCCGACCAGGTGAACAACTGGCTGGGCACAGCCGTGTCGATCGCGCTCGCGCTGGCCGGCATGGGCGCGATGAGCCTGGCGGTCGGCCGGCTCGTCGGTGCGCTGACCTCCGGAGTGCTGTACGTGCGCTTCTCGCCGGAGCCGCTGCGGCTGGGCTTCGACGCCGGCGTGGCCCGGCGGCTGCTGCGGTTCGGCCTGCCGCTGGCGGGATCCAGCATGGTGATGTTCGCGGCGGGTAGCGTCGACCAGTTCGTCGTCGGCAAGGTGCTGGGCGCGACCGCCCTCGGCTTCTACGTCCTCGCGTTCAACCTGTCCAGCTGGCCGGTGCAGATGTTCTCCCAGCCGGTACGCGGAGTCGCACCGGCCGCGTTCGCCCGGCTGCAGGGAGACCTGCCCGCCATGCGGCGTACGTTCCTGTCCACTGCCGGGCTGCTCGCCGGCCTCACGCTGCCGGTGTGCCTGTTGCTGAGCGGATCCGCGCAGCCGCTGATCCACTTCGTCTACGGCGCCTCCTGGTCCACCGCGGCGCACGGACTGGTGTGGCTCGCGCTGCTCGGCGCGTTCCGCATCCTGTTCGAGCTGATGTACGACTACTTCGTCGTGCTGGCGCGCACGCGGGCGGTGTTCACCATCCAGCTGCTCTGGTTGATCGCGCTGGTGCCCGCCCTGGTGGTCGGGGCCCGGCTCGGCGGCATCGCCGGGGTCGGTGTCGCGCACATCCTGGTCGCCGTGGTGCTCGTCCTACCCCTGTACCTGTGGGAGCTGCACCGCCACGGCATTCGCCTCGCTGCCGTCACCAGAGGGCTCGGCCTGCCGGTGCTGGTGGCCGCCGGGGTGGGCGCAGTCGCGACCCTCGCCCACCGGGTGATCCCATTCGACCTGCTGGCACTGGCGTTGGCCGGCGTGGTCGCGGTGGCCGCGGTGGCTGCCCTGCTGTACCGCATGCGCGGTGTGTTCGCCGACCTGAAAGCGATGGAGCAACCCGATGCCGGCACCTCGTGACCTGTTGATCGTCGGCAGCGGCGGCTTCGCCCGCGAGACGGCACAACTCGTGGGCGTCCATCCCGGCTGGCGCCTGACCGGCTTCTGCGACGACGCGCCGTCGACCCACGGCACGGTCGTGGACGGAGTGCGAGTGCTCGGCCCGGTCGACGACATCGTCGAGGAGACCGTCCGGCGTACGGACGCACAGCTCGTGGTGTGCGCCGGCAACCCGCGCGACTACGGCAGCCGCGCCCGGATCGTCGCCCGGCTGGAGCGGCTGGGAGTGCGACCGGACCGGTACGCCACCCTCGTCCACCCGGCGGCGTCGGTCGGGCCGTCGTGCACGCTCGGGCCCGGCTGCGTGCTGCTGGCTCAGACGGTGCTCACCGCGTCCGTACGACTGGGTGCGCACGTCGCGGTGATGCCGCACGTCACCCTCACCCACGACGACGTGGTGGAGGACTACGTGACCCTCGCGTCCGGCGTACGCCTCGGTGGCGGCGTCCGGGTCGGCGCCGGAGCCTACCTAGGTGCGGGCGCGATGGTACGGGAGAAGCTCGCGATCGGGACCGGATCCCTGGTGGGGATGGGATCTCTGGTCCTCGCCGACGTTCCGGCCGGGCAGGTCTGGGTGGGTTCTCCAGCTCGCTTTCTGCGTTCCACGTAAGCAACATCTCTGGGGGGATGACATGACAACTGTTCCGTTCGTCGACCTGCGTGCCGCGCACGCCGAGATCGAGACCGAGGTCCGCGCGGGCTTCGACCAGGTGCTGGCTGCCACCGCCTTCGTGAAGGGGCCGGACGTCGCGGCGTTCGAGGAGGAGTACGCCGCGTTCTGCGGAGTCTCGCACTGCGTCGGCCTCGGCAACGGCACCGACGCGATCGAGCTCGCGCTGCGAGCCGCCGGGGTGGGTCCGGGCACCGAGGTCGTCGTACCCGCGAACACCTTCGTGGCCACCGTCGAGGCGGTCGTGCGGGCGGGTGCGCAACCTGTGCTTGTCGACGTCGACAAGGACACCTTGCTGATCGATCCCGAACAGGTGGCGGCTGCGATCGGCCCGAGGACGCGGGCGATCGTGCCGGTCCACCTGTACGGGCGGCTGGCGCCGGTCGCCGAGCTGCTCGACCTCGGGCCCACCGTCGTGGAGGATGCGGCCCAGTCACAGGGCGCGGTCCGCGACGGCCGCCGGACTGTCGGCGCGATCGCGGCGACCAGCTTCTACCCGGGCAAGAACCTCGGCGCCTACGGTGACGCGGGCGCCGTGGTGACCGACTCCCCCGAGCTCGCCCGCGCCGTCCGGCTGCTCGCCGACCACGGCAGCGAACGCAAGTACGTCCACGAGACGCTCGGGTTCAACTCCCGGATGGACACCCTGCAGGCCGTGGTGCTGCGGGCCAAGCTGCGCCGGCTGCAGAAGTGGAACAGCCAGCGTGCCGATGCCGCCACGCGCTACACCGAGATGCTGGCCGGGCTGCCGGGACTGGTGCTGCCGGAGGCCGGTTCGGACGGCGAGCACGTCTGGCACCTGTACGTGGTGCGGGTGCCCGACCGTGAGCAGGTGGCGGCGGTGCTCGGCGAGCTCGGTGTGGCGTACGGCATCCACTACCCGGTGCCGGTCCACCTGACCCCGGCGTTCCGGTCGCTCGGCCACGAGGCGGGCGACTTCCCCGTCACCGAGGAGGCCGCCGGGCACATCCTGTCGTTGCCGATGTTCCCCCAGATCACCGTGTCGCAACAGGAACAGGTCGTCCAGGCGGTCCGCAAGGCTCTCGGGTGACCTGACGCCCTCGCGTCGGCCGACCTCGGCCCTTGTAAACCCGTACAGGCCGCGACCGTGGTGCCACTCACCACGGTCGCGGTCTGTTTGTTGGCGACGGCTACCTGACCAGGCCCGCCAACTCAGGCCTTGCGGTGGCGGCCCTCACGTTGCTTCGCCGGACCTCGCGTCGTCCGCTGCGCAGAACGCCGTGGCCCCCGTCTCGCCGCCCTGCGCGTCCGCTGCAGTTCCCCCTCCGGAACGCCCGCCGGCCCGGTGTGCGGTCCGGTGTGCGATCCCGTGCGCAGCCCGGTGTGCGGCTCGGTGTGCGGCTCGGTGTGCGGCTCGTTCTCCGGTTCGGTCTTCGGCCAGTACTGCCCCTCGGCCGACGACGCGATTCGGGGCCGGACCGGTGTCGTGGGAAGCGAGCCTGGTGTTTCGGTGAGGCGCGGTTCGATCCCGGGTGCGGCCGTCGCCGACAACCCGGCCGCGGGATCCTCCCTGGCCAGCCGCCACAGGGCGGCGCAGCAACCCAGCACGAGGAACGTCAGGTTGGTGACCATCGGGAAACTCATTGCGTCGAACGTCCCGAACGAGAACGCCGCGACCGCCACCGTCGCCGCGAAGCACTGCGCCAGGTGGCGGACCTCGGGGTTGGTGCTGGCCCGCCGCGCGCCCCGTGCCAGCAGCCAGCCGGCCGCGAACAACGTCAGCAGCGCCGCGACACCGACCAGCCCGGTCTCGATCGCGGTGCCGAGGTACTGGTTGTCGAGGATGCGGTACGTCTGGGGCAGGTAGGTCCCGAGGCCGCGGCCGAACCACGGCTGGTGGGTCACCGACGCCAGCACGGCACCGTAGTCGTCGGTACGCGCGGTCGTGCTGGAGTCGTTCCCGATCGAGGTGACCAGGTTGCGGATGGTGCCCATCAGTCCGGGCACCACCGCCTGCATGGCAACGGTTCCACACCCCAGCACCATGAGCGCCACCACGCGCACCTTCCCGGGCCAGACCGGGACCATCACCACCGCGGCGACCACCATCCCCAGGATCGCCGAGCGGGACACCGTCATCGGAATCGTCGCCAGCAGGAGGAACACCTGCAGGCGGTGTCGCCACACGGTGCCGGGCCGGGCGTGCAGCAGACCGTGCACTGCCAGGGGTAGCAGCATCGTGAGCACCACGCCGAGCTCGATTGGGTGCGTCGCGGTCGCCATCGGCCGGTTGAACTCGTCTCGGCGCAGGACACTGGAGAAGTCGGCGTTCGCCGTCAGGCCGGGCACCGCGAGGTAACCCGCGATGTCGATCCCGGTGAAGAACTGCAGAAGTCCCAGCGTGGCCACGACCGACCCGCCGGTCACCAGCCGGTGCCGCAACACCTCCAGGCGTTCGAGCCGGGGAATGCCGTCGGCGGCCAGCAGTGCCAGGCCCGCCCAGCCCGCCGTGAGGATCAGCCCGCGGTCGGCGGCGTTCACCTCGAGGGCCGCCCTGGGCTCGACGTGCATGACCGCATAGCTGGCGAGCACCGAGACCACGAAGAACATCACGACCGTACGCAGAGGCTGCCGGCCCCGCACCGGTGTGGTGTTCGGCGTGATCAGCGCGCTGAGGTACCACAGCAGGCACGCCACGGCCATCAGCCCAGCAGGGGTTCCGGCCCCGCCGAGCGGGCCGACGACGTACCTGCTGGGAAGCAGCATGAGAATGGCGACGAAGACACTCAGCACCGTGACCGGGTCGATCCGGCCGTTCGCAGCCCGGGCCCTCCGGTCGACGCTGCCGCGCTCGGTGCCGTCCCGCTCGGTGCCGTCCCGCTCGGCGCCGTCCCGCTCGGCGCCGTCCCGGTCGGCATCCGGCCCGTGACCGGTCGGCGGGACGAAGAGCGGGCTGGTCACCGCCCGGCTCAAAGGTCCTGCTCCGGGGAACCGGTTCTTGGCGGAACGATCTGCGCCCGGCCCGTTCCTACGAGATGGTCGGCACGTGACCCGTGGTCGGCGCGCGGGCTGCGCGCGGGCTGGGTCGTGCGGTGGCTGCGCCTGGTGGGGTCGCCGTCGAGCGCGTCGGCGGGCCCCGCCGGGCGACTCCAGGCGTCGGGCGACTGAGCTTCTCCGGGCGCCGAGGACACCGGTGTACGGACGTCCACCGGTGTGCCGGGCGAAGCCTGTGGCCTGCGCCGCCGCCTGGCCGCCATCGCCTCCACCGACAACGGCGTCACGATCGTGGTGACCAGCCCCGCGAACAACGCCATCGCGAGCGTTCGGAGCTTGCCCCTGGCCTGCCGGGTGGGTGGTGCCGTGGACACGTCGGTGATCCGGATGCGCGCGTGGCTGTCCACCCCCTGCTCGGACTGGATCTGGGCCAGCCGCTGCACCACCAGTTCGTTGACGGCGGCCTGGGTGGCGCGGACGTTCGCCCGATCGGACCCGGTCACCACGATCGACAGGACCGGTCCGGTGGAGTCGAGCGGCCGCGCCACCTCGTACTCGGAGGTGAGTTTCCTGGCCTTCAACTGCTCGGCGACGCCCGGTGCCATCACCTCCCGGCCGACGACCTCGGCGGTGACCGCCAGGGAGGAGTCGAACAGCAGGTACGGGTTTCCGCCCGCCTGCTTGGACTGGAACTGTGAAGCCAGCAGCACGACCGAGGACTGCGCTTCGTAACTCCACGGAAGCACGACGTATCCGGCCGCCACCCCCGCGATCGTCAACAGCAGAAGCGGAACGGTCAGCATCCATCGTCGTAGCAGGATGTTCACCGAGTCGAGCAGATCCACCGGGCCCCCTAGTTGTTGCCCGTGTTGTCGATCCACCGACAAGATCGCGGGCCATCACCGATGATACGAAGTACGCGGTTCACAACTGGGCGAATAGGTAATTCCGGGTGTGAATCGTGGTCTTACGAACGGAGCCCTGGGGGGGCCATGACCTTGCGCGACATCTGGACGGCTGCGTTCCGCCGGCCCTTGCTGGCTCTTGCCGTGGCCGCTCTGTGCGGGCTGTGGAGCTTCCACCAACTCTCCGCACCGACGGTCTACGAGACGCGGGCCGTGGTCACCCTGCTCAGCCCGAAGGCCACGTTTCCTCGCAACGCCTACGCCGGCTTCACTCAGGGCCTGGTGATGCTCGCGGAGGCCTCCGCGCTGTCCGCTGCGAACCCCGCCACGCGCGCGCAGATCCGCCGGGCGGGTGGCACCGGTGACTACGCCGTGGTGATGGCCAACCGAGGCAACGAGGAGCTCCCGATCCACGACCAGCCCGACCTGTGGGTGTCGGCGCGATCCACCGACGCAGCCGAGGCCGAACGAACCCTCACCGCAGCGATGCGGGTGCTGCGTACGCAGCTCCGGGAGCGCCAGGAAGACGCCGGGGCCACCACCGCCTCACTGGTCACCTGGCGGGTGACCGGTGGCACCGGCGGCCCGGTGGCGTTGCATGGCAGCCGGAGCCGGCAGCTCGCCGGGCTGGGACTGATCAGCATCCTGGTCAGCACCTACACCGTCGTGCTCGCCGACCGGAGGAACCGGTGGTCGCCCCGGTCGCCCCGGTCGCCCCGGTCGATCTGGCCGTTCGGGTCGCCGGGCCGGTCAGGCGCCCGCACCGCAGCGCGTAGAAGTAACCGCAGCCACGCGACCGCGGGTTGAAGTAACCGCAGCTGTGTGACAGGCGCATAAAGTAACCGCAGCCACGCGACCAACGGGTTTAAGTAACGGTGACATCACGCCGACGGATTCCGGTCGGGCAATTATGGGGATCCTTTGCCGGCTGCTTTGCATTGCCGCGTGAATGGTCAAACCCCCGAGTACCTTGGAGCGACGCGTGATCTTCTGCAATCACGAGCACGGACCGCGCTCGACAACCCATTTCGACGGGGCGAGCGGCTCGTGATTGTCGGCATTTGGAAGGCGGTTCCCATGCGACACCCACTTCGCGTCACCCTACTTGTCCTGATTCTCTCGATGACAGTGGGGCTGGCCTTCCTCCTTGCGCCGCCACCCGCATCAGCCGACACTCTCTTCGGATCCCTCGTGCCGGTGACGGACGCAGATCCCGACACCGCCGCCGTCGAACTCGGCGTGCGCTTTTCGTCGTCAGTGCCGGGCACGATTACGGGAGTCCGCTTCTACAAGTCCACGGTCAACACGGGAACTCACGTCGGTTCGTTCTGGAACAGCGCCGGGCAGCGGCTCGCCCAGGCCACCTTCACCAACGAGACCGCCAGCGGCTGGCAGTCGGTCACCTTCACCACGCCTGTCGCCATCACCGCCGGTGCGCTTTACACCGCGTCCTACTTCGCGCCACGCGGTCGCTACGCCGCGACCGTCAACGGGTTCGCCACGCCGTACACAAGTGGGCGGCTGACCGTCCCCGCGGGCGGCGGCAGGTACAAGTACGGCGGTGGCTATCCGGTGGACAATTACCTGAACACCAACTATTTCGTCGACATCATGTTCACGCCGTCGTCGACACCATCGCCGACTCCGACTCCGACGCCGACTCCGACGCCGACAGTTCCCGGTGAGACGACGCTGGCACTTCCACCCATTCCGTGGGAAGGCGGGCCCGCGTACTGGAGGAACTTCCCGAAGGCCAACGCCGCCGGCTGGAGCAACCCGAGCTTCTTTCCCATCGTCGTCTGGTTCAACGGCATCAGCAGCAATGCAGAAGCCATCTACGACAAGAGCATCGGCATCAACTCCTACATCGGCATGTGGGAGGGCACGCCCTACAGCCTGTTCGCCGACAACGGGGTCTTCTGGCTGGGCGGGAAGCTGAACAGCAGCTTCAACGACACGAGCCGGAACTGGGTCGGTCAGTTCCTCGACGACGAGGTCGACGGCCGCTTCCCGCCGACGGAGGGCCTCGCGCTCCTCAAGTCGCTGAGTGACCAGGTGATCGGCACCGGGCGCTTCCGCTACGCCAACTTCACCCAGATGATCATCAGTAGCGACATGCCTGCGGCGACGGCCGCGCAGTACGTCAACCCGTACACCGATGTCGTCTCGGTCGACATGTACTTCTACACGGTTCCGTACTGCGACTGGCGGCCCTATCGGGACGTCTACATCACCCCGATCGACCAGGCTCACTGCCGGACCGCCTCCAGCTACGGCAAGACGGTGAAGTCACTTCGCATCCGGGACACCGCAGATGGCAGGCTCCAGCCGATGTGGCAGTTCGTCGAGAACCTCAACGGCGGCCCGGGCGGAGGGCCCTTCGTGGCCGACATAACGCCGGCCCAACTAAGGGCGGCTGTCATGAACTCGGTCATCAACGAGGCCCGTGGGATCGTCTACTTCAACCAGAGCTTCACCGGCCCCTGCCAGGGCAGTGCGATCTTCCGTCAGACACAGGTCAACCCGTCGTTCTGCGCCGCGCCCCAGGTCGATGCGGCAAGAATCGTGAACGGCCAGATCAAGGCCCTGGCCCCGGTGATCAACACTCAGTCCTACTCCTACTCGTTCGGCTCGGGACTGAACACCATGCTCAAGGCCTACAACGGGTCGGTCTACATCTTTGCGATGATCGACGGCAGTTCGAGTCCCGGTACCCGGACCTTCCAGCTGCCCGCCGAGGTGAAAGGCAGGACCATCACCGTACTGAACGAGAACCGCACGCTGACCGCGTCGTCCAGCGGGAGCTTCACCGACTCCTTCCCGGCGGAGACGACCTACCACATCTACAGACTCGCGAAATGACGATCCCGCACACAGGCGGGGCAGACCGACGCAGGGGGAAATGAAGAATGGTCGTGGAAACAGCCCGGATCGCGCACGCCGTGCTCACTCGGTTCAACCTACCTTCGGCCGGAATCGAGGGCACCGTGCGCGCCCGGGAGGGCTGGCTTCGATCGCGTCTGGAGTTGTTCGAGACCTACACACTGCCCGCGATGCGGGGGCAGATCGACCCGCCGGACACGTGGCTGATCTATTTCGACCCGGAGTCGCCCGACTGGTTGAAGAGCGCGATCGATCGACATGTCGCCGAGGGCCGGTACGTCGCGCTGTTCCGCGAGTCCGTTCCCAGCGAACAGCTCGCCAAGGACCTGGCGTCGCACCTGCCCGAAGCAACGATGCTGTTGACCACGAACCTCGACAACGACGACTCCATCGCCTACGACTTCGGCAAGCGCCTGCACCAACTTGCCCCGGTGTCCAGCGCACACGCGGTGTTCTTCCGCGACGGCCTCATTCGTGCCGGCGCGCGAACGTACCTGCGCAGGGACCCGGACAACGCCTTCTGTTCCGTCCTCGAACCATGGTCGCAGCAGCCGTCGACCTGCTGGCTGGACTGGCACAATCTGCTCAGCTCACGGATGCCCACGATCGTCCTGGACGGCGATCCGGCCTGGCTGCAGATGATCCACGACGGAAATGTCAGCAACCGGGTCCGCGGCCGGGTAGTGGATCCGACGCGGTTCCAGCCGTTGTTCGGTCACGGCCTGAGCGGAGCGCAGGCGCCCCGACTGCGCCGGAGGGCGGCGGACTTCGCGATTCACCGGCCCTTGCGCAACTCGCGCGACGCCGTTCGAACGCTGGGAAAGAAGATCGTCCTGCAGGCGGGGGGCAAAGAGCAGCTGGATCGCCTGAAGATGATGACAAGCCGACGGGCCAGATGATCCTGAATTGATGAGGACCTCCGGGTGAGGTGTGGAACTGCCTCGGCTGTCCGCACCGCCCCTGGAGGTCCTCGACGGGCATCGCGCGTGCTTGCCTGCGGCTGACCGCGCACGGCCGCCGGGGACAGTCAGCGAAGCGCGTCCAGCTCGTCGAAGGCGCGATGGCCGCGCTCGACCAGCCCTGGAACCGCGTCGTGGCGTCCGTGACGGATGGGAAACTCGAGGCTCACGAGGATCTTGGTCGCTGCGAGCACCGCCGCCCCCTCCCAGCCGGCGAGGTCGAGGATTCTCCTCCACAGCCGCCTTCGGACACCGTCCAGCGGATCCTGGAAGGATTGCCACACGAGGTCGATGAGATCAGTCGCTCGCGTGCCGCTACCGGCGTTCCCGATATCCACGACCGCCACCACGGCTCCGTCGCGGACCAGGACATTGCCGGGGTTGAGATCGGTATGAACCATGTCCGGTGCCTCTCGTGGTGGTGGGATTTCGGCACACACGAGCCGCAGGCGCTCGACCAAGGCCGACACCACCGAGGAGTACCCCGAAAGCCCGGCGACAGCCCTCGACAAACTCGGAGCCAGGTCTTGGCCGTGCTCCTGACCGGTGGCCAGCCGCCAGGCGTACGACCAGTGGTCGTAGGGCTCGGAGGCCTGGCCGGCCTGGAGTTCGATGATCTCCATCAGCTGCTCGACAAGGGATGAGGTCAGCTCTGGCACGGGAGCCGCGTCAACGAAGTCCATCAGATGCCACACATGACTGGCCGTGGCCCCCACTCCGAGCCAGGCCGGGGTGGGATAGCCGCGCCTACGCATGTGCTCGACCACTCTCTGCGCTCGCAACCACTCGTCCAGTTGGTTGGGGTGCCTTTGTGCCCGGGGCACTGCCTTGAGCACTGCAGGTGCCCTTCCGGCCAACTGGACGCGTATGGCACCCACATCGAGGCCGCCGGGTAGGCGACTGAGAAGAGTGACTTCCGCCCCGACCACCCTGGCCACGTCGTCCAGGACCTCGACCGGCAGCTCTTCGGGGCGGGCGCCCTGGTTCATCGACTCATAGGGGCGGCGGCAACGGCGGGAGCGCAGCACATGCACAGCACCTTACGGCCGCGGCGCGTTTCGACGTGACCCACCATGAGCCCCGCGACGTTCCCGGTCACAGCACTAGGCAGCAGCTACCCGCTGGGTGTCGTCCCGCTCCCACGACCGGTCCGGGCCTGCTGCCTGCGCGGGCTGGACGCGCGCCAGCAGGACGAACCCCGCGTAGGCAACGGCGTCGGCCAGCATTCCGAGGCCGCGCACGGAGGTCAGCAGGACTCGCAGGCCACCGACCTGGACCGACGACGCCTCGACGACGCCCGTCGCGGCCAGCTCGGCCGGCCCGCGGCGGACCCGGCGAAGTGTTCGCAGCAGCGCCCGCGCGGTCCGTGGACACCGCACTGCCGTGCCACCCGTCGTCCCGAAGGTGATCTCGGCTCGATCGAACTTGCTGTCGACGTAGACGTCGTCGGCCACGACGTCAGGGAACCGGCCGACCCGGGCATGCCCGGCCTCGGTCAGCGCGTATGCGCCTGCACCCCACAGGTGGGCCGACAGCTCCGGCATTCGTTCCCGGGCCCGGTAGTAGGCCCGGACGAGCGCGGTGCAGTCGTCGGTCAGATACCGGCTGCGCGGTCTGCCGGCCAGTGCACCGGGCTCGGTGAGTCGTTCGAGCAGCTCGGCCACCGCGTCGGTGCTGATGACGATGTCGGCGTCGAGATAGAGCCGGGGCCAAGCCGTTGCCGCCTGGTCCCCGGCGTTGAGCGCGGCTGTCTTCGAACCCTCGGACAGCTCGATCACCTCCACGCCCGGGATCGAGCGGACCAGTTCGGCCGTACGGTCCTTGCAGCCGTTCGGCACGACGATCACCTGCAGACCCCGGGACATCAACGGGCGCAGGGGTTCCAGGGTCCGCAGGATGTTCGACTCCTCGTCGTGCGCGGGGATGATCACAACTCCCCGCGCCGTACGGCTCACCGTCCGGCTCACTGTCCACCTCCCCGGATGTCGCCGACGAGGCCGGGCCAGGACGAACGGTCGAGCAGATACCGCAGCGACGTCCGGTGCCGGCTCTGCGAGAGCCGGAGCAGCGACGCCAGGACCAGGGTCGCGCGAAACGCCGTCGCCGGCGCCGCACCGTGCCAGGCCTCGTAGTAGCGCACCTTGTTCACGGCGAGGAGAGCCTCGAGCCGGTCCGAGGCACCCGAGCCGCCGCGCCTGTGCTGCATCGTGGCGTCCGGCTCGAACCACACCTCCGCACCCAGTTCGCGAACCCGGCGGAGGAAGTCGACCTCCTCGGAGTACAGGAAGTACGACTCGTCCCAGCTGCCGACCCTCCACGCCAGGTCGGCGTCGACGAGCATCGCCGCACCGGTGCCCCAGTCGATCGCGTGCGGCTGCCGGTACCGGCGCGGATCGAGCTCGATCTCGCTGAACAGTCCGGACCGCCCGCGCAGCCGCTCCCCGAACAGGCTGTCACCCACCACGCGCGCCAGCGAGGGCTCGCGACGGATCGAGGCGTAGAGCTCCCCGTTCGCCTCGAGCAGCCGCGGCAGTACGACACCGACACCCGGACGAGCGAGCCGATCACGAAGCGTACGTACCGATTCGGGCGCCAGCTCCAGGTCCGGATTGACGACGAGTACGGCATCGGAGGGCCGGGCGTACTTCAGCGCGACGTTGATCCCGCCCGCGTAACCGAGGTTCGCGCCGGTGGGAACCGCAATCACGTCCGGGTGCCGGCTGAGCCGGTCCAGCGTGTCGTCGGTCGAGGCGTTGTCGACCACGATCATCCGCATCGACTGGTCGTCGAGCTGGCGGCGTACGGAACTGATCAGCGGCTCGATGTCGTCCGCACTGTTGTGCGTCACGGCGATCACGGCGACGTCCACGTGCGAATGCGCCGGTGCGAACTCCCCGGTCGGCACCGTTCGCGGCAGCACCGGGTGCTTGGACATCGCCGGCTCGGAGAAGTAGGTCGTGGCCATCTTCACGTAGCTGTCCCGTCGCAGGGACACATACGCAGGCGGCCCCTGGATCAGGTATCGCCGGGTCAGCCGACGCGGTTCGTTGGCCAGCCGCCAGGCCCACTCCAGGCCGTGGTCGGCGATCCAGTCCGGGGCCCGGTTGACCCGGCCGGCGAGGAAGTCGACCACGGCACCGAAGGCCAGGCAGACCGCGGCGCCCGAGGCGTGGGCGTGCGTGGCGATCCAGCGCTCCTGGCGTGGCTTGCCGAGACAGACAGCGAGGATGTCCACGCCGGCCGCCCGGATGTCGCGCGTCAGGGCGGCCGCGGCGTACTCGTCGTCGAGCTGACTCCGCGTCGGCGCCCAGTAACCTCCGACCCGCAGCGTCGGCCAGCGTTCGGCCATCACCGGCGCCAGGGCCTGGTGGGTTTCGGGCGAGCCGCCGAGGAAGCCGACCGAAAGCCCCTGCCGCTCGGCCTCGTCGAGCAACGGCCAGATCATGTCGCTGCCTGCGAGCCGCGGCCACGGCCGTCCGGTGAGCTCGCCGGCCCGGCGGACCAGCGGTGCCCCGTCCAGCAGGGTCAGCCACTCGACCCGGCCGTCGATCGACAGGTTGATCACACGTTGCCGCTGGCGCCGAGCGGAGGTACGGCCGGAACCGAAGTGATGCAGGTGGTCGAGATTCGCCGAGACGACGGCGAGCACTTCCTCGTGAGGAGTCATCGCGTGGTCGATGATCAGCGAGACCGCATCGTTCTCGTCCAGCAGGTCGGTGGTCACCCCGGCCAGCTGCACGCGCGGCCAGCTGCTCGGCAGCGGTCGCGATCCGTGCTCGACGCGGCGCGCCGTACGGATCTTCACACTCGGTTGTGCACCCATCGAAAACACCCGATCTCTGAGTTGCTCGAATTCCTGCTGCCCGGACCGAACGGTCGTCCGTGCTCTCTCCCGACCGCTGTGCCCACCGCCGGGCCGGCCGGTACGCCCGATACCGCAGGGAGTGGTCAGGCCGACGGGTTCGGCGCGGTGGCGCCGTCGCCCGAGTACCCGGTCGGCGGTCCGTCGAAGACCAGCGGACGCACCGGGGTGAGGAGGCTGGGAACTGCTCGGGACCTGCTGGGACCTACAAGGACTGTTCGGGGATCTCGACCCGTCACCTCGTCGGTAAGAGTGGCCCGAAGGGCTCGCGCACCAACGTAATGGGAACGTTCCCAGTCCGTGCGGGAACGACGAAAGATCGGCTGCCGTCGGGCGCTCGAAGCTGCTGTTCAGCTTCACGGACGAGACGACGGACGGCAGGACGCCTTGTCAACATGGGCCTGCGCGCCACCGGACGACGAGCCGACTCGCGGGCAACCGCTGGTGCCGGATGCTTCGCCCGGCGGCACTTTCGAAGTGAGGTCATAGCGCTCCCCCCAGATCGCTGAGGCGAGCATAAGCGAGAATTCGATCAGGGGAGGCGGAATCGGCACAAGATCGGAACTTGCTGACCTACTTCGACGATCTGGGCCGAATCACCTCGCGAAGCGCCTTGTGACACTAGGATTTCGCGGGTACTCCGACTGCCCGGAGCCACTGCGGCGCGGCCTGGACCATGCGCGCGACGTCGGCAACGTCGCGGCCGTCGGTGTCGACGCAGAAGTCGGCGATGTCGTCGCGTTCGAACTGTGCCGACAACTGCACGGCGCGTCGCGTGAGCTTGTCCAGGTCGGCTCCGTGCTCCCTCCCGCGGCGGACGATGCGAGCAGTCAGCTCCTGCTGACCTGCCCGCAACCGGCCCAGCACGGGAACGGCGTGCGGAACGGCGTCCGCGTACAACGCGAGATGGTCCCGCGACTCGATGACCCCGGCGGCGAGCACACATCGCGCTCCTGCGGCCTGGTAGTTGCGCCACACCGCGCCGAGGTTGCGGGCCTTCATCCGTTCGTTGTGGGGGTCGTCCTCGGGAACGGGCCAGCACGCGCCGAGCAGATCCAGGTCCACCAGCGCCGGATGGTCTCCGCTGTCGACCAGCTGCCCGAAGATCTCCCATGCCACCGTCGTCTTGCCCACGCCGGGAGGACCGGAGAGGAGCAGAATCGGCACCGCTTGAGCGCGCATGGCCACGACGTTATCCACTTGCCGCACCTCCGCACGATCCGTTTTCACCCTCCTCTCTCAGAGGGAGTGTCCGATCAACTGTGGATCCTGGTCTGGCATCACACCCGGACGGCAGCAGATGATCTTCCGCCGTTCTGACGGAGGGACCGGCGGTGCGACCCCCCACGGGCCGCACCGCCCGCACCCCTGCTCCCTCCCGTCGGCAGGTCAGCTTGCCCAGTCGGCGACCCTCGTGTCGGCGCGGAACCGCAGCGCCGGATCGACGTACCGGGCCTCGGCCACGTCGTACAACGCGTCCGTGGAGGCACGCTGGCCGGCGTACTCCCCCGCGAGTATCGCGATCTCCTCCTCGCTTGCCGGGAGTCCTGCCGCCGCCAACATCACCTTGACGTCGACGCGGCTGCCACCCACGACCTCGCCGGTGTTTTCGATCGAGTCCATCAGTCCACTCTCCGTTCGTTCAGGCAGTTCGCTCGGGAAGCACGGTCGCCGCCCACCCTCAGGCGGCAAGCGTCTCGGTCCGTGTGGGCGTCCGCAGGTGCCAGTCGGTGGACCGCTGGAACGCCGCGCCCACTTGCAGGATCCCGGCCTCGTCGAACGGCCGGCCGGCGAACTGCACCGACAGCGGCAGGCCGGTCGCGGTGAAGCCGAGGGGTGCGGCGAGCACCGGGTTGCCCACGCAGTCCCAGTACGGCGTGAAGATGTGCCCGAACATCGCCTCCACGTCGAGCCGGCCGCCCTCGTCGCCGAGGTCGTTGTATGCCGGAGCGCCGATCGCCGTCGTGGGCGCGGCCACCACGTCCACGTCGGTGAGCAGCCGTGCCAGGGCGTTCTGCGCCACTCGGCGTACCCGCTGCGCCTGCACGTAGTCCGCACCCGACACCAGCGCTCCCCTGGCGATCGTGCTCCGGGTGGAGGCGAAGTAGTCCGCCCAGCGGCCGGCGAGATCGTTGCGGTGATACGCGAGCGCCTCACAGCACATCGTGACCAGGTTGGCCGACAGCATCTCGTCCCAGTACGGCAGAACAACCTCGACCACCGTCGCGCCCAGACCGGAGAGCACGTCCAGCATCGCCTCGAACGCGCCCGCGAGCGCCGGGTCCGCCGAGTCCGGAAAGTGATGCACACGGTCCACACCGATACGCACACCGTCCAGGGCACCGCCGAGGCCATCCAGTTCTCCGAGGTCGCCGAGGTTCAGCGGCCGGTCGACACAGTCCGGGTCGGATGCGTGGTAACCCGCGATCACCTTCAGCACCGATGCGCAGTCCTCGGCGCTGCGCGCCAACGGCCCCACGTGGTCGAGGCTGTAGCCCAGCGGGACGCACCCGGACTTCGGCACCCGGCCGAACGTCGGCATCAGCCCGGTCACGCCGCAGAACGCGGCCGGGATACGGATACTGCCAGCGGTGTCCGTACCCAGCCCGGCCAGGAACGCGCCCGCGGCCACGCCGTTTCCCGTACCCGAGCTCGAGCCACCGGGCCAGGTACGCGGATCCCACGGGTTGCGGGGCACCGGAAAAGGCTTGGCCGGGTCGACCATGCCCACGGCGAACTCCATCGTGGTCACCTTGCCGGTGATCACCGCGCCGGCGGCCTTGAGCCGGGCGACGACGGGGGCGTCCCGCCCGGCACCCCAGGCCGGGTCGTGCACGAGACTCTGCGCCGTCGTCGGTCCCTCGGCCATCGCCAAGATGTCCTTGACACCGAACGGCACGCCCTGCAAGGGCCCGCGGTCGACACCCGCCGCGAGATCCGCGTCGGCCCGGGCCGCGCTCTCCCTGGCCAGGTCGTCGAAGCGGGTGAGATAGATGCCCAGCTGTCCGTCCACCTCGTCCGCTCGGGCGATCGCGGCCTCGGTCAGCTCCGCACTGGTCACCGAACCCTCCCGCAGCGCACGTGCGGCGTCGGTGAGCGTCGTCGGCAGGTCGGTGCCGAGTTCCGCTGGTTGGGTCGACATGGGTGTCCTCCGGTTCGGATGTGACGAGAGTGGTTCAGGCTCGGCCGGCGCGGGAGAGGAACAGGAACCGGTCGCCTCTGGTGTGGATGAAGGCCAGGTCGAACGCCTGTCCGTCGCAGTCTCTGATCAGTTGCTCCATCGTCAGCAGCGGCGCGCCCACGCCGACCCCCACCGCTGGGGCGGTCACCTCGTCGGCGAGCGAGCAGCTGATGACGAACTCCGACTCCCCGAAGGCGATGCCGGCGTCTGCCAGCAGGGCGTACCAGTCGGAGACGAACGGCGTGACCCGGATCCGTTCGGCATACGGGAAGAGCACGTAATTGGTGGCGATCGCGCCAGGCTCCTCCCCGAGCAGCGCGATGTAGTCCAGGCGAAGGCACGGCGTACCCGGAGCAACCTCCAGCCGGGCGGCCACCGTGTCCGGAGCCGGAATCGTCGACACGTCCAGGACACGTGGGCGCATCCGCCGGTTGAAGATGCTTTCCTGCGTGGGTGTCCCGGCCCCATGCGCCTCGCTGAGCTGGGTCATCACCGCGTCCACCACGACGTAGGTGCCGACTCCCTGGGTGCGCGCGATCAGCCCCTCCGAGCGCAGCAGCCCCAGCGCCTGGCGGACCACCGCCCGCCCGACCTTGTGCCCTGCCATCAACGCGGCCTCGCCGGGAAGCTGGCCGTCGGGGTACGCATGCCGGAGAATCGCCGCGCGCAACAGGTCCCGCAGGCGCCGTACCTCGTGTTCTGGTGCGGACCCCCGACGATGTGGATACCGAGCCGCCGGCACGACACCAGAACCTACGAACGCCTGATGTACGCCGAATCTCGGCGCCGTCACCGCCCTGTTACACCGTTGACCGGGCTCGACCGCCGGGTCGGGGATCACGGTGGTCACGGGGCCACCTCGGTCGCCGTGACCGGGACCTGCCGGCCGGGCATCCCCAGCATCGTCGGGCCCGAGACAGGCCGCCACGCATTCGGCTTGCACTGGTCGTGGCAGGCACCCTCGGTGGAGCAGCACAGGGAGCAGATGGCGCCCTCGTGGAACGGGCAGGTCGCCATGTCCACGACGTCGTATGTGCCCTCGCACACCGCGCAGGTGAGCTCCGCGGTGCCCGCCGGGAGGTCGCTGGTACGGGCGACGTACCAGCGCCCCCTGGTGGCGGCCGCGACCACCGGCGGCAACCCGAAAGCCAGCACCAGCGCGAAGAACGGCGAGACAGCCTGTGCGAGCGTGCCGAACGCGCCGTAGTAGGCGGCCATCGCCACGCCTGCCGCGACCACCATGGATCCGAAGCCGACCGGGTTGACGTTGAACAGATGTGCCCGGTGGAACTCCACGTGTGGCGGGCTCAGTTTGAGCAACCGTTTGTTGACAACCAGGTCGGACACCATGGCCGCGATCCAGGCGATGCCGACGTTGGCGTACCACGCGAGCACCGTGACGATGTGGGTGAAGATGTTCACCTCCATCAGCACCAGCGCAAGGCCGACTTGCAGGAACACCCACGCCGCTCTGCCGGGATGGCGGTGCAGTAGCCGAGAGAAGAAGTTCGACCACGACAGCGAACCGGAGTAGGTGTTCATGATGTTGATCTTGACCTGGGAGAGCAGGACCAGGACGACCGCGAGTACGAGGGCCAGAGTGTGGTTGCCGGTCAGGCGTTCGTACACGACGGTGAACAGGTCGACGGGTACGGCCGCCTGCTCCGGGCCGATCCTGGTCTCGGCGTACCCCACCAGCAAGGTGGAGGCGAAGAAGACGACCACGAAGACCACCGACAGTCCCGGGCCACCGAACAACACGGCCAGCCGCCACGGCCAGCGCCGGCCCGGAGCGGGGTCGGGCATCAGCCGGAGGTAGTCGCCCTGCTCGCCCACCTGTGCGGCACCGGACAGGTTGGCCGCCGCGATGGCGAAGACCGCGATCAGGGAGATGCCCGCACCCGCGACCGGCAGGTGGGTGTTCGGGTGCACCATGTTGTGCACGCTGTCCGGCGCCGTCACCGCGGCCGCGATCGCCGCCACGACGAGGGCCACCCAAAGCGGCCAGGTCCATGCCTGGAACTTCGAGGTGAACGTCATGCCGTACAACGTCAGCGGAATCATCACCACCGACACGAGGACGTACGACAGGTGGATGTCGAGGTGGGTGGCGGCTGTGACCGCCTGCCCCATGATCGCGCCCTCGTAGGCCAGGAAGATCAGTGTGTACGTCGCATACACGAGGGACGTCAGGGTGGAGCCGAGGTAGCCGAACCCGGTTCCGCGCGTGAGCAGGTCGATGTCGAGGTGCTGCCGGGCGATGGCGAACGCCACCACCACCGTCAACGGGAACGTGCACGCCATCGCCACCAGGAAACCGATGAGCGCGTTGCCGAACCCGAACTCGTTGACGAACGCCGCGTCCAGCGCGTAGCCGGCCATCGCCGACATGCAGACGAGGCAGCTCAGGAAGACCATCCACGGTGACCACGAACGAAACGACTTCGGCGCGTAGCGCAGCGAGTAGTCCTCCATCGCAGGGTTGTTGGCGAGGTCCATGTGCCCTCCGGGTGCGGGATGTTGGTGCCCCGAACGCTAGGAAGCGCGGATTGCCGCTAGATCTCGCCGAGCTTTGGGCCTGGTTACGCCAGCGCTGTGACCTGTCGGCCGTTCCTGGCCTGGGACGATGCGGCACCGCCAGGCCGATACGCCGGATCGCGGGAGAGTTCGGCCGTCGCTGCTCCTCGGCTCCTCGGCTACTCGGCTACTACTGTGATGGACCTGCCGCCCCCGACGGGAGGACCCGCCATGAGCCACCGCGACGAGAGTCGTGCTCCTGCGAAGCCAGCGCGGCCGGCCCGGTTCGGTCCGATCCGTGAGATCCCACCGTCCGGCGTGTTGCGGGCGATGCCCACGTCCGCCGCGGTGACCAGGTGGCAGGTCGACCGGTTCGGCGGCGACGAGGAGCACTATCCCAACGGCGGCATCTGGCGGTTCACGGCGCACGCGCCGAGCGTCGGCACGTCCGGCACGTCCGGCACGACGTCGGCCGGCGGCAACCCCTTCGCCACGATGGTGAAGCGCACCGGGGCCGAACACCTCGGCACCGACCCAGTGTGGCGTGGCCGCCCAGAGCCGGAGGACCCGCAGTGGTGGGGACGGGAGGCGACGTTCTACGAGTCGGACCTCGCCACCTCCGGATGGACTTCCGGCGTACGAGCCGCGCGGTGCCATGCCGTCGACGACCACGACGGCTGCCGCGACGTGTGGCTGGAGACGGTGGACGTCCCGGCGAATATCGACGTCTGCGAACGCGCCGTGGCCGGTCTGGCCCGGTGGCAGCTCGCCACGGCCGGCGCGCGGCACCCGTGGCTGTCGGAGGACTGGATCCCCACCCACGTCCGCCGGCGTGGCCTGGACAACGCCCGCACGCTGGCCCATCCGGCCTGGCCGTCGGCGATCGAGCGTGGTCTGGACCCGTGCCTACGCGAGGCGGTCGCGGACCGGATCATCGACCCGGTGGAGATTCGTCAACTACTGCAGGGATTCCCCCCTCTCCTGACCCATTACGACTTCCACAATGCCAACATCGGCGCCGTCGGGGACGAGGTCGCGATCATCGACTGGGCGTACGTCGGCTGGGGGCCGGTCGGTCACGACGCGGGCCACCTGGCGGCGGACGTCGCGGATCGCGAGCTGCCCCCGGACAAGGTGTGGGACCTCCTGCGGTCGGCGTACTGCGACGCCCTGACCGAGGCGGGGTGGCCAGGTGACCTGGCAACGGTTCGTCGTTCCATGACCACGTCGAACGTCCTGCGCCTGGGCTGGCAGATCGACCACGTACTGAACATCATTGGCGACCTGCCCGACGAGGCGATTCCCTCGGTGAACGCCCGGCTTCGCTTCTTCGCCGAGCTGCAGTCCTCGCCGGAGATGGCGCGGTGAGCCGACGCAGCCGGCCGCCGCGGTGTGTCCCTCCGCTGTCAGCGACGAACGATCCCGGTCGACCGTCCAACGTGCCGTCGCAAGCCGTGGTTGACGACGCCTTGTCAAAGCGCCGTTGACAGGGGACGCGTCATGTTCAGGGACGTGTCACAGCCTGTCCTTGGCGTCCTTCGTCCCCACCACCATCACCAGCGCGGCGACGACAAGCGCCACGGTCATGAGGGTTCGGTGGTGCGCCTGGAATGCCCACAGCGCAAAGGCGAGAGTCGCGATCCAGTAGATTCCCCACCGTGTCATGTCAACTCCAGTGTTCATCTTCCTCGCATCGTGACACTGGGTGGGGACCGCCGCCACGTTTTTACCGAAGTACGGAGACACGGCGCGCTCCCCGCGATTTCGTCGGTCAGTTGCCACATGCCTGACCGCCCCGCGGTGCGGTCGGCCCTCTCTCGCAGCCTGTTGACAGCCTGGGACCTCGAGGCGTATACAACTGCCTAGTTGTACAACCGAACGGTTTATCGTCGACAGGAGTCCCATGCTGATGGATCTGATCGCCGCAGAGCGCGGTGCGCTGGCCGACGTCCTCGGCAAGCTCGACGCCGGTCAGTGGCGGGCACCGTCGCTGTGCACCGGGTGGACGGTGAGCCACGTGGTGGCCCATCTGACGATGCCGTTCCGGATCTCCGAGCAGGAGTTCACCGACGCGATGCGACGGGCAGGTGGCCGGTTCACGGTGGTGTCCGACGAGATCGCCGAACGCGACAGCCGGCTTCCGCCGGCGCAGTTGGCCGACGCGTTGCGCGACAACGTGCACACCAACTGGAGCCCGCCCGGCGGCGGGCTGGCGGGGGCGCTCAGCCACGACGTCATCCATGGCCTCGACATCGCCCGGCCGCTCGGCATCCAGTACCCCATTCCCGACGCCGCGCTCACGACGGTGCTCGACCTCCTCACCGGCCCCGAACACGCCGGCGCCGACGGAGCCAATCCGTTCGGCTTCCGGCTGGACGGCCGCCGCCTGTCGGCCACGGATCTGGACTGGTCGGCAGGGTCCGGTGAGACGGTGGCCGCGCCGGCCGGGGACCTGGTGCTCCTCGCGGCCGGCCGGCGACTGCCATGACGGCCACCGACGACCTGACGGCCACCTTCGCCGCGCTGGCGGACCCGACCAGGCGAGCCATTCTGAGCCGCCTTGCCGACGGGGAGGCCACGGTCAACCAGTTGGCCGAGCCCATCACCCTGACCCAGCAGGCGGTGTCCAAACACCTCAGGGTACTCGAGCAGGCCGGTCTCGTGTCGCGTACGCGGGTCGGGCAGTCCCGGCCGTGCCGGCTCGAACGCGACCGGTTCGACGCCGCGGCCGACTGGATCGACCGTCACCGCCGGATGTGGCGGGACCGCTACGACCGGCTCGACGAGCACCTCGCCGCGCTACGGGACGACAGCCAGGAGTCCGACACATGACCCGGCCCGGCGAGTTCACCTACCGGCGTGTCCACCGGGCCGGCAGGGAGCTTCTCTTCGACTGCATGACGAAACCCGAGCACCTGGCCCGGTTCTGGGGACCGGCCGGCACCTCCACGCCGGTCGACGGCATCACCGTCGACCTTCGCCCCGGTGGTGTGTTCGAGACGGTGATGGTCAACGACAGCGACGGCAGCCGCTACACGATGCGCGCCGTCTACGTCGAGGTGCGCCGGCCGGAGAAGCTGGTGTGGACCGAGCCCGACGTCGAGGGTGGCATGACGACCACGATCACCTTCGTCGAACTCGACGACGAACGGACCGAGGTCGTCACCCATCAGACCAACGTCCCGCCGATGTTCGGCCGGCCCGAAGCCAGGGACGGCTTCCTCACCAGCCTCGACCGCTTCTCGGCCTACGTCGAGACACTGTCCGGAGGTTCCTCCGGCTGACCACATCCGGTCTCGCCACCGGGCCGCCGATGAGCGTTCATCCCGACGTCGCCCCGCCGCGGCGAACGCGGGCGTCCACCGAGCACAACACCACCAGCGCACACCTGATGTGGGGCGACCACGCCACCGACGACCTGCTGATCGTCAACGGCGAGGAGATCACCACCCGGTCCGGGCACTGGGCGGCGATCGGCCTGCCTGGCGGCCAGTGGATCGACTGGCGCTACCGAGCGGGCGACCCGCAGGACTTCCGCAGGTTCGTGGACGAGGTGCACGCCAACGGCGGCCTGGTGACCGCGGCCCATCCGTTCGCCAGTTGCTTCGCGTGCAGCTACGAGTTCAGCTACGAGCTCGCCGACCTGGCCGAGGTGTGGAACGGCCCGTGGGACCTGGAGGACGACCGGTCGGTCGCGACCTGAGACGGCCTGCTGCGGACCGGGCGGTGGATCCCGGCCATCGGCGACTCCGACGCGCACAGCCGAACAACATCGTGGGCCTTCCGCACACCGTCGTACTCGCCGACAGTCTGCGTGCCCGCGACCTGCTCGCAGGGTTGAGGGCCGGCCGGTCGTACCTGGTCGAGTCCAAGGACGTCGAGGTGACCTTCACCGCGAAGGCGGATGGGCGTACGGCGAACATCGGCGGCCGGCTGCCCGTCGACATCGGAACGCCGGTGGCGGTGGAGGCAGGTGTTTCCGGAGCCCCGGGCACGACACTCACCCTCCACGACCAGAACGGCCCCAAGCGGACCCTGACCGTCCCGGACTCCGGCACCGCCACCCTCGCCTGGACGACGTACTCCCGTTACAGCCAATGGGTTCGGGTCGAGGTACGCCGAGCGTCCGGGGGCGTCAACACCACGGTGCCGAACGCCATGGTGGCGATGACCAACCCGATCTTCCACGGCAGGGACTGAGGGCTGGCCTGCTACGCATGGCTGCCTTGCATTCCGCTCGCGCAAGGCAGCCTTGCCTCCTGCGTGGTCGCCCAGCGTGCACCGGACGCCGGTCAGCCCTGCTCCGCGTCCAGGAACGCGAGGACGGTCGTGGCCCACAGCGGCGAGTCGACGATGTTGTAGTGGGTGAGCCCGGGCAGGATCGCCAGCGCGTGCCCGCCCTTCGGCCGCCCCTCCCCCATCCAGCCGCCGTCGCGCAGACCGCCGTCGAGGAGCTTGAACACCTCGACGTAGTGGCTCGGCGGGGCCATGTCGGCGTCACCGGCGACGAGCATCGTCGGCACCTGCAGACCGCGTACTTCCTCGGTGTAGTCGAAGTCCTGCGCCATCGCGACACCGATCTTGTCCAGCAGCCGGCCGAAGTCCTCAGGACGGGGCGCCACCCGCTGGTAGAGCTCGTACATCGGGGTGTCCTTCATGAACTCCGCCGCCGCCGCGTTGATCTGGCCCTGCTGGGCCAGCATCTCCGCCGGAACGGCGTCCCGGCGTACGTGCGCCGAGGTGGCGACCAGGCGGCCCACCTTGCCGGGGTACTTCGCGGCGGTGTGCAGGGCGACACCGCCACCGAGGGAGAAGCCCACGACGTCCGGGCGGTCCAGGCCGAGGTGGTCGATCAGGGCCGCGATGTCGTCGGCCATCAGCGGGATCTCCAGCGGCCGGTCGATGTCCGCCGTACGACCGTGCCCTTGCAGATCGGGAAGGATGACCTGGTGGTGCTCGGCGAGCGAGGGCAGGACCGACCCGAACATCTCGCCCGACCCGAGCCCGCCGTGCAGCAGGATCATCGGGCGTCCGGCCCCGTGTGTCTCGTAGTAGAGGTGGAGGCCGTTGACGTCGGCGTACTCACCCTTGCCGCTCGACTGGGAGGTCCATTCCGTGCTCACAGGTGTGCTCCTCACGCTTCCGTTGGGTCGGTTGCTTCTCAGTTGCTCATCAGACCGGGCACCCACCGCGAACTCATCGGTGAATCGCCGGACAGTTTCACCGATGTGTGAGGAGTTCGGGGAACGGCTGGGGCGTGGGCGGCTTCCTCGTGGCGAAGGGCCCGCCTACCCGCCCGAAGTCAGGCTGACCGCCGCTCGCTCCGGCGACCTGTGCGGCGCGCGCGCCAAAGGCTCCACGGCAGCACCAGCCCGACCGCGACCGGCATCACCCACCAGGCCGGTAGGCCCGAACGCGCGACCACGGCCGTCACCCCAAGCGCGATGACGACAGCCACCGCGACCCGCCAGTCGTCGCCGACCACGAAGTCGTACCAGAACGCGCCGAACGCTCGCAGTCGGCCGATCACGGCTCGCTCACCTCCGCCTGTGCGGTGACCGGAGCCGCGACCGGTCCGCCCACGGTGCGCATCACGAACACCAGCCCGATCGCTAAGACCGCCACTGCCGGTACGACGACAAGCAGGGCCGCGTCCTGGCCGGGCCAGCGCGCACCGGCCCCCTCGCTGCCCCAGAAGATTCCGAACGCCGTCAGCATCACGCCGACGGCGAACTTCAGGGTGTTCTCCGGAACCCGTGCGAGCGGGGCATGGACGGCGAAGCCTGCCCCGGCAACCACCACGATCGCCGACAACGCGGCCAGAGCGGCCAACGGAACGTCGTGCTGGTTGCTGCCGAACGTGACCGCGATGAACGCGACCTCCAGTCCCTCGAGCAGGACCCCCTTGAACGAAAGCGTGAACGCGTACCAGTCGCCGACCAGGCCACGCCGTTGAGCCTGCGCCGACCGGGCCGCCGCCAGTTCGGTCCGGAAGATGGCCGTCTCGTCGTGCAGTGCCTTGTGACCGCTGGCACGCAAGACCGCCTTGCGCAACCACTGCAGGCCGAACACCAGCAGCAGGCCGCCCACGACGAGGCGCAGCCCGGTCAGCGGGACCACGGACAAGGCCGGGCCGAGTACCGCGACCACGGCCGCCAGCACCACCAGAGCGGCGCCGACGCCGTAACCCGCCGATCTCCACTCCCTGGCCGTTCCCGCCGCCAACACGATCGTCAGGGCCTCGACGGCCTCGACCGCGCAGGCGAGAAACACCGCGAGGAAGAGGGCCCCACTCGTCACAGCGACCTCCGGCAGGTCGGCAACATTCACGCAGTACGCCGAGATCGTAGCTACGGTCAGCTTCGATCGGTGACGTGCCGAGTAAAGGTTTGTCCACGGTCAAGTCGGCCTTGGCAGGCTGGGCGCGCAGCCACCTCCCGTACGGATCCGGCATACGATCGGTTGTGGGTGACGAAACTGATGCGTTGCCCGGTTGCTGACGTCGGGAGGTCAGCATGCTTCTCGCAATAGTGCTTGTTGTCGCGTTTGCCCTGGTCGCGTTCTTCGCGAGCGCCCGGGTCGTACGCCAGATCGAGCGTGGTGTGGTCTTCCGGCTCGGCCGGGTGCTCTCCCCCGCACGGCAACCCGGCTTCACGATGATCATCCCGTTCGTCGACCGCATGCGGAAGGTCAACATCCAGGTCGCGACGATGCCGGTGCCCGCCCAGGAGGGGATCACCCGTGACAACGTGACCGTACGGGTGGACGCGGTGGTGTACTTCAACGTCGAGGACCCGATCCGGGCGACCGTGAACGTTCAGGACTACGACTTCGCCGTCTCCCAGGTCGCGCAGACCTCCCTGCGTTCGATCATCGGGAAGAGCGAGCTCGACGACCTGCTCTGCAACCGCGAACGCCTGAACGAGGGACTCGCGTTGATGATCGACAGCCCGTCGGTCGGGTGGGGAATCACCATCGACCGGGTGGAGATCAAGGACGTCGCGTTGCCGGAGACGATGAAGCGGTCCATGTCGCGGCAGGCCGAGGCCGAACGCGAGCGCCGTTCCAGGATCATCACCGCCGACGGAGAGTTCCAGGCGTCGAAGAAGCTCGCCTCGGCGGCCACGGAGATGGCGGACACGCCCGCGGCCCTGCAGCTGCGCCTGCTCCAGACCATCGTCGAGGTCGCCGCGGAGAAGAACTCGACCGTCGTCCTCCCCTTCCCCGTCGAGTTGCTGCGGTTCCTCGACACCGCGGCCGGCGGACTGGTCCAGCAGCTGTCGACCGCGACGTCGGCGCGCACCCCCGACAGTGACTCGGCCGAGGTCGAGTCGTCCGTTCCGTCCCGGCCGGCCGTGCCCCGCCAGACGCGTTCGGACGAGGTCGAGCGGCAACCTCACCGCTGACCGCCGCGCCACTCAGGCCTGGCAGGATCGTCCGGCATGAGCCGGGCAGCGTGGGGCACGCATGCGGTCGAACTCGCCGGTGACCAGGCGACCAAGCGGTTTCCGGAAGCCGACGGAGGATGTGGCGAACGAGAGTGGCGTGCGCTGACACTGTTGCACGAACACGCCCCCGGCCTCGCACCCGAACCCGTGCGGGCCACGCGTGACGTCGACGGATCGACGGTGGTGATGTCCCGGCTCCCGGGCACTCCACTGCGCGGCCTCCTGTTGAGCAGCGAGCAACTTGCGGCCCTGGCGACGGCCATGCACACGGTCCACACGGCAGTGCCCGTCGACGTTCTCCGGGGGCAGGTCCCGATCCGGCCCAACCAGCAGGCAGGACTCGTCACCCACATTCGTCGGTGGGCGGCCACACTCCAGGTGCCCCTCGGCGGCCCGCTTCAGGCTGCCATGAGTGCCGGGCTCGCCTGGCTGGATCGGTCGCGGCTCGTCGCGGACGGTGCTCCTGAGGTCCCGCCGGTCTTCGGGCCAGGAGACGGCAACCTGGCCAACTATCTCTGGGACGGCAGCCGGGTCCGGATCGTCGACTTCGAGGACTCCGGCCGCAGCGACCGGGCCTTCGAGTTGGCGGAGGTCACCGAGCACGTCGGTAGCTGGGTGGAGCAGCCGCTGGACGTCGCCGGGTTGCTCGGCCAGTTCGAGTTGACGCCCGACGAGTCCGCTCGGCTTCGCGAATGCCGTCGGCTCCTCGCTCTCGTCTGGCTGTTCCTGCTGAGCTTCGACGTCGACAACCTCCGCAATCCCCCAGGCACAGTGGAACGCCAGGCCGAACGCCTGATGGCACTACTCGACTGATCACCGTCGGCGTGCCCTCGACTTGATCAGTGGCACCTGACGTTCCACGACACCTCCGGCATGAAGCTGGGGCCGGAGTGCACGCTGAGCAACGGCGCCACGAAGACGCTCTCCTGCGTCTGAGGCCGGCACGACAGAGAGGCTCCGCGAGGGGTGTCAGTCGATCGGCGCGCCGTGACGGCGTAGGAGGTCGTCGACGCGGTCGTCGCCGGTCGGCTGGCTGACTGCCTCCACCCGCGCGCCTGCCGCCAGCAGGCGCTCGACGATGGTGAGACCGTAGGGATGCGTGCCGTTGCCGACTGCCCAGGCTGCGCACCCCAGCACCGTGGCGTGGTGGTAGTTGTCACTGTCCTCCAGCGGTGCGCCGCGGGCGAGCAGGACAGCCACCGTCTCGACGTGGCCGTTGACGACCGCCCAGTGCAGGGCAGTGAGCCCGGCCATCGCGCGTACGCCCGGGTCGACGCCACCCCGCGACAGGAGGTCGACGACGCGAGTACGCCCCAGCGCACCCGCGACCACGAATGCCCAGGCGAGGTTGGCCTCCGGGCGTCGCGCCAGCTGGGGCCGGAGCCCGACGAGCCGGACGTCCGACCGCAGCCGGCCGTCGTCGTCCAGGTAGGCGCGCACGAGATCCTCGCGGCCGAGGCCGGCAGCCGACACGATGTCGTCGATCCGCGCGCCCCGGCGTACCAGCGCCTCGGCCGCTGGCGGGTACTGGTGTGCCAGCGCGGTCAGCAACGGCCGGTTGTCGTCCCCCGGACCGTTCACCGCCGCACCGAAATCGACCAGCGTGTCCACCAGCGGAACCTGCATCCCCGCCTGCGCCGGATGGACGCTGGACACGAGCATCTCCATCGTGGTCGCGTCCTCCGCCCCGTACATCGACGCGCCCGCATCCGCCGCGGCGCCCCGTCCCAACAGCAGCCGGGCGACCTCGACCGCGTTGGCCGGAGTCTTCTGCCGGTACGTCTCCACACCGTTGGCGGCGACGTAGTGCAACAACGTCGCCCGGTGCGTACGCGTCGACCGCGCGCGGACCAGACCCGGGTCGGAGTCCACCAACTCCGTCAGGGCGCCGAGGTCGCCGGTGATGATCGCGTCCACCGCGGCCTCGTACCTGCCGACTGCACCGTCAACCAGCCCTTGCAGGTGGGCGGCGAACCGCGGCCAGCTCGCGAAGCCGTGTTCCCGGGCGATCACGAACTGCGCGTCGGTGAGAGTGGGACCGGACCTGTCCCGCGGACGACCCGAACCGCCACCGGCGGGCAACTCACGGTTGACACGGTCGATCGCGTCCGGATCACCGGCCCGGTAGGCCCTCAGTAACTCCTTGGCCTGCTTGCGGTACTGCTCCAGGCTGGGACGAGGCGGGAGCGACCAGGCATGGATGACGTCCATACGAACCTCTTTCGTACGTCGCCTGGGGTCCGCCCGGGTCAGGCTGAAAGAAGGTTCGCCACCTTCGACGCTTCGGGTGGGTGGGCACTGCCCTTTCCGCGGACCGGTCGCGCCCCTCGCGCGTACCGGCACGCTAATCTCCGAGCCCCGGCCCCGTCAACCACCGTGCACGGCGCTCACCTCCTGGGTCGCCCGGGCCGGGGTCCGGGACAACAGAACGGCCCCGGCGGCACAGACCACCGCCGGCACGAGCAGGCTCCAACCGGGTCCGTACGTCGTCATGATGCCGGTGGCGGCGGCGGCGAGCGCCACCATCACCAGCAGTTTCGCCCACCAGCGCTGCGAACCTCAGCGGGGATCCTCACCGACCAGGCCGTCCACCGACTCCCGGATGAGGTCCGCGTGGCCGACGTGCCGGGCGTACTCCTCGACCATGTCCGCGAGAAGCCTTCGCAGGTTGGGTGTTCGGCCGTCCGGCCAGGTGAAGGAGGCCAGGCGGTCCAGGCCGCCGTCGGCCATCGCCTCCGCCACCAGGACGCGGGATCGGTCCACGGAGTCCCGCCACAGCGCCATCAGGGGCTCGGGGCTGTCGTCGGCGGCCGTACGCCACTCCCAGTCGGGGTCGGCGTCCCAGTCGACGGTGTTCCACGGCGACTGCGGGGGCCGGCCGTGCAGCTTGACCGAGAACATGTCGTCCTCGACCGCCGCCAGGTGTTTCAGCAGCCCGCCCAGGGTCACCGTGGACGGCCCGAGGGTTGCCCGCAGGCCGGCCTGGTCGAGGCCGCCGCACTTCCACGCCACGTACCCGCGAAGTCGTTCGAGAGTGCCGAGGAGGGTGTCGGTTTCGTTGCCGGCCACGGGGGGTTCGCGCAGGATCGCGCCGCTGTCGGTGGTCATGGGCCCGGACGCTACCGTGGGTCCCGGACGTTTCGCTGCCGGGACCGGAGCTGGTGATGAGCAAGCGATGACCGACGACCTGAGCCCCACCTCCCGCGCCCTGCTGGCCCTGGAGCTCATCCAGAACAGCCCGGGCATCACGGCCCAGCGGCTGGGCGAGCGGCTCGGGGTCACCGAACGCGCGGCCCGCCGCTACGTCGCGATCCTGCGGGAGGCGGACCTCCCGATCGAGTCGGTCAGCGGTCCGTACGGCGGTTACCGGGTGGGGCGCGGCCTTCGCCTCGCGCCGTTGATGTTCAGCGCCGCCGAGGCGGCCGGGCTGGTGATGGCCGTCCTCGAGGGTCACCGAGGGGCCGCCGACCCGGCCGACCTGGTGGGCAGCGCTCTGGCCAAGATCGTGCGGGTGCTGCCAGAGCGGGTGGCCGAGCCGGTCCGCGGTCTTCGCGACACGCCCGCTCCCCGCCCCACCGACGAGCCGTCGGCCAGCCCGGAGCTGACCACCCGGCTGGTCGAGGCGTGCGCGGCTGGGCGCCGGCTGCGACTGATCTACCGCCTGGGCCGCGACAGGGACCGGACGATGGACGTCGATCCCTGGGCCGTCGTACTCCGGCACAGCCGGTGGTACCTCCTGGGCTGGTCCCACACCAGGTCGGCGCGACGTGTGCTGCGGGTGGACCGGATCGTGTCGGTGGAGTCGCTGGCCGAGTCGTTCACCCCGCCGGCGGACCTGGATGCCCTGCGTACGTTGGAAGAACACCTCTCCCAGGGATGGACGTACGAGGTTGACGTCGTGGTCGACGCGACGGTCGAGGAGACCTCGCGCTGGGTACGCCGAAGTCTCGGCCGGGTCGAGGCAGACGCCGACGGGCGAACCCACCTGCGCGCGACGACCGACGAACCCGAGTGGTACGCCCGCCAGCTCGCGGCCATCCCAGCGCCGTTCCACGTCCTCGCCTCCCCGGAACTGCAGCGAGCCGTCACAGCTCTGGGGCAGCGCCTGACCCAGGCCGGCGGATGACCCAGGCCGGCGGCTGAGCGGGCGGTCCCGCTACCGCGGCTGACGTAACCCCGCGACGAGCAGGCCGACCAGTCGGCGCGCGTCGTAGCGGGGATCGTTGTCGGCGCCGATGCAGAGGTTGCCGACCCCACGCATGAGCTCGTACGCCTCCACTCCGTCCTCGATCTCGCCGGCCGCGGCCGACGCGTCCAGCAGTTGCCCGCACACGGGCAGCAGCCGGTCGAGGAAGTAGGCGCCGAGAGTCTCCAGCCCGGCGGTGTCGGACCGCATCACGGCGGCGAGTCCGTGCTTGGTCACCACGAAGTCGACGAAGAGGTCGATCCACTCCGACAGTGCGGCGTAGGGGCTCTCGCCGGACTCCAGCAGCTTCGGGCCGGCCTCGGCGCAGGCCTCGACCTGGTGCCGGAAGACGGCGATGATCAGGTCCGCGCGGGTCGGGAAGTGCCGGTAGATGGTCCCCGTCCCGACGCCTGCTCGGGCGGCGATCTCACGTACCGGCGCCTCCACGCCGGACGCCACGAACACGGCGGCGGCCGCGTCCAGCAGGGCTTTCTCGTTACGCCGGGCGTCCGCCCGCTTGGACCGGGTCTGTCCGGAAGCGGCGCCCGGCCGCTGCCCGGCATCGGTCTCCCGCCCCTGCCCGCCGTCGCTCACCGAACCGCTCCCTTCCACCACGCACGTCCGGAACCACTCCGCCCGCCGACCTTGCAAAACGGCACGTCGTTCCGTATCTTTACCGGAGCAATGTTCCGCTTGCATCATGATGCCACCTCGGCCACTCAGTGGAGGAGTCCCCCATGCAGTACCGCACCTTGGGCCGCACCGGAGTCCAGGTCAGCACCCTCGCGCTCGGCGCGATGAACTTCGGCCGAGCCGGACGTACGACCCAGGACGAGGCCACCGCCATCGTCGACGCCGCTCTCGAGGGCGGCGTCAACCTGATCGACACCGCCGATCGATACGGCGACGGCGAGTCGGAGGAGATGGTCGGCAAGGCCATCGCCGGCCGCCGTGACGACATCGTGCTGGCCACCAAGGCCGGCCTGCCGATCGGCGAAGAACGCAACCACCGTGGGAGTTCGCGTCGCTGGCTGGTCACCGAACTCGACAACAGCCTGCGCCGGTTGGGAGTCGACCACGTCGACCTCTACCAGATCCACCGGTGGGATCCGACCACCAGCGACGAGGAAACCCTGTCGGCGTTGACGGATCTGCAACGCGCGGGCAAGATCCGCTACTTCGGCAGCTCGACCTTCCCGGCCTACCGCATCGTGCAGGCGCAGTGGGCCGCCCGCGAACACCACCTGAGCCGGTACGTCACCGAACAGCCCAGCTACTCGATTCTGCAACGAGGGATCGAGACCCACGTGCTGCCGGTGACCGAGCAGTACGGCCTCGGCGTACTCGCGTGGAGCCCGCTGGCCTCGGGCTGGCTGTCCGGCGCGGTCCGCGCGGGCCGGGAGATCACCACGAACCGTTCGGAACTGATCCCCGAACGCTTCGACACCTCGATCCCCGCCAACCGGGCCAGGCTGGAAGCGGTCGAACGCCTCGCCGAGGTCGCCGCCAAGGCCGACTTGACAATGATCCAACTGGCGCTGGGCTTCGTGACCGCGCACCCCGCGGTGACGAGCGCGCTCGTCGGACCCCGAACCCTGGACCACCTGCACTCACAGCTCGCCGCGGCCGACACCGTGCTCTCCGCCGACGTCCTCGACGCGATCGACGAGATCGTCGCGCCCGGTGTCGACCTGGCACCACAGGAGAAGTACGACACACCGCCCGCACTGCTCGACCCGTCCCTGCGCCGCCGCTGAAAGGCGAGTGTCCTGATGCCACGCACCCAGCCCACATCCCCACCCAGCTTCGGGATCATGACCGCACCCTCCCAGGTCGACTACGCCGACATCCTCCGGGTCTGGCGGGAGGCGGACGCGATTCCGCAGATCGAGCACGCCTGGCTGTTCGACCACCTGATGCCGATCTTCGGCGACCCGAACGGACCTACGTACGAAGGCTGGACACTGCTCTCCGCACTCGCCGCCCACACCCGGCGGCTGCGGCTCGGTGTGCTCGTGACCAGCAACCGTTTCCGCCCACCCGCCATGCTGGCCAAGATCGCGGCCACCGTCGACGTGGTTTCCGGGGGACGGCTCGACTTCGGCATCGGTGCCGGCTCACGGCCCAACCATCCGCTGGCTCAGCGTGAGTACGAAGCACACGGGCTGCCGTTCCACGACGCCGAGCACGCCGTCGGGAGTCTCGCGGAAGCCTGCACGGTGATCCGGCGGTTGTGGACCTCCGAGCAGCCCTTCGACTTCGACGGCACGTACGTCCGACTCACAGGTGCGTACGGAAACCCCAAGCCCGTCCAACGTCCCCACCCCCCGATCATGATCGGCGGGCGCTCGTCGGCGACACTGCGCGTGGTGGCCGAGCACGCCGACCTGTGGAACATCCCCGGTGGCGGTCCCGTCGACGACCTCGTTCGACGAAGTGCCCTGCTGGACAAGTACTGCGCCGAGATCGGCCGGGACCCGGCCTCGATCGTCCGCTCGATCCACCTGCCGGTCTCCTACGACCACCCGGCCCTCACCCGCGACGCGATCGCCCAGGCTGTCGGCGCCGGCTTCGGGCACGTCATCCTTGGGCTGTCGGCGCCCTACCCCACCGACGTCGCGCGGTGGGTCGCCGACGAGCTCATCGGCTGACAGGTCAGCGGTCGTTCGGTGCGCGCCGGGCGAGGCTTTGCAGGCGGGCGTTGTACTCCGCCAGTTCGGCGTCGTCGTCACGGGCCGCGGCCCGGTCGGTGCGCCTGGCCAGGCGCTGGTCGCTGCGCCACCAGTCGAGGAACACCACCACCAGGACCAGCGCGGTGGGCACCTCGGTGAACGCCCACGCGATGCCCCCGCCGGTGGACTGGTCCTGCAACGGCGAAACTCCCCACCCGGCAGGCGGATGCGCGAAGTAGCCGGCGATCAGGGACGAGGACATCATCACCGCGATCCCGAAGACGGCATGGAACGGAACGCCCACGAACAACTCCGCCAGCCGAACCGGATGGCCCACCCGGTGCGGGCCGGGGTCGACGCCGAGGATCGGCCAGAAGAAGAGCAGGCCGACGGCCAGAAAGTGAACCAGCATGAGGTTGTGGCCGGCCCAGTTCGACATCGCCGCGTCGAACACGGGCGTGTAGTACAACCCGTACAGGCTGACGAGAAACAACGGCAGGTTGAAGAACGGCGACGCGAGCACCCGCGCGACCCTGCTGTGCAGTACGACCAGCAACACCTCGCGCGGACCGCGGCGCCCACGCCGGGCGGGTTGCAGCGCGCGCAGGGCGAGCGTCACCGGTGCTCCCAGAAGGAGAAGCACCGGTGACAGCATGCTCAGCACCATGTGCTGAACCATGTGCACGCTGAACAACCGCATGCCGTACCCGCCGATGCCTGTCCCGGTGACGGCAACGACGGTGAGCAAGCCGGTCACGAAGACGATCCACCTGCCGACGGGCCAGCGCACCCCTCGACGCCGCGCGGCCACCATGCCGACGGTGTACGCCAGCAGGGCGACCGCGCAGCCGACCGGAAAGACCGGGACGGGTTGCGGATGCCAGGCGAGCAGCCGGGAGAGCGTCGGCGCGAGCATGGGCATCCACATCGGCCCGCTCATGCCGCCGCTCATCCCGTCCATGCCCCTCACCTCGATCAGACGTGCGCCGCCGGTCGCGGAGCGAGATCACCCAGCCGGTCGGCGTACTCGGCGGGCACCAGCACGCTCAGCCGGTCACCGCTCTCCAGGACCGTGTCGCCGGTGACCGGCACCGCGGCGTCGTCACGGCGGATCGCCATCACGCGGGTGGTGGGCGGCCAGTTCACCTCGCTGATCCGCAGCCCGGCAAGGTCGGCGTCGCCTCCGGCGCTGCCGTCGAGGGTGAGCCCGACCACCCGGAAGCCACCGAGCTTGCGCGGCTCGGAGCGGGCGTCCTCGGCGACGTCGGCGAGCCGGCGCCGGTACCTCGTCAGCACCTGCCTGTGGTTCAGCCAGCCGACGAGTTCGGTCCCGTCGTCGGCGAGCACCGGCAGGCCGTCGTCCTCGGCGTTGTCGAGCATGCTCAGCGCACTGGCCAGGGTCTGGCCACCGGACAGGGCGGGCACGGCGGAGGCGAGGTCCCCGGCCGTCGCGTCGAGTTCGTTGTCCCGGGCCGCGGCCTCGGCCTGACGTACCGAAATCGTCCCCCGGTAGGCGCCCTGGGCGTCGACGACGGGCACCGCCGGATCGCCGCCCTCCGCCAGCCGGGACAGTACGTCGTCCAGCGGAGCGTCGACGGCGAGCGGTGCCGGCACCGGCCGCATCGCCTCCGCGACGGTAAGCGTCTCCAGCAGGCTGGCCGAACGCCCGCGCAGGATGTCGATGCCCCGGCGGCGGAGCTTGAGCGTGTACATGGTGTCCCGGGACAGCCGCTTGGACAGGGCGGTCGCCACCGCGACCGCGGCCATCAGCGGAAGGATGATCGAGTAGTCGCCGGTGAGTTCGAAGATGATGATCACGGCGGTGATGGGTGCCTGCGAGGTCGCGGCGAAGACCGCGCCCATGCCGACCAGTCCGTACGCGCCGGCCGATCCCACCAGCCCCGGCAGCGCGGCGTGCGCGGCCAGGCCGAACGCACTGCCGGCCATCGCGCCGAGGAACAGCGACGGGGCGAACACTCCGCCGGAGCCTCCGATCGAGATGGTGAGGCTGGTGGCGACGATCTTGCCCACCAGCAGCACGAGCAGGAACCACACCACGTAGTGGCCCTCGACGGCGCCGGACAGCACGGGGTAGCCCACGCCGTACATCTGCGGCAGCACGAGCAGCACCCCGCCCAGCAACAGGCCGCCGACCGCCGGGCGCAGCCACTCCGGTCCCCGCCAGATCCGGTCGGCGAGATCCTCGAAACCGTAGAGAATCCTGACGAACGCCAGCCCGACGAGCGCGGCGAGCACACCGAGCAGGACGTACGTCACGAACTCCGCGGGCGAGGTGAGGTGGAACGCCGGCAGGTGGAGGAACGGCGCGTCGCCGAACACCGCGCGCCCGATCACCGCGGCCGTCACCGAGGTCAGGACCACCGCGCCGAACGACTCCGCGCCGAAGTCGTTCAGGATCAGTTCCATCGCGAAGAACACCCCGGCGATCGGGGCGTTGAAGGTGGCCGAGATGCCACCGGCCGCGCCGCAGGCCACCAACAGGCGCAGGCGTTTCTCCGGCAGACGTACCAGCTGGCCCAGGGTGGACCCGAGCGCCGAACCGATCTGCACGATCGGGCCCTCCCGGCCGACCGAACCACCGGAACCGATGCACAGTGCGGAGGCCAGCGCCTTCACCACCGCGACCTGCGGGGCGATCCGGCCGCCGCGTTCGGCGACCGCGAGCATCACCTCGGGGACCCCGTGCCCGCGGGCCTCCCGGGCGAACCGGTACACGATCGGCCCGTAGATCAGGCCGCCGACGACCGGGGCGAGAACGACGAAAGACATGCCGAGGCGGGGTAGGAGGTGGTTGGCCGCGTGTCCGGCGCCTGCGTAGTCGGCGTGGCCGCTGAAGAGTTCGGTGAACCACACGATCAGGTAGCGAAAGGCGACGGCGCCCAGTCCGGCGCCGACACCGACGGTCAGTGCCAGCGGCACCAGCCCGGCGGGCGTTCCCCGCAACCAGTCGAAGCCGCGACGCAGCCGGCTGGACGGACGCCGGACCACGACAGGTGAGATCGATTCCACACTCACAGGCGTTGCTCGCCCTCCACTTCTTCGTTCTGTTCGTTGCGCTCGAGCTGTTCGAATCCCAGCCACCACTGCTGCTCGGGCACCTCACCAGCGGCGTTCGCCAACGCACGGAGTCCGGCCACGGCGCCGGTCTGCTCCTGCGGCGACATCCGCTCGACGATGCGGCGGATCTCGGCACGCCGGCGACGGGTCACCTTGGCGACATAGCGCCGTCCGGCCGGTTTCAGCGTCACCTCGACCGCGCGACGGTCACCGGGAAGGGGCTGCCGGTCCACCAGGTCCGCCTTCACAAGGCGGTCGATCAGCCGGGTGGCGGTCGAGGGTGTGACGCCCAGCTCCGCTGCCAGGTCGACCGCCCGCTGCGGCCCACGGCTGGCCAGAACGACCAGCGCGCGGTACTGCGGAAGCGTCACGTCACCGAGATCGGCCACCGAACGGGCGGCCACCGCCACCAGCGCACGGCTGGCCGTGATCAACGCGTCGACCACACCCTCGGGGTCCTCGGCTGATTCATGCACTGGGCGATTATTGCATTCCGCAATGATCCGGTTCGATCCGGCTCCCCCGGCTCTGCGCTGCTCAGGACCTTCGAGGCAATCAGGGCCTTCAGGCGCTCAGGAACTGGTGCGATGAGCTTTCCTCGTTCAGTAAGGTCGACACGGAGCCGAACGGCGTGATCGGGGAGGTCGCTGCACTCGTGGTGACGGAGATTCCGGAGGAGCTACGGCGGGCGACCATCCCGCGCGAGGGCGGAACCGCGTGGCTGGCGTCGTTACCTGCCCTGCTGGACGAGCTTCTGCAGCGCTGGAACTGCGTGCCCGATGGCCCGGCGGTCGGCGGCAAGGTCGGCATCGTGCTTCCGGCCAAGTCCGGCGCGTACGGTGACGTCGTACTCAAGGTGTCCTTTCCGCACCCGGCCAACGTGCACGAGCCGGAGGCCTACCGGACGTGGCGCGGCCGCGGAGCCGTGCAGCTGTGGGAACGCGACGACGAGCGGTTCGCGCTGTTGCTGGAGCGCGTGGGCGCAGAGCGGCCGTACGAAGTGCTACCGGTCGACGACGCGATCCGGCTCGCGGGAGTCCTCGTTCGCCGGCTCGCCGTACCCGCTCCCCCGGACCTGCCGCGCGTCTCCGACTGGGCGCCGGAATGGGCCGAGATCGTCGACCGGGCGGCGGGCCGGCTCCCCGCTCGCGTCGTGGACACCGCCCGCGACACGGTGCGGGACCTCTGCCATGACCAGCCGGACACGATGGTGCACGGCGACCTGCACCTGAACAACGTGCTGCGAGGCGTACGGGAACCCTGGCAGGTCATCGATCCCAGCGGGTGGGTCGGCGACCCGGCGTTCGACGCCTCGACCCTGCTCCGCACCACCGCAGTCGGAGGCCGCGAGGTGGGGCTCATCGCCCCGGAACACTTCGAACCAGCCGTGCACCGGTGGTTGGCGATCTTCGCCGAGGCGGCCGAACTCGACCGGGAGCACGTACGCCGGTGGGCTCAGGTCCGTGCTGTCGTCCGGGCCCAGCAGCACTTCGAGTGGAAGACCCCACGGCACGACCAGGAGACCAACGACGAGTTCGCGAGCATCCTGACCTGAGCCGGCCCGCTCACGCGGACCGCTTCGGAGGCTGGGGCCGGCAGCCTTTCACCGGACGGGAACCGGAGATCATCACCATCGCGAGACTGACGGAGGCCGCGTCGTGACCGTCAACCAGAGCTTTCTCCTGCGTCAAGCGCTGCCTGACGATGCGCCGGCCATCGCCGAGATCTGGAACGCGGGCTGGCACGACGGCCACGACGGGCGGGTGCCCGAGGAACTGGTCTCGGCGCGTGACCCGGAGTCGTTCCGCACCAGGGCGGCGCAACGAGTAGCTGACGCCACGGTCGCCGAATCCTCGGGCGAGGTCGCGGGGTTCGTCATGGTGGTATCCGACGAGGTGGAACAGATGTACGTCGCCGCTCACCATCGGGGAACCGGCGTGGCCGGTCTGCTCCTCGACGAGGCCGAACTACAGATCCGTGCGGCCGGGCACGAGGAGGCCTGGCTCGCCGTCGTTCCCGGAAACGCCCGGGCGCGCCGTTTCTACGAACGCCACGGTTGGCGCGACGCCGGCCCGTTCGACTATGCGGCCGCCGGTGAGCACGGCCCCATCCCCGTGCCCTGCCGCAGGTATGTCAAGCACCTGACAACCGAACGCTGACCTCGGAGCACGCGGACGGAGTTCGGCCCTTCACGCCCACAGCTGGCTCACCTACTGGGAACACCACCCATAACCAGGAAACGGTCGAGCAGTACAGGAGGCGCCTTGTTTTCTTCTCTAGGTAACGCGACAACCATGCACCGACCAAATTTTGGCCGATTGGGGACGGACGACTTTTGTCGGCGGACAGGCGACCACGTTTCCGAGGAGTCCTTTCGACAAGTAGCCGTTGACACCCAATTCGCTCGGCCGTATCTTTCTCGCACCCAGAGAATGAGGCAGACAGAGAATGATTGACCCATTCCGAAGCAGCGGTCTGAACGTCGTCTCTCGCAAGCGCCTCACCGACCAGACCGCAGCAGCCCTTCGCGACTACATCCTGACCAACCGCCTTGCGGTCGGCACCCGCCTTCCAGCAGAGCCCAGCCTCGCCCAGTCGCTCGGGGTCAGTCGCAACGTGCTCAGGCAGGCGGTCGCATCACTGGAGGCACTGGGGATGCTGCGCGTAACGCAGGGCAGCGGCACCTATGTCGCCGACGTCGCCGACACGGAGGTGTTCGCGCAGATCGCCGCCTGGATGGGCTCGGACGACCTGACCGAGCAGGACTACCTCGAGGTCCGCTCCATCTGGGAGCGCGGAATCTATGAGCTGGTCATCGACCGGGCATCCCCGTCCGACCTGGACCGTCTCGACGAGGTCAGTTCGGCGATGGTGAACGCCGAGGACACCGGCAAGGCCGCCGCGCTCCACGAGGAGTTCCACGACGTTCTGCTCCGTGCCACCGGAAACCAGTTCCTGGTAACGATCGGGACCATCCTCCACAACTTCTTCTGGGAGTTCGGTTACCGGCGGGCGCTGGTCCGAAAACCACCGGTGGAAAGGCTTCTCGAGAGTCACCGTTCGATAGTGCAGCTGCTACGGACGCGTGACCCAGGAAACATCCGTCAGATGATCGACCTGCACCTGTCGCCAGATGACGGCGACGAGCGCGCCGAGGAGAAGGAGGGGCGCGCCACCTAGCAACGGTGGAACACGGGGTGCTCATTCACTTCCTGGCGTCTTCCAGGACGTGGTCGGGGGTTGAGGTGACTGCTCGCGGATTCGAGGTCTGCCACGTGTGGCCTCGGACCACAGAAATGATGGAGGTACGGCAATGAGCGATCTATCGAGCGGACAGTCCGCACGCCTTCCACACCTGACCCGCCGAGGGTTCCTGGTAGGTGCCTCGGCACTGACCCTCGCCGCCTGTGGCAACACCCAGAAGGCCACCAGCGGCGCAGGAAGCAAGAACGCACTCGGCCTGAAGCTTCCCGCCGGTGCGGCCTCCGCCGGCGACCAGTACTACGTCCTGCCGTTCGATTCCACGGGCGCCAGCTACAAGGCCCTCGACTTCTACGAGAACGTCTACTCTCGCGCCCCGCTGGCGGACCAGTTCAACATCCCCCTGGTACGGCTCAACCAGAACTACCAGATCGTCCCGGGCGCGGCCGGCGGCTGGGAGCAGTCCGCCGACAAGAACAGCTGGACGTTCCATCTCCGCAAGGGGATCATGTGGTCCGACGGCAAGGAGCTCACCGCCACCGACTACGTCGAGACGCTGCGGTATTCCGCCGATCCCAAGCACGCATGGGACTTCAGCTGGTTCTGGTCCGGTGTCATCAAGAACTACACCGACGCGGTCGCGGGCAAGGTGCCGACCAGCTCGATCGGTGTGAAGCAGGGGAAGGACAAGTACACCCTCGTCATCGAGACCGAGGGACCCGTCGCCTACATCCCGTCCGCCTGCCTCTACACCACGCCGCTGTCGGCCGCGGCACTGCACAAGTACGGTTCGGGCAGCTACAACATCAACCCGGCGACCTGTGTCACCTGTGGGCCGTACACACTCACCAAGTTCGACCCCACCGCCCAGGTCGTTCTCGGGCCGAACAAGAAGTACACCGGCCCCTTCAAGCCGCCGATCGACACCCTGGTGGGCAAGATCTACGCCGGCGGCGACATGCTCCCGCGCTTCCAGACCGGGCAGGTCGACCAGCTGAGCGTGACTCCGCTGGACCTGAAGATCGCGGCCAAGAACCCGAAGACGAAGGCCCTCCACCTCTACAAGAACCCGAACGACTTCGAGATCTGGTACACCTTCTTCGACACGAAGAAGGCACCCTTCGACAACGTGAAGGTCCGCCAGGCCCTGGCACACAGCGTCGACCGGGACTCCCTGATCAAGAGCCTGCTCGCACCTCTCGCCACTCCGGCGTACGGCTACCTCACACCGGGCTACCCCTTCGCTGTCGAGGATCCGCTGAAGCCCTACACCAACTACGACCCCGCGAAGGCCAAGTCCCTGCTCGCGCAGGCGGGATACCCCAACGGCAAGGGCTTCCCTCCGGTGAAGTTCTACTGGTGGGCGAACGCGGTCTCCAACACCGAGGCGGTCGTGCAGGCGCTGACCCACACGTGGAACTCCACACTCGGCATCAACATCCAGCTCCAGCAACTGGACAAGACCACCTTCTACGCAAGGATGAACAAGAAGCCGACCGAGATCCAGATGGGCTTCGTGTCCTACGGCATGGACTACTTCGACGCGTCGAACATGCTCAGCGTCTACAAGAGCGACGGCCGGCACAACTGGAACAACGCGCAGTACGACAAGCTGCTGGCGAAGGGCGCGGCCGAGAGCAAGCCCCCAGCGCGCCAGGAGATCTACACCGAGGCGCAGGTCCAGTTGACCAAGGAAGCGCCGGGAGTGTTCATCTTCCACCTGCTCTACGGCTACTACTACGCCCCTTACATGCAGGGCAAGGCCCTGTCGAAGAACAAGAACGGCTACGACGGCATCCAGTGGCCCGGGTTCGGCGCGACCAGCGACTCCCTCCAGGGGCTCTACGTCGCACAGAACAAACAGAACTGGCCCCGCCAGAAGCCGAGTGGCATCTCCTGACCCGTCGCATCGACCGCGGAAGGTGGTGCGGCCTTGGTTGCCTATCTCGCCCGAAGGTTCCTGACCCTGCTACTCGTTATGTTCGTCGTGACCATGCTCATCTTCGGACTCATGCACGCCGTGCCCGGTGGACCGTTCGACCAGACCCAGCAGCCCCTTCCGGGTCCCGCCATGGCGAACGTCATGCGCAAGTACGGACTGGACCAGCCGATCTGGCGGCAGTACCTCAACTGGCTGTGGGCCCTCCTGCACGGCGACCTGGGCATTCCGTTCGAGCAGCCGACGATGACGGTGACCGGGCTGATCGCCAAGGCCTGGCCGATCACGCTCGTCATCGGCGGCCTCACGATCCTGGTCTCCTACGTCGGCGGCCTGGTGATGGGTTGTGCCGCGGCGTTGCGGCACAACACCTGGCTGGACTGGCTGCTCACCTCGGCGGTGTCGACCGTGGGCGTGGCGCTGCCCAACTACGTCGTCGGCTTCCTGCTCATCTCGCTGTTCTCGGTCAAGCTCGGGTGGTTGCCCGTGGGCGGCTGGGGCCAGCCGCAGGACCTCATCCTTCCTGTCATCGCGTTCTCGCTGTATCCGATGGCGCTGATGGCCAGATACACCAGGGCAAGCACCCTCGAGGTGACCTATGCCGACTACGTACGCATGGGACGGGCGCGCGGGTTGTCCGAACGGCGACTCACCGTGCGCTACATCCTGCGTACCGCACTCATCCCCCTGATCACGATCATGGGCCCGAACATCCCGAACATCCTCACCGGGTCGATCTTCATCGAGGCGACCTTCGCTCTTCCCGGGCTCGGGAGCTACTTCACCACGGCCAGTCTGCACCGCGACTATCCGCTGATCCTCGCTCTGGTGCTCATCGTCGCGGTGCTGTGGGGGACCTGCTACATCCTGAGCGACGTCGCCTACACACTCGTCGATCCTCGGGTGCGACTGGAGGGACTCTCCCGATGACCGTGGCACTGGAACGCTCGACCGCACGGCGCTCGAAGTCCGGATTCTGGCACGCGGCGTGGTACCGCTACCGGCGCAACCGGCTCGCGCTCGTCAGCGGCGTCATCGCCGTGCTCATCCTGCTGGTCGCCACGCTGGCACCACTCATCGCCCCGTACGGCTACGCCGCCCAGGACCTCAGCCAGTCCCTGGTCGGCCCGAGCCTGCACCACCTGCTGGGCACCGACGAGTTGGGCAGGGACCTGCTGAGCCGGGCGATCTACGGCGCGCAGACCTCGATGACCATCGCCGTCGGCGCGCCGCTCGTCGGCGCACTGATCGGAATCCCGATCGGAGTCGCGAGCGGGTGGTTCGGTGGGATCGTCGACGCGATCACCCTGCGGGCCTTCGAGATCTTCACGATGGTGCCGCAGATTCTGCTGGCCCTGTTGCTGATCGCGCTGTTCGGGTCCGGCGTACTGAAGCTGCTGCTCTTCCTCGGGGTGACGGCGTGGGTCGGGTTCGCCCGGCTCGCACGCGCGCAGTACATCGCGCTGCGAGACCGTGACTTCGTGGTCGCCGCCAGAGCCATGGGTGTGCCGACGTGGCGGATCATCACCGTGCACGTGCTGCCGAGCGCGGTCGGGCCGCTGATCGTCTTCTTCGTTCAGCAGATCCCGGCCACCGTCTTCGCCGCGGCGGGGTTCAGCTTCCTCGGACTCGGTGTGCAGGATCCGATCGCGGACTGGGGAAAGATGATCAACGACGGTCAGCAGTACCTCACCATCAATCTCACCGTCGCCCTCCTGCCCATCGTCTGCATCGCGCTCGCGACCCTGACGTTCAGCTTCGCCGGGGACGGTCTGCGCGACGCCCTCGACCCGACCTCGAGGTAGCCGGACATGCGCGACGACCAGCAACCACAAAGCCTCGACAGCCGGCCGCTGCTGGAGGTCAAGGATCTACAGGTCTCCTTCCGCCTGGAGCGCAGCACCATCTACGCCGTACAGGGACTGGACCTACGGGTGGGCGCCGGTGAGCGGCTCGGCGTCGTGGGTGAGAGCGGCTCCGGCAAGAGCGTCACGGCCCAGTCCGTCTTGCGCATGGTGCCCTCACCCGGGCGAATCACCGGGGGTGACATCGTGTTCGCCGGAGAAAGCCTGCTCGCCCAACCCGAGCATCGAATGCGGCACATCCGCGGCCGGCAGATCGGCATGATCCCGCAGAACCCCATGACGTCGCTCAACCCCGTACTGACCGTGGAAGACCACTTCGACGAGGTCCTGTCACTGCATCTGGGCCTGTCCGGGGCCGAACGCCGCGACCGGACGGTCGAACTCCTGCGGTCGGTGGGGATCCCCGACCCCGCGACCCGCATGCGCGAGTACCCGCACCGCCTGAGTGGTGGTCAGCTGCAGCGGGTGATGATCGCGCTGGCGATGGCGTGCCGGCCGCGGCTGCTGATCGCGGACGAGCCGACCACCGCCTTGGACGTCACCATCCAGGCGCAGATCCTCAAGCTGTTCGACGATCTGGTCGCGGAGTCGAATGTCGGAGCGATCCTGATCACGCACAACCTGGGCATCGTCGCCGGGCACTGCGACCGGGTCGTCGTGATGTACGCCGGCAGGGTAATGGAGACCGCCACGGTCACCGATCTGTTCGCTCACCCCGCTCACCCCTACACGCTGGGTCTGCTGCGGTGCGTGCCGAGGCTGACGGCGACCAGGACCCGTAAGTTCCATGCCATTCCCGGCCTGCCTCCCCGCGTGACCGAGCGAGTCGACGGCTGCCCGTTCGCCCCGCGTTGTGAGCGCGCCACCGACACCTGTCGTACTCGGACTCCTCCCCTGGACGACATCCGGCCGGGTCACTCGATCGCCTGCTGGCACCCGGTCACCGACGCAACGGAGGTCGCGTGATGACGTCGACACCCACCACCCCCACGACCGCGGCAACACCGGTGCACACCGTGCAGAATCCGCTGCTGGAGGTGGAAGGGCTGGTGGTCCACTACCAGGTCCGCGGTGCGGGCACGGTGGTCAGACGGCGGGAGACCGTCCACGCGGTGGACGGAGTCGACCTCTCCCTCGGCACGCACCAGACACTCGGCCTGGTCGGTGAGAGCGGTTGCGGGAAGAGCACCACCGGCCGTTCGGTCCTGCTCCTCGAACGTCCGACCGCGGGTTCAGTCCGGTTCGAGGGGCGGGACCTGACGAGCATGAGCCGTCGAGAACTCAGCGGACTCCGCCGGCGGATGCAGATCGTCTTCCAGGATCCTGTCGGCTCCCTCAACCCACGGCACACCGTGGGCCAACTCCTTCGTGAACCTCTCCACGTACACCGTCTTGTTCCCAAGGAACGCCAACGCGAACGCGTGGAGGAGCTCCTCGACCTCGTGGGCCTTCCCACGGATGCGGTCTCCCGCTTTCCGCACGAGTTCAGTGGCGGGCAGTGCCAACGGATCGGGATCGCGCGGGCCCTCGCGGCCGAGCCGTCCTTCCTCGTTCTGGACGAGCCGGTGTCCGCCCTCGACGTGTCGATCCAGGCGCAGATCCTCCAGCTGCTGACAGATCTGCAGGACCGGCTGGGTCTGTCCTACCTCTTCATCGCCCACGACCTCGCCGTCGTCGGGCAGATGAGCGACCGGGTGGCGGTGATGTACCTCGGGAAGATCGTGGAGATCGCCGAGCGCGACTCGCTGTACGCACGACCTCATCATCCCTACACACAGGGCCTCTTCTCCGCCGTCCCTGTTCCCGACCCGATGCTCAGCCGGAAGCACGGGGACACCGTCGTGGGTGGTGAGGTTCCGAGCTCGCTGGCCCCTCCCGCCGGCTGCCGGTTCCACACCCGGTGCCCGCTGGCCCGGGAGCGCTGCCGTACCGAGGAACCGCCGCTGGAGCAGGTCGCGTCCGGCCATCGGGTCGCCTGTCACTTCGCTGACGAGGCCGTACGCAACAACCCGTTCGACGTGGCACCCACAGTCGAGCATTGAGTCCGAAACGCCGTCGAATCATCGCAAACAGGGACGGTGCGGCCTGGCGGATCGCGGGGCGGCGTCAGGCGTGCGACGCTGAGAGTCACAGCCCAGCCGTACGCACGAGATCCCGAGGGAGCCGACCGTGACGCAGACGCTCCTTCGGGGCCGCTCGGCCGAGGTGGACACGACGCTGCGGGTGCTCGCGGAGACGGCGACCACGGGCCGGTCCACCGTGCTGGTCGTCAGCGGCGAGGCCGGGCTCGGCAAGACCGCCCTGGTGGAGAGAGCGCGCGCCCAGGCCCAACGCGACGGCTTCACCGCCTGTGTGGGCAAGGCCGAGGAGTTGGACCGTATCTCACCGATGGCCACGCTGCTGCTGGCGCTGCGGGGCGGTCGCACACCATTACTGTCCGAAGGCGACCTGGCCGCGGTCGGCCCGCTGCTGGACCAGCAACTGTGGCTGGTCGACCGGATCGCCGCACCACTTGAGGAACGCGCCCAGCAGACGCCGATCCTCATCGCCGTCGACGACGTGCAGTGGGCCGATCCGCTCACGTTGTTCGCCCTGCGGCTGCTGCCGCCCCGGCTGTCCTCCTCGCCCATCGTGTGGCTGCTCACTGCCCGCGACACGCCGGCGACGAGTACCGAACTGTCCCAGGTGATACCGCGCGACCTGCCCGTCCATCAGATCACCCTGGAACCGTTGAGCCCGACCGCGATGAGGGAGCTCGCGACCGACCGCCTCGGCACCGAACCAGGTCCCCGGTTGGCTCGTCTACTCCAAGGCACGGCCGGAAACCCGTTCCTGGTGACCGAGTTGCTCGAAGGCGTGCTGAGCGAGGAGATGGTCGAGGGAGGCGACGTCACCGAGTCGGGTCCCGGCGTACCCACCAAACTTCGTACGGCGTTGCGAAGGCGGCTTTCCGGACCGTACAAGGACGTGTGGAGCCTGCTCCAGGCCGGCTCGGTCCTGGGCGGTACCTTCTCCATCGACGACGCGGCCGCGCTGCGGCGCGTACCCGTCTCCGATCTCCTCCCCAGCCTGCACGGCGCACTCGCCGAGGGCATGCTCGTCGACACCGGGCTGCACGTGACCTTCCGGCACGACCTGATCCGGGAGGCCGCCTACGAGGACCTGACCCCGACCGCGCGCCGCGTGCTGCACCGTTCCGCGGCCGAGCACCTGCTCGCCACCGGCCGTACTCCCGTCGACGCCGCGCACCATCTGATGGCGGGTGCATCGGCCGGTGACCGGGATGCCGCGAACGTCCTGCGCCGCGCGGCCGCCGAGGTGGCGCCGCAGTCTCCGACCACGGCGGTGAGCCTGATCACCCATGCCTACAACCTGCTGCCCCGTCGTGATCGGCTCCGCCTTGAGGTGGGGCAAGAGGTGGTTGACATCTTCGTCCGCGCGCGACGGGTGCAGGACGCCATCTTCACCGCCGACGAGCTTCTGCGTACGTCACCGGACGCAGAGACCGCCGCGCGCATTCATTCCCGGCTCGCCCGCCCGCTGTGGGATCTCGGTCTCGACGAGCGACTGCTGGACCGGGTCACCGAAGCGCTGGAACTGGACGGGATCTCCCCGCAGGTGCGTGCCCTGCTACTGGCGCAACGGGCACTTGCGCTGTCCCGGTCCGACGAACCCGACGCGGCCGTGCGCGCCGCTCATGTGGCCCTCGCCGACGCCGACGAGGCGGGAGACGTCGACGCGCGTACGACCGCCCTGCGGGCGCTCGGGCATGCCGCGGCCACCGACGGCCGGTACGCCGACGCGCTGGACTTCTTCCAGCAGGTACGCGCGGTCCACGGCGGACCTGCTCACGCTGGCGAGCTGCGCGCTCTGGCACTGCTCGACCGGTACGACGAGGCACGCGACGGCCTCAGCCGGTCCCGGCGCGAGGCTGAGGAACACGGCGGAACGTGGGAGGTGCCGGCGTTCGGCTGGTTGGAGGCGGCCGTCGACCTGGCTGCCAGCCGGTTGGACGAGGCGGAGGCCGGTGCGCGCACGATCGTACGACTGGCCGAGGACCTGCAGGAGTACGGCTACCGGCTCCAGGCGTACGCCCTGCTGACCCGCATCGCCCAACTGCGCGGCGACCTGCGGCAAGCCGGAGAGTACGCGGCCGAAGCCAGGCGGTGGACGAGGTCCGACGTCCGGCTGGCCTCTGCCCAGGGGACGCTGTCACACGCTCAGTGGCTGGACGCGTCCGGTGACGCCGCCGGCGCGACCCGACTACTCGCGGCGGCCGCGGACTCACCAGCCGCGCTCACCCGGCACACCGCCGCGGGTTACGCCGACCTGCCGACCGTCGTCCGCATCGCCTTGCGGGGCAAGGACACCGCACTCGCCCAGAGGGCTGCCCTGCTCGCCCAGCAGTACGCCGACCGCAATCCAGGGGTCGCGACCGCGGCAGGAAGCGCCCTGCACGCCAAGGCGTTGCTCGAGGACGACGTGGATCTGTTCGGTGAGGCGGTCGCCGTGCTGCGGGACAGCCCCCGGCTCCTCAGCCGCGCCTCGGCTGCCGAGGACCACGGCCGGGCGCTCGTCGCGCACGGACGCCGCGAGCTGGGTGTCGCGGAACTCGACCGGGCATGGGACGCCTACGTCGCCCTCGGCGCGACCGGTGAGGCACGCCGGGTCCAGCGCCGCCTCCAGTCGACCGGTGCACGTCGGCGCCGCTGGATGGCGACGACCCGTCGTCCCAGAACCGGCTGGGACGCGCTCACCGACACCGAACGCCGGGTCGCCTCCCTGGTGGCCGAGGGGCGTACGAATCGTGACGTCGCGCAGACACTGAGTCTGTCGCCGAACACCGTCGGCACCCACCTGCGCTCGATCTTCGGCAAGCTCGGCGTCAGCTCCCGGGTCCAGCTGACCCGGGAGGTCCTGAGCCGGCCGTGACCTGGACATTCCTCTACGAACGCGGATGATCCTCGCGGTCACACCCTGCGCAACACCGTCTTGACATAGGCGTACGAACGCGGACCATGCGCCGCCCCCGACGGGTTGGCCTCACCCGAACACGTGAGGCGGATGCACACCTTGCCGCGATCCCGGCGGTTCGGCCCTCACTCATTTGGCTCGAACTCGTGATTCACCCGATCACCCTCGCGCGCTTTCCTGGGTTGTGCAAGCAGAAAGCCCCACCGCACCAGGGACTTTCGACCCCAGTACGTAGTCCATCGCCCGCCCGTGGCCCGGGCCAGTCCCAGGCCGCCGCCCGACGACGAAAGCAACGCCGATGATCGTTACCATCCTGAGCGCCGTGGCCACCTCGATCGGCCTGGCACAGGCATGTGCCCTGCTCGACCAGACCCGCAAGCTGCGCCGCGCGGGCAGCGCGGACGAGGTCTCCGTCGCCTTCCTCACCGCATCGCTGGTGGGGAACGTGGTCTGGTTCGCGTACGGCGCGTTCCAGGTGGACCTCGCACTGTTGGCCGTCAACAGCGCGGGGCTGCTCGGCGGGGCCGCCACCCTCGGTACGGCGCTGCGGTTGCGCCGTCGTTGTCGGGCGGCCGCCAAGGCCTACGTGCGCGCTCGCGAGCCGCACCCCGTGCGAGTGACCGCGCGTCCCGCCGTATCCGCGGTCGTGAGCCGCAACGTCCCCAAGCCTCGCCGCGCGCAGGGGGTGCCCGCGCAGAAGCGGCAGAACTGCCGGATGGCCCCCGCACGGATCCCCGCGACGTCCGCACGCACCGTGTCAGCGCGCACCCAGACCCCGCACGACCAGCCGAGCCGGACCACGGCCGTCCCGGCGACAACGATCCCGGCCGAGGCGCCGTCTCCCGTCCTGGCCACACCGCACACGCACCGCTGGATGCGGCAGATGTGCACCCAGGTCGCCGCGGCCGTCTCGGCCTGACCAGCCGGCTGCCTGGCCCGTGAGGCTCCCGGGCCAGGCAGCCTCCAACCGGGCATCGGCCGGACCGCGACCAGGTTGGGATACTCGTCGGATGCCGGAACTGGTGACGACCCTCGCGGATCGCCCCGAACTCGAGGCGGCGATGTGGGCCATGCCTGACACGTGGCCGGTGTTCATGGGGCACGACGAGATCGCAGCCGCTCTGTTCCATCACGTGCCGTCCACGTTCCCGCATCTTTGCTTGGTCGCCACCGACGGCGATGAGGTGGTGGCACGGGCGTTCGCGGCTCCGTTCGCCCTCCACGCGGAACGCCGTGGCACGCTGCCGACGGGCGGCTGGGACCGCGCCCTGACCTGGGCCTTCCGCGACCATCGGGAGGGCACGAAGCCCGACACCGTGACCGCGCTGGAGATCGCGGTACGCCCGGACCACCTGGGCGCCGGGATGTCCCAGCACATGCTCGGCGCGCTACGGACAGCCGCGGCGGCCGCCGGCTTCGACGAACTCGTGGCACCGGTCCGCCCGAACGGCAAGCACGCCGAGCCACACACCCCGATGGCCGAGTACATCGCTCGTACTCGCGACGACGGGCTGCCCGTGGATCCTTGGCTGCGCACGCACGTACGCGCGGGCGCGACGATCGACTCGGTGGCCCCCAGGTCGATGGTGATAGCCGGCTCGCTCCGCGAGTGGAGGGAGTGGACCGGACTGCCGTTCGACGAGAGCGGCGAGGTGACGGTGCCCGAGGCGCTCGTCCCGGTGCAGTGCCAGGTCGAGCACGACTACGCGGTCTACGTCGAGCCGAACGTCTGGGTCCGCCACCGGCTGTCGGTCTGACCGGCGCCGCTCCGGTTGACAGTGTGCACTCGCCCAATCACGCTGACTGAAGGTTTGCAGCGACAGTGACGCCTCTGCGGCCGGGCCACTGTATGAGAGGGCGAGCCTCGGGTTTCAGAGCCTCCGAGCCTTAGCCCAACGACGCGGAGATCGACGTCATGGGGGCGCAGAACGGGGAGGTCCCGTCGCCGGAAGTTCCGTGCGATAGGCCCAGCGGCATATCGATGGACCGACTACGGACATGCATTGAAAGCGGCGCTGGTCTCGTAGTCGGTGAACACCTGCCCACGTGGACTCCACTTGACGGAAGTCCGCCTCCACCGGAACTGATTGTCCACGCCGACGGCCTCCGGCAGGTACTGCTCGACCGAGCGCTCAGTTCGCGAGCCGATCCACGCGGGCTCACGATCTACGGTGCCATCATCGTCGGCGAGATCGACCTGGACTTCGCCACGGTCATCTTTCCCCTTCGACTGATCTGTTGCCGAGTCACCGGGGTTGTCAAGCTCAGCTACACACACCTCTGCGAGCTGGCCCTCAGCGGGACCCACCTTCAAGGAATCGACCGACAAGGAAGGTGTCTGGCTGGTGACGGACTGAATGTGAGCCACGATCTCCGCCTGGACGAGAGATTGACCGCGGCCGGCGCCATCGCACTGCGGGGGGCGTACGTCGGAGGCCAGATCTATCTGGACGCCGCCGTTCTGAGAGGAGCAGACCGCGAAGGTAACAGTCTGCGCGCCAACGGGCTGCAAGCGATGAACAACGTCCTCGTGCGCAACCTATTGACTTCTGCCGGCGGGGTCATGATCGCCGGTGCACATGTCGGTGGCAAGCTGGACTTCAGCGGTACGACTCTGAACGGCTGCGACATTCAAGGAAACAGCCTGTCCGCCGACGGCTTGCTGGCGGACAACACCGTCGCGCTAGGAGCGGGATTCTCAGCGGCGGGAGCCATCCGTCTCCCCAGAGCCCGAATAGGCGGGTATCTCGACTTCAGCGACGCCTCGCTGAAGGGCACCGACCGGAACGGCGACAGCCTTGTCGGTGAGGGGCTCCACGCGAAGAACGCCGTGTTGCTCACCGGCGGGTTCACCGCGGTCGGTCGGGTGAACTTCGCGGCGGCGAGGATCACAAGTCTCGTCGTCGGAGCAAGTCGTAGTTCACTCCCGAGAGTCGGCGACATCACCGGCTGGCGGTTGGGAGACGTCCACGGTGTGATCCGTGATGACCGAAGCGCGGCGGCCGCGTGGCTGAGCCAGCAGTCCGCAGCGCAACCCTGGCAGGAACTCGCGGATATCTATGCACGTAACGGCCAGCCGACCGACGCACGGTGGATCCGCTACCGGTCCGCGGTGAACTCGACTCGGAACGCGAAGTTCTCGGCGAAGATCTCCCGGCAGGCCTACCGGTGGACCACCGGCCACGGCTACTACCCGGGCGTCGCCCTGGCCTGGCTCGCAGTCATCTTCTGCATCTCGTTCACCATGGCGCACTTCTGGGATGACGCCTTCACCACAACCCCGACGGCTGCGATCGAAGCTGATCTCGCAGCGCGTCGGCTGCCTCAGACCGGTCTCGCGCCGAACGCCCTGTGCAGGCCGCAATGGAAGCTCGACTGCCTCGACCCCGTGACCTTCGCGCTGAGCTCGACCTTCCCCGGCGTCGCGGAGGAGTCCGCGTGGGACCCGCCCGACAACGGCTGGATGCCGCCGCTGTTGTTCCTCCTGCGCCTGGCTGCCTGGGTGTTCACGGCCCTGCTGATCGCCGGCATAACCGGACTGTTGCACAAGCAGACCTAGTGGCGGCGCTGGTTGCCCGGCACCTTGCGTCGCCCGCGTCCACAAGCGGAACGGCCCGACCCGGACCAGGTCGTTGACCGGACCAGGCGCCGACCATAGCTTGCAGAACCGTGACCAACCGAAGGATCTCCCGTAGGTCGGTGCTGGGTGGTGCCGCGGCAGTTGCGGCGGGCGCGGCCGCGTCGTCGATGGCGTCACCGGCCCAGGCCTCAACTCGGCCTTCCATCGTGGAAGCGGTGCCGGTCACCGACTTCCTCGACTCGATCTGCGCCTGTGCACACATGGGGCAGGGCGTCGACGATCCCGCCCGCCTTGCGGACGCCCTGGCCTACACCGGCATCCGCAACATTCGCGACAGCGACAACGTGTCGGCAGCATTCGTGGACGAGCTGATCTCGGTGCACGAGCGGACCGGCGCCAGGTTCGTGATCGTGCGCAGTGGTCCTGACGAGGCGTGGCTGGCCGACCAGCTCGAGGCGTCCCGCCGGCTGGCCCGCGCCGGAGCCCTGCTCGCACTGGAGGGCCCGAACGAGCCGAACAACTGGGCGGTCACCTTCGACGGCGACACGTCCGTGTGGGACCAGGACTTCACTCCCGTCGCCCGCTGGCAGCTGGAGCTCTACCGACGCGTGAAGGCCGACCCGCTGCTGCGGCGCTTCCCGGTCCTCCACTCCAGCGAGGCCGGAGGCTCCGAGCCGAACAACGTCGGCCTGCAGTTCCTCACCATCCCCGAGGGTGCTGGAACGCTCATGCCTGCCGGTACGCAGTACGCCGACTTCGCCAACGTACACAACTACATCTGCCGCAAGCCCGCGATCATCGACAACATGGCGTGGGAGAACGCCTCTCCAGACTTCGAGGACTGGATCGACGGTATCTACGGCGAGTACGGCGTGACCTGGCGGGAGGGCTTTCCCGGATACACGGCGGCGGCGGACCGGGCAGCGCTGCCGAAGGTGTCCACCGAGACGGGCTGGGCCACCCAGGGCACGAACAGCCTCACCGAGGACGACCAGGGACGGCTGCTGCTCGCGCTCTACCTCTCGCAGTACTCCCGCGGTTACCAGCACACGTTCGTCTACATGCTTCGCGACGATCCCGCGCAGGGCTATTGGGGATTTGTCGACCCCGACTACCAGCCCAAGCGCTCGGGCATCTACCTGCACAACCTCACGTCGGTGCTGGCGGACAGCGCCGACTCGGCGCCCGCGGGCGGGCTGGCCTACTCGATCAGTGACCGTGCGCCCACCACCCACGACCTGTTGCTTCGCAGAAGTGACGGCGACTTCTTCCTCATGGTGTGGAGCGAGCGAGCCGCCGGCTCGGAGTCGGCCACCGTGCACCTCGCCGGCCCTCCGCGGCAGGTGCAGGTCTACGACCCGACGGCGGGTACGACACCGATCCAGACCTTCGCCGGGACGAAAACCGTGCCAGTGACGTTCACCGACTACGACGTCCGGATCCTCAGGGTCCAGGGCGGTGTTGCGGTCAGACGGCAGTCGTAGCCACCGCGGAGAACAGGCGTACGAGCCACACGCACACCTCCAACCGGCCCCGAGGAAAACGCCAGGAGGCACGCCCGACCACTGGCTGTGGCCTGGCGCGCCTCCGCTGCGACTGGGATCGATCTCACCTCCGGTGTGGGAGCGCTACCGCACGGATGATCTCCTGGGTCAGCTGGTTGCCGTTCGCGTCCTGTGCGTGGACGCGGAACGACAAGTAGCGGGACTTCGCCGGCGCGTTCGGCGGCAGGTCGACCGAGTAGCGGCCGTCGCCGTGACGGACGGTCCGCAGGTGCCGCCACCGGCCGCCATCGTCGTAGGAGACCTCGAACGTCAAACGGTTCACAGGAATGTTCACCCCCGCCTGGTGGCCGACCCTCACCTTCACCTGGTTCGACCCGCGCGCCGGCGGTGTCAGTTCGTTGCGCAGGTCGACCCCGACGTCGTACCCGAGGGTCAGCAGCGGCACTGGCTCGGCCGCGTCGGTGGCCGCGGACCGGAACGTCCACTCCGAGCGGCTGCGGGTGGACAGCTTGGCCCACCGTGCGCGGTTGGCCACGTCGAACGACATCCGGTAGGTGTCCTCGGACCCGGTGGGAAGTGTCACGTAGCCGAAGAGTCCACCGGGGATGTGTTCGGTCTCCCACACCGTCTCCTCACCCCGCGAGAGCCTGAACATCGTGGCGAAGCCGTCGTCGCCCTCGGTCGACGCCGCCACCGAGGGGTGGTTCGCGCCGTCCACCATCCCGACACCCTGGAACAGCGACGGGAACGACTCACCGAGCACCAGCCGGTCGCGGTCGCGCACGACCGGGAAGTTCGGGTTGAGGCCGGTGGCGACCGGTGCGCCGAGCCACGACTGGGTGGCGTGTTCGCGTGGCGCGTAGGTCGTCAGCGGGGTGTTCAGCTGGAGTTGCGCGACCTCCGGGTGCGGTTCGTGGTAGCCGTACGGCTGTTCGGGGGTCGTCATCACGTACGACCATCTCGTCGTGGGGTCCGACGTGTGGTAGACGACGCGCGAGCGCGGCGCTTCGTACAGCGGGCGCTGGAAGGTGATCGACATCTCGTCCTGCGGCCGGAAGGCGAACGCTCCCTCGCTGTAGGTGATCTGGTCGGTCGCCAGGCTGTGAATGTCCTCGTCGACGCGCACCAGGTCCGACCGATCGGCGCTGTAGTGCGGTCGCGCGGGGATACCGTGCCGCTCGGCGTAGACCAGGTCGTAGACGTAGGGGCTGGCCATGGTTCCCGTCGCCCGTACTGTCAACTTCCCCTTGCCGAGCAGACCGAGCAGCGCACCGCCTTCGGCTCCGGTGAGGCGTACCGTCGGCACCTTGAGCGCGAGGTCGGCGTAGCCACCTGGGTTGCCGTTGGCGCCGGGACTGTCGTTGTAGACCGCCACCATCCGCGCACCTGCATCGGCCGCGGCGTTCGACTGTTCGGCCACCGGCAGGTCGTCGCTGCGCCGGACGAGCGCCAGGGCGCCCTTCAGGTCAAGGCCGGCAAGGTCCTCGGGCCGCCCCTGACCCGCGTCGACCACGCGCAGGTTGGCCGAACCGTCGAGCACCGGGAACTGCTCGCTGAAGTCGCTGAACCAGTTCATCGGGTAGTACTGCGGGTCGAGCTTCACGTCCTTGGCTCCCGGCACCGACAGGGTGACGTTCGGCGCCTCCAGCCGCCACCTCGAGGTGGCCTCGAAGGACCCGAGCGACGGGTCACCCATCGGCTGCACGAAGAAGCGTTCCTCGCCCTGCGACCCGGGTGCGTTGAGGACGGCGTCACTGGCGACCGTGCCGTCGGGAGCCGTGCGGTACCACCTGAGTTCGACGGCGCCGCCGAGGTTGGCCCTGGCCTCCGGGTTCGCCGGGGTGTCAACCTTGACCTCGACCGCCTTGCGAGCGTCGAGGGTCAGCGTGGTGTCATCGGTGATCTTCAGCTCCGGGTCGCCGACCAGTGATGTGTCGAGGCCGTCGCCGTAGCCGTTCGACGGTACGTCGGCAGGACGCGTGTGGACGAAGGCCAGCACCGAGTACGTACCGGCCGGCACCCGCACACAGACCTCGATCGTCGGATCCTCGGCCCTGCACGTCTTCGTCATCGTCTCGCCGGTGTCGACATCGACGACGGGCGAGCCGTTGAGGGAACCGACCCAGGCCAGCGCGGGCCGGCCGTCGCGGGCAATGCCCTTGAGCCGCAGGTCGAACAGCTGCGGCTGGCCCACGAACCCGGTCGGCGTGTGCAGCGACTGCGCACCCGGAACGTCCGCCACCAGGACTCCGGTGTAGCTGCCGGGCTCGGCGGTTCCCGGGTCGACGACGACCTTGGCCGTGCCGACCGTGCCGGGCTGGACGGTCAGCTGGGACGGTTCCACCGACGCGTAGCCGACCTGGGCGCCGGTCTCGTCCCGAAGCTGGACGTGCAGGTTCAGCGTCACCGGCTGGCCGGAGACGTTGCGGTAGCTCACGTCGCGGTCCACGGGGGCGGTCCCGCCGCCGGCCTTCAGCGCGACGACGCCGAAGTCAAGCGACCCTTGCTCGGCGAGCACCGGACTCTTCAGCACGCGGGCCACGTCGACCCGGCCGGCGCCCTGCTGGTACTCCCGCAGCCCCGCGGTGGGCACGGCGGTGGACATCAGCGCGGCCTTGAGTTCCGTGCCGGTCAGCTCGGGACGGGCCTGCGACAACAGGGCCGCGGCGCCGGCCACGTGCGGGGTCGCCATGGACGTTCCGGACAGCTCGAGGTACGGCCCCGATCCGCCGAGCTGGGCGTCCTTGGCACGGGCGGCCCAGATACCCACACCGGGCGCGGTGATGTCCGGCTTGAGGGCGAGGTTGACGGGACCGGGACCGCGGCTGGAGAAGTCGGCGAGTTGGTCCTGCCGGTCCACCGCACCGACCGTCAGCGCGCTCGGCGCGTCGCCGGGCGCCAGCACGCACGCGTCGCATCCGTTGTTGCCGGCCGCGACGACGAACAACGTGCCGTCCTCGCTGCTCAACCGGTCGACGGCCGCCGTCACGAGGTTGCTGCCGTACTCGGAAGGATCCGAGCCGAGGCTCATGTTCACGATGTCGGCATGCTCGACGCCGGCGGCCCACTCCATCCCGTCGATGATCCAGGACGTGGCGCCGTAACCGTCGTCACCCAGGACCTTGCCGTTGACAAGGTCCGCGCCGTACGCGACGCCCTTGCGGGCACCGTCGGAGGCCGCGCCCGATCCACCGACGATCGACGCGACGTGCGTGCCGTGCCCGAACCTGTCGCCGGCGTCCCCGGTGTCGGTGAAGTTGTGCGAGGCGCTGACCCGGCCGGCCAGATCCGGGTGGGTGGTGTCGCTGCCGGTGTCGAGTACGGCGACCTTCACCCCGGCGCCGGTGTAGCCGGCGTCCCAGGCGGCAGGTGCGTCGATCTGCTTCGTACTCCGGTCCAAGGCCACCCTGACCCGCGCGTCCAGCCAGATCTTCCGTACGCCCGCAAGCGGTCCGGCCTGCGCAGCGGTCAGTGACGACGTACGCCGGCCGGTCTTCTGCGCGGCCTCGGCGAGTTCGAACACCGCCTTCCCCAGCTTGGCCACCTCGTCCTTGGCGACCTCGGTGGCGACGCCGTCCACACTGTCGAGCACGCGACGCTCACGGCCCCCGGGGACTGTCTTCGTGCGGTAGGTGCGCGGCGCGTTCTTCGGATAGGTGAGGATCAGCGGAAGAGTCCGGCTGGCCGCGTCGTCGTAGCCCTGCTTCGCCAGCGCCGTCACGTCGAACAGCGCCGGGTCGAGTACGTCCGACCGCAGCAGAGGGCCGATGTCGGTGGGGATGACGGACGTCCGGCCGTCCCTCGTGCTGACCTGGAACTGCGGAACGACACCGCTGGGCCGCGGCGCAGGCTCCACCGTCGCGGTCGTCCGTCCACCCCCGACCGAGCGGAGCCGGACGCGGTCCCCGGTGATCAGGGTGACGGTCGCGGGCTCCGAAGACGCCACGGGCGGCGTACTGGCGTTGGTCGCGTTGGTCGCGTTGGTCGCGGTCGCCGCCGTCGTGCTCGTGGTCGTCGTAGCCGTGGCGGGTTCGACCGAGGTTGCCGCCGCGGCCACCGTCCCGGGGTGCCCGGGAGATCCGGCCACCGCGAGCGCGACCACCGCCGACGCCGCGAGCACTCGGGGAAGGACGCGGCGAAGAGCTCCGGAACGGGCACTCGGACGAAGACGGAGAACGACCTGACGGCCGAGGGCCCGACCGGCCATGGCATGACCTCTTTCTTGCGTTGTCACAGGGGTTCGAAGCTCTCGTCGTCGGCCGACTCGTCGTCGATGTACGACGGGGCGGGGTCGGCATCAGCATTCGGCGAAGGAGCATCGGGCTCGGGCGGATCCGTCCACGGCAGAGCGCGCCGCCCGCTCGGGTCCGAGGGCACCGGCGTCACCGAGTCGCCTGAGGCCGAGTCGCCTGAGCCCGAGTCACCTGCGCACAAGTCACCTGCGCCCGGCTCGTCGTGCCGGCCCTCGTACTGCTGGTTTTTCTGATCGTCACCCTGGTCACCGCCCACCCGAACACGATGGGGTCTGGCTGAACTTTCAGCGACCGGGCAGATGACCTATTGGTTGTCCGGTTCCGGCAGCGGCACCTGCGGACGAGCTACCGTACGGCCGGCCACACGGTCCACCGCGATCAGGCCGGCCTCCGAGGCGGCGATCGCCGCAGCCGTACGCGTGGACACGCCCAGCTTGCGCGTCGCGGCGCGCAGATGATGGCCGACCGTACGCGGCGACAGGAACAGCGTCTCGCCGATCTGCCGGTTCGTCAGCCCCCGGGCGACCAGGCCGACCACCTCCAGCTCCCGCGGCGACAGCTGGTCGCCGTAGCCGCGCGGGCCCCGCCGCCAGGTCCGGGCCACCTCGACTCCGTGGTGACGTAGTAGCCGCGCCACCCGGTCGGCGTCCCATCGCGCACCCAGCGACCGCAGGTCCCGCTCGGTCTCGGTCAACCGCGCGAGACCCCGGCGTTCCTCGCCCGCGGCGACCAGGCACCGGCCCTCCCCTTCCCTGGCGAGAAGTTCGTCGTACGGACGGGGCAGAGCCCGCCACGCCGAGCCGGCGTCGGCGAACAGCGCGGCCGCCTCGCCCACCCGCCCTCGCGCCTCGGCGACGACCGCCCGGCACACCGTCAGCGCGGCCGCCGGCGCGGGTCCTCCGCGGCCACCCAGTCCGGCGTCGAGCCTGCCCACCATGTCCGCGGCCCGATCGACCTGACCGCCGCCGATCAGCGCGGCCACCGCCACCGGTGCGATGTCGGTGGCCCACCACCACACGCCCTTGCGCTCGATCGTGGTGACGTCCCCCGCGAGCACCGCCAGCGCCTCGTCGTTCGCGCCCTCGGCGACGTGCAGCCGGGCCAGCGCCGCCGCGGCCGGCATGGCCAGCGGGTCGACCACCCCGAGCCGGGCGTACTCCTCCGTGACCTCGGTGAGGTGCCGCCGTGCGGTGTCGCGTTCGCTGCGGGCGAGGGCCACCAGCCCGAGGATCTGCCGTGCCTGCAGCTGGTCCAGCGTCACCGACGTCTCCGAGGTGGCCAGCTCGTTCGCCACGGTGTCGAGGTCGCCCCAGTTGCCGGTGTGCCAGTCGAGGAACGCTTCGGTGACGCGGACGGTCGCCCGCAGCCGCTGGTAGTCCGCGGCCTGCAGGTGTTCCAGGGCGGACGCCAGCCGCGGGCGTACCTCGTCGTAGCGCCCCCACACCACCGCGAGCTGGGCGGCGTTCAGCAGACCCCGCGCGACGACCAACCGCTCCGGAGGGCTGGCGGCCTCCCGCGGAAGCTCCGCCACCGCCTGCCATCCGGCTTCCTCGCCCAGCAGCAGCAGGCAGCTCGCACGGTTGACGGCGAACGACAGCCGGTCGACCTCGGAGGTCGACGCGGGCAGCGCCTGCGTCCCGCGTTCCAGCCATTCCAGGTGACGAGCGGCCGGCCAGTCCGGGACCAGCGGCATGGCCAGGTTGAGCATCGCGCGCATGGCGAGGTCGGGACGGTGCCCGAGGTCGTCGACAGCCGCCTCGATCACGGCGTAGGCCTCGGGTTCCTCGCTGATCTCGCGCAGCATCCGGCCCAGCAGCAGCCGAAGCTCTCCTCGTGCGGCCGGCGTGGCGACGCCGGCGGCCAGGGCGTTTCGCAGCGCGTCGACGACCTGTGCCGCGAGGTCCCCGAGGGCGGCGGTGCCCAGGTGGGCCGCCTCCCCGAGCTTGCGGGCCAGTCGGGTACGCCGGTCGACCGGGTGGTCGCCGGCCGCCAGCAGCTCGAGCAGCACGGTGACGGCGAACCGGTCGTCGCCGGACTCCAGCGCGAGGTCGGCGCTCGCCTCCGCGTACTCCGTCCACGCCTCGTGCTCCCCCGCCTCCCGGAAGTGCCGGGCCAGTCGCGCCACCGGCGGCGGGTCGAGGCGCCGCAGCCGCTCGGCCGCCTTCCTGTGCAGGTGGCGGCGGCGCGAGACGGGGATGGCCTCGTCCACGGCCTGTGAGGCGAGTACGTGCCGGAACACGAACCGGCCCGGCCCGGCTTCGCGCAACAGACCCGACGTCAACGCGGCGGCCACCCCACGCCGTCCGGCCTCCGCGTCCAGCCCCGGCACCTCGGTGAGCGTCGGCTCGTCGGCGGGGGTGGCCAGGACCGCGGCCGCCTCCAGCACCGCGCGGGTCTCCGGGGCCTGGCGTTCCACGCGTTCGAGTACGGAGTCGCGCACGGTCGGCGGCACCTGAAGCTCGTCGAGCACCCGGCGGGTCCACTGTCCGCCCCGCTCGACGATGTCCCGGCGGTCGCGCAGCAGGTGCAGGCACTCCTCCAGGGCGAGCGGCAGACCGTCCGTACGCGCGTGCAGGAACTCCGCGAACTGCTCCGACACCTGCTCGGTGGCGAACATCGCCGCCACCAGGTCCCGCGTACCGCCGACGTCGAGAGGCTGCAGGTCGATCCGCAGCTGGGCCATGCCCACCGGTCGCCTGGTCACCAGCCGCCGCAGCAGAGAACCCGCCGGCACGTCCGCCGGCCGGTAGGTGAGCACCACAGGGATGCGGGTGTGACCGGTGGCGTACGTCGTCAACAGCCACTCCCACGTCGCGGTGTCGGCCCAGTGGACGTCCTCCACCACCAGCACGTCCACCCGCAGGCACTCCAGCAGTTCGGCGAACGCGCGGAACAGCCGGTGCCTGGTGGCGATCGGATCGGTGAGTACGTCCACCGCGGGTGGCAACCGGTCGGCGAGCTCGGGAAACACCGGGCGCAGCGCGCCGCCCAGCGGGCTCAACCCCAGTGGGCCCTCCGGTGGGATCAGCCGTCGTACGCCGTCCACCACCGGTCCCAGCGGGAAGGGCTCCGGCAGCGGCGGGCAGGCCGCGGCCAACACGACCCGACCACTCAACGCGGGCGAGGCCAGGCATTCGCGGACCAGGCGGGACTTGCCGACGCCGGCCTCACCCCCGACCAGCACCATCGCGGCCGGTCCCCGCAGTGCATCGACGAAGGCGCCCACCTCGGCCGTCCGCCCGACGAACGCCGAACCCGGCGTGGCCAGCAGTGAGGTGGGTGCCGCTGCCGACGTCGTTGTCGAGGCTGTCGGCGTCGTGGCTGTCGGTTTCGATGCTGTCGACGCTCTCGGTGTCGACGCTGCCCCGGTCGGCCGTACCGCACACATCGCTCGAACGTACTACGGCGATGGCCGCGCCCGGCACCCTAATCCGGTTGCCTCCCGCGTGCGGCCTCGACAGACTCCGCGACGTGGAGGACGACGAACTGACGCGGTTACTGACGAACGAGCGCTACCCCCGCTCCGGGCGCTACTCCGCCCGCTGGATGGTCGACAACGCGATGGGGCCGAACCCCGTGTGGCTGGCCGAGGCCTTGGCGGAGGTCATGCCGCTCAAGCCCGGCATGCGGGTTCTGGACATGGGGTGTGGGACGGCGCTCACCTCGATCTTCCTTGCCCGGGAGTACGACGTGCGGGTGTGGGCCACCGACCTGTGGATCGACGCCGCGCAGAACTGGTCCCGCATCGAGGAGGCCGACCTACGTGGCCGGGTGCATCCGGTGCACGCCGAGGCACACGCACTTCCTTTCGAGGAAGGCTTCTTCGACGCCCTGGTCAGCATCGACTCCTATCACTACTTCGGCACCGACGACCTGTATCTCGGCTACTACGCGGGGTTCGTCAAGCCCGGCGGTGCGATCGGCATGGTGGTCCCCGGCCTCGCCGAGGAACCCGCGTCGTATCCGCCGGCACATCTGGCGCCCTACTGGAAGTGGGACTTCTGCTCCTTTCACAGCCCGGACTGGTGGCGCCGGCACTGGGAGAAGACCGGCCTGGTCGACGTCGACCTCGCCGACCGGCTGCCCGGCGGCTGGGCGGACTGGCTGCGCTGGAACGAGGTGTGCGACCGCGACTGGGGCGAACCGCGTGAGGATGCGGAGATGCTGCGTGTCGATCAGGGACGGCTGCTGGGCTTCAGCCGGGTGGTCGCGCGGCGACGTTGAGAGCTCCGGGGTGCGTCCAGCCGTCAACCGGAGGTTGGCAGCGACGAGGAAACCGCGGGCCTGGCTGGGATCGTTCCCACGGCCGGTGCCGCCTTCCCGAGAGTACGCAGGGCAGCGTCGGCCCAGGGGCCCTGCACGAGAACGACCACGTGGTCCAGACCGAGTTCGGCCAGGGCCGCGCAGCGTTCGGCGATCTGGTCCGGCGCCTCCTCGGCTCCGAGCCGCGTGCTGACGGTCTTCTCGATGTCGCCATAGGGGCGTCCGATCTCGGCTCAGTGCTCGGGCGTTCGAGTTGGTGATGGCGTCCGTCGAAGGCACGCTGGTCGCCTGCCCACATCTGCAGTGCGAGGCGCAGCGTGTGCTCCAGATGCTCGAAGCGTTCCCTCGTCGGCGGTAGCGGCAGCCCCATCCAGCACGCCTCCTCCTCGTGGTAGCCGGCTCCGATACCGAGCCACGCCCTGCCACCGGAAAGGACGTCGAGGGTCGTCACGGCCTTGATCAGCAATGCCGGTGGCCGAAAGGTCCCGGCGGTGGCCGAAGGTCGCGGCGGTGACCGCCGTGCCCAGGCGCACCCGGCGTGACCGGGCAGCGAGGAACCCGAGCGTAGGGCGCGCCCGGCATCTCGTCCTCCGGCGAGGTGCCGGGCGCGCCCTGGAGCAGGTGGTCGGGCACCCACACGGTGTCCAGGCCGAGTTCGTCGGCGACGTGCACGACCTCACCCAGATGGCCGGCCAGCCGGCTCGGCCCGTCGGGCCAGGTGTCGCCCGGGCCACCGATCGGCCTGCAGCTGACCAACACCTCGTGCGCCGTCAGCCGGGCGTTCGACGCTGCGCTGGCCGCTGCCGGTGGCTCGCTGCCGACCTGGCAGGTCCTGCTGGCGTTGAAGACGTGATCGACTGCGAACCAACGTGAGCTCGCGGCCGCCGTGGGCATCCAGGGAGCGACCCTGACCCACCACCTCAACGCCATGGAGTCCGACGGCCTACTGACCCGCCGACGCGAGCCGTCCAATCGGCGGGTTCACCTTGTCGAGCTCACCGACGAAGGCGAGGCGGCGTTCCACCGGCTCCGGGATGTCGCCGTCGCCCACGACCGTCGGCTTCGAGCCGGCCTGGACGATCGCGAACTCGACGTCGCACGGGACGTCCTGGCTAGCATGTTGGCGAACGTCACCGAAGCCGCTTCGGCCGGCGACCACTAACCTCTGGCGCCGTCGACCGGCTTCACGTCGGCTTACGCGGGCTTCATGGGCGAAGGATGCGCTGCTGCGGGTCCACCCACTCCGGCGGCACGTACTCCGGGTGGCCGTGGGTGCCCATGCGGACTTGCCATCCTTTGTGGTGGACGGTGACGTGGTGGTAGCGGCACAACAGCACGCCGTTCGCGAGATCCGTCGGGCCGCCGTGGTCCCAGGCGGTCATGTGATGGGTGATGCAGCGTGGTTCGGGGATGTTGCAGCCGGGGAAGTGGCAGTGGCTGCCGTCGCGGATCGCGAGGGCTCGCCGCTGGTGTTCCTTGAAGAACCGGTCGGAGCGGCCGAGGTCGAGGACGTGCCCGTCTCCTGCGAGGACGACGGGGATGAGGTCGGCCTCGCACGCCAGCCGTCGCACGGTGGCGGCGGAGATGGGTGTGCCGTCGGTGCCGAGGTAGCGGGCCGATCCGCCGCCTCCGCATTTCGGGCACCCGTCGTGCGGGTCGATATTCGGTTGTGGGCTTTGGCCGGGTGTTCGGGGTGGTGGGATCCCGTCCGCGAGCGAACCTGTGTCGGGTGATGGCTGTTTCGGCTTACCTGCTTGTCCTCCTGGGCCTTCGTCTTGGCCTGCTGCCTCCCGCGGTGTCGGTTCACCGGCGTGGCCAGGCTTCTTGGCCGCACTCCCAGCGGTGTTGGTCGCCTTCGCAGTCCCGTACTT